>NZ_CP146963.1:0-667305 GCF_037113525.1 Butyrivibrio fibrisolvens | reverse complement strand
ATATCTGTCATTCTCTCCTCCGGGAAGATGAATTGTTAATTCAAGTTCGCTGGAGCCGTCCATACCACAGTCTATATAATCTGACTTAACTTCAGGATCACCATCATTACCTTGATCGCATCTTGTTATTTCTTCAGCTGTTTCTACGATCTCATCAAGTGTATACTCTTTGCCTTCTTCAAATCCACATGCAATATCGGTTCCGACAATATAGTAATAAGTCTCATCAAAAACCGCTTTTTCTTCGTTATTTAAAAACTCATCATATTTGGAAGTATCTGTAAGTTCCTGATCTTCACTTACATCACTTGAACTAGAAGACTCACTTTCTTCATCATCACTGTCTTTTTCAGAAACTTCTTCATCAGAACTGTTTTCTGAAGAAACGCTTTCAGTTGTACTTTCTTCTTCGCTTTCCTTTTCTTCAAAATCTTCACTTGCAGATTCTTTTGAATCATCCGTTTCGCTTTGCTCTGCTGCCCCAAAGTCTAAAGAAACATTGCCACATCCCTGACCCAAAACCGAAAGCATAAGTATGCTTAAAGCCAATCTTTTTTTCATTATCTTTCCTCGCTAATTAAAATATTATTACCCACAATTATTATAAGGATTCTAATCATTATTACTCCAAAGTCTGACGAATTGCATTAATTAACCGACGAATTGCATCCTATACTACCAATAAATCCATTAATCTTATCTATAATAGTTGCAAAAAGAAAAGCAGAGATATCTTTTAAGTATTTTCTAAGATATCTCTGCTTCCTTATGTAACAGATTAATTGTTATGCATCAGCCAAATATGTTGGTGTAAGCGACGGGGGACCGTCGAGCGCGTTGACCATGATCTAGTCATCAAATGAGGCTATGGTGCAATCTGGATTAATCCTCCAACAGCTCCATCGCTTCCTGTACATAGCGCATAGCGTTTTCTTTGAAGTGAGCCTTTTGCTCATCAGAAACTTTCTTTACTACTTTGGCAGGCATTCCCAGAACAAGGCTGTCATCCGGAATGACCGTATTTTCTGTAACCAGTGCGCCAGCTCCTATGATACAGTTTTTTCCAATATGGCATCCATTCATGATAGTTGCATGCATACCGATAAGAGTATAGTCATCAACAAACGATCCGTGAACTATAGCGCTATGGCCCACAGTAACGTATTTACCAATAGTTACAGGAAGCCCTTTTTCTTCATGAACAACCGCATTGTCCTGAATATTTGAGCCCTCGCCTATTGTGATCGAATCCCTGTCACCTCTGATAGTTGCATGGTTCCATACGCTGCACATAGGGCCTATCGTCACATCTCCGCATACGTCAGCAGACTTCGCTATATATGCTTTTTTATCTATTACGGGTTCTCTCATGATCGACCTCCCATATATATCTATATCTGTTTTTATATACAAATAGTAAATTATGTCACTGAAAAAAAGCTGCTGCACCAGGCAACAGCTTCTGTACTATTTTTATTATATAAGCTTGTTGAGTTCGTCAAGGTTAGCGCCTGCAGTCTCAGTAGCTTTCTTATTCTCAGCCTGAATCTGTGCATATACTTCCTGACGATAGATCGGAATTTCTTTTGGAGCTGCAATTCCAAGTTTAACCTGATCTCCACGAATTTCGAGAACAGTTATTTCTATATTGTTGTTTACAATGATAGCTTCGTTCTTTTTTCTGGATAATGCTAACATAAGACGTCCCTCCGTGACTTCTGACTTTTTCTTGATGCAAAATACTTCCCATACCCGCTTTATCTTAACACGTTGAAGGGCAAATGTGCAACGATTTTTTGTAACAAAAAACCAGAAAAAAAATCAGAAAATCTTCATTTTAAGCCTTTTTCTCGTTAGCTTCCTTCATCTTCTTGAGAATATCATAAACAGGATATTTTATCTGATATTTATCATCATCAAGAATAACCTGACATCCCTTACGAGTATCTGCATTAATGATAAAAGGTCCTTTGAGATTAACTGTCATCTTTGTAAGATCATGAGGAACAGTTATTGTCACAAGAACGAGCATATTTTCATCTGTAATAGGTTTTACTTCCTCGAGTACATCATCTTCTACTTCTGGATTATAGTCTTCCTGAACATGAAGCGGATCCATTACAGGCATCGCAAATGCTGGCTCATCAAGCGACTGAAGCCATTGAATATTATGACTGTCCTTATCTTTGTCGTACATTAGTGCAAAGCGTGTCAGATCCGGAAAACCAATAATTCCCTTTGGAAATACAAGTATCTTGTCATCACTGATTTCAGTTTCACCAAAAATTTTAGTTGTAAGTTTCATGATTTCCTCCACTTTCATATCACGCTGATTATGAATTATTTGTTCAGACCATAATGTTCTATTTTATCTCTGTAGGAACATATGATTTTAATCACTAAAAACTTGCATATACTAATTCAAAACCTATTTCGGTTTTTTTTGCACTATTCATAACCCCTTTTAAAAAACATTTTAATTATTCATTAAATATAGTTCATAAGTGATTCTTTCATGATCTTACTTGTTGCCATTAGTGATGCCTGATATATAAGCTCTGCTGTAGAAAGATTAGTTGCTGTCTCTGCCATATCAATATCTTCATTGTCACTCTGAAGAGTCTTAAAAGTAGTAAGCTGATTCTGAAGTCTTGACTGAACCATTGAAAGTCTGCTTGATCTTGTACCATTTTCTGTAACCGCTACATTTGCTTTATCAAGCGCTTCCTGCATGCTTGTTATCTTTTTTCCAAACATGTCTTTAAGCTCTTCTTTCATGTAATCATAGGATTTCTGAGCTGCAGCTATCTCTTTTTTGATATTTGCGATCGCATTATCATCAGTAGTTGCTGCCAGGTTACTGTTCATGGTATTCATCATTGTTTTGATGTCTTTCATTCTGCTGACAAGTCTCTTAAGATCTTCAACATCGCGTCTTACGCTTGTTGTGAACACTTCATTAGCAGTAGTATTAACCTCTATAGTCTGACCATATCCAACATCATACTCCATGATATGGCTGGAATTTCCGCCGTTATAAACAACAGTTACACCATCATCTATATTGGTGCACTTCATAAGGTTCTCAGGTCTTGTATCACCTGCAAGCCACGAAGATTTATCATACATTACGTTAATATTGTTGGCATTGGTTATATCTGTAAGTGATTCAAGTTTTTCCTTAAGCTTTGCAGAAAGAAGTATCTCTCCTGTATATGAGTTGATGCAGAAGCACTCGTTCTCAGTATCTTTGGAAAGAGCTACATATATATCATCAATAATATCTTCTGTTGTAGTAGAATCTATAACCTTCGGAAGACTTGGCGCATTAAGAACGCCGGGCTTTATCACAGTCTCAACATATGAGCTGTGTACACTTCCGTTTGAAGAAAGGTTAACTACATTTACGTTTTCACCTGATTCGATAAGTGAACTTTCATTGTTGATCTGATAAGTTCCATCTGTATTAACCGTCATTGAATACGCATTTCCGGCAAGATCAAATACATCCACTTCATATGGAGCATCTGACGCACCTGTAAGCGGAACCTGGATCGTTGTCTGTTCACCATTAACTGTAAAATCAAAGGTTGAAAGTGCTGTATCAGAAACTGTCGCTGTAATATCGTACGCCTTAACTTTACCATTATGATCAACTGTGAAAAGACTTGTACCGGATGCAGAGTTCACAGCCTTTATTGTGTATCCGCCATCTTCTTCAGAAGTTATTGAATAAGTTGTTGTCGAGCCATTAGACTCTGTAATGGTTGATGACTGAAGTGTACTTACCTGTGCTTCTCTAGGGCTTCCAGATGCATCTGTATACTTAATGATAAGGTCTGTTCCGTTTACATCAACGCTTATATCAGTGGCTGTTGCAACACCATTTTGATTAAGTGTCATTGAAAATGGTCCGAACATGGAGTTTTCACCCGTGATCGTATATCCATAATCATCATTTATCCTGGCTGAATATGTTGTAACCGAACCATCCGCTTCTGTTACAGTAACTTTATTATCATCATTTGTATTATTATCGGTATTTGTAGAGATATTAACCTTACGGGTAATGCCATCTCCATCTTTATAAGTCAGGTATACAGTATCTTCAGTTTTTGATGTTGATAAAATAGATGTTGCAGGAACAGTCATGGTAGAACGATATCTTACAGAAACATTTCCAACATCCGGATCGACATTATCATAAGAAAGGCGTATGCGGCCCACATTACAGGATGCCATATCACTTTCTGCCGGGAAAGTACTGTCACTTGCAGTAAGTGTATATGCACCTATTACTCTCTGAGAAGTATCTACATCTTCTGCATTAAATTCATCATGAAGCTTTATATATTGTGTACTCTCATCATCTTTAAAAGTAAGCGACTGCTGGGTTCTGTAACCTGTGAAAATATATCTTCCGGCATAGTCTTCATTACCTGTAGAATAGTACTCATCGGAAAGAGCACTCATTTCAGTAAGTATCGTATCAATATCATCAAGTGTTTCGTACTGGTTAACACCCTTATTGCACTGCTGTATCAAGGCAGTAAGTACATCAGTGATAGTTGAAAGTGAATCCTCTGTTACATTAAGCCAGCTTTCTGCATCTTTAGCATTCTTTTCGTAATACTGACTCAGCTCTGTAACATTGCTTCGAAGGCGAAGAGCTCTTATAGCAATAACAGGATCATCAGATGGTCTTGTAAGCTTTTTGCCTGTAGCGATCTGAGTATTTAGACCGTCTTCAGTCACCTTGTTATTATTGATATTGTAGATTGAGTTATTATGCATTATCTTGTTAGTAATTCGCATATAAAACCTCCATATGCCTTCCGAGCTCCTTGGACGTCAATTTCGAAGAAATTGACGTCTAGCGATTAAAGCTTGCTTTAATCGCCTTAAACTCCGGTATTTAGAATGAGCTGGTCGTACATCTCCGTCAATGTCTGTACTACTTTAGAACTAAGTGTATATGCATTCTGGAACTTAACCAGATTTGCTGCTTCTTCGTCTTCATCAACTCCTGCTACCGAAAGTCTCTGGTTATCGATCGTATTCCTTAGTGCTTCATAAGTTTTTTCCATAGTAGATGCATTACTTGTATTAAGCGCTGCATCTGCAAGGATCTTATCAAGGAACTCTCCTGAAGTTGCTCCTCTGAATACCTCTTTGGAATTGAACATATCTCCAAGCTTATCGATATTGCCGAATTCATCATCACCTTCAGTAGTATCTGCTTTAGTTGCAAGAAGGTTGGAATTGTGCACCATTGCTGAGTACACTGCGAAGTTATCTGCTGTCAGGTAGTAGTATCCATAGTTGGTAGTTGTCAGTTCTTCGAAGGTATACTGGGCAGGTGAAGTATTACTCGATACAGTTCTGTCACCTGTAAGCATGTAACATCCGTCTTCGCCTGTAGATGTATAACCTGTTGTTGTAATATTATTTACTTCTCTTGCGAAGTTCCTTATCCACTCGTTCATCTGGGACTGATAGTAAGGAATCCCCTGATAATCTATTGATTTACCGACATTTACCGTATCATAGCTTCTTGACTGAAGTCTGGAAAAATCTACTGCTCTTCCGGTTTCATCATCTGTATCATCAAGTGTGAATGTATAGGTACTATCGCCATCATAGGTCCAACCTGTATATTCGTAAGTTCTTGCACCAATCTGGATAACGCCTTCTGCAGGAAGTGAGCACTGTGCCATATCCTTAAGATAATCGTTAGTTACTGTAACTGACATTGTATGAGTCAAAGGATTCCAGGCACCGCTGGTACCATTGAAGAACTTCTGATTATTACCGTCTCTCATCTGAATAAGGCCATATAACTTACCGCCCATATTGGCATTATCAAGATCGAAATTGCTTATATACTTACCGCTGCCTTCTTCAAAATTGCTTCTTACTACTTTGATATCATATAGACCTGTAATATCTGTCTGGTTTATAAATTCATCATCATCTCTTGCTATACATGCCAGCTTATTGTAACTGTATGTATCAACAAGACACGTTCCACCTGCAATCCAAACTTCAAATCTCGTTGCACCTGTATCTCTTTCAGGATCATTTTCATCAATGACATCAGTTTCTTTTACCTTGACCGATACATACTCAGAAAGGTGATCGATAAGAAGATCTCGCGTATCCCTAAGATCATTAGCTGTCGTTCCAGTCATCTCGATGATGTTGATCTGTTCGTTCAAGCTTGCAACTTCTTCTGCTATGGAATTGATCGCATCACATGTTGTCTTGATCTCCTGATTAAGGTCATTTTGCAGGTTCTGAAGATTTATCGACATTGTGTTGAAGTAATCAGTAATAGCTGTCATTGATGCTACATATGTAGCCTTGGTAGTTGTGGTTCCTGCTGCAGTCATTACTGACTGGAGATTAGCCTGCATTCTTGAGAAAAGAGTTGAAAATCCGGTTTCACCGTTATCGTTATAATACTGTTCAATGATGCTCTGATAATAATTCTTCTGAGAATACTCACCATAAAGCTTTTCATTATCACGATATCTCTGGTCATAGAATTCATCTCTGACTCTTTCTATAGCCACAGTATCAACACCTGCTCCGGCACACCCATAAGTAGTAAATACGCGAAGAGCATCTGCTGCTTCCTGCTGAACCTTCTGTCTGGAATATCCATCTGTGTTGCAGTTCGATATGTTATTTGCTGTTGTGTTCATAGCTGCATTAGCGGCTCTTAAACCTGATGCTGCTATATTAAGTCCGAAAAATTGTGATGGCATACCTTTGGTCCTTTCTTAACTTCTGACCAGTTTTTCCAAAGTTAAGATCTTATAAAGATCTCAAACTCATCTACCCAGAGATGTAATTATATGTTCAAGCATTTCGTTTACTACATTGATGAAACGGCTTGATGCGTTATAGGCATTTTGAAACTCGATCATAAACTCAAGCTCTTCATCACTTGATACACCAACTATCTGTTCTCTTGCTGCAGATATCGTGTTGACTGTGATCGTCTGGTTTTCTGAAAGTGCTTTGTTAATGCTTCCTGTGTTGGCAACCTGAGCTACAAGTGCATCATAGTATTCCATAAGATCTATTCTTGTTGCCACATTAGGATTGAGTGTATACCTTGCATCTGTAAATACTTCCTTTAACGCTGTGGCTGCAGCTGTATCTTCTTCTCCTTCAATAGTTACGAATGTATTTATTGTCGGAGTCTGCAGGAGCTTTTCATTAACTTCAGTATTTACTATCGTAAGACCTGTAATGTTATTACCTGCTGTATGATCAGAATCTATATCATAGATAAGAGCATCATCATCATCTATCATGTTGAACATTACATAATCTGCCGGATTTGCTGTTGCTCTTCCATCCTTGAGGTTCTGCAGCGTGGCTGGATTACTTGCTGCATTTTCATATACCTCATTGATGGCTGAAACTATGTTATGAAACATCTGATCAAATTCAGCTTCTATGTTCATGATCACCGACTGTGCTATATTCTTGTTGTAATATACTCCAGTCTCATCATCTGTTATGTCATGATAGGTTGCGTTGTGGTCACCCCTTGCAAGGAGTGTGGATCTAAGTTCTCCTACATCAGTGTTAAGCTGAGTAGATACTGTTTTGGTGAGGTCGTAAACATGAGCTCCGCTTATGTCAAGAACGGTATTCCCTTCTTCATCTTCATATCTTTTTGCTGCATATTCCCAGTAAACTGTGTAGTAATTACATGGGCTTTCTTCAATGTCACATCCAAGGTGATGAACATTATCTGAAAGAACGAACTGAGTTCCTTCAAAGTTAACGAGGACATTTCCAAAAATATCTTCTTCATAAGTGATATTTCCAAGCTCTCCAAGTCTGTCCAAAAGAGAATTTCTGGTATCTCGAAGGTCGTTGGCTTTCTCTACATAGCCTGATTCTATAGCTACGATCTTCTGATTCAGTTCTCGTATTCCATCGCCTATGTCGTTTATTTCATCTACAAGTGTCTTAACCTGCTTGTTGAGATTTTCCTGGTATTCTACGAATCCCTTGTATACCGCTTTGGCACTCTCAACGAATTCTGCACATCTGTTTACGAATGCTGCCTGATTAACTGCACTTGTCGGATCCTTTGCAACTTCCTGAACCTGGGTCCAAAGATTTGTAAGGTTATCCGCAAATTCTGCGCCGTTCATTTCCTGAAGAAGATCTTCTACCTGTTCAAGAGTTTCATATGATATGTCATAAAATTCGCTTCTGCCGCTTTCAAGTCTGTAGGAAGCATCGAGGAATACGCTCCTGACCTGCTTACAGTTAACATATGCAACACCAAGACCTGTCTGCTTGTGGGATATCGCAGGTTTGATATCTATGAGCTGATATTTTCTGTCACCCAGCGATACCTGCTGACGTGTATATCCTTCTGTACCAATATTGGCCAGGTTATGCGCCGTTGTATTCAGAGCATTTTGTGAAGTTTGAAGGCCGGATACACCGACATACAGGTTTGCCATTAACATAGGTCTTTTCTCCGTAAAAAAATCTTCTTAATAGTTCAAGGTGTCTAATGAAAACTATCATTCGTTAAATCGAGTAGGCTGACTCCTACTTGATTTCGCACACGAACATTCCGCACTTAGTTCTCCATGTTCTTACGACCGGCAAATGAATTTGTATGCAAGCATCCATTCGTTTGCCGGTCTTGTGCACCAAAAAAGCAGACACACCGAAGTGTTGTCTGCTTTTGTGAACTACCGAGTGAAACGTCCGGCGATGATCCCACTAGGGTGGTGATCACTGCCTGGCATCGAATCTGCCCGAGTTCGTTCCTATAAGGGAACCAGCGGTTCCTGCTGTTTTATTATAATTAGCCGTCTCAGGAGCACTGCCTGCCTGTTGCAGGATGTTCATTTCGAACTGAACCATTTCAAGAGAACCTTCAAGTAATTCTTGATTCTGGCTGTTAACAATCCTGACGTGTTGTGAAATACTCTTAAGCTTGTCTCTAACCTGCGCCAGTTGTCTTTGCTCCGATGGCCGCTTATCCAGCATGCGAACCAATTCGGTCAGTTTCAATGTCTTGACATCCTTGTTCAATACATTAGCAATATCCGTCATAACTTCAATCCTGCGCTTTTCCAGCTTCTGGATCTTGCCAACGGCAATTTGCTCCTCATCCGTGATTTGCGAAAGTTTCTCAAGATCGCCGGCTGCTATGACCGGTGTCTTCTTACTCGATAATCCCAAAAGCTCGTCATATTCAATACATTCCTGATTCAAAACCTCTATCAGATCTTCCATCAGACTCGCCATTGGGTTATCTCCTTACGCTTTATAATCTTTTATGCAAATTCTGCAAGCATTTTGTCAGCAAACTTATCTGCGCTGACATCGTATGTGCCGTTCTGTACCTTCTCTTTGAGAGGAGCAATTACATCCTCTCTAACATCGGGTGCATTCTTCACTGCCTGCTTAGCAACCTGGATATCTTTACCTAATGAAGAAATCTGGACATTATCTGTCTTTGTTGCCTTCTCGGTCTTTCCAGTATGCTGTACCTTGGGTTTGTTATAAACCTGTTGTATCTGGTTGTAAGCTTCAATACGCATTGCTTTCTCCTTTCCGGGGAGTTCTTTTGGACCTCAAATTTTGTGCCGGGCTTTGCGCCTGGCCGGTAGCTCGCTGACCTCCTTGTCTCCAACGCGAACCCTACTTCTATTTCTACTACATTTATCGGTCGAACCCCAATTAACTTTAGACTGTGAGGATATTATTTTAGTGCTTTTACGCAAGTTTGTTACATTTGAACATTTCCGCGCTGGATTACGGACCTTGTATACTGCACTTTTAATATCCCCGGTTTCCTCCCTATCACAAATTCTAGGGAAACATTACATTTTAATGCTGTTTCCTTATCTCATTTTCTTATAGGCTATACGTTGCCGATCTACTGTCGGCTATCCTCCTTTCCCCTTAGCACTGCAGATCGTCCTCCGTTTTCTTTTCCGATCATGCAGTACGTTCTCTTTCTTTGAACTGACGCTTCTTTTCATAAAGCTCTATATCAGCACGGCGAAGGAGCTTTTTGATGGATCTGTTATTCTGCTCGTTGCGCACCCAGCCGATCGATATACTAAGGTTGTAAGGCTTTTTAAGCCTGTGATTCTCAACTGCCAGAGTCATGTGAATATAATCACACAGATGATCAACATCGAGATCCGATTCTGTTTCCATTACTACGATAAACTCGTCACCACCGTATCTTGCGATAAAAGGTCTTCCCGGAATTCCGCCGCAGGCTTTCTTAAGGCAGGATGCAACTGCGATAAGTGCCTGATCTCCTTCTACGTGGCCATAGGTATCATTGATGGACTTAAATCTGTTCATGTCCATCATAAGAAGGCAGATCCTTCCTCGCATTGGTGTTGAAAGCTTGTACCAAAGATAGCCTGTAAGCTCATTTCTGTTATTCAGTCTAGTAAGAGGATCAAGAGATATAAGCTCATTCTGATTATCAATGTACAAAGCCATCAGGTATAAAAGTACAAGAGCAATGGTAATAATCTGAGTCTTATCAACAAAAGCAACTGCTACAAGAAAAAACGAAGGCATAATACAGATCGCATCTTCTATTGTCTTTTTCAGCATCCTGTTTCTGTGACGAATCTCTATATCCAGGTAAAAATACGCATATACAGCCATGTAGGAAACTGCGATCACGAGTGTTACCAGATATATACCATAAAAGATCCTGTTCATCACAGAGCCTTCATTATCAGTAAAACTAAGAACCAAATAGCGTATAAGGTCTGCTGTAAGAAGAGACAGGCATAAAGCGAGTACCTTAACGTATTTTCTGGCTTTTCTTTTGTTAGAGTGATTTCGTTTGATATTATACAGAATCATTGCAGACAGTCCTATTCCAAAAAGATGGAATACGACATAACAAAAACTCACTTCCATACCGGTTTTCTCCCTTCCCGCCGGCAGAATCTCCCTGATTCCTACCCCCGGCTTAGTGCCGACTGCAATTTACCCCTTACAGTCGTTCCTTAAAAACCCCTATACAGAAATGTTATCGGATGATTTTGCAAATACTTAACCCCTTTTTTGTAAATTTTTTATTTTTTTTAAAAAAGTTTTTTCTTACCAGAATACCTATTATTCATTTGAAACAGATTCGCCGGGAACAGGCATTTTGTTCCAGGTATTTCTAAAGTTCTTTTGCCTGAATTTATGAGGTGTTAAGCCTGTGATCTTTTGAAACACCTGAATGAAGTGGCTTTGAGATGAATATGACAGATAATTAGCTATGTCAATTATCTTAAGGTCTGAGTACTGAAGCATGTTTTTAGCCTGTTCTATCTTAAGTTCATTGATATACTCACTTACATGAATTCCCATTTCCTTTTTAAAAAGTCTGGATAAATAGCTTGTTGAGATATCAAGATGCTCTGCCAGCTCTTCGATAGTGATCCTATAGTGGATGTGGCTGTATATATAATCTATGCAAAGGACGATAGGTTTAGACAATATCTGCTGCTTCCTGATCTCCTTCATCTGACTGCAGATATCAATACACATCTCATCATGGATCCTATTCAGCTCTTCGATACCCATTGTTTCGTCAGCTTTTAGGATATAAAAATCACTAAGAGAATATGCCTTCTCCTGTGTCATTCCGTTATGGACACAGTACCTGACTATCATTGCTGCAGTAACAACAAAATGATATTTCATATTTCGAAGGGGATCTCTTGAAAGCTTTCCAACTCCGTTCATATCTACAAACATTTTCTTCTTGCAGTTTTCCTTAACAGCTTCAAGATTCCCTGTTGCTATAGCGTCGTAGAAGTCAAACTCAGGCTCCAGGCCTCTGTGACGTGTAGCCATCTCCTGATTTACAAACTCTGCCGCAAGCCATTCACGGTTTAGATCAATAGAACCCATAAAATTCCCCCAAATAATTCATAGTTCATTATTTTGACATTTTAACAAAGAAAATGATATTAGGAAAGATTTGCCTATGTTATTTTTTGACTGTAGCAAACAGGTGGCCACACAAAAGCCACAAGTATTTATTGAAATTTTAGGGAGGTTAACACATGAAAAGAAGGATTGTTCTTACTTTAGCAACAGTAGTTTCACTTTCAGCTTTGGCTGGATGCGGGGGAAGCGGATCCGCGCAGGCAGGTGGCAGCGGTTCAGCAGATGGCAAAGAAACTATCAAAATGATCACTTGGTCTAACTCAGGAACAGTTGATGCTCTTAACGAACTTAACAAAAAGTTTGAAGAGGAAACAGGCATCGCTGTAGAACTTACAGAAGTACCATCAACAGATTATGAATCACTTCTCAACACAAGACTTGCAGCAAATGATGTAGACATTTTCTGCTATACAACTGATTCAAGAGCATTTGCCCAGCCTGTAGTAGATTGGGCTCCTGCAGAACCTCTTACCTGGGAATCCATTATCACAGGTGGTAACGCACTTGATCTTTCAGGCTATGACTGGATAAACAACTGGAGCACAGGTGCTGAAGCTTGCAAATATGGAGATGGCATCTACGGTATCGCTACAGGTATGACTCTTATGAACGGTATCTTCTATAACAAGACCCTGTTCGAAGAAAACGGCTGGACAGAACCCAAAACATGGGATGAGTTCATTACACTTTGTGAAAATATCAAAGCTGCTGGTATTGCTCCTCTTACAGTAGGTGGCGGAGATACATGGCCTGTACAGATGAGTGCCAACGCTATCGTAGACTCTGTAGAAGAAGGCGGCGACGAAGCTCTTGCAGAGGGGCTTTGGACCGGTACACGTACTTATACAGATGAAAAATCTCTTAAAGTTTATAACCGTGAGCTTCAGTTCCTTTCATATATGGAAGAGGGATTCATGGGCGTAGCTTATTCTGATGTTCCTGCCCGTTTTGTAGCAGGTAAGGCAGCAATGCTCTATGACGGATCATGGAATGCAGCAGAAATTGAGAAGGTTGATCCTAACTTTGAATATGGATACTTCGCTTTACCAGGTGATACAACAAACAACTTCACAGGAAAATATGACCTTACTTTCGGAATCAATGCTAAGTCAGAAAAGACAGAAGCTGCTGCCAAGTGGCTTGAGTTCTTCTCAAATCCTGAGAACTATACAATCTATGTAAACACAAATGGCTTCGTACCTACAATGGCAGGAATCCAGACAGATAATAAGTTCCTCAGCATCCTTGGTGACAGAGTAAATGATGCTCAGCGTACATACGAGTGCTACAACAGAGTACCTACAAACGTTGGTGCATACGGATCCTACGACCCAACTAACTTAAAGATCACCGGTGGTGAATTTGAAGATGTATCTGAACTTGCAGCTGCTGCCCAGAAAGACTGGGATGATGCAATGTCTTCAGCAAAGGGCCAGTAATAAGCTAGAAACGTATTTCTCTAATGGGTCCATGTAAATGGGCCCATTAATATGCAAAGAGGATTATCTAATGAACGCAAAGAATAAACAGATCATGATAAAAAAAGCTGTATTCAATCCCCTGATGATATGGCTTGGAATAGCACCGGGACTTCTTATCTTCATCCTGTTCCGCCTTGTTCCAAGTATTGGCACAGTTATTTTTTCTCTCACCGATATCAGACAGACTCCCGGAAATGCTGTGCATTTCGTTGGTCTTGAAAACTACATGGATATCATGACTCTTAACATGAGAGATTTTGGTAATGCCCTAATAAGAACAGGAATCTTCACAGGGCTTGTTACTATAGTTCAGACTGCACTTGCCTTGTTTATTGCAGTAATACTCAATATGAAAAGTATCAAGGGTAAAACATTCTACAGAACAGTAGTATTTCTCCCTGTTATCCTTGGCGTAACTGTCTGCGGACTTGCTTTCAAACTCTTTTTCTCAGTTGATGGTCCAGCTGCATGGTTTCTACACCTCTTTGGACAGAGCTCGACCTTTTTTGGCGACAGAAATGTAGCCTTATATCTGGTTATCTTCTGCCAGATCTGGTTCAATGTCGGTTCAGAAATGATAATCTTTCTTGCCGGACTTCAGAATGTAGCTCCTGAGCTTATTGAAGCTGCAAGAATTGACGGAGCAAGCGACTGGAAAGTTTTCTGGCACGTTTCAATTCCACAGATAGTATCAGTTGTTGCCGTAAATCTTATGATGTGCCTTATCGGATCCCTTTCTGCATACCAGATCATCCTTGTTACGACCAAGGGTAATGAATGGACTAAGACTCTATCCATGATGATCTTTGGTATAGCATTTAATGTCGGCGATGCAGGTAAGAGTAATGCCGGAAGACAAGGCTATGCATCTGCGCTTCAGGTTATGCTGTTTTTGATCATTCTAGTGGTAACACTTATAACCCAGAAGATTCAGAACAAAGTTGAGGAAAAGGAGGGAATCAGATAATGTTAAACTCAAAAGAAAGCAAGGCAAAACTCTTTTTGGGTTACCTTTGCATTCTGCTTATTTTATTCCTTTTCCTGTATCCTTTATCTTTTGTTCTTGCAACATCACTTAAGACACAGGTAGCTTTTTTACAAAACTCCATTTCATTTTCCTTTATTCCAACATTTGATAACTATATCAATGCCTGGAACAAAGCAGCACTTGGTAAGTATATACTGAACAGTATTTTATATACCTCTGTCGGAACATTTCTCTCACTGCTTTTTTCAATGCTTATGTCATTTCCTATAGCAAGAGATTATATAAAGCATGCAAATTTCCTTTATTTTGTCATGATGTCAGCAATGTTCCTTCCAAACGGACTGATACCACTTTTCCAGATGTTCCTTAATATGAACCTGTACAACACCCGCCTTGCTTATATTATTTCAATACTTAATATTGGCGGATTTGCAACAATGTTCCTTACTTCATACATAAGAGGAATTCCAAAAGATCTTGATGAAGCCGCCAATATAGACGGCTGCGGATATTTCAGATTCTTCTTTACAGTAGTAATCCCGCTTTCAAAACCAGCCATTTCATCATTGGGAATCCTTACAGCGATCCCGATATGGAATGATATTACAAACTCAATCATCTTTTTATCAGATGATAATAAGTTCCCTATCTCCAAAGGACTGTATTCATTCTCAGGTCTTTATAATATAAACTATCCTGAGCTTATGGCAGCTTTGGTCATAGTATCGATCCCGCTGATAATACCTTACGCTATATGTCAGAAGTACATCGTCGGCGGCCTCGTGGCTGGTTCAGTAAAAATGTAAAAAGTAAACTTAAGGAGTGACATGAAAAAATTGACCGGATACCAAAAGGGTATCAATCTTGGTGGCTGGCTCTCTCAGTGTCCCAGCTATGAAAAAGAACATTTTGACACCTTTATCGTAGAAGAAGATATTAAGACTATCTCAGGCTGGGGTATGGATCACGTAAGACTCCCTATCGACTATGATGTTATTGAAACAGAGGATGGACAGCCAATCGAAGAAGGACTTAAGCATGTAGATGACCTTATTTCCTGGTGCAGAAAGTACGGGCTTAACATTGTCCTGGATCTTCACAAATCTAAAGGTTATATGTTTGATAAGCACGCTGTCCCAAATCCAGATCTTTTTTTCACAGATGAAAGTCTACAGAAAAGATTTTATGAAACCTGGGATCGTCTTATAGACAGATTTGGAAAGCACAAGGATATCATGATCTATGAACTTCTTAATGAGATCGTTAATCCTGACTATGCTTTTACATGGAACAAAATCGCACTTACTGCTGTCACAAGGATCAGGGAAAAGATAAGTGATGCCACCATCATGATAGGCGGTGTAAGACACAATGATGTTAAGAGTATTCCTCTTCTTCCACCTCCATATGATGAAAACATCGTCTATACTTTCCACTGCTATGATCCACTTTGCTTTACTCATCAGAAAGCCAGCTGGGTCGAAAATATTGACTTCGAACTTGCTTATCCGGATTCAATTGAAGTTTACCAGGAAAAGAGCAGACTTATAAACCAGGAACAGGGCGGAAACATCTTCACTACAAAGCTTGAAACAATAGGACCTGACTACTTCAGGGAGATTTTCAAAGAAGCCATAGTTTTTTCCAAAAAGAATGATGTAGCCCTCTACTGCGGAGAGTTTGGAGTTATAGATAAAGCCCCTATCGAAGATTCAGTAAGGTGGCTTGAAGATTTTAATACAGTACTTTGTGAGAACCATATCGGAAGATCATACTGGTCATATAAGAAAATGGATTTCGGTATAACTGATGAGCACTATAGCTCTAAATTACAGGAAATGATCAGTATCCTCACAAGAATTTAATTGCCTCTAAAGAATCCCTCTAATAAAAGAAAAGGCCTGCCGCGTCAGATTAGCACTCTGATAGCGGCAGACCTTTTTTATGCATTTACTTTAAAATTTGAAATCATTGAGCCTTATCCATTTCAATAGGATCGCCCTGTGTCATTTCAAGATCAACACCAGTTGCATTTGGAAGCTCATCTTCGAACTTGTAATCCTTGCCAGGAAGAACTGCATTAAGAAGGATACCTACAAGTGAGCCTGTTGCAAGACCTGAAAGTGAAACACCGCCAAATGGAAGAGGAAGTGATCCAACTGCTGAGTAGCTGATACCGATAGTAAGAACCATGATCATAGCTGCAACAAGTACGTTACGGCTCTTTGAGAAGTCTACATGTGTCTCAACAAGGTTTCTGATACCAACTGCAGAGATCATTCCGTAAAGTACGAGTGAGATACCACCGATTGTGCCGCTTGGCATTGTCTCGATAATAGCTGCAAACTTAGGGCAGAAGCTCATAAGTACTGCAAATCCTGCTGCAATTCTGATTACAAGCGGATCATAAACCTTAGTAAGTGTAAGAACGCCTGTATTCTCACCATAAGTTGTATTTGCAGGAGCACCAAAGAGTGATGCAAGTGCTGTAGCAAGACCGTCACCGATAAGTGTTCTGTGAAGTCCCGGATCTTTAATATAGTTACGACCTGTAGTAGAAGAAATAGCTGAGATATCACCGATGTGCTCCATCATTGTAGCAAAAGCGATCGGAACAATTGTGATCACAGCTGTGATAAGTACACCTGAATCAAATCCTTTTGTGAAAAGAGAAAATACGGTATTTTCGAAGTGAATCGGGAATCCGATCCATGGAGCGCTTGCAACCTGTGAATAGTCGATCATTTCAACTCCAAGTGCATCCATTATAGCTGATACGAAGTATGAACCAAGAACTCCAAGAAGAATAGGAACGATCCTTATAAGACCTCTTCCCCAGATATTGCAGCAGATTACGATGATAATAGCTGTAATAGCAGGAATCCAGTTCCAGTTATCTGCACAGTTGTTAATAGCAGAAGGAGCAAGATTAAGACCAATAGCGATAATAATAGGACCAGTAACTACAGGTGGGAAGAATTTCATAACTCTTCCTGCGCCAAATGTCTTAAACAAGAAAGCAAGAACCAGGTATAAAAGACCTGAAACAGCTACACCAAAGCATGCATATGGCAAAAGCTCTTTATTTGAAGCGCCGCCATCAAGTAGAGGTGCTACTGCGGCATAACCACCGAGAAATGCAAATGATGAACCAAGGAAAGCAGGAACCTTACGTCCTGTAATAAGATGGAAAAGAAGTGTACCAAGACCTGCAAAAAGAAGTGTTGTTGATACGTCAAGACCAGTAATGATGGGAACAAGAACTGTTGCTCCAAACATCGCGAACATGTGCTGAACTCCAAGAACCAGCATTCGTCCTGTTCCAAGACTGCGTGCATCGTAAATCGGTTCATCGAAGGCTTTGGAATTTTTACCCATATTTTTCCTCCCTACAGAAAATGAAAATTTGACTAACTGTTCAAAACCCAAATATATTATAACGAACATTTCGATAATTTCAACTTAAAATTTATCATGAAAATACATACATTTTTAAGCTCAAAATACAGCTTTTTTCTGAAATGAATTGTTTGATATTTTATTGCATAAAAACTCCCGCAGATCTATGACAACATATCATAATCCGCGGGAGTAACACTATTTTATATCCTGCTTATGAATACGCCAGATCTACATGCTGGATAAGTCCTGCTTTTCCATCTTCGTGAAGAAATACTCCAGATGATCTGAATGCACCGTTAACGTTACCTGATAACATATCTTGTGAGTATGACATAAACTCGGTGGAGACCTCTCCAAGATATATAGCACCGACATCTGCTTCCTTTAATGTAAGAAGCTCATCCCTTCCCTGATCATCTTTGATCCAGACTTTAAGAGCTGCCCATGTATTAACATCATTTTCATCTATCCAGCCATTACCATCTTCGTCGTACTCTCTAAGTTCTCCAAAGCCGTCTCCTGTCGCTGTTCCAAAAAGCTCACTTCCATCACCTATAACGCCGTCATTATTTTTGTCCATGGCAAGAAATCCAGAGCCTTGTGATAGCATCTTCACATTATCTTTATCTCCGTCAAAATCAAGATCAAAGTAGAATGACTGATCTGATATCTCTGTAATGTCTCCTCCAACATTAATTACCAGGGGATCCATTAAAAAACCTTGCATAGCTCCAATATTAAGTTCTGAATACTGAAGTAATTCTCTGGACATGCCAAAGCTTACATTAAAGTCAATGATCCTGCCATCTTCAGTAACTGCTCTACCCTGTGAACTAAACTGTGTAGACTCAGCTTCAAAGCTTGTAAGGGAATACATATTTGAGTTCCTATATAGAGCTGTATTGCCGTCAGATATGGCATTTAACTGACTCGCAATATTTTTGGAAAAAGATTCCCAACCCTTCCCTCCAAGATTCTGAGCAAGCTGGAGGATGATTCTCAAAAGATGTACATGTATCATGTCAATGGAGCTTAATCCCTGACTATCATTCTTAGTTTCAGGTTCTGCCACCTCAATCTCATGATAGTTCTCCGGCTTCGTATAAAGCCCTGATGACTCAAATCCAAGGAGCTCTAAGTCCTTATCTGACCTTGCAAAGGTGTCCCTATATGTTTCTTTCGTCTCCTCCTTTTGAGTTGTTGATAAAGAAGACGAAAGCCCAAAGGGTTTAAAGGTCTCCTGAGCCCGACTGGCAACATACTCATGGCTGCTGCTCATCTCAATGTTACTTGCTGCAATTCTCATGTTACGCCTCATGTCTTTCCGGAAGCGCGCCTTTACTGAACATAACACATGTATAGAAAAGCATGGATACATTTCTATGAACATTTTTTGGCATAAAAGTAGCGCCTCCACCAAAAAATTTAAGTTACAATCTTCCGTGAAAGACGCTATCCTTAGCTTCTGGAACTCCGTCCCGTCAAAGATACCCGTTGATGTCCAAAAACAACAAATCGAATACTGTAACAATAGTCCGTCGTTACAATTCTTATATCGGAATCGCATTTCTTAAATATAACACTATAAAAAAGAAAACTTCCAAAACGATTCGCCTTGGAAGTTTTCTTTGTCACAAACATATTTTATTTGATCAAGAATCATAATTGATCCTCTTAAACTCAAATCTCGCCGCGAAGAATCTTCTCTGCGTTCTCTACTCTCTCTTTAGTAGGAGCCGCAGTTCCTTCAAGAGAATAGTTAATACCAAGTTCTTTCCACTTGAATACGCCAAGATTATGATAAGGAAGTACTTCAATCTTTTCTACATTATTCAGAGTCTCGATGAAGGCTCTTGTATCCTTAAGTGCCTTGTCATCATCAGTGATGCCGGGAACCAGTACGTGTCTGATCCAGATTGGCTTATTTATATCAGAAAGATATCTCATACCATCTAAGATATTGGCATTATCCTGTGCTGTAAGGCTCTTATGAGCTTCTGGATCAATATGCTTTATATCTACAAGGAGAAGATCTGTCACCTTCATAAGCTCTTCGAACTTTGAGAAAAAAGGCTCCTGTCTTGTAAATGGCTGAAGAGCTGTATCAATACAGGTATTGATTCCTCTCTTCTTAGCTTTAGTAAAGAGTTCAAGAAGGAAGTCAATCTGAAGAAGTGCCTCACCACCACTTACAGTAATGCCGCCATCAGTTCCCCAATAGGTTTTGTAACGCTCAGCTTTATCTAAAAGCTCATCAGCGTCAAGGAACTGAGTGTTATCACGTTTTTCTGCCCATGTATCAACATTGTGACAGTATCTGCATCTCATATTACATCCCTGAAGGAAAATAATATATCTGATTCCGGGACCATCTACTGATCCAAATGTTTCAATTGAATGTACTGCGCCTTTCATAAAATCTCCATTCTACACTTATGTGCTCTGCAAAAAACTGGCCTATCCTTCAAAAAAGGACTGCAAAAGAATAATTCCTCCCTTTGCAGTCCTTTTAATATAAGCTTTACGCTCTTAATATGTCAATTCAAAACGACAAATTAGAGTGATTCGTGGCATGTACGTGCGATAACGTCAAGCTGCTGCTCCTTAGTAAGGTTGATGAACTTAACAGCATAACCTGATACACGAATTGTGAAGTTAGCGTACTCAGGCTTTTCAGGATGCTCCATAGCGTCGATGAGCTTATCCTTACCGAATACGTTAACGTTGAGGTGGTGAGCACCCTGCTCGAAGTATCCATCAAGAACACCAACAAGCTTGTTAGCTCTTTCCTCATCATCATGTCCAAGAGAAGCAGGGTTCATTGTCTGAGTATTTGAAATACCGTCAAGTGACCACTCATAAGGAACCTTTGCAACTGAGTTAAGAGATGCAAGAAGTCCGTTCTGCTCAGCACCGTAAGATGGTGATGCTCCAGGAGCGAATGATGTGTAAGCTGCTCTTCCGTCAGGTGTAGCACCTGTTGCCTTACCATAAACAACGTTAGATGTGATAGTAAGGATAGAAGTTGTAGGCTCAGAATCACGATATGTGTGGTGCTTTCTGATCTTTGTCATGAATGACTTAAGAAGATCTACACCGATCTGGTCTGCTCTGTCATCATCGTTACCATACTTAGGGAAGTCGCCTTCTACCTTGTAGTCGATAACAAGACCGTTCTCATCACGGATTGTCTTAACCTTAGCATACTTGATAGCTGAAAGTGAATCGATAACGTGTGAGAAACCAGCAATACCTGTAGCAAATGTACGACGTACATCTGTATCGATAAGAGCCATCTCAGCTGCTTCATAGTAGTACTTATCGTGCATGTACTGGATGAGGTTAAGGATATTTACATAAAGACCTGCAAGCCAGTCAAGCATCTTGTCATATTTAGCCATAACTTCGTCGAAGTCAAGGTACTCAGATGTGATAGGTGCATAAGCAGGACCTACCTGCATGTGCTTACCGTTCTTATCTGTGAACTTCTCATCAACACCGCCGTTGATAGCGTACAGAAGAGCCTTAGCAAGGTTAGCACGAGCTCCGAAGAACTGCATTTCCTTACCTGTCTGTGTAGCTGATACGCAGCAGCAGATTGAGTAATCATCGCCCCAGATTGGACGCATAACATCATCGTTCTCGTACTGGATAGAAGATGTTACAACTGAAATGTGAGCTGCATACTTCTTGAATGTCTCAGGAAGTCTCTTAGAGTAAAGAACTGTAAGGTTCGGCTCTGGAGCAGGTCCCATGTTCTCAAGAGTATGAAGGAAACGATAGTCATTCTTTGTAACCATGTGACGTCCGTCTCCGCCAAGTCCACCAACCTCAAGAGTAGCCCATACTGGGTCACCTGAGAAGAGGTTGTTGTATGAAGGAATACGAGCGAACTTAACCATACGAAGCTTCATTGTGAAGTGATCGATAAGTTCCTGTGCCTGTTCCTCTGTAAGTGTTCCCTCTTCGATATCACGGTTGATATAGATATCAAGGAATGTAGATACACGGCCAACTGACATAGCAGCACCGTTCTGTGTCTTGATAGCAGCAAGGTAGCCGAAGTATAACCACTGAACAGCTTCCTTAGCGTTCTTAGCAGGCTGTGAAATATCATAGCCATAGCTCTCAGCCATAGCCTTCATGCCCTTAAGTGCACGAATCTGCTCTGAGATCTCTTCTCTCTGACGAATGATGTGATCAAGCATTGTGCCATCGCCGCAGTTGTTATAATCTTCCTGCTTCTTAGCGATGAGGTGATCAACACCGTAAAGAGCAACTCTTCTGTAGTCGCCTACGATACGTCCACGACCATATGTATCAGGAAGACCTGTTACGATGTGGCTGTGACGAGCAAGTCTCATCTCAGGTGTGTAAGCATCAAATACTGCCTGGTTGTGAGTCTTGTGATACTCTGTAAAGATTTTGTGGAATTTAGGATTAACTTCGAAACCATAT
Organism: Butyrivibrio fibrisolvens; assembly: GCF_037113525.1. Taxonomy (NCBI): domain Bacteria; kingdom Bacillati; phylum Bacillota; class Clostridia; order Lachnospirales; family Lachnospiraceae; genus Butyrivibrio; species Butyrivibrio fibrisolvens. The sequence continues at coordinate 645,003 of NZ_CP146963.1, read as the reverse complement.
GTTGAAGCTGCTTCCTCTGCCATCTTGATTCCACCGAATGGCATGAATGCTCTCTTAAGAGGCTTGTCTGTCTGAAGACCTACGATCTGCTCGAGATCCTTAGTCTGCTCATCGATGTAGCCAGGGCCATAAGCTGTAAGACCAGAAACTACTTCTGTCTCACACTCAAGAACGCCACCGTTCTCACGTTCTTTCTTCTGAAGCTCCTGAAGCTTGCCCCATAATGTATCTGTAGCCTGAGTCGGTCCTGCAAGGAAAGACTCGTCGCCATCATACTGGGTGTAGTTGTTCTGGATGAAGTCACGTACATTGATATCTCCAATCCAGTGTGTTCCTTTGAAACTTCTCCATTCTTCTCGCATAAAGGTACTCCTTCTAGTGCCGTCATGCATGGATAACTCCATGCGCTGAATTATTTGTTATATTTTTAACCAACGCTGTGATTTTACATGATTGATATTTGTATGTCAATCAAGAACATAGACAACATTTCATTGTTTTTATCTTATTTTCTGCTGTTTTGCACAAATATTTTTATGTATTTGAACAAAAGCCACTATTTATATACTTTTGTCACTGACTTTTACCAACGTTTTTTCTATTTTTTCGTCTAATTTTTATGAAATATTGTGAACTATTACTTCGAGTTTTTTAATCTTGTTCAACCAGTTTCTATATGTTTTTGTATAAAAATAAAAAATAGTTAATCGTACATTATTAGTGCATAATGCACCGATTAACTATTTTTTTGCGATAACATACATTCGCTTATACGTTATGTTTATTCAATTTTTAAAATTTTTGTCAGTTAACATTTATCATCACATACTCAGATCTCACTCCGGTTTTAAAATCCAGAGCCCAGTCAGATATTCCGGAAGTAACTATGAAATCTGTACTGTTTATCCTCTTATATCCGTACGTCTGATCATTCACTCCAAGGATTTCGCCCAAATACTTTATAAGAAGAAGCTGACCTCCGTGCGTATGTCCTGAGACCACAAGATCCGCCGTACTCATGCATTCATTTTCATAGTCTGTAGGCTCATGATCTATTACGATAATATATTTGCTTTCATCTGCATCTTTTAAAAGCTCTAATATATCTTCTCTTTGCGACGTTGCGTAATCTTTTCTTCCTGCAATGCAGAGATTATCTATATTTACGATCTCATCTTCAAGTACATATACATTATTCTTAATAAGCTCATCCTCTAATTCCTGAGCGCTAAAATCTCTTCCATTAAAAGTATGCTTATCATGGTTGCCATAAACAAAATAGACTCCGTATCTCAGGTCAAGATTTCCAAGCGCTTCGCACGCTCTAACCATATCTTTTTTATTAGAATCATTATCAACAAAATCGCCTGCAATAATTAAAAGATCAGGACCGGCTGCTTCTATTTTGGAAAGTTCCCTTGCAAATCCTTCACCGTCAAAGGTAGTTCCAAGGTGAGAGTCAGCTATAAGAGCTATGTGAATGCCACTTACTTCTTTATCACTTTTAAGATCATAATCAGTCCTTGTAACAACATGGCACAAATAATAGGCACATGACAGATGTATTATGGAAACAGCTATCGCGATCCATCCCTGCAAATAAATATCAGACTTTCGCCCGGATACCTTTTGAATGATATAAACAATTATCCCTGACAGAATAAAGAATAAAAGGACATATAGCAAAATTGCCATAGCATTTACAAGACCAAGCAAAAACGTTGATCCTGTAAAGAAAAGTGCAATGATCAAAGCAGAAAGAAGTTTTCTTTGCCACTTTTTCTGCATCTTACTTATAAATCCAAATCTGCTTATAGCATTTATCAGATATATAATACCTATTACGCATACAAGGATAGTTATTCCGAAAATCAAAAGCCACATGGGCATATCTCCCAAGCCATCTCAGGCAAATATCACCTTATTATTCCTGGTCATCTGTCTTAACTTCATCTTTTTCCTGATCATCCATCTTATTATCAGCCTTTTCAGGATCATCCGACTTATCATCAGTTTTCTCCTGAACGTCTGACTTATTATCAGCAGCTTTTTTCTCGTCACCTGGCTTGACATCTGCTTTAGAATCATGCTTATCTTCATCTACAGGCGCCTTGTCGAACAGATCCTCATTTGTTATCTTCATCATATCTTCAGGCTTAAGATCTTCGATTCCTGCTATTCTTGAAGCCTGATTAGTAATGATCTCTTCAAACAGATTTCTTATCTCACGGGCATTTGCAAAGTTTCCGTTTGATGCAAGCTTTCTCTGTGTTATAAGCTCTTTGACATGCTGCTTGGTCTCATCCTCTATAACATAGTCATATTTCTTGCAGTTCATATCAAATATTTCCATGAGCTCATCAATCGTATAATCAGGGAACTCGATATATTTATTAAAACGGCTCTTAAGACCCGGATTAGAGTTAATAAATTTCTCCATAGGCTCTGTATAGCCTGCAACTATGACAACAAGATCATCTCTGTGGTCTTCCATTGCCTTAAGGATAGTATCTATTGCCTCCTGGCCAAATGCATCATCCTTCTGGGACAGAGCATATGCCTCATCTATAAAAAGAACTCCGCCCATAGCCTTCTTGATAAGCTCCTGAGTCTTGATAGCAGTCTGACCTACATATCCTGCAACAAGTCCAGAACGGTCTGTCTCAACAAGCTGCCCCTTGGACAATACACCAATATTCTTATAAAGCTTTGAAATAATACGAGCAACTGTAGTCTTACCTGTACCAGGATTACCTGTGAAAACAAGATGAAGAGAAACCGGCACAGACTTAAGTCCTGCATCTTTTCTAGTCTTCTGTATCTTAACGAAGTTAGTAAGTTCCTTAACATCTCCCTTGATAGTATCAAGGCCTACAAGCTTATCAAGAGTCTCCATCGGATCTTCTTCAGGCTCCTTCGGCTCAGCATTTTCTTCATTATCTGCCGTTTTAGTAGCCGGTCTGACCCCATTAGCAGTTGCCTCATTTACCTTTGTATTAAACTCATTAAGAGCATTCTTAGCATCTTCAAGCGGATCTACGTCGCTTCCTCCCTGCACATTAGCTGAAGGTCTATTACCTGTAGAATTCCCTGTCACCGGCACTCCGCCAAAAGGACTGTTACCCGTAGCCCCACTACCATTAGACGTACTACCACTTCCAAAGAAGTCCCCATACAATCCCCCAAGCATATTTCTCTGCGTATTCTGAAGCTGATTCAGAACATCATCCAGTTTCTCTCTGTCCCTCTTATCCATTTCCCAAATTCCTCTTTCATACAAATGATATATATTACAAATTTCTTTTAACTTTTTATGCTAACATCTGAAAACCACCATTCATCTTCACACAAAATTCGCAATAAATGCTGATCTATATTTCAATGCTGCAAAAACAAATACTTAATTGATAATACCATATTTAAGTTCATGCCGCGATATCCCAGGGCCTATGACTGGTAAAATCATAAGCCGATTTTTAAGGTTTGAAAATGAAACATTTTCAAACTCCGAATTGGTGTCACAAGCTCCACCAATATCGAACCATTAGTCACTCCCATGAGGTCGTGACATAAGGTTAAAAATATAGGGCTTTCTTAGTGTCTTAGGAGATGTAGTACTGCGTGTTCACGAAATCGGATAAGACACTTAGAAAGCCCTATATTTTTTTCACATGAGGCTTATGATTTTACCAGCCATAGGCCCGGCCCATCTCGCCTCACCCCTGCTTAACTTTGAACTTATCGATAAGGTCATTAAGCATATTGGACTCCTCTGACAGCTGCTGAGATACTGCGCTTGATTCCTCAGCTGTAGCGGAATTACTAGTTACAACATTAGATATCTGTTCGATACCATCTGTGATCTGTTCCATGCTAACAACCTGATCCTTTGCCATATTTCCAGATGTTGTCATCATCTCAGAAACCTGATTTACAGATTCTACAACCATTTCAAGTGCGGCCTTTGTTTCATCAACAACTTCATTACCATTAGAAATCTCATCCATGGTATCACTTATAAGCTGATGTGTATTCTTGGCAGCTTCAGATGACTGGTTGGCAAGCTGGCTTATCTCGCCGGCAACGACTGCAAATCCCTTACCTGCATCACCCGCACGTGCTGCTTCGATCGAAGCATTAAGTGCAAGGAGCTGTGTCTGCTTAGCAATAGCTTCTATAGAATTGGTAACAAGCTCAATTTCTTTAGAAGCTTCTGTTATCCTGGTCATAGCATCTGTAACAAGATGCATCTTACGTGCTGATGTATCAACATCCTCCTTAACCTTCTGAGCCATCTCATTGGACTGCTTGGCGGCATCTGCAACATTTCTGGTCTGTTCAGTAACAGTCGAGACTGAAGCTGTAAGCTGCTGGATCGCAGCTGCCTGGTCTGTAGCACCTTCAGCAAGAGCACTCGCTCCTTCAGACATATTCTGAGCACCTGAAGATACCTGTGATGATGATTCTCTTACTTGTGAAAGAGTTGTTGACAATCTGTCAGAAATATCATCAAGTGCATCCATGATCGCTTTATAATCACCAATATAAAGCTCAGGATGTTCTGTACCTTTTGTGAAGTCTCCCGATGCCATCCTATCAAGCGATTCACTGATATCCTTAACTATTGAAGCAGTATATCTTGTCGATTTTCTCAGATCATGAGCAAGTATGCCAAGTTCATCTTCCGCTCTGTAATCGATCTTAATATCAAGTTTACCATTAGACATATCACTAGCAGCATTTCTGACTTCAGTAACAGGTTCAACAATACTATTTGCAAGATTATGCCCTGAATTAACAATATAGATTACTGTTGTAAGAATTATAAGAAGAGACATCGCTGCTGCTACACCTGTTATTACCAGAGTTCGTGTAAAAACAGCCTGACCATGTTCTGCAATTTCTTGTGCAACAACCTTAAGATCCGAAGCAACATCGTTGATAGATGGATAAAGGGTTCCATCAAAATATTCAAAGATATCTTCGTTAGTAGAAGAACCGTCAGAGAACATATTCTCCAGAGTTTTACCATTGGACTCTACAACAGCAAGATGCTCATAAAACTGGCTTATCATTGCATCGTTATCATATACATTGGATAAGCTTTCTTTATATCCATTAAAATCATCGAATGCTTCTGATATCTTCTCAAGCTCAGAAGCTCTTACTTCCTCTGTGGTCGCCGACAAGGCCCATAGAAAGTGCTTGGAAAGTGCCTGTATATCAATTCGAATCTCACCCTGAATATTATCTGCTTTGAGGTCTCTTGAATAAATCGAGTAAACTCCCCAAAGAGAAGAGATCGCTGTAACTACCATAAATGTAATTACCAAAGCAAATCTCACACCTGCACTTCTAAAAATTCCCGATACTTTTTTGGATACAGACTGATTCTTAAGCTTACCCTTATCAGCTGTAACAATACTTTTGAAATTCATAGTAAACCTCCAACGTTATATACTAAACGCTTGAAAAACAAAGAAAAATGTAGAGCTAAAGAATCCATACACAATCTTTATCGGCTTTTACAAACATTTCTTAATATCTAAGGAAATACTTAATTATTTTAATGAATTATCCGATACAATATATGGCTGAGTTTTTTTTCAAAATCATTATCACGCTCACAGGGATGAGCAAAAAGGAGTATGTATGCTGAAAAAAATGAGTCTTAGAATGAAAATGCTTCTCGGTATTCTTCCAATCGTTTCCATTGCTCTCATACTAATAACATATATAAGCGTAACGAAATTCTCTGAAGCATTTCAGTCACTAACAACCGATAAGGCATTTCAGACACTGGAAGCTAATTCAAATTCCGTTAATGTCACCTTGGAAACCCTTCGCTGCACGGCAGAAGTTCTTTCCAATAACGTTGGAACTAGCTATTCATATACAGATCTTGATAGTTATGAAAAAATCTTTTCCGACGTTATTGCAGGTAATGATGTTATCTCAGGTGCAGGAATCTGGTTTGCTAGAGGCGTATACCAAAATCAGGAATATGCGGGACCTTATTGGTACAGGGATGGAAGCACGATAGTATATACCGATGAATATTCTAATGCAGACTATGATTATTTTTCTCAGGAATATTATACCAATGCTGTCAGCATGACATCCTTAGATGCTACCATAACAGATCCATACTATGATGAAACCAGCGGAACTATTATGGCAACATGTTCAGCTCCTATATTTAATAATGCGGGTGAATGTATTGGTTGTATTACAGTAGACACTATCCTCAGTTCCATTCAGGATATGGTATCTACTATGTCCCTTGGGGAAACATCTGATCCTATCCTCCTTAGCTCAACAGGAACATATCTGTATGATATCGACACATCAAAAGCATCTTCTTCTCTTAATATAGCTGATGATCCTACAATGGCAGTTGTTGCCGGCCCGGTATTTTCAGGCGATAGGGGTGTTGGTGGATTTGAGACAGATAAGGGTCAATATATATACTTCTACGATACTATACCGGAAGTAGAGTGGAAACTTATCCTCACGCTTGCACAGACAGAGCTTGATGCAACCAAGATAGAAATACGTAACCTTCTCATGACTATCTGTGCAGTATCAGTAGTAGTATGTGCGCTTGTTATCCTTCTTCTGGTTAACTCAATTGCCAAGAGTGTTGGAAACGTTAAAACATTTGCAGGTAAGCTGGCAAATGGTGACTTCACAATTGATAAGATGCGTATTAAGAGCGGAGACGAACTCGGCCAGATGTCAGATTCCCTCAACTTGATGTATGAAAATAATAAAGGTGTCATCACTCAGGTATCAAACGAATCTGAAAAAATTGATGAAGCAAGCTCAACCCTTGAAAGCATGGCATCACAGCTCACTAACGAATTCCAGACAATTCAGTCCAACATGACCGGTGTTAATGATGCAATGATGAGCGCATCAGCAGCTACTGAACAGGTTAATGCTTCTGTAGAAGAAGTTAACGCATCTGTTCAGCTCCTTTCCAGTCAGGCTGATGAGTCCAAGGCTCTTGCTGAAGATATTAAGAAGAGAGCTAAGGATATTGAAGATAGTTCAAAGGTAGCATATGACAACGCGATCCAGATTGCTCAGGAACGTGAATCAGATATAGAATCCGCAAACTCTCAGGCAGATGTAGTTCAGCAGATCGGATCCCTTGCAGATTCCATCGCAGAAATTGCAGATCAGATCAATCTCCTTTCACTTAACGCTTCTATCGAAGCTGCCCGTGCAGGAGAACATGGTAAGGGATTTGCAGTTGTTGCAACAGAGATCAACAAGCTAGCTGGCGATACAGGAGCTGCTGTTGGTCAGATTCAGGAAACAGTTAACGGTGTTCAGGATGCATTCTCCAACCTGTTGGGCGCTACAAATGAGCTTCTGACTTTCCTCAAGGATACTGTAACACCAGACTATGATAAATTTGTAAATGTAGCTCAGCAATATGGCCAGGATGCTGAATCCTTCGGTCAGACATCCACCTCCATTGCTGAAATGGTCGGAACCATCCATGGTGCTATGGGCGAAGTAAGCTCTGCTATCCAGAACATCACAGAATCTACTCAGGATACAGCTACAAGATCATCTGAGATAACTGATACAGTTAATACCGTTTCAGATGTTGTTGGAAATGTTTCAGATATGTCCAGTAAGCAGTCTGTAATTGCCAAGAACCTGGCTGGTGTTGTAGCTAAGTTCAAACTTCACTGATAAGATTAAACATGTGCCACCGGGCACACTAAAAAGACCTTCAGCTTACCGCTGAAGGTCTTTTCTTATTGATCTCATATATAGGTATTTGCGCAATTTTTATTTTTTAATCAATCAATAAGGTCTTTGATATCAATGTTCTCGCCATCGATACCTGCAAATGCTCCGCTCTTAACTTCGCCTGCTTCAGGATGAGCGATAAGCCATTTGTTACGAGCAAAGAGGAGTCTGTCCTCAGGGCAGTCGCCGTTTGGCTTAGCATTGCCAACGTTAGTCATCTGAGGAAGAGCTACAAGAACCTTGAAGCCCTTATCCTTGTGTGCCTGGCAAGGAGCGTAGTGAAGTGATGTTGCATATACTTCTACAAGTACTCCTGCAGGAACCTTGAATGCCATAGTCTTAGATGAATCGATGTGGAAGTTCTCATCGATATCAGACTCAAGAGCAAGAAGAAGGATGAAATCCTCTGTTCCAAGGTTGAACTCGCTGCTTCTGTGATACTCGAAGCAGTTAAGCTTTGTATTGTGACCGTTGCACCATCCAAACTGCGTGGGCATACCGCCAAAAAGTGTGTCAGCAAGAACCTTAGCCTGTGGAAGTGACTGAAGTTCAGGCTCTTCTGCTACATAGTCAGGAGCATTCTCAGGACATGGAGTCTTCTCTGTAAGAGTTTTGAGGATCTGATCTACCTCTACTCCGTTTACGATTCTGCCGTATTTTGCAAATTCTTTGTCTGTTACGCTGTAAATCTTCATACAATACCTCCATCTACCCCCAATATCTGGGTGTTACCAAAAATATATTTCTATGCTCATATTTAGACATACATTTTGGGACATGATCTTTAGATCATGTCCAGAGTTTGAAATACTGAGGTATTTCAAACTCACCCTTTCATCTCTGTGAAAAGGCCCTTAAGTGCCGGATAAAGCTTTCTGTATGTCTGATATCTCTCTTCGTAAAGAGCTGCAAGTTCAGGTTCAGGCTTTGTAGAACCTGTAACTTTGATAAGCTTCTTAACAGCTTCATCTACGCTTGCGTACTCACCGCATCCAACAGCTGCAAGGATAGCTCCGCCGTATCCAGGGCCCTGCTCTGTTTCAGGAATTGTGAGTTCAATGTTCATAACGTTAGCAAAGATCTTTCTCCAAAGAGGGCTCTTAGCTCCGCCGCCGCAGATCATGCTCTTCTCTACCTTGATGCCCATAGCCTTAGCAGCTTCAAGAGAATCTCTCATACCAAATGCAACGCCTTCAAGAACTGCCTGTGTCATATCAGCTCGGCTAGAATCCATTGTCATACCAAGGAAGCAGCTTCTTGCATATGGATCATTGTGAGGAGCACGCTCACCCATAAGGTAAGGAAGGTAATATACGTGGTTGTGGCCAAGCTTATCATCAGAGATAGGAGCCTGCTCGCCAGCGAAGTCCTCTGTCTTAAGGATTTCTTCCATCCACCACTTGTTGCATGATGCAGCAGAAAGCATACATCCCATAAGATGGAACTTGCCATCTGCATGGTCGAATGCGTGAAGTGAGTTTCCATCATCTACGCTGAACTTGTCAGATGAGATGAAGATTGTACCTGATGTACCAAGAGAGATGTTACAAGCACCTGCTCCAACAGTAGCTGTACCGATAGCAGCTGCTGCGTTATCGCCTGCGCCTGCGCATACCTTAACATTCTCAGAAAGTCCGAGCTCATCAGCAACATCTTTTTTCAGAGTACCAACTACTTCATAGCTTTCGAAAAGCTTTGGCATCTGCTCTTCTATAATGCTGCAGATATCAAGCATTTCCTTGCTCCACTTCTTGTTCTTAACATCAAGAAGAAGCATACCTGACGCATCAGAATAATCTGTGCAGTGAACGCCTGTAAGTACATAATTGATATAGTCCTTAGGAAGCATGATCTTAGCGATCTTATCAAAGAGCTCAGGCTCATTATTCTTCATCCAAAGGATCTTAGGTGCTGTGAATCCTGCAAATGCAATATTTCCTGTATACTCAGTGAGCTTATCTTTACCAATTTCATTGTTGAGATAATCTGTCTCGCCCTGAGTTCTTCCATCGTTCCAAAGAATTGCAGGTCTAAGTACATTGTCATCCTTATCAAGAACAACAAGACCGTGCATCTGTCCGCCTGCACCGATACCTGCAACCTGGCTCTTATCAGCGTCTTTTACAAGTTCCTTGATGCCTTCTTTTACAGCACTTACCCAGTCCTGTGGTCTCTGCTCAGACCAGCCCGGATGTGGGAAAAGAAGTTCATATTCTTTTGAAACTATGTTTTTGATTTCTCCCTTTTCGTCCATCAGCAGAAGTTTTACTGCGGATGTACCTAAATCGACTCCAATGTAAAGCATTTTTTCCTCCACTTTTAATAAAACTGTGTTTTCATTTGTTAATAAAAGCATCAAGAGGTGACTGATCAAGAGTATCTTCTCCTGCCAGAATTTCTTTCAGCTTAGTTGCCATTAACATATTGCCGCCCTTTGTATTGCTTTCAATATTGAGTGGCATGATCGGCTCATGAAGTGACTTTCTAAGAAGAAGCCATCCATCGCCATGCTCTTTGTCAGCATTAACTCTGACGCCCTCATAGTTCTCCTCGGGAAGTGACCAGCCTTCTACACTGCCAGCTGCTTCTTCGAGCATCTTAAGGATACGGTCTCCATTAGCCTGAAGATCTCCACCCTCTATCTTATCCTGAAGAACAGGGAATCTGATCTCGTCGCTTTCGCAAGGCTCGCCAAGATCTGAGATCATCTCTTCAAGCTTTTTGCCCTTACCCATTTCGATAAGGAGCTTAACCATAAGGTATGCGCCATCATCAAGGAAGTAGTTCTCTTTGAATGCACCGTGACCACTTGTCTCGATTGCAAGCTGAGAATCGGTTCCTTCATTGTTAAGTCTAATAGACTCATCTATAACATTGCGGTATCCACGTTTAAATCTCTTATGCCTGCCACCATGAGCAAGGATGAAGTCGTGAAGACCGTCTGATGTAACAGAGTCAGTAACGATCGTTGTACCAGGATGCTGCTCAAGAGCTATCATGGAAAGGATCGCGATAAGATCATTTCTTGTAAGCGTCTTTCCGGAAGGAAGAACAGCTCCTGCTCTGTCAACATCTGTATCGAATATGATTCCAAGATCAGCCTTTGAAGTAAGAGTTGCATTCTTAATAGATTCTGCAGCTTCTTTATTCTCAGGATTTGGAATGTGGTTAGGGAAGCTTCCATCAGGCTCAAGGAACTGACTGCCTGTTGTGTCAGCACCAAGCGGTTCAAGAACTTTGGTTACATAGAATCCGCCTGCTCCGTTACCTGCATCAACGATGATCTTTAAACCTTCAAGTGGTCTATCACCTTTGCCGGCACCTTCACGGATTTTCTCCTGAAGGTAGGATGCATATGTATCCATGAAATTGCAGGTCTTAATCTCCGTATCTAAAACAGGAGTTTCAGAAGAAGAAAGCTTATCAGCAAGTTCTGTAAGCTCTTTAATATCTCCCTTTTCAAGACCGCCTTCTTTGGTAAAAAACTTAAGTCCGTTTCTATAGTATGGAAGATGGCTTGCAGTTATCATAATGCTTCCATCATAAGTAGCTTTATCATCTCCGCTTTCAAGAACAGTTGACATAAACATTGCAGGTGTAGAAGCAATTCCAAAATCGCACACTTCATGTCCCTGTGCAACGATTCCTCTTGCTGCTGCCTCTAAGAGATCCTTTCCTGTAAGTCTTGAATCTCTTCCAAGTGCAATTTTTACTTTCTTATTATCATTTCTTGCTGAAAGCCACAGAGCAAATGCTCCGGCAAGATCTTCAGATGCCTTCTTTGTAAGATTTACAGATGCACCAGTCTCATTTTCCATAGCGATGCCACGGATGTCACTACCATTTTGAAGTTCAGAATAACTCATTTTGCTTGATATCCTCCCACATGATCGACTCTGCTCTATCATTTTATTATTCAAAAGCAGTAATTGCTATTTAATTATTGCTTACATCATCTCAAAAAACAATAAACTTTTCTCTTCAAAATGCCGATTTATATAATGAAATATATGTTTAGCAGCTAATGTGTTTTTGATCTTGGCTGGTTTGGAGGTTTTGATAATGGGCAATACAATAACTCTTTACAAAATATCTCTCGATGGTCAAACGGATTTGATTGCTTTTCTAGGCGAGCAGGATGCTCAGACTTATTCAGCAATTCTTTTTACAGGATATGATCCTTACATGATTCTTGAGTCAGAAATCGATGTAGAGGAAATTGAAGGCGAATATCCTTATGCTATCAGCAATGATCAGGGTCCGGTACCTTTTGATATTGTTTTTATCAGGGACAAAAAGATCAGAAATGTCTTTGTAATGACTCTTATGTTTGCAATGGCAGGACTTTCAATAGAGTCATTTGACCTGGCCGAATCGAGAAGAAGACTTGAACAATTAGGAAACGATCTTGATAATCTCGGAACAAGGGATATACCGCTTTCTTTTATTCAGCAACAGGCTTTAAAGCTTCGCTCTGTTGCAATGGCTTAAAGTAGAACATCTCATTTTGATGCTCATAAAAAATTATATATAGAAAAAATTATCCACTCTGACATTTCTGCCAGAGTGGATTTTCTTTATCAACTATATAAAAATAATAAGACTGTACGCTAATCTAAATGAAAGTTAAATATTCAGCAGCGCCTGCTCCATATCCATCAGGAGCTTTTCTGTATCACATAACAGATTTTGTTCTGCTTTTTTCTGGTTTTCATCTTTTTTATAGGTATAGATGAACATGACCTTACCTTTTGATTTGAAGGAAAGCTTACCTTTATAGTGTTTTAATAAAAGCGGTATATTCTCGCTCTTTATCTTAGCTTCTCTTAAAATTTCAAATGTTATCTCACCATTTCCGCCTTTAACTTCGCGCATATAAAGGCTGTGAGCCTTAACTCTCATAAGAGCAACTCTAAGAAGGTTATCTACACTGTCCGGAACTTCTCCAAATCTGTCACGAAGCTCATCTCTCATATCATCAGCTTCGCCAAGGTTTTCGATACTTGCGATCCTCTTATATATCTCAAGCTTTTGTTCCTCATTAAGGATGTATTTGACAGGTATATAAGCATCTACGTCAAGATCTATGGATGTATCGAAATCTTCAGGATATGCAGACTCAAGGCCCTTTTTCTTACGGACTGCTTCATTGAGCATCTTGCAGTACATGTCATAGCCTACTGCCATCATGTGGCCTGACTGCTTTCTTCCAAGAAGGGAGCCAGCGCCTCTTATTTCAAGATCTCGCATGGCAATCTTAAAGCCGGAGCCAAGGTCAGTGAATTCTCTGATTGCAGAGAGTCTCTTTTCCGCAACCTCTTTAAGGAGCTTATTCTTTTTGTACATAAGGAAGGCATAGGCGCTTCTGTTGGATCTTCCTACACGACCTCTTAACTGATACAGCTGTGATAAACCCATCTTATCAGCATCGCTTATGATCATGGTGTTAACATTAGGAATATCAAGTCCTGTCTCAATGATAGTAGTTGATACAAGTACATCGATATCGCCGTCTATGAAGTCATACATGATCTTCTCAAGCTCCTGCTCCGCCATCTGTCCATGAGCAAAAGCGACATTGGCTTCAGGAACAAGCTTCTGAATCCTTGCTGCAACATCAGCTATATCATTGACCCTGTTATATACATAGTAAACCTGACCATTTCTTGAAAGCTCTCTAACTACAGCTTCTCTCACCATCTCTTCGTTATATTCGCACACGAAGGTCTGAATAGGCTGACGTTCATTAGGCGCTTCTTCAAGAATGCTCATATCCCTTATTCCAACAAGGCTCATATGAAGAGTTCTAGGAATAGGAGTAGCTGAAAGTGTCAGTACGTCAACGCTTTCCTTGATCTTCTTGATCTTTTCCTTATGAGTTACACCAAATCTTTGTTCCTCATCGACGATAAGAAGTCCAAGATCCTTATATTGTATATCTTTGGAAAGAAGTCTGTGTGTTCCTATAACAATGTCAACAAGGCCTTTTCTAAGATCTTCAACAGTCTTTTTCTGCTCTCTTGCGGTCCTGAAGCGGGACATCATGTCTACGCGAACTGGGAAATCCTTCATTCTTTCGCAGAAGGTATTATAGTGCTGCTGGGCAAGGATTGTTGTAGGCACAAGTACTGCTACCTGCTTACTATCCTGAACTGCCTTAAATGCTGCTCTTATGGCAATCTCTGTTTTGCCAAATCCAACGTCGCCGCAGATAAGTCTTTCCATGATACGAGGTGATCTCATATCAGCCTTAACTGCATCGATAGCTGCTTCCTGATCTTCTGTCTCCTCATAAGGAAAAGCATCTTCGAATTCCTGCTGCCATACAGTATCAGGGCCATATTGGAATCCTTTGGTCTGCTGTCTCTTGGCATACAGTTCTACAAGGTCCTGAGCCACTTCATCAACCGCACTTCTGACTTTAGCCTTAGTCTTTTTCCATTCAGCGCTTCCAAGTTTATTAAGCTTAGGCTTATGATTCGTATCTTCAGATGTTGATGCATACTTTTGAAGTACATCAAGACCCGTTGCCAGAACGTACAGATTACCTCCGCCAGCGTACTCAACCTTGATGTAGTCCTTTATTACATGATCCGTCTCGATCTTCTCGATACCTCTATAGATACCAAGGCCGTGACTTTCATGAACTACATAATCTCCCGGATGAAGATCTGCCATGGAGGAGATAGCCTCACCGGAATGCTTTTTCTTCTTACGCTTTTTCTTCTTGTGCTCTGTAAAAATATCACTTTCAGATATAACCGCAAATTTAATATCAGGATACTCAAATCCTTTCAGAATGCGGCCATAATAAGTCATTATTTCGCCCGCCTGAAGTACGCGTCCGGGATCTTCACTATAGGATGCTATTACATCATTATCTCTTAAATCTTCAACGATTCTCTTAGCCCTTGTTCTTGAACCTGACAAAATGAGGACTCTGTATCCCCTTTTGTGATAGCTCTTTAAGTCCTTAACAAGAAGATCAAAGCTGTTATTGTAAGGCGCTATAGTCTGAGCATGAATCTCAAAGCTTTCACCAGGCTCATAGTGATTAAGAGACGAAGGAAGCGGGATAGTCTCAAGCAGAACCCTTCTGGTATTCCCCATCCTTGCAATGATCTCTTCTTCTGTAAAAAGAAGATCCATCTGACCAGGAAGGATGTATCCCTGCTCAGCTCTATTGATCATACTCTCCCTGAATTCTTCAAAGACGGCCTTAGCCTGAGACTGTACATGTGAAGGCTCATCTATGAAGATCATGGTACTTCCGCTATTGAAAAGCTCAAGAAATGTAGATGGATTATCAACAAAATATCTAAGGAAGCTCTCAAGACCAGACATATTGTCATACTCAAGCGCTTCTTCTTTCTTTTCTTCTATGATCTGCTTGAGCCTTGCAGATTCTTCTGTCTTAAACTCCTTACGTAGCTGCTCGTATCTTTTTTCGAATTCATCTGTTATTTTTTCAAAGCCGTCTTCAAGTCTCTGCCTTGTAAGTATCAGTTCAGAAGCAGGATATATTTCGATAGACTCAAGCTTTTCAAGTGATCTTTGAGACATTATGTCAAAAGATCTCATGGATTCAATATCATCACCAAAAAGCTCTATTCTGTACGGGTTCTCTTCTGTAAGGTCAAAGACATCAATGATATCGCCTCTTACTGAGAACTGTCCGGGACCTTCTACCTGATAGACCTTTTCATAGCCCATATTTACAAGCTTTCTTGCAATGTCCTGCTCGTCTACAGGTTTTCTTTTATCAAGAGCAAGGATATTGCTTTTGATAACTTCAGCAGGGATCTGCGGACTCATAAGGGCAGCAAAAGTCGTGACCACAGTAACCGGGCGGCCTTCAATAAGGCGACGCATAGTCTTAATACGCTCACGAGTAAGATCATTAGAATGGATATCTGCCTGATAGAAAATAAGATCCTTAGCCGGATAGACCGTTACATTGCGATCATAGAACTTATAGTCTTCAAATATCTCTTTGGCCCTAAGATCAGAATCAGTCACGATTATGCGATAACGCACCTGGCTTCCAAGCCCGTTGATCAGATGGAGCTTCTGTGAATCAAGACATCCGATAACTTCCGCGCAGGCGAACGGGTTGTCAATGTATTTATCTAGCTGTGTATATGCAGGAAGTTCCTGCAAAGGCGCCTCTATTGCACGCATATTATTCCTTTCCTCTTTCTTTCCGGGTCAAAATTAGCCACTTCCATTTCAGATGTGTATAGCTAACGCTTTCAATCATCTTACAATTACAACTTAATAGCTTGCTTCTACATAGCAGCTATGTTTTAAATTACAATTCTTTTATTAAATTTTCTATCTTAAACGACCTTACGATTAAAGCGGTTCATTGCCGCATCTGTACCCTCATTGAGGATCACAGGTATAGCAGCCATGGCATTTTCAATAGCACTCTTAAGACCGGCTTCTTCCTCCTTGGAGAAGTGACTAAGTACATGGTCAGCCAGATCCATTCCCTGAGGCTTACGGCCAACGCCAACTCTTATTCTGGAGAAACCGTCGGTTTGGCAATGAGCAATTATGGACTTAAGTCCGTTATGGCCACCTGCGCTTCCCTTAGGGCGAACCCTGATATTTCCTACATCCTGATCAATATCATCTGATATCACAATAAGGTCGTTCTCAGGGCTTATCTTATAAAAATGGCACATAGGTCCAATTGCTTCGCCGCTCTTATTCATGTATGTAAGAGGCTTCATAAGAAGAACCTTATGGCCTTCAATCATTCCCTTACCATATGCAGCATTGAACTTAGTCTCTGTAAGCTCTATGCCATACTTGTCACACAAAGCATCGATCGTAGCAAAGCCAACATTGTGCCTTGTTCCTATATACTTTTTCTCCGGATTACCTAAACCTGCAATAATAACCACTTCTTCGTTACTCTCTTTCAATTCATTTTTAAAAAATAATCTTTTAATAAACTCCAGCATCAATATTCCGCCTTTTAGTATTGTTTAGCTTATGTCAGCCTCTTATATCAAATACTTTTAATATTACTTTCTACCAACCTTTTTATATTTACTGTATACTTACTTTTCAAAGATTTCTTGAATTCTTTAAATGCGCCTTACAGTTGCACGATAAGCCCATCCCACAAGATTTACAAGTGAAGAAAAGACATTAAGCTTCGCTATCTCTCTATACAATCTCCATATACGCTTAATCGCAACAAGCTTATTAGATGACAGCGAATGAGCCGGTCTTCTATATATAACGAGAGGTTCATCAAGTCCTCTTGCGATAACACCCGTTTTTAATATACTCCACCAGGTTGCTGTATCTTCGCTTTCTATCAGTGGCATGTATATGAGTTTTTTATCAAGATGTTTGGTGTCAAAAAGTGTTGTTGAAGTAAAGATAACAGTTCTTGAAAGTGCATGTTTAAAATCAAGACTGTCAGGAACTCTTACTATCTTGCCTGTAAGCTTTGCATCTTCATCACCAAATTCATATGACATGAAGACAAAAGAGGCTCTTTCTTTTTTCATAAATTCAAGCTCTTTTTGAAGCTTTTCTGGAAGCCACACATCGTCAGCGTCAAGGAAAGCTATGTATCTTCCTGATGCCCTGTCAAGGCCTGTGTTTCTGGCAGCTGCAGCTTTCTCATTCTTATTTTTAAGGATCAGAACAAAGTGTTCCTGAGAAAAAGAGCTTTCTTCGATAGCGCTTGTTATTATTTCAACACTGTCATCTGTTGATGCATCGTCAACAAGCACCAGCTCCCAGTTAGTGTAGGTCTGTGCTTCTACCATCTTAATTGTATTTGCTATATAGTCCCTTGCGTTATGAACAGGTACTATTATGCTGACTTTGTCATCAATGCCGGGCTTATTATTCATCCTATTTTCTCCCACAACTAAGGCCCCATTACCGGTGGCAATGGGGTATACGATATTTATCTATTAGGTTGTAATACATCTTACCAAATTATTGTAAATAATAAAAGGTATGTTCCTCTTTACATCAGACGGATGCATCTATATGTCTGTAAAGTTTTTTAGCAAGTGTTCTTACCGTCTTTGTAAAATCGGAATCCTGACCAAATATTTTTTCAAACTTTTTATTATCAAGATTTTCTACAGCTGCCGATGCCAGTGACATATATCCCTTCTCATCAAAAGTTATTCCAAGTTTTTCAAGCTCAGATTCATATTCCTTGCTAAAATCCTTTAATTTATCTGCAAGTTTTTTGATATCCCTAAGTTCAGAACCTGATGCCGAATTCAGTGTATTGTTATACGAATCGATAAAAGCCTTGAGATTATTTCCAAGCAGTGAATTCTCAATGTCATCATCCTTGGCTTTAGTTCCGTAGTCAAGACCAGTCATGATCTTAGCGCCCTTAGCCAGCGCCTGGGAATCAGCGCTTATAACTGTTTTCTTAGAAGCCTGCGATCTTGTACTTCCGCTAATATAATCTTTATTATTCCCGTAAAGATTACGGAGATAGACGTTCGATGTAACTGAATAGCCCATAACAAAACCTCATGTCACGAGTGAAACGAGTGACTAATGGTTAAATTGGTGGAGCTCGCGACACCAATTCGCAGAGTTTATCGCAGATAAACTCATAACCTCCAATAAAATCTGTGGTAGCACCATGGCACCTCGCCCTCCAGCCTGAAAACAAACTGGATATTCATATATCTATATATCGGTATTATTATGTGATCCTATAATACTCACGTCATATTACTTCTTTTAGATAATCCACTATCACGTTAGCTGCATTTTTGTGACTTACAGGGCCCGGATGCTGCCTTGATCCAAAGCCGTCCGTTTTAGTATCGGGAAGAGCAAGGTATGAGGTCATGATAATGTATCGCCCTTATTTTCAAGGAAGCTTTGGTAGCCATTCATACGTGCAGGTGAATCGCTAGGCCTTATGCAGGCATAGACCCTTCTTTCATCATGAGTAGAGGCATCCACCATAAGGAATGTCTTCCATATGAACTTGTCACGGTCGTTTTTATCACGGAACCTGAAGTTCTCTGATACAAATCCCATCCCGCTTGAATGTATCCTGTCCAATATAGTCTTATAATTCATGAACTGTCTGTATCTGGCGCTATCCTTGGGATATACCTCTTTTTGAATGAAAATCTCCATTCCGTAGTCAAGTGCCGGTCTTCCTGTTTCCACGAAGAAATTCGCACTGTTATATACGACCTCTGCATAGTTCTCATCTATATGCCACAGGTCTATTCTTTCGAAGATCTTAACGATATCACGAAGGGCATAGTCTACCATCTTCTGCTCTTTGAGATACGGAGATCTCGATATATTCTCAAGGGTTATGATACCCATCATTCTGTCATTGTCTTCTTCTGTGTCTCTGGCTATGAACTTGGCTCTTATAACGAACAATTCACCGCTTAATATGAAGTCCTGTGCTACATATTCATTATCAGATGACAGCGAATGGAAGAGCTCGCGCATCTTATGATAGTACTGTCTTCTGCTATCGTTAAGGTACTTCTGGACAAGTTCTACACTGTCTATATCAACCTGGCTCATTGTATATCTGAATGCCTCATTGGTATACATAAGCTTGAACATATCATCTTTAAGTTCTACAATAGCAACAGCCCGTGAAGTCCTCATCTTAGTTCCATCAGGTCTTACTATCTTAGAAAAAATAGACGAGTCGAGCACATTAGCATAGCTGACTTCACCATAGAACTTTCTGTCATGATCCGTTTCTGCAGTCTCAGGATTCTGGCCGAATATATGAATATATTCATCATCAGGCGGTACAGGCTTATGATACAGATATCCCTGCATCATGTCGCATCCCCACTCGCGGAGAGCATCTACATGCTCATTGGTCTCAACACCTTCTGCAAGGGTCTTCTTGCCGAGCTTTTTAGATATGTTGATAATAGCCGGGATGATAATATGGGACTTATCATCAAATGTACGAAGGAAAGTCATATCGATCTTGATAAGATCAAAATCAAACTCCTTCATAACATTCAATGAAGAGAATCCGCTTCCAAAATCATCCATCCACACTTCATAACCTGCTTCATGAAATTTGGCTATAACTTCTTTCATGAACTCAGGTTCACGCATAAGAACGGACTCGGTTATCTCTATACGTATATACTTTGGATCCACATCATATTCAGAAGCAGCCTTCTTGATCTCAGAGAAGATATCGCACATCTCGAAATCTATCCTGCTAAGATTAACTGAAAAAGGCACCGCAGTCCCATACTGGGAATACCATCTGTTAAAATTCCTGCAGGCAGCTCTTACAATAGCAATATCAAGTTTATAGATCTGCTTGCATTCCTCCAAAATACCTATGAATTCTGCAGGATTCATAAATCCATATATAGGATCATTCCATCTTGCAAGGGCTTCAACTCCAGCCAGCCTTCCTGACAATGTTCTCATTATAGGTTGAAGCCAGGCCTGAATATTGCCATTTGCTATGGCTTTATCAAGTTCATTTATAATATATCTTTTCCTACGGATCTTAAGGCTAAGCTCATCATCATAGAAACGGACATTCTGAGAATATATGCCCTTTATATCATCCATGGCATCCTTGGCTCTGTCACAGGCATTCATGATACTCTCATTAATACTTTCAAGTCTGTATATACCTGCATCGAACATGATCATTCTAAAGCTATAGGTCTCATGCAGCACTCTTTCAATTTCCTTGATACCTTTTAACGCCTCGTCTTCAAAACACATCACAACAAAGTGATCAGCCAGAAAATGGGCACAGGCCCTGCCATAGAAAACTTCTTTTAGAATAGTACCAAAGCTTCTTAATACTTCATCTCCCTGCTCAAAGCCAAACTCTTCATTGATTCCCTTGAAATCTCTGATATCGATGTAGATCACAACAACATCTCTTGAATCATGCTGTCTTATTTCTCCAAGTATCGTTTGGGTATATTTGCGAAAAGTTGCAATAGTAAGAAGACCGGTCAGAGGATCGGCCTCACTGCTTTTGTACATCTTGGCATAGAAATTGTAATCAAGGTTATTACTATCCGTAACACATCTGATATCAGGCATTATGACTCCTTCAAAGCTATGTAAATCCATTTATACCCTATATCTCTTTATATCGGTTTTTAAATTATTTCCTTGAGGTAAGCTGTTATTATTTCTGCTGATCTAGAATGACTTATGATACCCGGATGCTGTCTTGAACCAAATCCCTCGCCTTCGGTATCAGAAAGCGGCAGATAGGAAGCTTTGGTATCTCCGGTCTCATCTACATATTCATTTACTGCTTCTTCAAGATACTGTCCAAGACCATATCCTATCATCCCGTATACCCAGACAAGCTGCGCATCCGGATTATCTTTTCTTATAGTTTTAAGAAAAGATATAACGCTTCTTTTGATGACATCTATATCACTATCTCTATAGCTTCCATCATCATTAAGTGTCTTCTTATAAACTGCAAGCGTCTCAGGGTCTGTATATTCAGGGCTTCTAAAAGCGCCTTCATCATTGGTTCCTAAGTTGATGACTACGACGTCCGCTTTCCATGAATCAAAATCATGATCGGATAAGCCCCTTTGACACCTGTCACTTTCATATACAAGAGGAAGTGTACTTGTTATATTATTGTCCCAGCCGCATGAAACTCCCCATCCGCTCTGTGATATAAGCCTGTACTCCGCATTAAGGTCATGTGCTGTCTTAACGCCATAATGATTGACGGTGCTAAAATAAGGGCTTATCCAGTCCATGGCATCACGAGCTCCAATAAGGCCTTCGCCGCTTGTAATACTGTCTCCGACAAATTCGATCCTGTACTTATAATCCGGTGTCTTTAATACCTCGCCGTCATATAACAGAGAATTTAATATGACAAAAGAGTCAGGATCATCAGGCATTGCCTGCGTCTCTTTTATAATTCTGATGTTGTGGCTTGTAGATGGATCCAGTCCCTTTAGCATTATGACTTTATTAGTCCCCTCCTGAACCGGCATATGCATGATCCATGCACCGTCCATAATAAGGCTTATCCACGGCTGATAGACAGAATCTCCTCCTGTTATCTCGATCCCAAGTTCTGTTCCTCTAAATATAAATTCGACGCCGCTTCCTGACCAGATAAGTTCAAGTTTTTCTTCGATAACAGGTGTTCTTCCTAGAATTCGGATATCCTTCCAATTATCATTTATCAGCATAATGCTCCCCCTTATTTTTAATCTTTCTGATTCAAATCTTTTGTTATAAAAAATATGTTGCGATGTGAAAGCATAAAACTCACAATAGAAATATTATATCTCATGCTATGCATAGGTGGCTTACGTTTTTGATTAATATGAATAAAGTCTTAAGATAATCTCAAAGATTCATATTTAATCAATATAACTGCTAACAGTCTAAAACAATCTTTTAATATTTTGCGCCAAAAAGGCTTTGAACTATCAATCACATTATCTAGTTGATCACTTTTTTATAATTATCGCAAATCCACTTGTTTTTTTATTTTTATTGTGATAATATTCAACCTGCACAAAATCATATTGGCAAAACTAGAGCAATCTAGTGACGCAAAGCTATAGGGCCTATCTTAGGTAGCCAGTTGCAATTGATAGATCATTAGCGATGCGTTTTTTGCATCGTTTTTTTTTTGGAGTACGAAGTTATTTAAGGAGGTAAAAATGTACTGTACAAAATGTGGCAATCAAATGGATGATGATCAGAAATACTGTGGTAATTGCGGAAGCGAATTAGAATCATCAAGCAATAACGAATCAACAATAATAAAGTCCAGAAATTATGCACAATCTTCAACTATGAATAATGATTCTAGTGAGCTTAATAATTTAATTCATGCATTAGAAGTATCTCTTCCTATTTACAAAAAAATAGATGAATACTCACAAGAAGAGAATCGTATTGCTAATAATACCATTCCCACGTGGGGCAGTGTTATTTTGGGTATAGCAGGATTCATAATTGGATTAATTATATTAGGACCTAATAATATATATGCTTTAGCTTTTGCGGTATTACCACCATCCATTGCTAAAAAATATCGAAAAACAAAAAATGACCGAAAGATTTCAGCAATTAAGGAAGAGTCAACACAATATATAAAAAACAATTATTGTGAAGAACTACTTGTTCTTCCGGATGACTATAGATATTACATAGCAGCTGAATACATATATAAATGCCTTGTAGAAGGACGAGCAGACTCTTTGAAAGAAGCTCTAAACCTATTTGTAGAGCAGAAAGATAGATGGGTACAGCAACAAATGACTCAGCAGATTACTGATATGCAAAGACAGCAAACTGCTTATTTACGTACTCTGGTGATATCTGATGCACTCAAAGAATTAGCATAATTATTTTAATACTGTTACAAAATTCATCAACCATTAAAGCATAATGTACAGGTATCTTTTCTTGTTTATTTAAAGGTAAGGTGTTCTATGATTTACATTTTCATAGAATGCCTTATTTTTGATTATTTAATATTATAAAGAAAAGCTACAAGCCATAAATATTTTCTAAGCTTGCAGCCACATTCAACTATTTCCAAATGTCATAATTTAACTAGATACTATTATATTAAGCATGATTAACAGGCTTTGACATGAAAAGTTCAGGACAGGATATAAGCCTGTACTCAGCATTAAGAGCCTGCGCCGTCATCACGCCGTAGTGATTCTCTACGCTAAAATAAGGACTTATCCAGTCCATGGCATCATGTGCTCCAAGAAGACCTTCGCCGCTTGTTATACTGTCTCCTACAAACTCGATCCTGTACCTGTAATCAGGAGTCTTACTTATTTCACCCTCGTATACAAGTGAATTTAAAATAACAAATGAATCTTTATCATCAGGCATTGCCTGTGTATCTTTGACTATTCTTAT
Organism: Butyrivibrio fibrisolvens; assembly: GCF_037113525.1. NCBI lineage: Bacteria > Bacillati > Bacillota > Clostridia > Lachnospirales > Lachnospiraceae > Butyrivibrio > Butyrivibrio fibrisolvens. Next base: position 621,321 of record NZ_CP146963.1, on the reverse strand, counting down.
GTTGTGAGCTGTGCTTGGATCAAGTCCTTTGAGCATCATAACTTTATTGGTACCTTCCTGAACAGGCATATGCATGATCCATGCTCCGTCAACAAGAAGGCTTATCCACGGCTGATAGACAGAATCTCCTCCTGTTATCTTGATTCCAAGCTCTAAACCTCTAAATATAAATTCGACGCCGCTTCCTGACCAGATAAGATCAAGCCCTGTATCTGTTACAGGGGTCCTTCCAAGTATCCTTACATTTTCCCAGTTTTCATTTGCTACCATAAGTTCCTCCCGAGTTTAAATCATGTCACTTCCCACTAGGACGATGCAGTATCGCCAAAGTGGGAAGTTTTAATATATTGCATATATTATGACCGCACTAACATAAATGGTCATTCTTGCTAAGTACAAAGGATTATTAGTAATAGTATCGTGAACTACTCCGACTTAATGCTACGCATTTGAAGTCGGAGCTTCCTGCTTCAACCACTACTGCATTGGCTACGATGATACGCAACTCAATGTCTTACACAATGTCCACAGGCGTATAAGTTAGGGCTATTCCATCCCTACTGTATATTTAATTTTTAAGCTACTGCAAAAGATTCGTTTAGTATACGTAATCCCTCACGTAAGATATTAATAGCAGCGTTCTGGTCACGGCTTATTGTAAGACCGCAATCACATTTCATTGTACGAATTGTGAGATTTTTCATCTCAGGATGTATCTTTCCACAACAATGACATATCTGTGATGATGGAAACCACTTATCTACTTTTACAAGATATTTGTTTCTTTCTGATAACTTATATTCAAGCATTGACAGAAACATACCGTATCCATTATCAAGAGTAGCTTTGCCATTACCAAAACCTTTATTTGACATAGATTTCATGTTCAGAGATTCTACGCATACAACATCGTACTGATTGGCTATCTCAGTAGATATTTTATGCAGATTATCTAATCTCTGATTAGCGATATGTCTATGTATTTTGTTTACTTTACGGAGTTGCTTTAGGTAATTATTGGATTTGATTTCATGCTTTTTAGAGCCTTGCATACGTGACAGCCTACGTTGTGATTTAGCAAGCTTATCATGGCTTTCACGATAGTATTTGTGATTTGTACCAACGTTACCATTATTATCTACATACAAGCCGTCAGAAGCATAATCTAGACCAATACAGTTATTCGTGTCTGCTACATAGGTATTTTTACTATCTGCAATCTCAAACAATACGGAAATATAGAACTTTCCATCAGATTCCTGTGATACAGTAGCTGATTTGACTATCCAGCTATCATTAGGCTTACGATGGATAACTGTCTTCACATGACCGATTTTAGGAAGTCTAATGCTGTTATCAGTAATGGCAACAGTACCATGCTGATTGTTTGTAGTATATGACTTACGGCTGCGTTTTGCAGATTTGAATTTAGGAAATCCGTTGTTTTTCTTATGGGATTTGCTAAAGCGGTTCTTGAAAGCGCTTTGTAAGTTTAGTTGTACATTCGCTAAAGCAAGACTGTCTACTTCCTTGAGATATAGATAATCCTTTTTGTATTTGGCAGGTGTTACAGTAACAAACTTGCCTGTAGACTTGTAGCTCTCAATTTTATCGGAAAGCATAAGATTATAGACCTTGCGGCAACAGCCGAAGGTCTTGGCAAACATAACACTTTGTTCAGTTGTAGGATATGCTCTATACTTAATGGCTCTGTTTGTCATCTTTCTTACCTTGGGATTGTATATATTGCTTGATAATATCTACGGTAGCACCGCCTGTGGTCAGCAGACAAAAACTCTGTGACCAGAACATCTCTTTCCAAAGAGATTTACGTATCTGAGGAAACTCTTTCTTGATAAGTCTGCTGCTTGCAGATTTATACGCATTAATAAATTTACTTATCTCTGTGTTAGGTTGTCCTCGGAACAGGATATGTACATGGTCAATATCATGATTCCATTCCTCTAACGTAATGTTATACGTAGGGGCAATCTTCTCAAAAATCTCTTTGAGACGGCTTGAGATTTTGTCATCTATCACCTTGTTGCGGAACTTTACGCACATGATAAGGTGATAATGCAACATGAACACTGAATGATTATTATTATCTAATTTCATAACATTTATAACCTTTATTATACATACGACTGATTTACGATTAGATTATAATATCATCAGATACAAAAATCAAGAAATGCCGTGTTTATCGCAATTCATCCCGCCACCTATAGAGGTGGGGGATTTCTTACTCATGGCGTGTTAAACATCATGATGATATTATAAATGAAGCGGGTACAGCATACAAAGACTAATTGCATTCAGGGGGAGCATTAACATGATAATATCGTTAAATGGCAGCTTTAACTGCTCTTTTGAAGGAACAGATATTCCTTCATCCAATCTGTCTGTTCCGGGGACAATTCAGGCATCAAAAATAGCGCCGCATACACAAGGGCGTGATACAGGTAATCTTACAGATGAGCATGAATACAGCGGCGTAGTAATGCTAAGCAGGCAGATGACTATACCACAAGGATATGATTCATATATTCTTAGTATAGAAAGGAGCCGTATCACCAAGCTCTATATAGACGGACAGCCTGTCGGAAGGCGCGACTCTCTTATAGCACCTCACGTATATAACATCACTTCATATCTCACGAGAGAAGATACCCTCATACAGATAGAAATAGATAACAAGAACTATCCATGCCCAGGCGGGCACCTGACATCCAAAGATACACAGACCAACTGGAGCGGTATCCTTGGAGATGTGTATATTAAGTGCACCAATAAGGCTCATATCGTATCTGCAAGCGTAAAAGCTGACTATGACAAGAAGTCAGCATATCTTACCATAGGTGTAGCTAAAAACTGCCCTTCTGATAAGGTTAATATCAAAGTCCGCACTTCTTTATGTAAGCTTCTGGACAAGTATCTAAATAAAGATGCTGATCCATCGGAGTTTAAGAAGTTCAGAGATGATATAAGCATTGCCGCCAAGGGAACTGATTATGATATATTAAAAGAATATATTGAGATAACAGAAGATATTATTAAGCCTCAGGAATTTACAGAGTCTTCCTGTATTGATTCTAAATTTTTTGGCCATGTAGATACTAAGTATATAAATGCCAAATATGCAAATACCAGCTATATAAAAACTGATTCAGATAATAACAATGATAGTACTTCTGATAATTACTCTGGTAATACCCATGATGGTATTTCTGATAATTGCTCAGATATTAACATATGTTCTTTTACCTATGAGCTTGACCTTACTGCTTCAGATAAGGGTGTATTTGAATGGGATACATTCACTCCTTACCTGTATGTTTTTGATATAGATCTATGCGATGAAAGCGGATCTGTCCTTGACAGCACCAAAGCTGTATGTGGACTTAGAAATTTGAGAGCAGATGGCAATGATCTTCTGTTAAACAACCGTCCTATTTTCCTAAGAGGAAGACACTGCGGTCTTCTCTTTCCTATGACAGGTTTTGCTCCTATGAACGCATGTGGATGGCTATATGACATGATGATATCAAGAAGGTGGGGGATCAATCATTATAGATTCCATTCTTGTACACCGCCTGATGCAGCCTTTCTTGCTGCCGATCTTCTTGGAATCGTAATACAGAGTGAGATGGAGATATGGGGTTCCTGGCTCATGGAAGATGAAGAGGGATATGATGCTACAATGCAGCAGTACCTTACTATGGAAGGATATCGCATGATATCTTTATTTGCGTCCCACCCTTCTTTTTGCATGTTTGGATGTGGCAACGAACTTTGGGGTAATCCCAAGGCTCTTGGTAAGCTCCTTGCAGGATTTAAGATGATCAATCCAGACCTTCTGTATACTCAGGGCTCCAATACATTCCAGTTCTCCCCCAACATCCAGCCGGAAGATGACTTCTTTGTAGGAGTACGCTTCTCCACAGACAGGCTCATACGAGGTTCCTATGCCCTGTGCGACGGGCCTTCTGGACATATCCAGATTATGCCTCCAAGAGCAGACTATACTTATGATGCCAATATAAGACCTGATCTTATCACGGAACAAAATAATATAAACAATGAAACTGGTAAATCTGATATTTCAGAACCTGCATCTACAACCACCATCCAGTTTGGTACTACTGTCAAGGAAGTTGCTCTTACATCAAAGGAGGAACTGATCCCTCACATACCTGTCATTTCCCATGAAACAGGTCAGTTCGAGACCTATCCTGACTACGATGAGATAGATCACTACACAGGAGTTCTCAAAGCCTACAATATCGCCGCTCTCAAAGATAATGCCATTAGGATGGGGCTTTTTTCAAATGCCGGGAAGTTTTTCAAAAATTCCGGAGCACTTGCTATGCAATGTTATAAGCATGAGATGGAGGACGCACTCGCATCCAGATACCTTGCTGGAACCCAGCTTCTGGATCTTCAGGACTATGCGGGACAGGGAACAGCCCTTATAGGAATCCTTAATTCTCTTATGGAAAATAAAGGCCTTATATCCCCTGAACAGTTCAGACAGTCATGGGACGATATCGTAGTGATGGCAAGGTTTAGAAGCTATATCCATACCCCCGGTGAAAGCTTCACCTTTGAGCCGATGATAGCCTATTATGATAAGAACATACATCCTGATATGATGCTCAAAGTATTACTCATATCCTGTCCTAATGAAAGCGAAACAAATACTAAGACTATTGATAATACTACTTCTGACAGTGCTATTGTTAACAATACTATCAATAATAGTACTATTATTAACAACACTATTATCGACAGTTCTATTATTGACAGCACAATTATTGACAGTAGTATTGTTGAGATTCCGCATATTGATTCACAGGGAAGGATCACACTTCCGGAAGTCACGCTGAACTTCCCTGAAAGCTCTACTCCTAAAAGATATGAACTCAAACTATATCTTATAGATAGCTCAAGTTGTAGTAATAGTAATAATATACTTGCTACTAATACATATACGCTCTATTCATATCCAAAGATACCTGAAAACGTCATATCATCTGCTGCCACAGATTTTGCAGATGACCCATATGTTACAACCAGCACCGCCACTGCTATCAGTAAGGTACAAGAAGGTCACAATGTCCTTCTATATCTAAAGGATAAGGAGAATACCAATTCAATTGCCGGTACATACTGCACTGACTTTTGGTGCTATCCTATGTTCAAGAGTATCTCAGAGAGCATGAATAAACCCGTAGCTGTAGGAACACTTGGCCTGTCCATAGATGATGCAAGCCCTGCCCTTAAAACATTTAACACACGTACCTACTCTGAGCCTAACTGGTATGAGATCGTGACAGCGTCAAGATCTACTATTCTTGATGATACAAGCATAGAACCTATAGTCGCTACTATAGACAATGCCAGCAGAAGTCACCGCTTAGGACTATTATACGAGATACAAATAGAAGGCACAGACTCTTATATACTCGTCTGCACCTCCGATATTCCAAGGCTTATAACTTCTAATGTAAAGGAAGCATACGCCCTTCATAAAAGCTTATTAAGTTATGTAAAGGACACTTCCAAGCATGAAAATGCCAATAAGATAACGCCCGAAATGTTTAATGGATTATTTACAGTAAGCTAAGATTCTTAGAATGCTGACTCATTCAGATTTGATCAAATATGAATGAGTCAGTATACTGGCTTTAGACCAATAACCCAAACTACCCACTTGGACAGACCGGCATTCACAAAGTCTTTACAGGTCCGTGCAAGTGGGTAGTTTGAGTTTATAAGTATTAGTATTTAGGATTTACCGGCTTTGACATGAACAGTTCAGGGCAATAGCCGCTTTCTTTAACCTTGTCATAAGCCTTTTTTAGCTTATCTTCATCATCGAAGATTCCAAATACTGTAGGGCCGCTTCCTGTCATAATGGATCTGACTGCGCCGCCATCTTCCATAAGTGCTTCGATCTTGCCTATAATGTCATATTTGCTCTTAGTAACAGGTTCAAGTACATTGGAAAGTCGCTGGCATACGCCGCCAAGATCGCCACTTCCTATAGCATCGCACATTCCGTCTATGTCCGGATGGAATTCTATCTCTTTGCTGTCAAGCTCTGTATATACCCAACCGGTTGATACGTTAATATCCGGCTTACCTACAAGGATGTAGCAATCAGGCATATCAGGAAGAGCTGTAAGAACTTCTCCGATACCTTCAGAGAGCATGGTCCCTCCCATGATGCAATATGGAATATCTGCGCCCAGCTTTACAGCCATCTCGCACATCTCTTCCTGGGTAATAGGAAGATCAAAAAGTTCCTTCATACCATAGAAAGCTGCTGCCCCGTCTGTACTTCCGCCGGCCATGCCTGCTGCAACGGGGATTCTTTTTTCAAGGTGTACATCTACGCCGTCTTTGATATCATATTTCTCCATCAAAAGGGCACATACCTTATAGATAAGATTGTGCTCATCTGTTGGGATTGTGTCTTTATTAGCTGTAAGTCTAATTTTGCCAAGGTCATTTTTTTCAAATGTAAGGGTATCGTAAATATCAACATTCTGCATTATCATGCGAACGATGTGATATCCATCATCTCTTCTTCCTGTAACATCAAGACCTAAATTTATCTTTGCATATGCTTTTCTTGTGATCATATTTTCTCACTTTCACTTGGGATTATTTGTAAAACGTGTGCTCGTCTTAATAGCAATATTTTATCTAACATCAATTATACCGCATTTATTTTGCACTAAAACATCTGTTCTGCCAAGTTTTTTATAATACCTGGCTTCGAATACCTATCATTACATATTTTTTATAAAATCCTTCTCCCTGGCTATTAAGTTTTAGTCAATTGTATCCGATAACAAGAATGTAGGAGTATAACCTTTTTTAGCAGTCCGCTCTATGCCGAAGGAACAGCTGCAAAAGAGGATAGAAGTATTATCTAAAAACGCACTCGTAACGCACAGGCAGGTGCAATGAGTTCGTGGAAAGGAGTCCAATTATGAGTGTTGATGCTATTAACAATGTATCGTCTGTAGTTCAAAGTTCTTATCAGCCAGCCGCTGCTCCAGCTAAAAAAGAAGAAACTTCCAAGGAAGTTAAATCTGCTAGCGAAAACAGTGGTGTTGTATACGAGAAATCAGATGATGTCAAAACCCAAAAAGCTTCTAAGAAAACCTATACCCAGAACACAGCTCTTGTTCAGCAGCTAAAGGCTGATCAGGAAGCTCAGAAACAGAATCTTATAAGTATCGTCCAGAAGATGATGGACAAACAGACAGGCGCTTATGCCAAGTCTGTATTCGGCAGTGATTCTGACAGTATCTGGAAATTCCTTGCAAGCGGCGATTATACAGTTGATCCTGCTACCAAGGCACAAGCTCAGGCTGATATCGCAGAGGGCGGCTATTGGAGCGTTGAAGAGACTTCCAAGAGAATTCTCGACTTTGCTACAGCTCTTACAGGCGGCGACCCTGACAAGCTTGAAAGTATGCGCGATGCATTCCTGAAAGGCTACAAACAGGCTGAAGAGATGTGGGGCGGCAAACTCCCTGAAATCTCCCAGAAGACCTATGACGCAGTACTTAAAGGCTTCGACGAAAAAGCTAAAGAATACGGCCTCGAAAACTGGAAGCCGGTATCTGAACAGGCATAATTGAATATTATTAAAGGCGTTTCGTGGTTATGCTACGAAACGCCTTTTTAGTCTATCTAAACAGATAGCCGTACTTCCTTCTTGTCTGCGATATTATTTCGAAAACTCTTTCTTTTTCCTCTTCGCTATAATTAGAAGCCTTTTGAAGAACACTCTCTATATCATGACCTGAATAGTTAATTTTTATTCCATTTCCATATAGCTTCTCAGAAATTTGCATCTGCTCTTCAAAAGAATCGCATATAGTTTTAGGCTTTGCTCTTTCAATCAATTCAAATACATCTCTTCCCAACGGGTAATCCATACTTGTATCTGACAAAAGAGCTCCACCGTTATCAAATATTGGACATAGGCGAAATTGTCTCTTATCATTCATCAGTACTGCAATATTATGGGTATGCCTGTCCTCATTTAAGAACAGCGCATCGACTGTAAGAAGTTTATTCATATACACGCCAAAGCCTGTGATTCCGGTAATTCTTTCCGTTTGATCAACAAGAAGTTTGAGTCTCTCAGTATGATCAGCTGTAGAATAAATCATCCTGTTTAATGAAGTTCCATAGGTCTGAGTAAATAACCTTTCTAATGTAATCAACTTCCACCTGTTGGTAAAATCAATACTTTTACAGCCTTTGTACTGAACTTTGTTATACTCAATCATCTCATAGTCATACTCTGCAAACTCTTCATTTCCAAGAGATGACTTTTTCAAAAGAGCTGATATAACACACTCTGCAAGGCCCTCATAGCCCATATTATCTGCCTTATACCAAATTCCATCTCTCTCAAATTTGAGCTGATTTCCTTTAGAAGACTTTCTGTCTGCAGTTCGTATATCTTTTTCAAATAGTTCTATCATATGTTATCTCTCTATTCTGATCCAAAAATCATCATCAGCCATTCGTCCCATTGTCTTTTCAATTATCATTATGGGATCATAAAAAGGTATATCCAGTTTCTTAAGTTCGAGTTTTAGTTTATCCCTTGTTTCAGGAAAGCACCTGGATTTTATAAACTCCTCGTAGTCTTCAAATGTAGGCTCCGTATTTACACCAAAAGCTCTATATATAGGATTTGAAATATAGTTATGTATAGCAATCTTTCTTTCCATTTCGTCCACATCAATAATGGTGCAAACAAACTCGTGATACATGTACCACAATCTAAACTTGTATTTTCTCTCAGGGATTCTAAGTTTGTCGGGAAGGTCCAGATTCTTAATAAGAATTTCAGCCAGCACTGTTATAGGTCCTGTTATCTCTTCATCAGAATATTCCCATCTTTCAACAGTTCTCTTGGAAACATGAGCAAACTCTGCAAACTCTTTCTGAGTCATGCCAAGAGCGCCCCTTAAGAGCTTTATTTCTTTTGCTGAAATATGGTCTGGAATAACGAATTTATCCATTGTAAATCCCTCCTTAAAATAATTAAATCACATTTATGTCGGTAAAACAATCGTTTTTAACCGTCATAAATGTGATTTTTATTATTCATACTTATACATTTGTTGATTTGTTGAATTCATTCTGTAATATTATTCCCAGATTCGCACTCGCTTTTCTTACACCTCAAAATTATAAAAAGTCACATTTTTGTCGGTGATTTAATAGGTTTTTACCGACAATAATGTGACTTTATATACAAATACTATACACTCAAATAACTACAACGCTATCATTCATGCACCGCGCCAATGATCTCGTTTATATCATCAACCTTCTGTTCCTGCATGTACTTATTAATTCCGTCTACAACCTTCTGGGTAGAATACGGATCATGGAAGTTCATCATACCAACAGCAACACCCGTAGCTCCTGCCAGCATGAACTCTATTGCATCCTCACCTGTTGCGATTCCGCCCATTCCAATGATCGGGATCTTAACTGCCTGAGCGCACTGATATACCATGCGCACAGCAACAGGCTTTATAGCAGGGCCTGAAAGTCCGCCTGTCTTATTGGCAAGGACGAATTTCCTCCTGTTAATATCTATCTTCATGCCTGTGATGGTATTTATAAGTGATATAGCATCAGCTCCTGCGCTCTCTGCTGCCCTTGCCATCTCAGCTATATCTGTTACATTAGGCGATAGCTTCATGATTACAGGCTGCTTAGCATGCTTTTTGATCTCACTTGTTATATTGTAGAGAGCATCAGGCCTGGTTCCAAATGCTATACCGCCTTCCTTGACATTAGGACAGGATACGTTGATCTCAAGCATATCAACTTTCTCATCAGAAAGTCTGTCTACTACATTCAGATACTCTTCTTCAGAATGTCCGCATACATTGACGATAATCCTCGTGTCATACTTCTGAAGGAACGGAAGATCTCTTTCTATAAAAACATCTATTCCCGGATTCTGAAGGCCTATTGCATTGAGCATTCCGCTTGCTGTCTCTGCTACTCTTGGAACAGGATTGCCAGGCCAGGGCTTGTCTGCAACGCCCTTAGTCACAACTGCTCCAAGCTTATTAAGATCTACAAATTCTCCGTACTCCTGGCCGGATCCAAAGGTTCCTGATGCAACCATTACCGGATTTTTGAATTCTACACCTGCGATATTTATCTTAGTATTCACATTTTCTCCTATTTCATGCTCTGCATGACTTTTAATAACAATAGTCTTTATGATTATATGCCTATATATACCTTGACTTTACATAGGTAGTATTTAGATATTTATATCTATATACTGATATCATTATTTTTACATGAATTAACCGATATCAGATATCTACATCCTCTGCATCAAATACAGGTCCATCTGTACAGATCCTTGCGTTATTGACATGTGAATGTGCATCTACATCCCTTGTCTTTACAACGCATCCAAGGCAGGCTCCAACGCCGCATGCCATCCTCTCTTCAAGAGAAAGATATGCCTTCATGTTATGCTCTGCAGCATACTTTTTGATTCCTCTAAGCATCGGCATAGGTCCGCAGGTATAGATAACATCACCCTCGATATTCTGTTCATTAAGAGCATCTATTACCGTTCCGTGTGTACCAAGGCTTCCATCATCTGTAGCTATATAAAGCTCAGCATATTTTCTGAATTCATCAGCAAGGAAAGTCTGATCATTCCTGTATCCCATTACTATCTTGATATCTTTAGGACGCTTATCTTCCGGAAGTCTTGTGAGCCTTTTTGCAAGCTCCAAAAGTGGAGGAACGCCGATTCCGCCGCCCATAAGGATCGCAGTCTTACCTGCAGCTTCTTCCATAGGATAGCCATTACCCAGAGGTCCCAGTACATCTACATGATCACCCTCTGTTAATTTTGAAAAAAGATCTGTTCCCTTACCCACAACTCTGTAAACGAGCCTAAGTTCATTTTTTTCCTTACTTACACCGCAGATACTGATAGGGCGAGGAAGGAGTGATGACTTATCATCTGTATAAACTCCAACGAACTGACCGGGAACTGCATCCTCTGTAATCTCTGTTTCAAGTCTCAGATCATATATCCCATCAGCAAGGATCTTCTGAGATATAACTTTTGCACTTACTTTCTTCTTTGCCATAAATACCTACCTTTAGACTGTTTTATATACAACCTTACCACTTGCTATAGTATACTTGATTACCCCCGGCATTGTCTCTCCAATAAATGGAGAATTTACAGCTTTTGATGCAAACTTGTCCGGAACAACCCATTTTTCATCTTTATCAAATATCATAAGATCCGCCGGTGCTCCCTCTTTTACAGCTCCTCCCGGAAGTTCGTATAGCTTAGCTGTAGCAGTGCTCATGCGATCAAGAAGCTCTCTTATCGTCAGATATCCCGGCTCCACAAGTTCTCTAAGTCCCAGGGAAAAAGCTGTCTCAAGCCCTATTATTCCGCTTGGAGCATCCTTAAAATCCTTATCCTTTTCTTCTTTACTATGAGGCGCATGATCTGTTGCTATCATATCGATAGTTCCATCTTTAAGTCCCTCGATTATCGCCATCCTATCATCTTCTTTTCTAAGAGGCGGATTCATCTTGGCAAGGGTACCATGCTCTTTTACCGCTTCATCTGTAAGAGTGAAGTGATGAGGAGTAGCCTCTGCATGGATATTTGCACCTCTTTTCCTTGCCTGTCTTATAAGATCAACAGCCTCTTTGGTGCTTATATGCTGAATCGTAAGCGCGCATCCTGTCTCTTCTGCGATCTTTATGTCTCTTTCAACCATAGATATCTCAGCCATGCGATCAGACCCTGTAAGTCCAAGACTCTCTGCCGCGCTGCCGGAATTTACGCCATTTTCTTTTATATACTTGGGATTTTCTTCGTGAAGACTTATCACTTTATTAAGCCTTGCTGCATTTACGCATGCAGTCTTCATAAGGCTTTCTTCGATTACAGGTTTTCCATCATCTGTAAAAAGGACTGCCCCAGCCTTTATAAGCTCAGGCATATCTGTAAGATCTTTGCCCTCCATACCCATAGTTACGTTACCGCAGACATAAATATGAATTCCTGTGGTACTGCCCTTTTCAAGAGCATATTTAAGAGTATCGACATTATCCATATGAGGGATCGTGTTACCCATCATGATAACGCTTGTGTATCCGCCCTTTGCTGCAGAAGCGGCTCCCGTTATTATGTCCTCTTTGTACGTCTGCCCCGGATCTCTAAAGTGGACGTGACCATCAATGAGACCTGCTGTAACTATAAGGCCGTTTGCATCTATCACGTCATGATCAGATGCAGCTTCTAAACTGCTTTCATCAATAGTTTCACTAATCTTTGATATAATTCCATCATCAGAAACTAGGATATCAGCCTTACCTTCCCAGCCTGATTCAGGGTCCATTACATATCCGTTTTTAATTAAAAGCATGCACGTTCTCCTTGCTATAGCTAACGATTTGACCTACTGTGCTCATCTAAACTATAATAAACCTGCGTCTTGGTTTTGTTAACAATATATCACATAACAAGGCAATGCACGCATTAAAAAGATTAAAAATGTTTATATAGTTTTCCATCAACAAGACATAACAGAAAACAATAAACCAAATAGGAGTTCAAGATGATCAGATTCATTCTTACCGCATTATTTTTATTAGTATTTTTTATAGTATCCATTCCGCTTTATATCATCGAACTTATTATAGGTCTTATCAACAAAGATCTATCAAGAAGAAGTTCTCTTGCTATTGTATCCTGGGCATTCAGAGTTGTAGCCTTCCTTGCAGGCGTTAAGCTTACTGTTAAAGGCGAAGAAAATGTACCCAAGGACGAAGCAGTTCTTTATATCGGTAACCACTTAAGCTATTTCGACGTAGTACTTACCTATTGCAGAGTTCCAAGACCTACAGGTTATATAGCCAAGAAGGAATTCTTAAAGGTTCCTTTCCTTTCCTGGTGGATGCTCTTCCTCGACTGTCTCTTCATGGACAGAAGCGACGTTAAGCAGAGCGCACAGATAATCTTCAGTGCTATCGATAAGATCAAAAGCGGCATTTCAATCTGCATATATCCTGAAGGAACAAGAAGCAAAGACGAAACAACAATCCAGGAATTCCACAAAGGAAGCTTCAAACCTGCGCAACGCACTAACTGCCCTATCGTTCCAATGATTGTCACACATACACGTGACATCTTTGAGAACCACCTTCCATTCCTTAAGTCAACGCATGTAGTCCTCGAATACCTTCCTCCAGTTCGCTTCAGCGACCTCTCTAAGGAAGACCAAAAACAGGTTCATGAGTACTTCAGGAACATGATGCAGGAAGCATATACCAAAAATCTTAATGAAAATTAAATACTAGTTTTGCTTTTAAAACTATTTCACAAAAAGGACATCGCTTAGATAATATGCCTAAGCGATGTCCTTCTTTTTATGTTTGAATATTAGCAACCACCTGCTGATTATCTTCATCAAAGATTATCAGCTTACTTCCAATCCAGTTGAATGATAACTGACCATTTCCATCATACGATAAAGAATAGATTTCCTCCTCACTACCATCTGATAGATTTCTGCGGATCACTTTATCTTTTTTATATAGATAAGCTTTACCATTACTATATCCGATTATCCTTATAGTATTATTTTTAGAATCGTATAGAATCTCACTTTCTCCTGTTTTGTAATCCAAAGAGACAAGTACTTCTTTTTTCAACTCCCCGCCTCTAATGTAATTACACGGGATAATGCCATACATCCCTTCTTTTGTAATCTGTACAATACCAATGACCTTATCGCCTTCTATAGTGAAATAATCAGATAGTCCCGCTTCTTCTCCGCCACAATCCGATAATGCCGTAATTACTCCTGTTGCATCAGCTACTTTATAAGTGAATTCACTACCATTAAATTCTTTACTGATTTCAATTAATGTTCCATTTGCATCCACTTGTCTAACAATACATTCGTGATAACCAATTGAACTTCTAACAACATTTGAAGGATCTATCTCTTGCAAGATTCTGTTTTCAATATAATAATCTTGTGTATGTGCTATTAGTAATACTTTATTGGCAAATGAATCCATACAGACATATAGGTATTCTTCTGATGTCAATAGGTTTTCACATGTATCAGATTTTAAATCGTAACAATAAAAGCTGCTTTCATCACTCCCTTTTTCATGAGTTGTCACTACAAAATAGACCACATTATCATCACCATAAAAGCTTGAAATTTCCTGCTTGTGCGGGTCTGAAACTGCATATATGTCCTGATCCTTTTCTGTAATCAAGTCATAACGCTGTAAACCAGACTTATTAAGCCCATCTCTAACACGTATATAGTGATAAAAAGAATTACATTCTATTTCACCTGGCCCCATTTCGTTAATATATGGAATATATCCACCTGGATATTCTTTATGACATCCTGTAAGAATTAGCACAAGGCACATCATTGAAAGTATTTTTTTTAACATGTCTTCTCCTCTTTCTCTGGTGCGTCAGTGATTGGTGCATCAGAAAGTCCAATAATCATAATTGGTTGGGAATTATCATCATTACCTACAGCTTTTATAGCCTTATCTAATGAATCATATTCAATATATTCATCATCTTCTATATACCCATTACCATTTTTATCCTCAAATTCACCTGCATTATGAACAACATATGTTATATTACCATTTTCGTCTTTTCTTTTTTCAATATTTACATAATGCATACCCTCATTTATATCATCAGCGTTATTATATACTTCAACTATAAACGTATCACTGCCTTTGGAAAATGCTTCAATTTCTTTAGAATTTGTTGTGGTTGTCGTTTGCACTAAATATGGAGTATTATTCTCATAGTATTCAACTATAGCAATAGGTGATGTTCCAAATTTACCGCCCCAAACGCACCCATTTTCCTCAAACTCAGCTATTAACTCCGCAACTTCCTCATTCGATAAATCAATGCCCAAGGAATGATAAGCATTAATTATAGCTATTATTCCGCAACCATTATATTGCATATCAAACTCTTCTTTGTATTCTGCAATTACTTCGCCATCTCCATTTATCAATCCAACCCCCATCTCACCATATTTTACATTAGTCCACATATACTGATTTTCGATATACTGTCCGCTTGTATATACTTTATCTATTTCTTTTAGATTTTGTTTTTTATGATCATCAATATCTTCTTGAGGAATCACAAAATCATCCGTCATATCATCAAGCCATTTTATCAATTCATCATTAGATATATTTTTTGGAATAAAACTGTTAAAATACGATTCTAGTGAAACTTTACCTGTAGACCATGTTTTATCAAATTTGTCTAATGAAATTGGACCTTCGAACGGTAAATCTATATCATTATGATCTACACTATTTTGTTTTTCTGTTCCTATAATACTCTCTCTTTTTTCATGAGTTCTTTTCTCTACCTTCGCGCTCTCTGCCGCTTTCTTATCTATTATGAGTCTTTCTTCTCCTGTAAATCTATATATCTTACTAAAAGCTTGCATTCTTCTAATAGCATCTATTGTCTCCAGATAGATATGTTTAGAAGCTATATCAAAGCTACACTTTGCTTCTCCTTCCATCTCGTCAATCAATTTCTTAATCTGTACACGATACTTTTCTATCATTATAGTCTGACTATTGCTGTAACAATCTAGATTATTTGCAATTTGAAACACCTCTTGAACATCCATGAATATTCTGTTTTTCATTATTATTTCCCCCAATTCTTTTAAAAAATTTTTCTATTATTTATAGAACTATTCCCCTTTAAAACACAGCATAAAAAATTTTAAAAATTATACAATTATTCAAATGGTTTGTGTCCATTTTCTGCCGAAACGTCATTTTTATGAGACGAATGACAATTTTATAGTGTGCATTTTTCAATCAAGCAACACAACAAGTCTGATTCCTCATAATCTATCTACTTTAGATAAAAATAGCAAAAGAGGATACCAATACTGGCATCCTCTTTTTATGTATCTCTCCAAGCTCAAGTGAATCAAGCACCACAAATAATTAATCAACTAACTTCGCTCATATAAAAATATCACTAATACCTTGAGTATTCCTGAGGCGGGCAGTTAATAAATGATTTGATTGTCTTTGAAAAATATATTGAATTCAAGAGCTTGATAGATGGATATTTATATTCCCGCTTAGGGTCCGCATGTCTGAGCGAAGCGAGTTTCGGACCCTGGGAATAGAAATCTCCAGATATCATGCCTTGAATTCAATATATTTTTCATGACAATCAAATCATTTATTAACTGCCCGCCTCAGGAATACTCCAGCGCTGCCATACTTTTATATGTGCGAAATCAGTTACTCCCCTACATGATCGCACTCATAAGTATCAAAAACTCTGCATCCAGTATCGGATCGTATAAGATTCCCTTTCCGCTCCCACTATCCTTGTAGGTATATTCCGTAGTATCCGTCGCAAGATTCGCTCCTTCCGGCCCTCTTCCAAGAAGGAAATGTGCATGATTTTCTATTATCTCAACATATTCCTGGCTGTACAGGATGTGATTAGTTACTGTCAGGCAGCGCATATTACGAAGTATAGTCACGACGTCATCGTAGTTCCCCGTTGAGACCATATAGTCAGATTTCTTGGATGCCACGCTTATAGTCTCAGCCTCACTTATCAATGCTCCCATTATCTTGGAACACACATCTCTGTTAACAGGCTGTGTAGTCTTAAGGTAACATATACCACCCATGAATATGCAGTCCTTCATGATGAAGTCTGATTCAAAAGAGCTGGTCTTAAAATACGTTGTAAGGCCGTTCTCATAAGTCTTTTCCCCAGTCAGTCTGTAAAGCTGCGCTGCTGCGAGAAAAGAAGCATCGTAAGCTCCAAGTGCTCCCATAGAACTTGCTGCTTCATATGCCTTCTTTGAAGCCTTAAGGCATTTCTCGGAAAAAGCCGAATCAATATCCGCATATACATAACTGCACCATGCAAGCGTTGCCGCAAAACTCACTGTAGCTTCCGGCGTGATATCAGTTACCAATACTTCTGCCATGGAAAGATTCTGCCCGGGCTTTGCATTTGTAAGTGCTGATGCATAGACACCGCCCGTTTTAGAATCCTGCATCTTCAAAAGCCATTCGGCTTCATACCTTACCTCATCAAGCATATCCGGAACATCATCGCCGCTTTCAGGTATTCCGCTATCTGTCTTAAATACATCCGGATTCATTTCATAAGCAAGAAGAAGGTTATCGATTATAAGACACCCCGTCTCAACATCCCTGTCAGCGTTAGAATCAAGGTGCCAGCCGCCTGTTATATCAAGTGTTACAGAGCTGTTCGATTCAAGAGTTGCAAGATCTGAGTGACATATACCTCTTGCATCATCTCCTGCATACTCCTGCGTCAGCGCTACTCCGCATCTGTTGAGATAGTACTGCCGCAGTGAACTTTCATAGATAGTGTCATAGACATTATCCCCTATGGCAAAAGAGCATGAATCTCCCATTCCATCTGCGTAGATATAATACTCACCATCTGTCTGGAAGTCTGTAAAATAGCCATTTCCAACATTCCCGTCATCTGGCCACGTTATCGATGCTGTAAAAACTGTTACATCGTCAGATACTCTTTTAATTTCAAATATAGACGGCAAAAGCTCCCTATCCTGTTCTTTCCAGTTGAAAAGAACAAGCTTGGAAGCTCCTGTTCTATAGCCATTCTGGTCCACCAGAATGCAGGGAGATATGCTCTGCACGCTGACTGCTGTAGAAAGAGCCGGATCAGGAGTTACAAGCGCATCCTCTTGTATCGTTTCTGTTATAGGATTTATGGAAGGCGCAGATTCTGCGCATCCCGATACCAAAGCGATACAGGAAATAAGTGCAACACCAGCTGATCCTCTCTTCATATGAGTCCACATACTACAAGCCATCCCCCAGTTATATTATTTGTATATATTATTCAGATCTAATATCCGGGTCTAAAGATCAGATTTTTTGACCTGAATTTTTTTACTGCCTGTTAAAATTGATAAGGCAACCGTCAAGGATGATCTGTCTTTCGTGATCTGTGAGATCTCCAAGAGTAAGTGTGAACTCCCTTGTCTCATCGCCGCTTATAGCTACAGCTTTGATAGTGTCTGCCTTGTCTTCAACTTCTTTTCTTATATCAGGAAGGAAGATGTAGTCAAGGTTCTTGAAAGGAAGATCGCCTTTTTCAATTATAAATGGAAGCATACCCCAGTTAATGAGATTGGAGCGGTAACGTTTTGTAGCATATTCATTAGCTATGTTACCCCATCCGCCAAGTACCTTCTGGCAGGAAGCAGCCTGTTCACGGGCTGATCCGTCACCTGGTTTTACTGCAAAGATAGTAGAACCAAATCCGATACTCTCTACATCCATTTTAACATCTGCGCCGGTCTTTTTGATAGTCTCAATTACCTTTTCAAGTTCAGGAACTGCCTTAGTAGGATCTTCAGATGCTACAAGTGCTGTTTCTGCTTTCTGGATCTCTTTTGCACGTCCTACGTACTCAGGATCTTTTCTTGAAAGGGTGAACTCTGCAAGTCCCTGAGGATTTGATCTGTAAGATGATGTCTCACCTGAAGGAATAAGCTCATCTGTTGTTGTAACAGGATCGTGAATCTCAGATACAACCTTAAGTACAAGATCCTTTGGAAGTGCCTCCATCTTAGGCCAGTCCTTGATGTTAGGTCCGAACTGGATCTGAGCATCCGGATCAGCAACTCCGTGAGAATCAAATACACGGTTCTTATAGATGTTTGCATCAAAGTGATATGTATACTTATTGAATTCTCCATCAAAATCTGTTGCAGGTGTAAGGAAGCCCTTATTAGCTGCTGTAGCTGCGATTGATCTTGCATCCATAAGTGCAACAGAAGAGATCTGTCCGTTCTGAACCTTTGAACCTTCTCTGTTAGGGAAGTTACGTGTTGAATGACGGATCGAGAATGCATTGTTTGCAGGTGTATCTCCTGCGCCAAAGCATGGTCCGCAGAAAGCTGTCTTAAGAACAGTTCCTGTCTCAAGAAGAGATGCTGCAACGCCGTTTTTAAGTAGTTCCATATAGATAGGTGTTGATGCAGGATAGATTGACATAGTGAACTTATCAGCACCAATATACTGGTTCTTCATGATGTCAGCTGCAGCACAGATATTTTCAAATCCGCCGCCTGCACAGCCTGCGATGATACCCTGATCTACAAGGAGCTTACCATCAACGATCTTATCCTTAAGAGAGTACTCGATCTTATCTCCAAATGAAACCTTAGCTCTTTCTTCTGTTTCATGAAGCATCTGCTCAAGGTTTGCATTAACAAAATCTATCTCGTAAGCCATTGAAGGATGGAATGGCATAGCGATCATAGGTCTTATAGTACTAAGATCTACCTTAACTACGCCGTCATAATATGCTACGTCACAAGGTGTGAGCTTCTTATAATCTTCTTTTCTTCCATGGATATCATAGAAATTCTCGATCTCTTCATCTGTCTGCCAGATTGATGAAAGACATGTTGTCTCTGTTGTCATAACATCAACGCCGATACGGAAGTCAGCAGAAAGGCCTGCTACGCCAGGTCCTACAAACTCCATAACCTTGTTCTTAACATAGCCTGACTTGAATACTTCTCCGATGATAGCAAGAGCTACATCCTGAGGTCCAACGCCCTTTACAGGCTCTCCTGTCATATAGATAGCTATAACGCCAGGCATCTTGATATCGTAAGTCTGGCTCAGGAGCTGCTTAACAAGCTCTGGTCCGCCTTCACCCATAGCCATGGTTCCAAGCGCACCATAACGAGTATGTGAATCAGATCCAAGGATCATACCGCCGCCTGTAGCAAGGACTTCTCTTGCAAACTGGTGAATAACAGCCTGATGAGGTGGAACGTACATTCCGCCATACTTCTTGGCTGCTGTAAGACCGAACATGTGGTCGTCTTCATTGATAGTTCCGCCTACTGCACAAAGTGAGTTATGGCAGTTTGTAAGAACATAAGGTATCGGGAACTTTGTAAGTCCTGATGCCCTTGCAGTCTGTATGATTCCAACATATGTAATATCGTGGGATGTAAGTTTGTCGAACTTTATCTGAAGATTCTCCATATTGCCCGAAGTATTGTGGGCTTTGAGAATGCTGTATGCGATAGTTCCTTTTCTGGCTTCTTCTTTGTCCGGAGTCTTACCTGTTTTTGCTGCGACTTCAGAAAGAGCCTGCGCACCATCTTCAATAAGATCTGTACCATTTACAAGATATGCGCCGTTTTTAGTAGTAGTGATCATCTGTACCTCCTGCCATGCAATGATGTCGGGATAAAAAGGTGATATGCCCCAACAGGTTAACATCTTAACAACAATTATACTCGCGCGATATACGTGTATACAATCTCGCTTTTATAAATATACAATCATATGACTTTATAATCAAGTTGCGAAATTAATGTAAAAAATAAGGCCCCTTACAGCCATGTTATAACTGTAAGGGGTCGGTATGATCAAACCTTGATCTTATCAAGATGCCATATGTCCTTGACATACTCTTCAATAGTTCTGTCAGATGAGAACTTACCGCAGCATGCTGTCTGAAGCATAGCCATCTTAGCCCATCCTGCCTTATCTTCATAAGCTTTACGAACTCTTGCCTGAGCATCAGCATATGAATGGAAATCTTTCAGGATAAAATAGGTATCTGCCTTACTTGTATCCTTTGTATTAAGAAGAGAATTCCAAAGTGGTCTGAAAAGCTCTTTATCCTTACTGAATGTTCCGTCAATGAGGCGATCCACAGTTTTCTTGATCACAGCATCTTTAGTATAGATACTCATTGGATCGTAGTCATTTTTCCTCTCATGCTCAATAACTTCATCAGAAGAAAGACCGAAGATAAAGGCATTCTTCTCTCCAACTTCCTTGACTATCTCTACATTAGCACCGTCCATGGTACCGATAGTAACAGCGCCATTAAGCATCATCTTCATATTACCTGTTCCTGATGCCTCTCTACTTGCAGTAGAGATCTGCTCTGAAACATCTGCTGCCGCAAAGATAAGCTCAGCATTCGATACCCTGTAATCTTCTATGAATACAACCTTTATACGGCCATCTACATCAGGATCATCATTAACAACATCTGCTACAGAATTAATAAGCTTAATGGTAAGCTTTGCTATCCTATAACCTGCTGCTGCCTTTGCTCCAAAGATGAAGGTCTGCTTTGGCATATCGAACTTCGGATCTGTCTTGATCTTATCGTAAAGGTATATTACATGAAGTATATTAAGGAGCTGACGCTTATACTCATGGAGTCTCTTTACCTGACAGTCATAAATGGAATCAGGATCGATCTGAATACCATTGTGCTGCAGAATATACCTTGCAAGACGCTCCTTGTTCTTTTTCTTGATCGCCATGAATTCCTTCTGGGCTTTAGCAGTATCGGCTGACTTCTTAAGACCGCTAAGAACTGTAAGGTCTGTAATCCAGCCGTCGCCAACCTTCTTGGTACACCAGTTTGCAAGAAGAGGATTTGCATGCATAAGGAATCTTCTCTGAGTGATACCATTAGTCTTGTTATTGAACTTCTCAGGCATCATCTCATAGAAATCCTTTAATTCTCTCTTTTCAAGGATCTCAGTATGAAGCTTTGCAACACCGTTAACTGAATGGCTTCCTACGATAGCAAGGTGAGCCATTCGTACCTGGTTATCATAAAGGATAGCCATCTTACGGATCTTTTCATCAATGCTTACCTTCGGATCGTTTGAGTATCTGTTTACTATTTCTATATTAAATCTTCTATTGATTTCCTCAACGATCTGATATATACGAGGAAGAAGTCTCTGGAAAAGATCCTGAGGCCACTTCTCAAGAGCTTCAGCCATGATAGTATGGTTAGTATAACAGCATGTCTTAGTTGTTATATCCCATGCTTCATCCCACTCAAGATAATAATCATCCATTAAAACTCTCATGAGCTCAGCTACAGCAACTGTAGGATGAGTATCATTGAGCTGGAATACATTCTTCTCGTAGAACTTTTTGATGTCATCATGATTCTTAAGGTATTTCTGAACAGCAGTCTGAACAGATGCAGATATAAAGAAATACTGCTGTTTGAGTCTTAGCTCTTTGCCCGCTATATGATTGTCATTAGGATACAATACTTCACATATCTGCTTGGCAAGGTTCTCCTGCTCTACAGCCTTCTGATAATCGCCCTTATCAAAAGAGTCAAGCTGGAAATTGTTAATAGGCTCAGCATCCCAGATACGAAGAGTATCAACAACATCGTTACCATATCCAAGCACTGGAAGATCATACGGGATTGCCTTAACAGCCTGATAATCTTCCTGTTTGAACATAGTCCTTCCGTTCTCGTCCTGATACATCTTTACATATCCGCCGAACTTGATCTCCTTGGCATATTCCTGACGACGAAGCTCAAACGGGTTACCGTTAGCAAGCCAGTCATCCGGCTTTTCCACCTGATATCCATCATGTATCTCCTGACGGAACATACCGTATTTATAACGGATTCCGCATCCGTAAGCCACGTAATTAAGTGAAGCCAGTGAATCAAGAAAGCATGCTGCAAGTCTTCCAAGACCACCATTACCAAGAGCCGGATCCGGTTCCTGATCTTCGATCAGGTTAAGATCTACGCCAAGCTCATCCATAACTTCACCAACACCTTCATAAGCACGAAGGTTAATGAGGTTATTACCAAAAGCTCTTCCCATCAGGAATTCCATGGACATATAGTACACGATCTTGGGATCCTGTTCTTCCAGAGCCTTCTGCGTATCCATCCAGTAATCGATTATCTGGTCTTTGATCGCAAGGCTGGCCGCCTGATATATCTGTTGGGGAGTTGCTTCTTCTAAAGTTCTGCGATAGAGAGTTTTGATATTGTATAAGACACTACGTTTAAATAATTCCTTGTCAAAAGCTGACCTGGACTTAATTTTAGCCATACGTATACCTCCGGGATATAAAAATATGAATAAATACAAAAAGTAATGTTTTTGGGGAAAATTTATATATATTGTACTTCATTTTTGGTAAAAATGGCAAATGTTTGTATGAAGGTGGTCGCGTCAGGAATGTGGCAAATATGATCATAAGCCTCATGTGAAAATAACCTTGAGTTTTCTAAGGATCTTATCCGCTATCGTGAACACGCTGTACTAACGCTCCTAAGATCCTAAGAAAACTCAAGAGCATTTTCAAAATCGGCTTATGATCATATTTGCCACATTCCTGATTCTACTATTTAGCTTACATACAATGCTTAAAAGCTACACTACTATTAGTGCTAAGAAATGTTATTAATAAACGCACATACCAAAAGATATATCGGTTGTATCAATTTAATTTATTAGCTATTGAGGACCAAAAATGCAGCGAGGTTACCTCGCTTTTCTCCTGTTGTTCTATGTGAAAAGATATAGTCAGGATTGCAATGAGAGCAGATATCTGTAATGGATATATTATAAGTTTTAACGCCTGCATCAATGAGAGTTCTCCTTATTGCCTCCCATAGATTAAGCTGATATTTACTGCCTGCTTTTTTATATAGAATAACAGGAGTTTCTTCTCTGTTTCTTTTGATAATTGAAGATGTATTTTCTACCTTTTCAATAGAATTATTATTATAAATTTCCAAAGGATTATCGCTATTTTCAAAATCTGAGATATATTCCGGTATATCTTCAATTTCAAACTCTTCGATAAACTTTTCAGCTACGTCACTACTCACTTCATAGCAGTCCACGCATATAGATGGTCCTATAGCACAGACAAGATCTGATGGATCAGTTCCGAATTCCCTTGTCATGGCTTCAACAGTTCTTGCGCCAATCCTTCCTACAGTACCTTTCCAGCCTGAATGAGACAGGCCTATAGCTTTATGAACCGGATCTACAAAATAGATCGGAGGGCAGTCTGCATGGAAGGTTGTGAGTATGATTCCGGGTTCATTTGTGATCATTCCATCAACATCTACATAGTTTCTGTCTTTGCATACGCCTTTACCCATATCATCTTTTGTTATACGCATAACATTAGTTGTATGGGTTTGAAATGTTGTAACAAAATGCTCAAGAGTCCTTCCATAGCCCAGTATCTGAGCCATTCTTCTATAGTTCTCTTCTACGTCTTCTTTTACATCGCCTCTGGTGAAGCTAAAGTTAGTGGCACTATAATAACCTTTTGATGCGCCGCCTATTCTAGTGCTAAAAGAATGGCTTACAATTCCTGTAGCATCAAGCGCGGGGAAAGTAAGATACTCCATTCCGTTTTCATGTATATGCTGTTTCATTATGGGCTCTTGCCCTTTTCTAACTATTTTTTCCATATATATTTCTCCTATCAGACTATTAAAACACATATTCGCAGTATCTCAAAATCTTAGATACTCTTTATTTCTATTCGTTATTCTATTAATCGCCTCATCAAAAAAGCAATCATATGCAAGACAATAACAACCATTGAGAAGCGAACCCTTGATAAATACTGTATATTCGACATAACAATAGCAAAACTATATATGGGAGGACAATATGAAAATACGCAAATTATTATCTTCAGTTCTTGTAGTAGCGCTTCTTACGGGGTGTCAGGGCGCATCTACATCAAGCCCCGATAGCAATACAGCATCTTCTGATGTAATTGCTTCAGATTCTGGAACAGGCACTAGTACATCAACTGAAGCTGGAACTGACGCTTCTACACCTACAGCTTCAAACACTGATGTATCCGTATCTGATACTACAGACCTTACAGGCGAAGTTGTGCCGCTCAAGGATCTGTGCACAGATTATTTCAGTCTTGGAGTTGGAATAAACGGAAGTACTCTTGAAAACCAGACACTAGGCATTCCTGAATACATGGAGATGTGCAAGACTCACTTTAACAGCTGCACCATGACTAATCTTATGAAGAGTTGCTATATCCTTGATCAGTTCGGTTCTCAGGATAATCTTAAAAATGGTAATGAAGAGCCCGCTCTTAACTTTGCATCCATCGATCCTACCCTTGAATGGTGCAAGGAAAACGGCATGAAGATGAGAGGTCACACTCTTGTATGGCACACTCAGGCTCCCGGCTGGTTCTTTAGAGAAGGTTATACAGATGACGGTGAATATGTAGATAAAGATACAATGCTTCTTAGAATGGAAAGCTATATAAAGCAGCTTGTAACCCATTGTCAGGACGAATATCCCGGAGTTATCTATTGCTGGGATGTTGTAAATGAAGCTGTAGAACCTGACGCTTACGATCCTGACAGCTATTTCATGTGCAGAACCATGTGCGGACAGGATCCAAACCCATGGTACGATACTATCGGTGAAGATTATGTAGAGATGGCATTCACCTATGCAAGAAAATATGTAACAGATGGTGCTAAACTCTTCTACAACGACTACAATACCTACCAGTCTCCTAAGACTCAGGCCATCTATGATCTGTGCAGTCATCTCAAGGAAAAAGGTCTTATCGATGGCATCGGAATGCAGGGATACTGGGGAATCGACTATCCAAATGATACTATGATCAAAGCTGCTATCACCAAGTTTGCTGAACTTGATCTTGAGATTCAGGTAACAGAGCTTTCTATCGGAGTTGAAACAGAAACAGATGAGCAGTTTGAAAAGCAGGCAAAGAGATACGGTGAAGTATTCAAGCTCCTTATGGATATGGATACACAGTCAGGCGGACCTGCCAATATCACTAACGTAACCCTCTTTGGTCTTGTAGATCACTACAGAGAAGGCGATACTACCAACACTCGTATCTTCAACAAAGACTATGAACCAAAACCGGCTTACTTCGCGATCAAGGAAACAATGGAAAGCTATAAATAATCTGTAAATAATTCAAGGGGCTTAAAAAGCCCCTTGTTTTTAGTAAACAATATTTTCACTTCCTGTAGTATATTCCAGGACGATCGGATCCTGAGTATAGGTCATCTTTTCATCAGAATAAGCTATCCCAAGGATCGTGAATTTCTTATCCTTGTCTTCTTCAGCCATCTTAACTTCCAGCTTATGCTTAGCTACTTCCTGTGAATCATAAACAACTTCTATATAACTGTTATTCCAGGCATCAAACTTATTTCCATCAAGGGTAGCCACAAGCTCGCCATCTACATAAATTTCTGCTTTCCCGTATTCATCACTGATTGATTTTTTGTAATCAAAGAGAATATTCTTGCAGGTAACTTCTAATACAAATGGCTCATTACTACCTCCATCATGCGACCAGTTATAAGGAAATGTAACTTCGCCGTTTCTGACAAGGGCATGAACCTGAGTATCAGTCAGCGAGAAACTTCCCGCTTTAACCTTAGCGCCATTTGAATTCTTGCTACTTACAAGCTTCATATTAATGAAATCAGGTGAATAGAAGTATGTGCCTGGTACAGGAGCTATAGACCTTGTTGCAGTTCCTGCTGTGACCGCATCATCAACTTCATTCACAAGATTCATCAGTATATCAGCCATGATCTTGTGACCAAGAGCTGTCGGATGATAATCATCACTAAAGTATAATTCGTTATTAAGATCCCCTGATTCAAAAGCTGCTGCAGTACCGTCCTTAGCGCTTACCATAGGTGTTCCGTACAGATCCCCAACCGGTTTGTAGAGATCTTCAAGATTCCATCTGGACTTAAATACAGCAAACATCTGTACTACTGCAGTCTCATCATCTTTTTCCAGAATCTGTCTTATAAGGCTTTCATATGCGCGTCCGCATGTAGGATCCTCCTGGTCATTGACCGAAAACTCAACGACTACAAGATCAGGAGTCTTGGAGCACTTTTTGGTAACGTCCCTGTCATATCTTAGGGCTCCGATAGCAGAGGATGTCCCGCCTACTCCGGCATTGACATATTCTATCTTGGCTTTAGGATATTTCTCTGTCAGAGAAGCTATAAACTGATCGCCATAAGACTGTGCAGGATCCAGGACTCCGCCGCCCTCTGTTACAGAGCCGCCTATAAATGCTATAGTAACTTTTTTGCCCTTCTGAAGTTTTCTTATGAAGTTTTCAAATCTTCCATTGGTACCTGTCGAAAGAAGTCCTGACTTAATAGCCTCCTGGTACCACTCTTGTTCGTATAAAATAGCATCAGACGATGCAGTAGCCGTTTCATACATAGGCACCGAGCCAGCTGCATTGCCATTATCCGCTGCAAATCTGGCATCTGCTTTTTGTGCGTTAAAGCCTGCCATACATACCATGTTAAGTGCCAGTAACAACCCTATTGTTCTTTTATTCATTTGCCATGCCTTCCATTATCTTGTTTTCATAAATCTAAAGATTTTTCATCCTCATGCCATATATTTTTTCATCTACGTAATCTCCTTAAAGTCTATATCGTACAATTCTTTAAATTTATCAAGAATCATCAACAATACCTGGATTGAAATCGCCAGACAAAGAAGAGTTTAAAACTAACTCTCTAACATAACCCCCAAAAAACAAAAAAGGATGCTTCTTACATCATCAATGTAAAAAGCATCCTTTTATTATTTAAATAAGATTTTTAAGAATCAGTGAATAAGCCTTACTATCAAACTCTCTTAACACCAATCTTGCAGCTCTCGCCGTTGATATCCCAATCCTTAGCACTGTCAAGATCCTGATCATAAGAGATAGAATCTGCAAGTACCTTAGTTGAAAGGGCTACTTCATCAGCCTTAACTGCTGCTGCAACCTTGTCAGAACCAGTAAGTGATACTACGATTCTGTCCATAACTTCGAATCCTGAATCCTTACGCATTGTCTGGATCTTGGAGATAACTTCTGCTACAAGACCTTCGCTAACAAGCTCTTCTGTAAGGTTAGTATCAAGAACTACTGTGATACCCCAGTCTTCCTGGCTCATGAAGCCTTCCTTCTGAGTCATGTCGATAAGGAGATCTTCCTTAGTAAGTTCAACAGCTTCTCCGCCTACTTCAAACTTGATAGATCCGTCTGCATTAAGTGTATCCATAGCTGCGTTTCCATCAAGTTCAGCAAGATACTGCTTGATACCGCCAAGCATCTTACCATACTTAGGACCTACTGTCTTAAGCTGTGGCTTGAAAGTATAGCTTGTAAAGTCACGTACGTCATCTGTGAATGTAACAGTCTTAACGTTAAGCTCATCTCTTACGATATCCTGATAGAAGTCGCTAAGAGCCTTGCCCTGTTCAGCACTGTTCTTAACATACATCTGTCCGAGTGGCTGACGGTTCTTCATGTTGCAGGCATTTCTGCAAGCACGGCCGAGTACTACTATATCAAGAACCTCTTCCATATCCTCTTCAAGCTTTTTATCAACATATTCTGCATTTACTACAGGATAATCGCAAAGGTGGATTGACTCAGGAGCATCCTTGAAGTTCTCTCTGACAAGATTCTGATAGATCTCTTCTGTCATGAAAGGAACCATAGGAGCTGCTGCCTTACAGATCTCTACAAGACATGTATAAAGTGTCATGTAAGCTGAGATCTTATCCTGCTCCATTCCCTTAGCCCAGAAACGCTCACGGCTACGACGAACATACCAGTTAGACAGATCGTCAACGAACTTATCCATAGCCTTAGCTGCTTCAGGAATTCTGTAATTTTCAAGGTTCTTGTCAGCTTCCTCGATTGTTGAGTAAAGACGTGACAGAATCCACTTATCCATTACTGTAAGCTTATCTTTTTCAAGCTTATAGTTAGATGCATCAAATCCATCGATGTTTGCATACAGTACGAAGAATGCATATGTGTTCCAAAGTGTTCCAAGGAACTTACGCTGTCCTTCCTGGACTGCCTTACCATAGAATCTTGAAGGAAGCCATGGAGCGGAGTTTGTATAGAAGTACCATCTGATAGCATCTGCGCCGTACTGATTAAGTGCTTCCATAGGATCTACAGCATTACCCTTGGACTTACTCATCTTCTGTCCGTTCTCATCCTGTACAAGACCAAGAACGATAACGTTCTTAAATGCAGGCTTATTGAAAAGAAGTGTAGCCTCTGCATGAAGTGAATAGAACCATCCACGAGTCTGGTCTACTGCTTCGGAGATGAACTGTGCAGGGAACTGCTGCTCGAAAAGCTCTTTGTTTTCAAAAGGATAGTGAAGCTCAGCATATGGAGCAGCACCTGAATCGAACCAGCAGTCGATAACTTCAGGAACACGCTTCATAGAGCCGCCACATTCCTCACACTTGATGAAGTAGTTATCAACGTAAGGACGGTGAAGCTCAGTTGTAAGAGCTGACTCATCTCCTGAAAGCTCAGCAAGCTCTTTCTTAGAACCAACAGCGATCTTCTTGCCACAGTCAGGGCATTCCCAGATGTTAAGAGGTGTTCCCCAATATCTGTCACGGGATACAGCCCAGTCCTGAATGTTCTCAAGCCACTTACCGAATCTTCCTTCGCCGATTGACTCAGGGATCCAGTTGATCTCTTTATTATTTCTTACAAGGTCATCCTTGATATCTGTAACTTTGATAAACCATGACTCACGAGCATAGTAGATAAGAGGAGTATCACATCTCCAGCAGTGAGGATAGTCATGCTCAGCCTTAGGTGATGAGAAGAGGATTCCTCTTTCTGCAAGATCCTTAAGTACTTCAGGATCTGCTGATACAGCACCCTGCTCTACTTCCTTGGCTGTAGGCTTGCAGCGCATACCTGCAAACTTGCCTGTCTCAGGCTTAAGACGACCACTTGCATCTACCATCTGTACAAATGGAGCATCATACTTACGACCAACTCTGGCATCATCATCACCAAATGCAGGAGCGATATGTACGATACCAGTACCATCTTCCATAGTTACATAGTTATCGCAATATACGAAGAATGCCTTCTTGTGCTGCTTGTCTGTTTCAGCCTTAGCGCACTCATACAAAGGCTCATATTCCTTGTACTCGAGGTCTTTACCCTTGTAAGTTTCAAGAACTTCATAAGCAGGCTTTCCATCAGGATTAACCTTCTCATCCTTAGCAAGAGGTCCAATTACCTTATCAAGAAGTGCAGATGCCATATAGTATGTATTGCCATCAACACACTTAACCTTAGCGTACTCTTCATCAGGGTTTACACACAGGCCGATGTTTGAAGGAAGTGTCCATGGTGTTGTTGTCCATGCAAGGAAGTAAGCATCTTCACCAGATACCTTAAAACGTACAACAGCTGTACGATCCTTGATAACCTTATATCCCTGAGCAACCTCATGAGATGAAAGAGGAGTTCCGCATGAAGGACAGTAAGGAACAACCTTAAATCCCTTATAAAGAAGACCCTTGTTCCAGATCTCTTTAAGAGCCCACCACTCTGACTCGATATAATCGTCATAATATGTTACATAAGGGTTATCCATGTCAGCCCAGAAACCAACCTTGCCTGAGAACTGCTCCCACATTCCCTTATATGTCCATACAGACTCTTTACACTTCTTGATGAAAGGCTCGATACCGTACTCTTCGATCTGATCCTTGCCTTCGATACCAATTTCCTT
This sequence comes from Butyrivibrio fibrisolvens, assembly GCF_037113525.1. NCBI lineage: Bacteria > Bacillati > Bacillota > Clostridia > Lachnospirales > Lachnospiraceae > Butyrivibrio > Butyrivibrio fibrisolvens. The sequence goes on along the minus strand of NZ_CP146963.1, from coordinate 590,729 downwards.
CTCAACCTCAAGCTCAACAGGAAGACCATGTGTATCCCAACCTGCTTTACGTGGAACCTGATATCCCTTCATAGTTCTGTAACGAGGGATCATATCCTTAATGGCACGTGTCAGAACATGTCCGATATGAGGCTTACCATTAGCTGTTGGCGGGCCATCATAGAACATGTAAATTTCATTGCCATCTTTTTCTGAAACACTCTTGTTGAAGATATCATTTTCTTTCCAGAAATCAACGACCTGCGCTTCGCGATCTACGAAGTTCATGCTGTTATCAACCTTCTTATACATCTCTTAGCTCCTTCTTTTTGAAAATAAATAAAGCTCCCATCCTTGTAAAAAGGACGAGAGCTATTAATCAGCTTCGTTATACCACCTGTTTACACATACGCGCCGTATTAAAAAATACAGTTGAATATGGCTCTTAATAACGGGAAGATACCGGCTTGGCCTACTGATATTACCTTCAGCCTCGCAGCTCAGAAGTGATTTTCACGTAATGCTTACTGGGTCTGCCTTGCACCAACCGGCAGTTCTCTGAAACTTTTGGGCAATTCGCTACTGTCTTCGTCACAGCTTTTTGTTTATTTGCATTTAACTATAAATCTATCAGGGGCATATTGTCAAGCGGATAGATCATTTTACGTAACTATTCACTCGCAATGCAAACAACTGATATTCACTAAAAAATATCAGTAGCAGTCAGCACATAAGTGCCGGCTGCTACCTTTAATGAGTAAGAATTATAATTATTCGTCTTCTTTAGACTCTTCTTCTGCTTCTTCCTCAGTTGACTCTTCTTCAGTTGCCTCTTCTTCAGTTGTTTCTTCAGTAGTATCTTCCTCTGTACCTTCTTCAGAAGTGCCTGTTGTAGAATCATCTGATCCTGATGAGCTGCTTGAGCCTGACTTAGTCTCACCTGCAAGAACCCACTTGAAGTTGAAGTATGATGAATAGTAAGATACATCATCCTCAAGGTCAGATGTTGCCTCATATCCATACATTCCATATACACGATAACCATCCTTGAAATTGTGGCTAAGGTAGTCATAGTTGTATGTGCTGTAGTCAATCTTATCTGTCATAAGATTTCCATCGCCATCAAGAACAAGACCATCAATTTCTACTACGTAGTAGTAAGAATACTCTTCCTTACCATATGCAAGTGTGATCTTGTAAGTTACGTAAGCGCGGAAGTCATAATAGCTGTCTTCCTTAGGCTCACCAACATACATTCCATAATATTCAACATTACCAAGTGTTACTTCACCATCATCTGTTAATCCAGTTCCGATATCATCAGAAGTAAATACAAGTTCCTGATCTTCGATATAGTCCTGAATCTGACCAAGAATATTATCATCGATCTGATCAGCCTTTGTTATAGCTACAGGAAGTCCTTCTACTGTAAAGTCCTTAGATACAGCTGTTGGCATAGCACCATATGTCTGAATGAAGTTCGCGATATACTCTTCATCTGACTGAGTATCATCATACTTGATTGTGATTGTTATAACATCACCATTATCAAGATCCTGTAAAGTATCGTAATCATAATTGAATGAGTAATCATAATCTTTATAATACTCATTTGTTACATTTGAGTAATCTAAAGATGCATATGCATCAGGAGCTGTACCACTGTATGTTATCTCGAGTCCTTCGAAAGGATCGAATGTAGGAACAGCCTCAAGGCCCTTAACTTCAAATGTGATTCCATCTGTTGTTGTCTTAATATTAAGATCCTCAAGGAGCTCATCAGCGTCATGCTTGAACTTAACAGTAACCTTGTCACCGTTTGAAAGCTTCTCTGTCTTATCAAGTGAAACAGACTCTAAGTACTCAGCGATAAGTTTCTTGGCATTCTTATCCTTCATGTCCTTATCTTTGCCGTGATACTTGATCTTGTCTTCATAATCACTCTTGAACTTCTTAGTATCAAACTCAACTGTTGCTGTACCAAGTGTGTCATAACCTTCAAATGATACTTTTACATAATCCTTAAGTTCTACTTCGATAGGACGGGAATTGAGATAGAATAAAACTCCGCCTACTGCTGCAGCTGCTAAAATGATGAGAATGATGATAGGAATAAGAATCTTCTTGATTCCGCCCTTCTTCTTACCGCCACCTGCTGGTGTTGCTGCCGGATCAGGTACGCCTGCATAAATATTGTCAAAAGAAGCACCCTGACCGCCTGCTGGCTGTCCGAAATTGTTCTGGAAATTGTCCTGAACGCCGCTCTGAGCAAAATTATTTGCTGCAAATGTCTGGCTCTCAGGAAGAATTACTTTTGTTCCGCATTCGCTACAAAAGAGAGTACCCTCTTGTAACTCTGCGCCGCAATTAGTGCATTTCATTTAATATCCCTCCCTAAAATGCTACGTAAAATAGTTTATGCGCTGCAATAAAAGTTTTCATAGATTGTTCTTATTATCCACAGACGCTGAACATTATATCATAGTAAACTAATATTGAAAACCCGTCATTTTGACGTTTCATCGTACAAAAATGTCGTTCTGTCAAACTCGTCATTTAAGGGGATTTATATATAAAAATAATAACCAGATAAAGCGCTTCTTAACCTTATTACTTCATCAAATAAGAAGATCAAACAAAGCTTACGTTTTCAAAACTGATTCCCTTACAATGCTGCATACTGATCGACTGAACCTTGCGATCTTCTATCTCGATATCCTTAAACCTGACATCCCTTATCTCATATCCTTCTTCATCAAAACCATACAGTTCAATCGCAGCAGACTCTTTGATCCCACCACCCTCAAAATCATGCTGGTCAAGATATCTTCCCTGGATATGTACCCTTTCAAAGGAACAGTTTTCAAACACCGGAGGATGAGGGCAGATACGTTCTCCATCATCGTTATACAAAACTGAATGCATCAGGATTCGGGACACCTTGCAGTCTACCACATGTATATCTTTTACATATGCTCCTCTTTTCCTTGTTGCCTTAATCTCAAGACCGCACCAGGAATTAGACAGGTCGCAGTCCCATATCCTGACATCAGATACGCCGCCACTCATCTCAGAACCTATACATATGCCGTGTCCCATCTTGGATACACAGTCAAATACTCTGATATGCTCCGAGGAACGATTCACTATATTACCCTCAGGATTTTTGCCGGATTTTATGGCAACGCCGTCATCCCCTGTATTGAATACAGTAGCAAAAAGCGTGCAGTTAGTAGATGAGTCAGGATCCCAGCCATCCCCATTCCACACGCCATATGAATTAATAGTAACATGATCTGTGACTATATCATCGCAATATATCATGTGTACATTCCAGCATGCACCATCACTTAGGGTCACTCCTGTGATCCTGACCCTGGAACAGTTACTAAGATTTATAAGACGCGGACGTACTCTTCCCTGAATAGTATGATCTGTCTCATATTCCTTGATCTTATCTCCAAGAGATTCAAGATATTCTTTCTGTTTATGAGTTTCATCTTCTATAATGGCCATTCCCAGCTTCTGACCACCGGAGCGGATTTCGCCCTCACCTCTTATTAGGATATTACTACAGTTAGGCTCGCTGTTATGATCGAGCTCTCCGGCATTTAGAAGTGATGAGTAGCTCATATTCTCAATTCCTTCGAACCTGCTTTTTATCATAGGAAGATAGTCATGAAAGTCTGCTGTTCCATGGAGTATAGCACCCTCATCAAGATATATCTCCATATCCGAATGAAGACGCAATGCCCCAGTCATATAATCCCCTTTTGGGAAAAAGATCTGATCGCCTTTACCGCAGTCATCGAAAGCCTTCTGGATCACTGCTGTATTCATGGTCTTACCATCGCCAACGGCATTGTATGGAGCTTTGGTAACATCAATTCTTCGTTTGGTCTTAAGTGTTCTGACTTTAGCTATAGAGGTTTTTGCTTTGTTTTCTTCATTTGCTGTGTCTACTATATTGCTATCCGCCAATAAAGCTTTAACTTCAACATGGTATTCTGTATCAGGTTCTAAATTCTCCCATGTATAATGAGTCTTAGCTGTCTTAGAAGTCTCCCCATTTATACTGACTTCGTATTCAGAGACGTTCACACCCTCCTTATCCCACCATATGGTTATATCACTATCTGTAACCAGACTATGCAATTCCATATCACCTTTATCCTCTCTACTTAATTTTATGTTTTCAGTGGAGTCCGCGTATCCATGTAGCTGCCATGGATACCCATGCCGATGTCGAGGGCACGTATTCCTTGGCTGCCTGGAAATTGATATTGCCGCCATCATTTAGAGCACTTTCCGGCATCGCCGATATAGTCCTCTCATCTCCAAGTGAAAGTCCATGCCCTCCCTTACGGAAGAGATGATATTCTACGGGGATATTTTCCCTCATCAAAGCCTCTACAAGAAGCACCGAGTTCATAGGGTGAACACTACCATCTTCTGCAGTCCCCCAGATAAATGCAGGTGGGACATCCTTATTAACATGTTTCTCCAAAGATATATCATCAAGCATCTGCCTGTACCTATCTTCTGATTCATAATCTGCTGCAGTTCCTATGAGATTTTCAATAGATCCAGTGTGTGCATATTCACCGGATGTGATAACAGGATAGCCCAGCATCATTCCGTTTGGGCGAAGCTCTTCTACATCAACATGCTTATCTTCCTTGGCCATACTATGAGCTATATCATATTCAAGCTGTTGCCTTACAAAATCTTCCGACCATCTCTCACAGTAGTTACACACAAGGTGGCCGCCTGCAGAGAATCCTACTGTATATATAGCATCAGGATCTATCCTGAACTCCTCAGCGTGTCTTCTTAGATACAGATGAGCTCTTCCAAGCTGTATCAGAGCATCAGGATATCTTGCAGGTGCACATGAATAGCGAAGAACTGCTGCATTATATCCCATAGCCAGAAACTGCATAGCTACAGGATCTGCCTCTCTGTCTGAAGTATAAGCATATGCCCCGCCGGGACATACTATTACCATAGGTCTTACTCTCCAGGCAAAATTGTCGCTAAGATCCTGCAAGTGAATATGCAGTATCGCCTCCATTCCATGCTTTGTTCCACCAACTGCTGTAAAAATTGTTTTCATTTTTAACCTCATGTCGCGAGCAAAGCGAGTGACTAATGGTTCAAATTGGTGGAGCTCGCGACACCAATTTGGTTTTGAAAGTGGAACACTTTCAAACTTATTCCTTCATTTATATATGCAATTATGTCAGATCTCGGTCATATTTGATCAAATATGAATGAGCCAGTACACTATGCAGACCTTAGACATATCATCATGCATATGCGATCCTCTTAACATGGCTGTGATGCATATCCGTGATCCAGTCTACATCATCTGTTATCCATTCCATGATATCCAGCATATGCTTTTCCCATCTAATTGTAGACTTCTTTTCTTCTGCTGTCATTTCATGTTCCATAGAGGTATCTATCTCATCATAGCCAAAAATGAAGTCTCCTGCATTCCATATCGAGAAATTGGAATCGGGGCCTTTGGTGACTGTGGTTCTGGCACTTGCAAGCTCGTCATGACGGCGCTTATATTCTGCTGTATTACCATCAAGCAGGTGAGTCATAAAGACCCTGTGCCTTATCATTGATTTATCATCTCTTACAATGCCAAAATCTTCATACATAAGAGCCATACCATTTTCAAAATCACTCTTCCACTTAATAAGATCTTCTAAGGTATCAAGCACAGGCCCCAGGATTTTCGAAGTTGAAGGCTCTTTGTCACCAGCCTCATAATACCCAAAGAAAAAAGTATCACAGTTCCATAGACTAAAATTAGTTACTCCGCTTTCTTTAATTTCTGCGCGCACGCTGCCCCAGTTACTTCCAAATGTTTTAAGGAAGTCTCCAACCTTGCCTTCTTTGATCTCAAAAGAAAAACTATGTCTTTCCATACCCGCCTCCTATTATTTTCATGAAACAAAGCCAGCCCCAAGCGTGGATTTTCTTAAGTCGTTTACTACATATACCACTGCCGGGCTGGCTATTATATCAGGAAAGTTCTTGTATCTGTGTTTCAAAAGGCTTTAAAGTCACATGGATATCGCCATCACTTGTCTTAATACTGGTTTCGGCATCCCTGTCAGTCTCATTCATTACTACAAGTCTCTTAGCATTTGGATAGTATGCGCATTCTGTATCTGCAGTATCTGTAAGATACAGAGCTTTTCCAAGATCTCCCTTGGCATAAAGCATAAGGTTAAGAAGAAGCCTTGTATTTTCATTAGAGACCTGGAAGCTTGAAAGGTATATTCCTTTTCCTTTTCCAAAATCGTGTATAGTTATAGTCGGAAGGTCACCGTCCTTGGCCAGAACTTTGCACTTTCCATCTGTTATGAAAACAAATTTCTTGCCCCTGACTCCGGCTCCTTCAGGAATAAGGCCGTCAATATTTTCTACATCAAACTGCCATCTTCCATGGCAGGCCTTAGCTCCCTTGTCTATATCAATTCCAAGTACCGGTGCAAGTCTCAGGAAATTCTTATATCCGTAAAGTGCAGCAGGTTCATTAACACCTATAAATATTCCACCTTCTCCTGCCCATCTGAAGATAAGTGATATAACCCTGTCATCTGCCCAGTTATCTCCACCGCTCCAGGCATCTCCCGCACGGCCTGCGTTAATAAGAATATCTACATCATCAAGTGCGCCGTCTATCACATCCTGGAAATCTATAAACTTCACATCAACAGGAAGTCCTGACAGAGCCTCGTTGATATGAATAAGATCATGCATGTATGTCTCATGGAAGTGTCCTGATAAGGTCCAGCTTCGCAGATGCCCCCAGCTGTGAAGTACAGCTACTTTATACCCCAGAGTATAGGGCTTTCCCTCCTCATGGAAAGACTTTATAAGCCTGAATTCATCTGCAACCTTCTCGATATAATCATTAAATTCCGGCTCATTCTCGACAAGATGAAGATACCCGCCAAGTCCTATTCTGTCTACAGGTTCTCTTAGAAGCGCACGCCTAACCCTGTTCCAATAAACTGCCGCATCAAATGCAGGATTACCGCCTTCTGAGAAGGTAGGTGCTCCGCCAAGACCTGTCGGGAAAAGATATGGATGAAGACGAAGCTCGTGAGTATCAGCCTTTGCACCCGCACAAAGTCTTGCTTCGTATCCGCTAAATACACACTTTATAAGTCCGTCAAATCCAAACTCTTCAAATCTTTTACCATAAGGCTCAATGCCTACCCAGCTGTCATCATAGAATACATAAGCTTTTTTGCCATAGGAATGAACTAGCTCCACGAGCTTCTTACCATAAGAAACCACGAACTGATTGGTGAAGTCCATGTAGTCAAGAAGCTTTCTTGTAGGAGGCATGTGAGTTGGATGATTGCTTCCTTTATTAATGAAATCTTCTGATGTAAGCTCATAGCCGTACTGCTTTTTGAACTCATCAAGAGCAAGAGGACTTACTGTAAAGTCATAGCTGGCCCAGTCTGTATAAAGATTTCTGTTTTTCTTATCAGCCCCCCATATCCATACAAAGTTATAGAACATGGAAGTAAAGCGAACAACATTGGTAAGAGGATGATCCTTGCACCACTTATCCATCCACTGGTAGAGGTAATCCTGTGCTTCTTTAGACCTTGGATCTACCGGTATAAGGTGCTCTGATGTCCAGTTATTGGTCACGTGGTTATACATGTTGATCTCTTCCCACTTACGATATGCAAGGAAGTTAACTGTATATTCATGAAAAGGCTCTGTTGTCTTTATAACTACGTGATCAAGCTCTTTTTCATAATTCCAAAGTCTTTTTGGAACTTCTGTATTAGTTGTTCTGTCGAACACCTGCCAGCGCTCAACAGATTCTTTGCTCTGATTGACATCAAACTGCTCTGCAAAATAGCCATCAAGAAGATGTATAGTCAGAAAATCTCCCTCTGCGATCTTTGGCATACTCTGTAAGAAAGACTGCTGCATGTTGGAAGGGTGTTTCTTTATCCAGTCGTTATGGCCTCTTATGATACATACTGTTGAATAGATATCATAACCGGCTTCCAGTATTTCAGGTGAAAGCTGTGTTCCATCGCTATCCCTTATAACATCCGCTCCCCACTTTTTGGCCATCTTAAGAGTCAGATCTTCGTATCCGGATTCCCCCGGAAGTGTAAAACTCCCCTTCATTTTATCTGTCATAGCTATCTCATCCTCATTTTTTATGATGTCGATATCATTGTCTGTCCGATATACCGGATGTACTGTCTTTTTTATAGTTAGCCCAATCACCCGGTTATATTCTTTATCTGTAGTCCTGACTTAGATCAAAGTGCTCCGTCACTTCGCAGATTCTCATACTCAAGAAGTCCTGCAAAGAAGGCAAGGGCAAGTCCCTGTCCCCATCCCTGCATCCAGTCTCTGCTAATGTTTCTATATCCATCCCTGTCTTTCATGACTGCTGTTCCGCCTGAAACGTTCATAACTCTGCCTTCAGGAGAAACATTTGCAAGTATACCTTTTATCGATTTATTTATATATTTGATATGAAGCGGATTGCCTTTAGAGAGCATCGCAGCTGCAATACCTGCAGAAGCTGATATCTCTTCATATGACTCGGGATCATCAAGTATAGTCCTCCATAATCCGTTTTCTGTCTGAACAGTTTTAAGTGCTGAAAGCTGCTCATTTAAAGATCCGACTATATCCAGAAACTGCGGATACAGATATGCTTCAGGAAGAATATGACCTACCTGTGACATGGTAAAAGCAGCCCATGCATTAGCTCTTCCCCAATAAAAACCTGACATATGATCTTTGGAAATATTGTTATAACCGTGATAGTAAAAGCCCGTCTCTTTGTTCTGAAGATATTTGATATGCCAATAGTACTGATTAAGCGCATCATCTATCAGCTCTTCATCCTTTTCATGAACACCAACTCTTAAAAGGAAAAAAGCTGCCATGAAAAGAGTATCTGCCCAGCACTGTTCAGGGAAATCATTATTAGCTGATACAGTATGCTGAAGTACGTTATCACCAAATCTTAAGGCTTCATTTTCCAGATAATCCACCTTACTCATTACGATATCCCAGTATTTTTTATCCCCTGTTGCATCGTATAAAGTTATAAGGCAGTGACCCATAGCGCATGTATTAACAGTCCACACCTTAGGAAGTCCCAGGTCATCTACATATTCATCTATCCTTGCTTTTAAAACATCAAGGTATTCTTTTTTACCTGTGACTTCATAAGCTTTGGCTATGCCATAATATGCAACTCCGCAAGGCCAGTCCCATGTAAGATCCATGTTCATGGTCTTATCAACTATGTGATCCATTGTGTCTTCAATAACTTTTTTGTCAAAATCAAGTACTGTCATTTATCTTTTCTCCGCTTTAATTATTTTTAATGAATCCCCGGGCTGCTCCGCGGAGTATGCTCGGGGATCCGCTTAAAAAGGATATGTGATTGTCACAAAGATGAATTATTTCATCTTGGAGGTCATTCCATCATTGTAAGCCTGTCCTCTTTCATCGATGATTGCCTGATATCCTGCATCAAGGTATTCCTGTTTGAACTGCTCATAAAGTGTATCAAACTCATCTTCGGAAGCAACTGTAAGCTTTGAAGCAAACTCTTCATAAAGGCCAAGGAGAGCTTCCTGGTTATCTGTTACAGATGTAAGTGTTACTGCGAAGTTACAGTCAGGCTGGATAACACCGCTGTCAACCATTGATTCCATTCCCTTATAGTTATCAAGGATCTGCTGATACCACTCGTCAGAATCAGGATAATTAACAGGCATGTTGAGCTTGATATCATCTTCGATAGTGCCAAGAGTCTTGGACTCAACAGCTACGCACCAATAGTCTTTATTGTTGTTGGCCATAGCGTACTCACCCTCTGTATTGTTAGTGATTACAGGGTAGTTGTTCTCGTCATACTCAAATGTCTCACCTTCAATACCATACTGCATTGTGAAAAGAGCACTTGTTCCATCAACTTCACCTGCAAGCATCCATTCCATGTACATCATAGCTGCTGTGATCTCGTCATCAGATGCAAGAGCTGAGAAGCCGATCATCATACCGAAGTTGTTGTTAGGACGATATGCGTTAGTTGTAGAAATTCCGTCTGAACCTGTATCCTCTATAAGACCTGGGCAAACAGCGATTGAAAGGTGTGCATCAGGGTTAGTCTCATAGAAAGAATCAAGAACTGAGATTGAAGGAGCAATGTATGCTGAATATGTAAATGCGTTACCTGCGATGAAATCAGCTTCGCCATCAGCTGCTTCTCTCTGTGTAAAGTCAGGATTGAAATATCCAAGGTTGTAAAGTTCATTTCTTCTCTTAAGAAGATTCTTCTGAGCCTCTGTAGAAAGTGCAGGGATTGCATAATCACCTGTTGTAGCCCACTCATACTCATCCTGAGGATTTGATCTGTAGCCATAGTTCTGGTCTACGCCAGCGCCTGAGATCTTAGTTCCTCCTGCAGGATACTCAGCAAGACCTGCTTCCTTGATAGCTGCATATACTTTAAGTGTATCTTCCCATGTTGTAGGATACTCAAGACCCAACTGATCAAGCCAGTCCTGACGATAGAAGGTTACATAGTTGTATGTATTCTGTGAATAAGGTCTCTCTGCAAGAGCAAAATATGTTGTGTCATTAAGATCTGTATAGTCAAGGTTGCCCTGCTCTTCCATCATTGCATAGTAGTTTGGAGCTACTGTTTTAAGTTTCTCAAGATCGAGTTCCTGAAGATATCCGTCATCAGCCCACTGCGCCTGCTTAGGGAAGTCGTATTCCATAAGGATTGTAGGAAGATCCTGTGCATTAGCAAGGTTTGCATATGCATTAAGAACGTCACCACGAGGAATAGCTACAAACTCAACTGTGATATTGTACTTGTCACCAAAGTTTGTCTGTATCCACTGTGTCCAGTAGTTGTTAGTAACATCTACTTCGCCACCTCTGTCATATACAGGGATCTGAAGTTTTACATTGTCTGCAAATGGCTGCCAACTGTCAATGCCTGCGCCCTCAACGCTTGCAGTCTCACCGCCGCCTGATGAAGAAGATGTATCTGTCTTCTTGTCATCAGTAGTTCCTGACTGCTGAGTACCATCTGTCTGTCCCTGCTGCGTAGAAGCGTCTGAGCAGCCTGTAAGTGCCCCCATGACCATCGCACTACTCATCGCAAGTGCAAGACTTCTTTTAAGCATGTTCTTTTTCATATAAACCCTCCTTATATAGTTGCATTTTACCCGGTGCTTGGAGCACCGTTGTATTTTTAATTCAACCTTTTACCGCGCCGACCATAGTTCCTTTTACAAAGTATTTCTGAACGAAAGGATAGATGATAATGATCGGTACTGTTACAAACATTACTGATGCTGCCTGAAGTACTTCAGGTGTTGATGTTACATTAGTAGCTTCTGTAAGAGCTGTAGATGCTGCTTCCTGAGCATTTAAGATCATTTCGTATAATTTGTACTGTGCCATTTTTAAGTTGTTGTCTCTGATATAGTACATATTGTCGCCATATGCATTCCAACGACCTACTGCATAGAAAAGTGTTAGTGTTGCAAGGATAGGCTTTGAAAGTGGAAGCACTATCTTGAACAGGATCTGAAAGTTAGTAGCTCCATCAAGAAAAGCTGACTCTTCAAGTTCATCCGGTATATTGGAGATAAAGTAGTTTTTCATGATAAGCATGTTGTATGCAGAATAGATAAGTGGCAATATCAGAACCCACATCTTATTCAGAAGATGTAGATCACTATACAAAAGGTATGTAGGAAGATTACCTGCACTAAAGTACATAGGGATCATCAGAAGGAATGTGATCACTGCTCTTCCTTTAAGTCTTTTCCTTGAAAGAGGATATGCTGCACATGTACAAACGATCATACCAAGAAGTGTAAATATCGCTGTAACTTCAACGCTATAGATCATTGAGTGTGTCATACTTCCATCTTCTACGATGGATCTGTATGCATCCCAGGTAATATCGACAGGCCACAGGTATACTGACTTGGCTGCGACTGCTGCATTGGATGATATAGACTTAACTGCCACATGCCAGAATGGAAGAAGACATGTCAGTGACAAAATACCTATTATAAAAATTATTACTATATCGCTAACATGAAACTTACTTATCGCCCTGCTTCCACCAGCAGAGATATCATTATCTTTATCTTTTCTTTTGCCGGCCATTATTTTGCCTCCCTTAAAAACTGCTGTATCCATCTTCATCCTCCTTTAAAGCAGTCCTGTTTCTCCCAGAGCTTTTGCAACTCTGTCAGCTATAAGTACCATCGCAAGACCAACAAGTGACTGGAACAGGTTTGCTGCAGTACCTATTGAATAATGCTGACCGGAAAAACCATAATCGTAAATGTATACAGCCAGCTGATACTGGAAGTCTCGTACCAGAGCATTATCAAGTGCTACAAGTCTTTCAAGATTGGATCCCATTAATCGTCCAAGATTCATGATAAGAAGTGTTACTATAGTAGGACGAATTCCGGGAAGTGTGATATGCCATATTCTCTGCCATCTGCTTGCGCCATCGATCATGGCTGCTTCATAAAGATCACCACTTATACCTGTAATAGCTGCAAGATAGAGGATTGATCCCCATCCCATTCCCTGCCATACGCCTATAAGAAGGTATGTTGCAGCCCAGTGGAACTTCTCTGTAAGGAAAGGAATTCCCTGCTCTATCAGTCCGAATCTGCTTAAGGTCATATTGATAAGACCTGTGTTAGTACGGAACATTGTAAGAGCGATAGATCCGATTACTGCCCATGAAAGGAAGTGAGGCAGATAGAGAATTGTCTGTGTTACTTTTTTGTATTTGGGAAACCTAAGCTCATTGAGCATTACTGCCAGAATGATCGGCATTGGAAACCCAAGTGCAAGATCCAGCAGGTTAAATACAATAGAATTTTTAAGAGCCATTAGAAATCTGGCACTTGACGGTCCTGTAAAAAGATCCGCGAAATTCTTCATTCCAACCCATTGGCTTCCGCTATATCCCTTCATAACTTTATAGTTCATGAAAACCATTCGAAGTCCCGGATAAGCTGCATAGTTGAAAATAAATACCATTGCAAGTGGAAATATTAAAAGCAGATATAACTGCCAGTCTCTCTTAAAAGCTTTTTTCCAGCTTGTTTTAACTTGGGGCTTTGCTTTCGCCATGGCCACCTCTTTACTTTTTCCCATGAAAACCTCCTCCGCATTTGGCTGCTGTTCAATTTCAATTGTATGGTTTTGTGGTTATTTATTCGCTTCATTTCATCTACAAAAACTATGCATTTTTGACCATGATAAAATAAAAATCACCAACTGTTGTCTATTTTCAACTAAATCAGTTGGTGATTTTTGTTAATAATCATGTTTTTAGCATATGTTTTATTTTAATATACAATAAATTAATTTGATTTTCGTATATTTTTTCGGTCAGAAATGCATTGTCAAATCTTTACTTTGATTTCCGTCATATTATATACTTGATAGTGTATTCACACGGAGGTATTGCCTTTATGCCAAAATCCAAGCAACAGACAATAGAATTCAGAAGCTACGATCTGCCGGAATACTTCCCTGTTCTGCTCCTTTCAGGTGAGCAATGGAGAATCTCAGATATTCCCTCAGGAACTTTACATTTTCATAACTGCCTTGAGATAGGTCTGTGCGAGACCGAAAGCGGAACCATGGAATTCATGGGTGACAAGCAGTCCTTCCACGCAGGCGATGTTACGATCGTAGCCAACAATATATCTCACACCACATATTCAGACCCGGGATGTGCAAGCAAGTGGTCTTATATATTCGTAGATATCCAATCTCTTCTTGAGCCGCTATTTCCATTAAGTGCGCTCGAACACTCAGCAGAGCTTAACAAGATGCTCCATAATTACTATGGAATACTCCCTCGTGCCGAGTATCCTGATATCTACAACCTTGTTACTGCTGCCATCTGCGAGCTTCAGAGAAAAGGTAGCAACTATGAGTTTTCTGTAAGAGGCCTTCTTATGGCACTTATAGTAAAACTATTTCCTGTATACAAAAAATATGAACTTGCTGCAAGCGATCATCCGCATGAAAATGCACTTGTTATCGCTCCTGCAATTGACTATATCCAGGAACATTACATGGAGGACTTTGCAATAGAAGATCTTGCAGCCATGTGTTCTCTATCACCAACTCACTTTAGGCGTCTGTTTACAGCGATCGTTGGAGATGGGCCTTTAAGATATCTTAATCACATAAGGGTCCAGAAGGCATCTGTACTTCTACGTACAACAGAAATGCCCATCCTCAACATTTCTGATGAAGTGGGCTTTCATTCCTTATCTAGCTTTAATCGTCATTTTCTGGAAGATTTTGGTGAAGCACCAAGAGACTGGCGCAAGAAAGTGGTGGCGACCCAGAGCCGTTCCATCATGAAGTTCGCGGGCTGGATGGTACCGCCGTCCGTACGGCAGGGGGCGCGGTAAAAATATAGGTGCTTGCGCATTCCTGAGGGTGGTAGTTAATAAAGGATTTGGGGGTCGTGAAAATTATATTAAATTCAAGGCATATATCTGGAATGATATATTCTGGGATTCAAACTCGCTTCGCGGGGGCATGTGAATCCCAAACAAGAATATATCATTCCATCTATCATGCTCTTGAATTTAATATAATTTTCAAAGACCCCCAAATCCTTTATTAACTACCACCCTCAGGAATGTTCAAAGTACTTGTGATATTTTATGTATGTAATTTGGTTCTTGGTACTATGGCTTTTGCAACTTCGTTCTAGAAGTCATATGTTTTGGCACCCTTGAAATATAAACGCACACTTTCTGCGTGTTTTGTAATTCAATGAATCTGTAGGAAATATAGGCAAATGACTTCGACTTCGTCGAAGGCTCTATCGCTTATATATTCATTGAATTAGTAAACATGCAATGAATATGTGTTTTTGTAAATCGCCTTCAATTAGTTAAATCATCAGGGACAACGTATGGCTTAATAACCGGTGCCAAGCTCATCGGGCCATCTGCAGGTGCAATATAGTCTTTATCTTTGATGATAGCATTACAAAAATCTATTAATCTTCTTGCAGCAACTTCACTATTCCACTGTTTAATGATGGTATCATATGCGTTGTTGCCGAACTTCTGCTGACGAGAAGGGTGCTTTACTAATGCTTCGGCTTTTTTTAGGAAGCTATCCAGTTTTTCGCCGTTATAGATATAGCCATTCTCGCCGTCTTTGATAAGATATGGCACTGCGCCGGCCATGGAGCCGGCGACGAGGGCGCAGCCGGAGTTCATGGCTTCGTTAACTACGGCGCCCCAGCCTTCGAGGTTATTGCTTGTAAAGAGGTATATGTGGGCTTCTTCCATCATTTGTCTTACTCTGTTTGGGGGTAGGAACCCGTGGAAGGTGACTACGTCCATAAGCTTGTTGTCTTCGGCGTAGGTTTTAAGATCATCATCCATTTCACCATTGCCGACGATATCTATATGAAAAGAATAGTTTTTTTCTTTAAGATATGCTGCAAGTTCCAGGGCAAATTCTGGGTGTTTGACGCCGTCCATGAATCGTCCAGCCCATAGGATCCTTGGAGTTTTGTTGTCTTCCATTCTTTTCATGCGTCTCATCTGTTCAGGGGTATACTCTCTGACTTCAGGGAAATAGCCCCATCTGAACATCTTGTGAGGATATGCTCCTATAAGGGCAAAGTCGGAGGCAACGTATGCTCCGTTACACAGCATATAGACTTTTTTATTTCTAAATCTGATATGTTCTTTATATTTGGCAATAAGGCCTTTGGGGGATATTGCTTTCCACTGGCCTTCGCGGTAGATTCTTTCGCTCATCCTAAGAAGGGGCTTGCCGCTATCAGCTCTTTGGAGGCAAGCATTTCTTACTTCTTCATTTTCTGTCCATCCAAGAAGTACTATATCAAAATCATTAATTGCATTTAGGGTGCCGATCTTGTCATTGTCATATATTTTCACATAGGGGAGTTTATACACATCAACACCCCAGCCCATGCGAACTCTTTCTTCTTCCATAGGCTGTGTCTGAACAAATATAAAATTCTCATCACCTATGATCCTCATGATCGCTTCACATAGAGGGATCTGGTGATGATTAATATAATTCGAGATAAATAAGAATCTCATTAAGGATCATCTCCTTAGCTGTAGTTTGAAATACATCTATATTGTACCATACGTGAAAACATCAAATTAATTCGCTGAAATCAGCCGTTGGGAAATACTGATTTATTCTATCGGTTTTCAGATTTTCGCCAATGACGATTATTACTTCCTGAGCACTTTTTATATGGCTTATGGAAGTATTTTTACTCGTCGCATTAACTTCTATATAACCTTCACTTTCAGAATTAGTAAATGCATTATTCTCAGCTTTGCCCTTCGATGATTCGCAATTTTCCACATGAAGTTCTGATTTATCTTCATCCACATGATCAGCCTTCGCAAATCCCTTAATACGGATTATATGCCCGCACTCAGGATCTTCTATGGCTTTACCTACATTCTCTATAAGTTCATCTTTTGGAAGTTTTACTCCAAACAGATAAAGTGATGTATAAGCACTGTCATCCGATATCTGTCTTTTTTCATAATCTCCGTGAACATATCCTGCAGAAGCTATTCTCTTAAAGTCATCATCCGTAAGCTCATCATTTCCTTTATTAATAAAAAAGTTGTCATAAGCTTCCTCAGATCTGAAGATATCTGTTCTTTTTATTGAAATAGCTTCTAATGCTGATCTTATATGGTCTTTAACACTTTTGATCTGCGCTTCATCTGCTTCTTCTGTTTTGGAAAGTACAACGATTCCTGCATCAGCAATTTCAGATGCAAGCACATAATCAGAATCCTTAGAAAGATCATTCTCAAGATCTGCTGATGCTATTGCTATAATGCTGCCTATCTCATACCAATTATCAAGGGGAGATTCATAGAGAGTATCGAAGAATTCATCCATATCAAAGATACCGGAGGGTTCTATAATGACTCTTTGATATCCTGACATGGCAAGAGTTATGAGCTTAGTCTTAAGGCGTCTTTGATGGGCATGTTTTCCGTCGCCTCCGACTATCATCTCAACTCCGCACATATCACTTCTGATATCTTCAAGAAGCGCTACATCAATATTGACAGCGCCGTAATCATTTTCAAGGATGCAGACTTTAATTCCCTGACTATTCAAGTATCTTACATATTTTTTTATAAATGTTGTTTTTCCGGATCCAAGGAAGCCGGTTATAAGGTCAACTTTGATCATTGAATATGCCTTCTTAACTAATAATTTCAAACATCATTATAAAACTTCTAACCGGGTAAAAAAAACAGATCAGAATAGAATTCATTTTGCTTTTCATTTATTTTACAGGAACAGAATATATATCATCGAAGTTTTTAATCATCAGACATTCTATGCACTAATTATGCTTTTATTCTCTTGATCCATTTACCACTTCGAAGTCGTATAACGCAGATCACACACTTAATAAACTGATCGATCCTTAGCATAATGTAAACCCAAAATCCCGGCCACTTAAGTACAAGTCCAGTGAGCGCTCCAAGAGGTATACTAAATATCCATAAGAATATTATATCAGCAATCATAAGGAACTTTGTATCACCGCCGCCCCTAAGCGTTCCCTTAGTAAGAATACTGTTAGCAGCCTGAAACCAGATAACAAAAGCAAGGGCATGCATAAGGTCTATGGCAAGGTCAGCAGTTTCCGGCTCTATCTTATAAGCGCCAACTATGAGTCTTGATATAGCAAGTATCAAAACACATCCAAAGCCGCCAATGATAAATCCAAGAGCTGCAAAGGTTGTACCCTGTGCCTTAGCCTTCGCAACATCACCCTTACCAAGAGTGATTCCTGTAATAGTACAGCTAGCCTGGCTTATACCCTGAATAACTACTGTCGCAAGTGACATAACAACAGTTGTAATAGAGTTTGCTGCAACAAAGCTTGAACCGATATGACCCATAACTACAGCTACTGCGCTGTTACCAAGTCCAAGAAGTGTATCTGACACAAGAACAGGTATGGATATCCTGACATACTCTGAGATCAGATCTTTGACTGAAATAGCAAGGTCCTTAATTCTAAGGCCGATATTAGTATCTACAAAGAATAAGAAGCCCATAATAACTGCAAACTCAACGATTCTGGCGATAAGAGTACCGAGAGCTGCACCATTAACTCCCATTTCAGGTGCTCCAAGTTTACCAAAAATAAATATCCAGTTACAAAAGATATTTATAAAAAATGAGCAGCAGCTTGAAATAAGCGGTACATTAGCCTTTCCAACACTTCTAAGCATGATACTGGAAGTAACAGCATAACCGTTCAAGTAATAACAAGGGATAGAGATAAGAAGATATCCCGTTCCCAGACGGATAACATCCTCTTCCTTTGTAAAAAGGCTCATAATCTGACCTGGGCAAAAAGCTGTAGCAACAGAAAAGCAGGTTGCCACTATGAACAGGAGTCTGAACATAATTACAACGGATTTCTTCATGGAAAGCTGATCCTTCATTCCAAAGAATCTGCTTACAAGGACGCTGGCTCCCATGCCAAGTCCCATGCACATGATCTGAAATATAGTAATAAAGTTATTAGCAAGTGTCGCAGCACTCATTGGTGCTTCACTAAGCTGCCCCAGCATGACGTTGTCTGCCATGTTTACACCGACAGTTATAAGCTGCTGAAGAGCAATTGGAAGTGCGAATGCAACAAGCATTCTATAAAATTGTTTATCCCTAACGAATAGTTTCATGATTAACTCATCAGTTCCTTCTAAAGATTTTTATACATCAGTAATTATTTACCTGAAATTGTAACACCGCTTATCTGTATTGCAAGCATACCCATCCTCCTCTACAGTAATATATCCACGATAGCATCACCCCCCTCGTAAATCAAGTATTTAAAGCGCTTTGCGCCATGTATATATTTACTCAATCGCGCTCTAATAATATAATTTTGAAGGAAGATTAATTTAGAAAAAGAGAGGATACTCATGCAATACGACTGCCTGATAATTGATGATGAAAAAGCTCTCGCAGACAACACCTGCGAATATTTCAACATGTTCGATGTTAAGACCAAAGCTGTCTATTCTAAGAAAGAAGCCGAAAAGTTCCTTGAATCTGACAGCGCATCACTGATCCTTCTTGATATAAATCTCTCTGATGGAAGCGGTTTTGAGCTTTGCAAAAAAGTCAGAGAGACTCTCAATATTCCTATCCTCTTCATCTCAGCAAGAAGCACAGATGATGATAAGATAATAGCCCTGAATATTGGAGGGGATGACTACATAGAAAAACCTTATTCGCTTGGAGTTCTCCTCGCCAAGGTCAGAGTAGTTTTAAAAAGATTTGGAAATTCAGGTGATGGATCAGCTAATGCTTCTTCCTCTAATGAAGGTAGTGATACTTCCAAAGACTACGATGATGGCAATCTTAAACTGGACAGCCTTAACAAGGTAGTTACAGCTAATGGCAAGACTGCAAAGCTTACCAGCATTGAATTCAAGCTCCTTAAATACCTCACAGACAACCACGACAGGCTTGTAACCAAAGCAGAACTTTTTGACAACGTATGGAATGACAAGTTCACAACTGACGGAACCTTGAATGTCCACATCAGAAAGATCCGTGAAGAGATAGAAAAAGATCCTCAGAATCCCAAGTACATCGTCACTGTTTGGAAGGAAGGCTATAGGTTCGTATCATTATGAATAAAAAACCTTTTATAGTTTTAATAACATTAACCTTTTTGGCAGAAATAATCCTTTGTATCACTATCACAGGCAAGATCTTCCTGCCAGGATTTGATACCGTAAACGTAAATGAATGTGTAAAGAGCATAGAAACCGGCTTTGGTGATACTTCTAATTATTCTGATGTACTCAAATATGTACTTCTTGGAAACGATGGCAACGTCCTGTATCAAAACGCTGACGGCCTTTCTACAACCATTAATGAAGCTATTAAAAGGGGCGACCTTGTTCTTGACCTTAACACCCCCGAATATTCAGGTGCCCACATTATCTTTCATAATGAAAACAACAAGATAATCGAAAGCTACAAAAACAGACTCGTCTACAGTGTTATTCTTATTTCTTTCTTACAGCTTGTATTGATCTTATCCTATTTCCTGTATCTCAAAAGGACGATCACAGATCCCTTTAATAAGCTCAGCTCTTTTGCCAAAAGAATTGCAGATGGTAATCTGGACATCCCCTTAGAGCTTGACAGGCAGCACATCTTCGGAAGCTTTACAGAGAGCTTTGACATTATGAGGAGCGAACTCAAAAAGGCCAGAGAAGCTGAAAAGAAGGCAAACGACGCCAAGAAGGAAATGGTAGCTAAACTTTCACACGATATAAAAACTCCTATCGCATCTATCAAGTCTACCTCCGAGATTGGGTACGAACTCACTAAAGAAGATCGCACCAAAGAATTCTTTAATCTTATCAACATCAAGTCCGACCAGATAACGACTCTTGCAGCAAATCTCTTTGAATCAAGCGTAGAGGATATTACAGAGATTGATGTAAATCCATCTGCCCACTCTTCTGAAGAGATAAAAAAGATAATTCAAAACGCAGACTATCTTAATAAAGCAGGCGCTTTTGACATACCACCTACAAACGTCTTCATCGATAAGCTCCGCCTTCAGCAGGCCTTTGATAACGTATTCATGAATTCCTATAAGTATGCAGGTACAGACATCACTGTAACTGCTACTACTGATAAGGACTACCTTATAATCGATGTATCTGACAAGGGTCCTGGCGTTCCTGATAACGAACTACCCTTACTTTTGGAAAAATACAAAAGAGGAAGTAACGCTTCAGAAAAAGAAGGTGCAGGACTTGGCCTATATCTTACAAGCTATTTTATCCAGAAGATGGATGGAGAACTAAAGCTTTTAAGTGAAGATCCTGGCTTTACAGTAAGGTTCTATATAAGACTATCCTGATCCATTTAATGATCAACATAATGTATGACTTTTTGTCACTTCGTTCCAAAAGTCATGCAAATGGCCCAATTAAGAACACCTACGGTGTTGGGGCCATTTGCCTACAGATTCACTTTCGTACGAAATCCGCAACCAGTGCGGATTTCTTTAATAAACTCACAAGAATCCATTCTTTTCACAGATATAGATATTTTCTGGAGATTCACGATTTAAGAATTAATTAAGGGTTATTTAAAGGCATTTAAGACTTGAAAAGGTAATATCAGTATCAAGAAATGCAAACAAATTAGAAAAGAGGTTAAATAATGAATACACTAATTAAAACTAATAAGCTTTGCAAAACCTTTTCAAACGGTGGCAGAATGCAGCATGTACTTAAGAACATAGACCTTGAGATCTACGACGGAGATTTCACTATTATCATGGGAGCCAGCGGCGCCGGCAAATCAACCCTTCTTTATGCACTTTCAGGAATGGACAAGCCAACACTTGGTGAGATCAAGTTCTCAGAAAAAGAGATAACTAAGATGAATACAGATCAGCTGGCTAGTTTCAGAAAAGAAAACTGCGGATTTGTATTCCAACAGATATACCTCATTGATTCCATGAGCGTCCTTGATAACGTCATGGCAGCAGGCCTTCTTACCTGCAAGAACAAAAAAGAGGTTTCTAAAAAGGCAAAAGAAATCCTTAAGTCAGTTGATATTGATGAAAGCCTCTGGGATAAATTCCCAACTCAGATCTCTGGCGGTGAAGCTCAGAGAGTTGGTATTGCAAGAGCACTTATCAATAACCCAAGACTTGTTTTTGCAGATGAGCCTACAGGAGCTCTTAACTCTAAGACAGGTAAAGACGTTCTTGATACCCTTACTTCTTTTAACAACGATGGTCAGTCCATAGTTATGGTAACCCACGACATCACCAGCGCAAGAAGAGGAAACCGCGTCCTCTATGTTAAGGACGGCGAGATCGCAGGCGAGTGCCTTCTTGGAAAGTACTCAGAAAATGATGATGATCGTCACAGAAAACTTAGCGACTTCCTTGTATCAATGGGATGGTAATTAATTTAAGACGTGGGGTAAATAATTATGGAAAAGATAAAAATACTTGCTAAATCAAATTTTAGAAAAAATAAAGGCACATGCATCGGACTCTTCCTTCTTATGATGCTTGCCAGCATGATGATCGGACTTGCATTTCTTCTTTTCTTTGATGCATATCCAACAGCAACCAAAGAAGCTAAAAGACTTGATGCAGGCGATGGCTACATCTGGATAATGACTGACATAACAGGGATCGACGATGCATTTGTAGAAGAACTTGTTGGGAGCGAAACAACAGATTATTATAAGTATTCCTGCCTTGGTTTTAACAACGTATCCCTTCCTTTTGGAAACGGAACACTCGCTCCTCAGCTTCTTTTGAACAACGAAAGCGCTTTTCACAAGGGAATGGACAGAACTGAAGTCGTTATAGAAGATGAAAGCATTAAAGAAAACTACATCTATCTTCCATACCAGTTCAACACTTCAGGCGGCTATGAGATAGGCGATACCTATAGTTTCGAACTTCTTGGTACAAACTATAATTTCACTGTAAAGGGCTTTACAACTAACACATTCTTTGGATGTAACAACTGCGGTTCCTATGAATTTATAATTGATAATAATAGCTACGATGAGATCTATGCAAAAGACTCATCCATTTCAGACTCAGTAGTAATCGCTTTTAAGCTTAAAGATAGCTCTACTATCAATTCCTTCCAGATCAAAAAGCTTAACCAGATCCTTGCGCACAACCCTCTGGCAACTGCTACTATCTATAAGTTTAGTGATGTAATAGTCGGAAAAAGCTTTATGTCACTTGTACTTGCAGTTTCCTTCCTTACCATCACCATCATCATTGTTTTAGTTATTACAATAATGCTCACTAACAGCATTTCAAACTTCATTAAGGAAAATATGAAGAGCATCGGAGCTTTAAAAGCCATCGGATATTCAAGCTCTCTTATAAGAAGTTCTCTCTATATCATGTTTGCTCTTCTTGCAATATTCGCAAGCATACTTGGTGCAGGTCTATCATATGCACTAATGCCTATAATGGCATCAATCGTTGTAGGCCAGATGGGTATTCCATATGAGATATCCGTTAATATCCTTTGCAGCTTAAGCGCTCTTGTCTTTGTAGTTTTATATATACTTATTGTAGCTTTTTCAACTACAGGCAAGATCAAAAAGATCGAGCCGATCGTAGCTTTAAGAGATGGAATCGAAAATCATTCCTTCAAGAAAAACAGATTCCGCCTTGATAAGTCAGTCTTTAGCCTTAACCTTAGCCTTTCACTTAAGAATCTTTTTAATAATAAAAAACAGAACATAATCACCTTCCTTGTGACTGGTCTCCTTGTGTTCATCTGTGTTATGGGTCTTTTGATGTATGAAAACTTCAGCAGAAATCCTAAGATTGAGATCCTCACATTTGAAAGTTGCGCCGGAATCCTGGCTGTAGATTACGAAGAAAAAGATGATGCTTATTCTTATCTTCAGAGCCTTGAAGAAGTATCTAATATCAGAGAGAACATAAACATCACAACTAACTACAATAATGAAGACAGCCTTGTAACCTATATCTTTGATGATCCTTCAAAAATGAACAACAAAAATGTCTGCTACAAAGGTCGCCTTCCAAAATATGATAATGAAACTGCTGTAAGCGGTAAGTTCGCTAAAGACCATGGCCTTATGGTTGGTGATGAACTCAAGCTTGATTATGGCTCAGAAAGCTATAGCTACCTCATCACAGGACTTATTCAGACCTGCAATAACAGCGGAAGAGAATGCGTTATCACAAAAGAAGCAGCCACGCACCTCATGGATCTTACCTATGCTCCGGGCTACTACTGGTTTAACTGCGCAGACAGAGATGTTACTGAAAGCATTCTGAATAAGTGCTCAGACAAATATGGTGATCATGTTATTTCTACAATGAACTTCTACGATATGATGGATGGTAACCTTACAACCTTTAAGAGTATATCAAGCCTTATGCTGATCCTTCTTAGTACAATATCAGCCATCGTTATCACTATCATTTTGTACCTGCTCATCAAAGCATTTGTATATAACAAAAGAAAAGATTTTGGAATTTACAAGGCACTTGGATATTCATCAAGAAGCCTTATCTTGCAGACAGCCTTTAGCTTCATGCCATCCATAATCATATCTTCCATCGTATTTTCAGTAGTATCATATTATGCTGCTAACCCTTATATGTCAGTTGTAATGCACGGCTTTGGACTTATGAAAGGAACATTCGATATTCCGATCCCAGGAGTTATTATCATCGGAATAAGTATCTGCACTTTAGCATTCGTATTCTCTATCCTTCAGTCACTCAGAG
This sequence comes from Butyrivibrio fibrisolvens, assembly GCF_037113525.1. Lineage (NCBI taxonomy): Bacteria > Bacillati > Bacillota > Clostridia > Lachnospirales > Lachnospiraceae > Butyrivibrio > Butyrivibrio fibrisolvens. The sequence goes on along the minus strand of NZ_CP146963.1, from coordinate 566,296 downwards.
TTAAGAAGATTGAAAGTTATCAGATGCTTATCGGAGAATAATTTAAAAGAAAATGGCACCTTAGGATATTTCTTATCCCAAGGTGCCTTATTATTTCCTGATCATTTTTTCCTGATCCTATTATCTTCCGTTGATCCTGAACGGACATCCCGGATAATAGTAATCTATTGGAGTTTTCTTATTTACTCTGTCCTGTTTATTAGTAAATACTATTCCTGTACAGGATAAAGAATCCACATTGCCTGTGAAATCACCCATGTTATTGGACTTATCAAGCATATATGCTGAAATAAATAAAGAAAAGCCAACTCCTACTATGAGACTTAATATAAACACGAATACTTCCATATCTATCAACCTCCATTTTGTCTCTTACTTACATAGCCTGTAAGACTTGACTCAGATGTAAGTCTTATTGACTTAAGAACTGTCTTAAGTTTTGTTATTCCTGCACCCAGTGCACAAAAGCTACCAACAACTATAGCTGCAATAAGCCTTCCAGTACTTTGATTACTGCTACTGCTATGTCCACCTGAATTAAGAAGTAAAGCTCCCAAGAGAGCCATTGCTATAAGAGTGATTATAATACCAAGTACCAGCACAACTCCTATAAAAAGCTCTTTGTTCCACGGAACGCCTCCAACAACCTTACCTGTCTGGCCATTAACAAGAATTGTATATGGTCTGTCTTTATATCTGAAGGTCAAAAACCATGCTGGAAGCATTGCTTTCATTGGTTCTGTGTTAACAACAAATTCAGGATTCTGATTTATGATCTCCTTGCTTGAACCTTTAACTGTATCTAACACAGCTGCATTAAACAGCTCTTTGGATCTTGCTGTTGCTGTATTACAAGCTTCTATTGGCTCAACGTCAGATATATCTGAGTAAAAGCCTGTAAGATAACCCTCATTAAAATCTCTAAGGCTTACCATGTTATAAGGTTCTAGTTTTACACTTGTATCATCGCTAAGCTTACGTGAAGCGTCTGTTGTCATGCGGTCAAATATGCAATATCCACTCCTGAGAGAATAGATCGAATAACTACTTTTTCCGCTTTTTATTCTTGATTTAACAACCATAGAATCTCTGTAAGCTACGTTTGTAATATAGTAGGGAACATAGATTCCTCTGATCAGTTCTGCATGAAAGTTCTTGATCTCATTAGGAATAAAGAATCCGGAATTAAGTCTCTTACGAATAAGCATCTCAGCCTGCTGCTTGGTGATCATAAAAGGAAGGATCTTTTTAGGTCTTTTAACCTTAGCAATACGTGAGAATACAACGTTAGGGCTTCCGCAATATACACAGAAGGTTGAAGCTTCTACACTATTAACAGATATCTCTGCTCCGCAGGCACTGCATCTATAGATCTGGCACTCCATATCATCCTGACCGCCATATACTTCGCTCTCTAAAACAGGCCCTTCCTCGTGGTACCCGACTTTAACCTGATATTCACTTATGTCAAAAGAGCTATCGCAGTACTCACACTGCAGGCGATTACTTCTTGGATCATATTTAATTCTTGCTCCACAATTTTTACAGGACAGTATCATATCATCATCTCTTTCTATTAAAAAATCCTTTTTCAAACGATTCAAATGATAAAGCAAAAAGCATTGAAATAACAGTGTTTCGGATAAATAAACATATTTATCGGATAAACAGCTTTCGTAAACCCGCGTCCTCGCTGGGGCCTGTTTGATCTTAATATAAAGTGGAAAAATGCATTAATTTTAAAAAGCCAGTGCTGACACTGCAGCACTGGCGTGTGATTGTTAACTTATGAGGAAGGTAATAATCTAAAAATGCTTAGTTAACAGAACATTCAATTGTTTCTCCAATTGAACCATTGCCCTGAACTCCAAATTCAACGCTCTGTCCTGTTGCAATTGTAGAGTTCCATTCTACAGGAGTGATCACATAGTAATCGCCCTGCTCGTCGATGTTAACATTCCAGCTTGCTGAAATTGTAACATCGCTCTTCTTAACTTTTACTGTCCATGTATTAACTGTGCTACCTGTGTTGCTTACTTTGAAGCTAACCTGATATCCGCTGCCCCAGTTATTGATTGAATAGGAAACGCTAAGTCCTGTAGCTTCAGGCTGAGGATCTGGAGTTTCAACAGGAGTTTCTGTTGAACCTGACTCTTCAGGTGTCTGTGTTGAAGAAGAGCTGTCGTTATTTACTTTCTCGAATACCCACTGCTGGTTTGTTCCGCCATTGTATGACCACTGGCAAACATTTGTTCCATCAGCTGTCTTCTTCTCATAAACATCGAGATACTTTGCAGCGCTTGTACACTTTGTTCCGATTGTGTAAACGCCGTTTGTGCCTGTAGCCTTAACTACGAACTGCTGAGCTGTTCCGCCGTATGCACTGTAGATACCTACATTTGTGCCGTCATCTGTCTCGCCGTTAGCAACATCAAGCATTACATTGCCAAGCTTATTTGTAAGTGTGATGTATCCGTCTGATGTATTAGTAACATACCACTTCTGAGCATCAACTCCTGAACCGGACTTGATAACAACATTCTTCCAGCCATCTGCATTATCTGCATCAACTGTAAGGTACTTCTGTGAAAGTGTGTTCTTGATGTAGTACCAGCCATCATCAATGTGTGCTGTCTGGTTAGGATTTGTTGTTGTGCCTGTTGATCCGCCAGTAGAACCACCTGTTGAACCGCCTGTTGATCCCTGACCAAATACTTCTGTATAAGCCTGGATTACCTTTGAGTATGCAGGCTTAGCATTACCTGGTGTTCTGAAAAGAAGTGGAGCTGCATTGCTGATCCATGTTGTCTGATCTGAAAGTCCCCACCATGTTACACCTGTGATCTTTCCACCACTCTTCTTGATAGAGTTGATGTTCTTGAAAAGGCTGTATGCATAGTTTGCAAGATCTGTATCACCCTTGTTTGTGATATCAAGCTCTGTGATCTGAACTTCAAATCCTGCATTTACAAAAGACTTAAGAGCTGTTGTGTAGTAATCTACTGAAGGGAAGTTTGTGCCAAGGTGTGACTGCATACCTACACCTGCGCAAACCTTCTTGCCCTGGTTGATGTAATTAACAAGTGTGATTACATCATTAACTTCCATGTATGTATTGTAATCGTTATAGAAAAGTTTTACTGAATCTGTAAGTTTGAAGTACTCAAGTGTCTCGTAAGCATAATTGAATGCTTTCTTTACATAAGAAGCGTTAGTCTTGTTGCTTCCATAAACAGCTTCCCATCCTGAGTTCTGTGCATGAAGGATCTCGTTAGCAACGTCCCATGCATATACAACACTGCCGTACTGGCTTGTGTATACATGGTTCATAACAGTCTTAACGTACATCTCAAGACGAGCATCCATTGTTGATGTGTTAACAAATCCGCTACCGCCATTGAATCCGTTTCTGAAGAACCATGAAGGAGTCTGTGAGTGCCATACAAGAGTATGTGCTCTCATCTTAAGACCATTCTGATAACAGATCTTCATAACTTCATCTACTGTGTTGAAGTTGATCTGAGGTACATATTGTTCTTTGTAATTATCCGGGATGTAATAGCCCTGATTCTTAGCCTGAGAAACTGAGATAAGTCTTGCTGAGCTTCCAAGAAGTGCATCAGGCTTCATCTCATTCTCAAGAGTGATACTGTTGTAATCTTTCTTGAGAGTTGCAAGAGTATTTGCATCTCTAAGCTGATAAAGATTGATACATGTTCCTGAATAACCGTAAGTAGTACCGTAGGTGTTAAGAAGTGTTTCGCCTGCTGCGCTTGCATCAACGTTGCATGTAAGACCGATCGCACATACAAGAACAAGCATAAGCATTATCTTAGCGACAACGCTGTAACACTTTTTCATTGATTTTGTCATTTGTGTTTTCCCCTTCTTTTGTCATTAATACCAGAACAATAAAAAATATTTATTTCTGATACACCTTCTTCTCCCAAAGCGCCAACCTGAGCGCTCAACCCCCTGGAACAATATTAAGTTTTCTGTGCTCGAGCACCCTCATTCTAGCAATTATCACAGTTGCGCACTTCCCAATAATTGCGACTTTGTTTACAATTATTGCGATTGTTGTAATATACCCCTTGACAAATTAAATATTTTTCACAAATACGAAATAATTATTTGAATAAAATGCACAAAAAGATAGCTGTAACGCTGAATATATCTACAGTTTTACAAACATGTATTTTTGTTAAGCAAAACTTGACAAATATTATTTATTTATTTTAATATATACAATTAGTATATTTTTATACTTCCCTGCATGAAACTTTCATATTCAAAGTTTCAAGAAACAATTACACAAAAATCAGGTTTTGCATAAATGCAAAACCTGATTTTTTGTAGTCGAGGCGACAAGATTCGAACTTGCGGCCTCTGCGTCCCGAACGCAGCGCTCTACCAAACTGAGCCACGCCTCGATAATATATATTATACTCTCTAAAGAGCGCTAATGGTTATATATAAACGAAAGGATACTGCACTGAATGGGTGGAACAATATAAATGGTGCTGCAGTGCGACTGTAAATCATCCGAAGTACATGAAGCCCGCTTTGAAATCCTTTCGGTTTTGCTGTGAGTCATCAATAAATCAAACAAAAATACTATTCAAAAAACATCCATCTCAACAGCATTATGAATAATACAATAACACTATCTGTAGTGTCAAGCATTTTTTCTTAAAAAACAATAATTTTTGTACGCAGCCCGATACTGCGTACAAAAATAAGTGTTCATTAAAATCAGGTACCCATAAGCCCTATCACTTGGTCCAGTCTTCAAACTCCTTGTCCGTGCACTTTACAAAGTGAGTGCCGCTCACAAGATGCTCTGTACCCTTGTTGTAGTCTATACCTGAAGTCTTGTAATCGTAGTTTATTGCTTCGCGGTTTTTCTCAAGCTCAGGGTTAGGGATTGGTATCGCAGACAGAAGGCTTTTTGTATACGGATGAACCGGATTACTAAAGATCTCATCTGTTGTCCCTGTTTCCAAGAGGTGACCAAGGTGAAGTACTCCGATCCTGTCAGAGATATACTTGACCATGGAAAGGTCATGAGCTATGAACAGATACGCTGTCCCTAGCTCTTCCTGGATATCCTTCATAAGGTTTACAACCTGCGCCTGAATAGAAACGTCGAGTGCTGAGATACATTCATCTGCTATTACAAGCTTTGGATTTAAGATAAGGGCTCTTGCAATGCCGACACGCTGTCTTTGTCCGCCTGAGAACTGGTGCGGATAACGGTCTGCATGCTCCTTGGCAAGTCCTACCTTTTCAAGTATGGCTTCAACCTTTCTATCTCTCTCGCTCTTTGTTTTGCAGATATGGTGGATATCAAGAGCTTCTCCAATGATATCCTTGATCTTTTTCCTTGGGTTAAGAGAAGCCATGGGATCCTGGAATATCATCTGCATCTGGGTCCTTAGATTCTCTTTCGTTTTACCATTTAGCTTTCCTGATATGTCCATTCCGCAGAAGTTTATCTTGCCTTCTGTCGGATCATAGAGTCTTATTATACTTCTACCTATAGTAGATTTACCTGATCCTGACTCGCCAACAAGTCCGTAGGTTTCGCCGGGATAGACTTTAAAGCTTACATTCTCTACAGCCTTAACTGTATAGGTCTTGCTTACAGGAAAATACTGTCTTAGTCCCTCTACTTCAAGGAGAGGCGCTGCGTTATAATTTGCTGCCATTTGCCTGTGCCTCCTTTTTCATTCTTTCTATTCTTGCTTTAAGCTCGTGTGGCATATCAACCTTTGGAGCTCTCTTATCAAGAAGCCATGTAGCTGCAAAGTGAGTATCTGTTACCTTGAACATTGGCGGCTCAAGCTTATCGTCAATCTCAAGAGCATAAGCATTTCTTGGAGCAAAAGCATCACCATTTTTCTCATGAAGGAGGTTTGGAGGTGATCCCGGGATCGTATAAAGTCTGTCGTCATCTGTTCCAAGATCAGGCATGGCTGACAAAAGTCCCCATGTATAAGGATGCTTGGGATCATAGAATATCTCATTTATATTACCGACTTCTACGATCTTACCTGCATACATAACGTTTACATAATCAGCGACTTTAGCTACAACGCCAAGGTCATGTGTTATGTAGATTACCGCTATGCCTCTTTCCTTCTGAACCTTCTTGATAAGCTCAAGGATCTTGGCCTGAATATTAACGTCAAGAGCTGTTGTAGGCTCATCGCATATAAGAAGATCTGGATTACAGGAAAGTGCTATTGCAATAACAACTCTCTGTCTCATACCGCCTGAAAGCTGGTGTGGATACTGCTTCATTCTCTTTTCAGCATCTTCTATACCAACCTCTTTCAAGAGCTCAATAGCTCTTTTGCGAGCATCCTTCTTATCAATCTTATAGTGCCAGATCATACCTTCTATGATCTGCTTGCCTATAGTCATGGTAGGATCAAGGCTTGTCATGGGATCCTGGAATACCATTGCCATCCTGCGGCCGTTGATATGCTTTCTAATCCACTTCTTGTCCATCTTGAGGATATCAGCTTCCTTCCACGTAGCCGTTTTATCCTCATCAGGGTTATAGTCGATTCCGCCCTTATTATCACGGTATCTGTAGATGATCTGTCCTGAATTAACGGTAGCATTCTTGGCAAGGATTCCCATTGCAGCACGCATTGTTACTGACTTACCTGAGCCGGACTCACCAACGATGGCAACAGTCTCACCCTGGTACAGATCTATATTCACGCCGCGGATCGCATGTACATCTCCTGCAGTTGTCTTAAAGGTGATGTCAAGATCTTTGACATCAAGTATTTTTTCTTTTTTCTTATCTTCACTCATGTCAGGTCACATCTCCTTTAACTTAGGATCAAGAGCTTCTCTGAGTCCGTCAGCAACAAGGTTGAAGCTCAGCATCAGAAGAGCCATTACAACGATAGGCGGGATAATCTGATAAGGATGAGTAGTAAAACTGTTAAATCCTTCAGAGATCAGTGATCCCAGTGAACATCTTGGTACAGGAATACCAAGTCCTACAAAAGAAAGAAATGCCTCTGTAAAAATAGCTGTAGGAATTGAGAACATAACCTGAGTAATGATAGGTCCGATTATATTAGGAAGAACTTCACTAAAAATGATATGCATGTTACCTGCTCCAAGAGTTCTTGATGCAAGTACAAATTCCTGCTCTTTGAGTTTGAGCATCTCAGCTCTGGCTATTCTGCTCATTCCAACCCACTCAGTAAGCATAAGCGCTATGATGATCGTGATCATACCAGGCTTAAATACAAGAAGGAGAAGCGTAACTATTACAAGCCTTGGAATGCCGTTGGCAATCTCTAAGATTCTCTGAAGGACCATATCGACCTTACCGCCAAAGTATCCTGAGATAAGACCATAGCTCATTCCTATGATCATGTCGATTATAGCTGCCGCAACTGCGATTATCAGTGAAACCTGAGCACCTGACCATGTTCTTGTCCAGATGTCTCTTCCAAAGTTATCGCTTCCAAACCAGTAGAAAGTATCTGCAAGCTTTTTTTCAAAATAGTAGTTTACAACCTTGGTTCCTGATGTTGTCCTGATATTCTCATGTCCGTCAAAAAAGCCTGTGTTCTCGATTATAGGAATTCTGGGCGCGAGATTTTTGAGCTCAAGGTTCTGACCTGAATAGGTATACTCATTCATCACAGGTCCTACGAATGCAAAGAAGGTAATAACCAGTACAAAAACAAGTCCAAGTACCGCACTCTTCTTGCGCCAGAACCTTGCTACAACCTCTTTCCAGAAACTCTGGGATGCAAAGTTTGTATCTACAAAATCATCACTGCTTTTTTTCTTAAGTTTGAAATCCGCCTGCGTAGGGATGTAGGAATCCGACTTTACAACCCGGATATCAGATTCTTTTTTTAATGCCGCTTCTGACATATCAGTCTCCCTCCTTTGCCACACGGATTCTCGGATCGATCACACCGTAGAGGATATCAACTACGAGCATGATGCCAATGTACATTGCTGAATATATAAAGCTAAGAGCTATAACCACGTTATAGTCATTAGACTGGATTGCGTTAACAAGTAGCGAACCAACCCCAGGAATAGCGAAGATCTTCTCAACAACGAGTGAACCTGTCATAAGATCAACAACAAGGGGCGCCAGAACTGTAATGATCGGAATAAGGGCATTTCTAAGTGCATGTGCAAAGACAAGCTTGTTACCTGAAAGTCCCTTAGACTCAGCCAGCAGCATATAATCTGATCCCAGTACTTCTATCATTTCTGCTCTTGTGAATCTTGCGATCGAAGCCATGGTGAACATAGACAGTGATACTGAAGGCAGTACGCTCGATCCTATGACGTCTTTAGATGAAAAGAGCATCGGGAACCAGTCAAGCTTAAATCCAAATTGATAGGAAAGTGCCAGCGCAAATACATATGAAGGAACAGATACACCGATTACTGAGATAATTGTAGCGATCGTATCCCAGATAGTATCTCTTTTGAATGCTGCAAGGAGTCCCAGAAGAAGGCCTACAACAGCACCTATAAATACAGCTGCGAATCCAACTCCTATTGATATAGGAAGTCTTGAAGCAATAAGCTGTGTGATAGGAGTATTCTTGGAAATCTTATAACTTACTCCAAGGTCACCCTTAAACATATTGATTACGTAGTGGAAAAACTGAATTACTATAGGTTTATCAAGGCCATATTTGGCATATAGTGCAGCTCTTTGTGATTCATTGAGCTTCTCATCATTAAATGGTGAGCCCGGCATCAGCTGCATAAGAATGAAAAGAATAAGTGTAATAGCCAGTAATGTGAATATTGCTGTTACTACTCGTTTTAATACGTATTTTTTCATATCCGCCCCAAAAGAAAACGCGAAGAAAAGTAATGAATCACTACCCTTCTTCGCGCAGCAATTTTTTTAGTTTTTAGTTTTTAGTTGCGTTCTTGTAAACTCTGTTAAGAGCTACCGGATGGAACTCAATTCCTGAAACATTTGTAGAGATAAGCTCTGCATTGCACTGTGTATAGAGAGGGAAAATAACTGCCTCGTCCATTACGATCTTCTCAGCATCGTAAAGTGCCGACCAGCGAGCCTGTGCATCCATAGCTGTAGCACCTGTTGTACACTCAGCGATGATAGCATCGTACTCAGAATTACTCCAGAAACCATAGTTGTTGGAATTGTTAGTAACCCACATGCCAAGGTATGTCATAGGATCTGCATAGTCAGGACCCCAACGTGTAAGACCAAGTTCGAAGTCGCCATCCTGCATACGCTGTACTCTTTCCTTCTTAGGCATCTGCTGAAGTTCAACAGTAAGACCTGGAAGTGTTGTCTCGAGCTGCTCCTTAACAACCTGAGCTACCTTGATAGGAGCATCATCAGCATCGTGGATCATTGTGATAGTGATCTCTGAAACGCCAAGTTCTTCAAGTCCCTTGTTCCAGTACTCAAGAGCTGCATCAGCATCATACTTACATACATCTGAGAACATCTCCTGATCTGCAGAGAAGTCTGATCCGTCAGGGCCTGCTGCAAAATCCATAGGAACTGCTGTATATGTAGGAGCTGAACCATCCTTAAGTACGTCTGTAGTGATAGCTTCACGGTTAAGTGCCATTGTGAACGCGTAACGGATGTTGAGGTTCTGAAGCTCTTTAACTTCCTTGATGTTAGGGCTGATGTACCAGAGGTATCCTGCACCGATTGCCTGGAATGCAGCATCATCTTTAACCTGATCAACCTGCTCACCGTTTACAAGGGTTGTATCAAGATCGCCGCTCTGATAACTCATAAGAGCCTGCTGTGAATCCTGGATTACCTGATAGTTAAGACCTGCAAGCTGAACAGAATCTGCTCCGTAGTAATCAGGGTTCTTGGTAAGGTGGATAGTTGTTGCTGCAGGCTGATAATCATCGAGAACAAATGCACCATTAGAAAGTGTTGTCTCAGGGCTTGTAGCAAATGTATCTCCGCAGCTTTCAAAGAATGCCTGGTTTACAGGATAGAATGTAGGGAAGTACATAAGACTAAGGAAATAGCTAACAGGAACATTGAGCTTAACTTCAAGAGTCTTGTCATCAACAGCTGTTACACCAAGTTCTGACTTGTCCTTGGTTCCGTCAATGATCTCCTGTGCATTAACGATCTGACCGATATCGCTGAGCATATAAGAATACTCAGAAGCAACTTCAGGATCTACAGCTCTCTGCCATGCAAATACGAAATCTGCTGCAGTTACAGCTTCTCCGTTGCTCCAGTTAGCATCGTTTCTAAGGTGGAATGTGTATGTAAGACCATCTTCAGATACATCTACGCTCTCAGCAATAGCATTAACAGCCTGTCCGTCTGCATCCATCTGCATAAGACCATCTGTATAATCTGCGATAACTTCGAATGATGTACCATCTGTTGCCTGCTGAGGATCAAGTGATTCAACAGGTGTTTCAAGCATGATATTAAGATCTGATGAACTGTTTGCACCGCCATTTGGAGTTGAACCAGAATTGTCCTCGGTTGTATTTTCTGTATCTGACACTCCGTTTACAGCAGAACTTCCGCATCCAATCACGCTAAGCGCAAGGGTTGACGCCAGCATGACTGACAATAACTTCTTCTTCATAATCATCCTCCTTTAGTGTTATATACATGTATACAATCTGTGATTTATAAACATACTAAGCGCATAAATATGCGGATGTCAACAAAAACTTTTACGCTTTAAAGTGTTTTTGCTTAGACGCGTTTAATCAATAGAGCACAAGACCTTGATTTCACTGTATTTCTGGGTTTTTGAAATTTTTTCTTATGTGAAAAGAATTTTTTCGACAATTGGAATATTGCATGTAGAAAATATCAGAATAAAAAATCTCACGCAATTTGCACTGCGTGAGATATCGGATTATATTTCATCAACCACCTGAAAGATGACAAACTTCAGATAATAAGATGTGTCATTAGCCCAAAGGATCGGATGATCAGGGCCCTGCTGGCGGAACTCTATCTGGCGAAGGCGCTTATGAGCATCCTTGGCAGCTTCCTTAATAGTCTTAAGGAAGAGGTCTTCATCCATAAAGTGTGAGCAGGAACATGTTGCAAGATATCCGCCATTTCGTACAAGGCGCATACCTCTTATGTTGATCTCACGATAGCCTGTTACAGCCTTTTTGATAGATGCACGTGACTTTGTAAATGCAGGCGGATCAAGGATCACAACATCGTAAGATTCTTTGGAAGCTTCAAGCGCAGGGAGAAGCTCAAATATATCTGCGCACTTATACCCTACAACGTTCTTATCAGCATCCTCGTCAGGAAGGGAACCATCTTCAAATTTCTTAGCAGTAAAACCGTTAAGCCTTGCATTCTCCATAGCCTGATCTATTGCAAGGTCAGATGCATCAACAGAAAGAACAGACTTAGCACCACCTGCCATGGCGTTAAGACCAAATGATCCTGTATGTGTGAAGCAGTCCAAAACCTTGGCATTTCTGCATATAGGTCTTATTGACATACGATTAAGCTTCTGATCAAGGAAGAAACCTGTCTTCTGTCCATCTTTAACATCAACAATATATTTAACGTCATTTTCAATTATAGGAACATTGGTATCAAACTCTGCACCTATGAAGCCTTTAACACGCTCAAGACCTTCAAGCTCACGAACCTTGGCATCACTTCTTTCATATACTCCTCTTATAGTGATACCGTCCTTTTGAAGAACTTCTTTGCATATATCTATGATAAGCTCTTTCATCTTGTCAGTTCCAAGTGCAAGAGACTCGATTACCAGACAATCGTTGAATTTATCTATAGTTATGCCAGGAAGAAAATCCGCCTCACCGAATATAAGACGGCATGAATCAGAAGTTACTCCTTCATATCTGAAGAGGCCATCTTCAAATCCATAGATATCTTTTCTGTATTTCCAGGCATTCGCAACCCTTGTTCTGATAAGGCTTTCATCAACCTTATTGTCCTTCTTTCTTGACATAAGACGGACTCTGATCTTTGAAACATTATTTATAAAACCGTATCCCAGGAAGAAGTCATCAAAATCGTGAACTTCTACGATATCACCATTTTCATACTCTCCTGTGATCCTTGCTATCTCATTATCAAATACCCAAAGGCCACCTGCCTTTATAGTACGACCCTCGCCTTTTTTCAAAATAACCTTTGCATCTGATATGGAAAAAATATTACTCATAAAAAACCTTTCTGTGCTATATTGGACAAAAGAATAATTGCTTAGTGCTTATTCTAATAGCATTATAATGTTGTAGATGTCAAAAGTAAATTTGAAGCTCTATGGAGGATTATCATGATCCAGGATATCGCACCATCTGTTTTCCACAATGAATATAGTAACAGAAAGCCGCAGGAGGGCGACTACGTCTTTATCTTCAAAGGAAGAGAGATCCTTGTTAAAGATGAGGATGATAGCATCACCTGCCCCAAGGTATCAGATATCGGAGACGATAAACTCCAGTTTCTTTTTAGTATCAACAATAAATTTAACTATCTGTATCTTGGAGATGAAGAGATAGAGCCTGAAGGCTTCCGCTACGAAAGCATAAGGAACCTAAGACGCACAGACAACAAACTCCTTGCCTTTGCAGGTATGACAGCTTATCATCTTCACACCTGGTATATGAATAACCGCTTCTGCGGAAGATGCGGTGCAAAGACTATTATCTATAACAAAGAACGCGCCCTCAAGTGTCCTTCCTGCGGCAACATTATATATCCTCGCATCTCTCCTGCAGTCATCATAGCTTTGACAGATGGCGACAAGATCGTAGTCACAAGATATGCCGGCAGAGAATACAAGGGGCTTGCCCTTATTGCAGGCTTTTGCGAAATAGGCGAGACTGCAGAAGAAACTGTAGCAAGAGAAGTCATGGAAGAAGTAGGCCTAAAGGTCAAGAACGTCAGGTATTATAAGAGCCAGCCCTGGGGATTTGAATCAGATCTCCTTCTTGGATTCCACTGCGAGCTTGACGGCGACAGTACCATAACCATGGATGAAAGCGAACTTAAGACCGCCGAGTGGATAGGCCGCGATGAACTTGAAGAAGATACAGAGCACGTAAGCCTTACAGCTGAAATGATGATGGCATTTAAGCATCATAAGTTTTGATCAGTGCACGCAAGCTCTATAGTTTATAAACATTATCAGAAAAAATATCAGATTTTTTGAAATTTGATGTTGACACTAAGATGATATTGAGGTAATATACTTCTTGTCGCTGCGGGATGCGCAAGCGACAAACTGAATAAATGCGATAGTGGCGTAGTTGGTAACGCGCGACCTTGCCAAGGTCGAGACCGCGGGTTCGAGCCCCGTCTATCGCTCGCATAAAACAAAAAGCACATCCTAAAGGATGTGCTTTTTGTTTTAGTGAGCGGCAGAGGAGCCGCTCACACGCGGTGCAGGATTCGTATCTCCGCTTCGCTCCGGTCGTCGCAGGACCGAGGTCCCCCGGACCTCGTGCGACCCGTCTATCGCTCGCGTAAAGAGATGATCACATGATCATCTCTTTTTTAAATCGTATGCTCACACTATTTTTTGTATTTTTGACAAAACAGGTCTAAAACTATCTGTTTTTTTGACAATATTTTTGACATTTTTGCTTGATTTTTGATTGTATTTTTGACAGAAAAGGTTTACTATTGGCTTAAAGGAGTAGCAATCATGGAACTTAAGCGAAAAACAAGTCAGGTAATCAAAGATTGGTTTTCAGGTGATAAAAAGGCTTTACTTATAAAAGGAGCCCGTCAGGTAGGAAAGACATATGTCATCAGGAGTACACTGAAGGAACTTGGAAACAATTACTATGAGGTGAATCTGATTGACTCCCCTGAAGCTATCGATATTCTTATGAATGTCAAAAATGTGGATGAGCTGATTATGGGTTTGTCTACAATTAATGATATGCCTCTGATCAAGGGGGAGACTGTTATTTTTATTGATGAAGTTCAGAAATGTAAGGAGATGGTCACCAGAATCAAGTTCTTAGTGGATGAGGGTAGTTTCAAATATATACTTAGCGGTTCGCTCCTTGGTGTGGAACTTACTAATCTTGAATCTGCGCCTGTTGGATATTTAACTACACATGAGATGTTTCCTTTGGATTTTCAGGAGTTTTTGCAGATAACAAATATAACTGAAAATGTAATGGCTCATTTAAAAAAATCGTTTGAAGACAGAACCCCTGTCATGGATTCAATTCATGAAAAGTTAATGACGCTTTTTTTACAGTATTTGGCTGTTGGTGGTATGCCGGACGCTGTTAGTACTTTTGCCGAGACACATAATATTAATGCCGTTTTAAAAATTCACAAGGATATAGCTGAGCTTTATAAAATGGATTTTACAAAATACGAGGCCGAAGATAAGCGCCTTCAGCTCATAAATGTTTATGATCTGATTCCGGCTGAGCTACTTAAACAAAACCGTAGATATATTGTTTCTGACATCAAAAAGGGATTGCATTTCGAAAGAGTACAAAGCTCTTTTTTGTGGCTGAATAATGCAGGTGTAGCATATTCTGTTTATAATGCCACCGAACCGAGAAAGCCTCTTAAATCCAGCGAAAAGCAAAGTCTCTTCAAACTATATTTGTCTGACGTCGGAATGCTTACATCTATTTATGGAATGGATACCAAGCGTATGCTTATAATCAAAAATCCCAACATGAATGCCGGCGGGATATTTGAAAATGCTGTTGCTCAGGAACTGCGAAGTAAAGGATTTTCACTATACTATTACAATTCCAACAGATTGGGAGAATTAGATTTTGTAATTGAGTACAAAGGCAGCATCTACCCAATAGAGGTAAAAAGTGGTAAGGATTACACCGTTCATTCTGCAATCAGCAATTGCGTTGCTAATCACCAATATGAGATGCAGGAAGCTTTTGTCTTTGCTGACTGCAATATTAAGCATGATAAAAAAATTACATATCTTCCAATCTACATGGTTATGTTTCTTGAAAAGGACCAGAGTGAAGATTTTATCGTAGATGAAGTATTATTTTAACACGCCGTGAGCAAGAAATCCCCCACCTCTATAGGTAGCGGGATGAATTGCGATAAACACGGCGTTTCTTGACTTTTGTATCTGATGATATTATAATCTAATTGTAAATCAGTCGTATATATAATAAAGGCTATAATAATTATGAAATTAGATAATAATAATCATTCAGTGTTCATGATGCGTTATCACCTTATCATGTGCGTAAAGTTCCGCAACAAGGTGATAGATGACAAAATCTCAAGCCGTCTCAAAGAAATATTTGAGAAGATTGCCCCTACGTATAACATTACGTTAGAGGAATGGAATCATGATATTGACCATGTACATATCCTATTCCGAGGACAACCTAACACAGAGATAAGTAAATTTATTAATGCGTATAAATCTGCAAGCAGCAGACTTATCAAGAAAGAGTTTCCTCAGATACGTAAATCTCTTTGGAAAGAGATGTTCTGGTCACAGAGTTTTTGTCTGCTGACCACAGGCGGGGCTACCGTAGATATTATCAAGCAATATATACAATCCCAAGGTAAGAAAGATGACAAACAGAGCCATTAAGTATAGAGCATATCCTACAACTGAACAAAGTGTTATGTTTGCCAAGACCTTCGGCTGTTGCCGCAAGTTCTATAATCTTATGCTTTCCGATAAAATTGAGAGCTACAAGTCTACAGGTAAGTTTGTTACTGTAACACCTGCCAAATACAAAAAGGATTATCTATATCTCAAGGAAGTAGACAGTCTTGCTTTAGCGAATGTACAACTAAACTTACAAAGCGCTTTCAAGAACCGCTTTAGCAAATCCCGTAAGAAAAACAACGGATTTCCTAAATTCAAATCTGCAAAACGCAGCCGTAAGTCATATACTACAAACAATCAGCATGGTACTGTTGCCATTACTGATAACAGCATTAGACTCCCTAAAATCGGTCATGTGAAGACAGTTATCCATCGTAAGCCTAATGATAGCTGGATAGTCAAATCAGCTACTGTATCACAGGAATCTGATGGAAAGTTCTATATTTCCGTATTGTTTGAGATTGCAGATAGTATAAATACCTATGTAGCAGACACGAATAACTGTATTGGTCTAGATTATGCTTCTGACGGTTTGTATGTAGATAATAATGGTAACGTTGGTACAAATCACAAATACTATCGTGAAAGCCATGATAAGCTTGCTAAATCACAACGTAGGCTGTCACGTATGCAAGGCTCTAAAAAGCATGAAATCAAATCCAATAATTACCTAAAGCAACTCCGTAAAGTAAACAAAATACATAGACATATCGCTAATCAGAGATTAGATAATCTGCATAAAATATCTACTGAGATAGCCAATCAGTACGATGTTGTATGCGTAGAATCTCTGAACATGAAATCTATGTCAAATAAAGGTTTTGGTAATGGCAAAGCTACTCTTGATAATGGATACGGTATGTTTCTGTCAATGCTTGAATATAAGTTATCAGAAAGAAACAAATATCTTGTAAAAGTAGATAAGTGGTTTCCATCATCACAGATATGTCATTGTTGTGGAAAGATACATCCTGAGATGAAAAATCTCACAATTCGCACAATGAAATGTGATTGCGGTCTTACAATAAGCCGTGACCAGAACGCTGCTATTAATATCTTACGTGAGGGATTACGTATACTAAACGAATCTTTTGCAGTAGCTTAAAAATTAAATATACAGTAGGGATGGAATAGCCCTAACTTATACGCCTGTGGACATTGTGCAAGACATTGAGTTGCGTATCATCGTAGCCAATGCAGTAGTGGTTGAAGCAGGAAGCTCCGACTTCAAATGCGTAGCATTAAGTCGGAGTAGTTCACACACCTTAGTAATCTGAGACTCTCCCTTATGATTCCACATAAACTGCACATCGCTTCCGGCTTCTGGTTTTCCTCCCAGGTTCTCAGACAGCTTTGCAGGTATCAAAAGCTCCCAATAGCGAACCATATAGGTGTCATCTTCTACTGCTTCAACAACTCCAAGGTGCTGTTCAAAAATCTGCATAAAACCTTCCTGTACTTTAACTACGCGGTATTTAGGAAACTCTTCATTGATCTTTGCAAGTCTTTCTTTGTCTTCAAGCTTTTCAAAGTCCTTGCTCTCAATGAGTTTTCCTTTGATATTTGAAAAGTCATTATTAAGTGGAAGAACCATTAATGCGTCAAAGCTGTTACCCTGTTCATCAGCCGCAGGTCCATATTTGTTAAAAAAGCTGCGCATAGCCATTAGTTCTGTATTTTTGTAATCAGCAGGTTCTTCTGCTCTTATGATTAAGTTATCTAACATTCTTTTTTCCTCCATTTATGCTTATCATTCTAATTTGAACAATAAAAAACCATGACATCTTACGCCAAGATATCATGGTTCATAAAATCAAACATATCAAAAATAATCCACATAAAATGCGGCTTTTACCATAATATTATTAAGCGTAATCAAATAAGCCAGTAGATTTCACCACTAACTTACACATATTGATTCATTGAATCCTTATGCTCATTGCAATATCATGTAGCCGTATTGCAATGAATTATCTTACAACGCTTAACATAAATTTCCTCTTTTATATTATGGTTAAACACATTTTATGTTATAAGTCGAATACATTACCTGACAATATTTCTGTCAAGCATGGGGAAGACAGACGACATATATCGCCTCCAGTTCCGCTGCTATAACAGCAAAAAAGCCTATTCTGCATACGCAAAATAGACTCACACAAATAGACCTACTGTGACAGTTTAGGCTAAAAATACATGATAATCCAGTTTAAGCGTACACAAAACAGCCGCATAGCAGCCATCAAAAAATCATCGTGTTCACTCAAGCTAAATTATCTAATAATCATTCCTTTACCTAACGCCAAGCGCTCTTTCTCTATATTTTTAAAACCTTTTCCATACTAACATCGATACTGAACGGTTGCAATCATTTTTTCATTGCTTCGGCATCGAATATCTATCACTTTTTAACACCCTCTATATACTCAAATACTCTTTCAAAGAGAGCCACCCATCACAGGCAGCTCTCCTATAGAAGTTATGGTTTTATTTTCCTTCAGTTATAAGCTCTTCAGCCATATCGAATAGCTCATCAACAGTAAGAGTTGTATCGAAAGTCATAAGACAGTAGTGAACGCCATTAACATCAAATATAAGGTTTGTAATCATCTGTGTTTCTTCCTGATCTGAACCATAGCTGATAAAGAAATGATCATCGTTTTCCATCCTGTCAAGGAGTTCCTGTGATACCTGTCCTTCCATGTTAGGCGGAAGGAAAAGATATTCATCCAGGCTGTATTTTACAGCAACATCTCCAACCATTCTTGTTTCCATTGAGGTGTCTTCATCATTCCTTATGGTGCTGACAGGCTCAATGTCCAGGTAGATATCCGGTAGTCCATCCTTTGAATATGTGATGTCTAGGCCGGAAGCATCAGCCATTTTGGCTCCATCTTCACTGTAATCTGACATATCGAATATTTCAGCGCTTCTGAAGGTGAAGCCATTATCAAAACGCTCAACTGTAAGCACATCCATATTTATATCATTCTCGAGTTTTGAGATGTCCACATATGTTGTGGTTTCACTACCAATCCTGTTATGGCTTACTATGCTCGAAACTATTCCACTTGCTGCCAGCGCAGTACCTCCGACAAGCAATACACATGCTGCAGCAACGATAGCTGCTGACTTTAGTCTGAAACTTGCCTTCATAATCATTCCTCCACTTTGTCTTGAATATTGTTCGCTTATATTGCGAAACATCTTTTCTTTTGTATGTCCTGAGAAATGGAGTTCATTCATGGAGCTGTTGTAGATTTCTTTAATCTGATCATTCATATGCTTCACCTTCCTTTGGAGAAAAACGAGAATCCTTTGATAACGCTTCTTTAAGTCTTCTTCTGCCTCTTGAGAGATAGTTTGCTACGACAGTTTCTCTTTTTCCAAGAATCTGAGCGATCTCTTTGATGGTATACCCTTCATAGTAAAAGAGATGGATGCTTATCCTGTAATTTGCCGGGAGCTTCTTAAGCTCTTCTGTGAGTACAGATACCGGTTCCTCCGGTATAGCCCTTTCCGGCACCGCATCAAGTCCGATAGTCTTTACGAAGAAAGCGCTCTTTTTCACATCCTTGCAGGCATTGATTGTAGTCCTGATTATCCAGGCTTTCTCATGCTCGCGGCTATCAAATCTTTGGTGGGAGGACAGGTATTTCAGTATTACATTCTGACATATGTCCTCTGCATCAACCGTCCTACGTAGGTAGCTGTAACTGATCCTAAGTATCATGTCAGCATATGTTTCCAATATCCGCCTTGCTTCTTTTTCCTCCATGACATAACTCTCTTTCTGTATTTTTTAGAAGGCCTTCTAACTATAATACGATTCACATCTAAAAAACCTATCACTCATCAAAAAAATTTTTCAAAAAATACTATCTTGTGCACATCGTATAGCTTTTGCAGTTACAGTTCAGACCCTAGCTTGACGCACAACCCTAACGATTAAAAATCACATATTAAAATTGTCTCAAACCCAGAAAAAATCTTACTTTTTCTGGGTTTTTCTATTGCATTTATAATCGTTATGATATATAATATAAACGTAACGATGTATCTTTGAAAGGAGAACGCCATGGGCATAATTAAGCAGTTAGACAAACGAACCGGCATCACTTACGTATATGAATCCAAGGCATACTGGGACAAAGAAAAAAGCAGAGCCGGGCAAAAAGAACGCTGATCGGAAGGATTGATCCGGAAACCGGTGAAATGGTTCCAACTGATGGAAGACATAGAAAGACCGCGGAAACCGAAGAAAAAGAACCCGACTACAAAAAGCTATATGAAAAGCTTCAAAAGAAATGTGAAGCACAAGAAATACTCATCAAATCTCTCAAAGCAGAAATAAAACAGTTAAAGGCTAAGTAATCACTTCTATGAACGACTATCAGTATGAAATAATTACAACTCTACAGTACCGCGTCAAGAATCTTCAGGCACAGGTTGATGCCTTCAAGAACGGATCCAAGTATCTGCAGATGGATGCTCAGTATAAGAGTATGCTTCATACTGAAGAATGCCACATACACAAACTTGAAGTCGAGCTGTCCAAGGCTCACGCACAGACTATAGATGTCAGAAATAAATGGTGGGACACCATTGAAGATGTCTATAAGGATCATCAGAAAGAAATCGCTGCTAAAGATGCCAGGATCAGAGCGCTCGAGAAGCGCATCATCCTGGTGGAGCAGCAGCGAGATGCTGCCCTGGACAAGGTCGCTGAACAAAGGCGTGAATTATATGAAGTAAAAACTGAGCTTGAAGAAGAACAGGGAAAGAATCTTAAACTGACAGCTCAGATCAACAGAGATTATGAGAACTCTTCTAAACCATCTTCCCAGTCTCCAAATCACAAGAAAATATCCAACAGCAGAGAAAAAAGCGGCAGACGTCCAGGCGGTCAGCCTGGGCACAAAGGTCACGGTCGAAAAAAGCAGGCTGTATCAGAGCCAGTTATTATGCTGCCTCCACCGGAAGAAGTACTTGAAGATCCTGACTTCAAGAAAACCGGCAAAGTCATCCGTAAACAGATGATAAATCTGAGGTTTTTCCTGGATGTTAACGAATACGCTGCTGAAGTCTACTATAATTCAAAGACGGGCGAAAGATCCCACGCGCAGTTCCCTGAAGGATATATCAATGACGTAAACTATGGCGGCAGCGTCAAAGCACTTGCATTCATCCTTAATAATGAATGCTGCGTCTCCATAGACAAGACCATCAAACTTATTTCAGATCTCACTGACGGAAAACTGAGCATTTCAAAAGGCATGGTCAATGGTCTCTCCAAAGAATTCTCCATGAAAACGAATAAGGAAAAGAAAGAGCTTTTTGCATCACTGATGCAGAAGCCTGTACTCCATACAGATAACACCAATGCCAGAAGCAATGGAAGCAGTCGATTTGTATTTATTGTTGCTGCTCCGGATGGGACTGCCCAGTACTATTTCAGGGAAAACAAAGGTCATGCAGGAATAAAAGATACCCCTGTCGACCTTAACCAGTCAGCGATATTCATCCATGACCATGACACCACCTTTTATAATTATGGCAGTGGCCATCAGGAATGTATCGCTCATATCCTGAGATACTGTAAAGACAGCATACAGAATGAGCCTGATCGGAAATGGAATAAGAAGATGTATAAACTTCTGCGGGAAATGGTTCATTACCGAAACGGCATTGATGAAACCACAGGATTTGATGAAAAAACTGTCATGGAATTTGAAGAAAGATATGACAGCATCCTGGAAGAAGCCCGAGAAGAATACGAATATATTCCACCCAGTAAATACTATAGGGAAGGCTATAACTTATACAGGCGCATGGCAAAGTATAGGTCCAGCCATCTGCTGTTTTTACATGATATAAGAGTTCCGCACAACAATAACATGGCGGAACGTCTTTTGCGTGCCTATAAACGCAAGCAGCACCAAGTCATGAGTTTCCGCTCGGATGCGAGCATTGATTACCTCTGTCAGAGCATGAGTATGCTTCTGTCATTAAGACAGGATCCAGAATCCAGCGTGTATGACAGCGTATCGAAGATCTTCGATAGACAAAAGGCCGGTAGATCGACTTGATGAATCAAGTGTAGTCTACCGGTCTTCTTATCTCAAGATAGGGTCTGAACTGTAACCTTTTGCATTAAAATTATAGAAAATTTACTGTAAATATCTTGACAATTGGAAACAGAACTTTTTACAATCAAGATAACATAAAAAGCAGAAATGCTTTGACGGGGCGGTGCTACGGCAACGTCCTATTTTTTATGTATATTTCTAATCCTTCAATTCAGGGATATAACAAGTGGTCTGGAAGTGGTCTTTTTTAAGAAGAGAACGCCTCAAAGCTCCTATTCATGCGGATTTTGTAACGGCTCAATACTTCGAACCCCGTCTATCGCTCTTTTTAATCAGAGCCCCATGCTTATATTTGTTTTAGAGCGGAAAAAGGATAAAATCTAGCCCTATAGGCTTTGTCACTTAATTGAAATTTTTTTATTTTTTTCACCAACCTTTTTTATTTTTCTTACACTATATATCCGTACAGCGCTGGTACGGATAAATGATATGTTGGAGAATGAGTATGATCAAGGAAAACGCAGACAAACTTATAATAGAATACTCTCCAAAAATCTACGGATTTGCAGTAAAGAAAGCATTTTCCCTTGAGGAATCGGAAGAACTTGCGGCAGAGATGGTAAAAGAAGTGTATTTATCATTACTTGAGGCTAATGAAGTATTCAACGTGGAAGGCTATGTCTGGCGCATTTGCGAGCATACATATGCGAAATATGTAAATAGCACCAAAAAGCACCAAGGCATTTCTTTGGACGGAATGGAGATTCCTTATTACGACAACTACAATCTCGGAGAAAAAGATAAAGATCTCAAGAAACTCCGCCAGGAGATTGGCTTTCTTTCTGAAAAAAGACGACAGATCATTTATTCATTTTATTACGAAGGAAAATCTATTCAGAAAATAGCAACTGAAGAGGATCTTTCGGAAGGAACAATAAAATGGCACTTGAATAAGGCTAGAAACGATTTGAAGGAGAATTTTTCTATGGAACGAAAAGTAGGAAGTTTGGGAATCTCACCAATCGAGGCTATTTGTTTTGATCATAATGGACAACCGGGTATTAAGGGTGGCCCAGAGGTTTATTTGGACGACAAGATAAACCTTAATATTGTATACAGCGTTTATGACAGCCCCAAAACCAAGGAAGGAATTGCAGAAGAGATGGGCATGACACCTGTATATTTGGAAGATAGAATTGCATTCCTTGCAAAGAATGGCTTCCTGGTAGAAACGAGCGGGAAAAGATATACCACATATGTGAAATTCACTCCAAGGGAACGCAGTCTGGAGCAGGAAGAAGAGATACTAAAGAGCAAGATAAAAGTTGCAGATAGCATACTAAAAAACTATGTTCCAAAGGTAAAGGAAGCAATTAAAAAGATTACAGATATTTATATTCCAAGTGGCAACCCAGAGCTTTTTGAAGCTACAGCCATATTTTATGCCATCGCTAATAAATTCGACTTGCCTATTGTAAAAAATGTGTCTCCATATCTTATTAAAACGCTTGATGGCGGTGAATACTATGTTACTGTAAATCTTAAGTCGGAGATTATTGATCCTGACTTTAAACCAATCCTAGAAGAAAGTACCAGAGATTACACGGCCTGCGGTTCAATGACGCGGAATTCCTGGAAATATCCAACGGTCAAAGCCTGGTCAAACGACAACAGATTTTCTACTCGTAAAGGAATGTGGCAAAACAACCTCAATACGGATTACGATGCCATATATGAAGTAATCTGCGGTGACATCGAGGACAACAAGGCAAATGAAGAAAAGTTCAAGCGTCTTCGTGAGAGAGGTTTTATAACAGATGATGGCAGACTAAATGTGCTGGTTGTCAAGAAAACCATGGAAGAGTTTGATGCCTTAATCCCATCTACCGAGAAGGAACAACTTGATGAATTTGCAAAGATTGCTATAGAGCAGGCTGTTATGCTTGCCAAGAATTATCCGCCGCAGATGCAGGACTTCATAGTATTTGAATTTGTAAAATGGTATGTTGATAATACTATTGCTATGATTGTATTAGATAAATTGTATGATTCCGGCGAGTACAAACCTCTTACTCAATCAGAGAAGGCAACAGTAAATCTACTGGTATTTTCGGATAGACTTCCTCAGTAAATTCAGAGCCCTCAGGCCACACAAGCCTGAGGGTTCTAATCATATTTTGGCACAAAGTATAACATGTCATTAGTACAAGCAAAAGAATTTTATTGGTATATAGCACATAAAATCTGCATCACAGCACTTTTTACACATACAAGCCAATGTTATAATAATAGAGTTTGAATCAGGAGGCTTTATGGACGTCAAAGAGGTTATACAACTTTTTTCAAATAAAGATGCAGTATACATCACAATAAAAAACACCAGTCATGGAGATGATGATTTTAGAGAAACACTTCTTGTAGACTTTGGCACTGAAAAAATTGTAATAAAACTAGCTGCAAATGTTTTTACAGATGAAAAACATCTTTTACTCTGGGAACGGATTGCTACTGAATACCGCAAACTCGGATACTACTGCCCTCTTTTTATCAGGGCTACTGATGGAACATATCCAACAGTTTCATATAAAGGCAAAGATTGTATAGTCTGGGGCGAAGAATATTCCAGGTACAGATCTGCAGAAGAACTCATAAAAGAAAAGTTTTCAGATACGCATCTTGTTAATGATGGATATTATTCCTTCATTGATGATGCTCTGATCATGGATGCAAAGGTTGCATCATGTCATTTTGATTATACTGATATGCCATCAGCATACTGTATGTTCGAACTATATGATCCTTCTGACAAAACAGACGAAACCACAGCTGATGCTGAAAAATGGCTTGATTTCGCCAAAACTCTTCCTAAGGAATATTCATCTCAGGTTAAACGGATTTGGAATAACTGGCTTAGTGCAAGACGTGAACTTGAAAAGATTTATCATCAGTTACCGACCTCTGTTTTCCAGGCAGATACTAATGATACCAATGTACTATTGGATGAAGACGGTAACTTTAAAGGAGTTTACGATTTTAACATAGGCGGACGAGAAGTGTATATCAATTATATATTCCGACAGACACCTTACGTTTCAACATGGGACTGTTATGCTCACTTGGAAAAAGATGATCTTTTCCTAAAGCGCATTATCCACGCATTGGAGATTTCGAAGAAAGCTTATTCTTTCTCGGATCTGGAAAAAGCTGCTGCCCCGCTTCTCTATAAATGTATACGCCCCTTGTGGTGGTATGCTTCGCGAGAACTTAAGGATGCTGGTACAGATAGAAATAAAATAAAACAGCATTTAGACCTCATTGAATACGAGCAAAATAGAGAAATTGCATTTGCAAAGTACATGTAAAGTGGTATGTTATATTAATCGCCAATTCTAAATCAGCATCTAAAAAACAATCCCATGCTTACGCTTTCTGTAGGCATGGGATGTGTTGCTTTTAGCTATCTTTTAAATATACGCATCAATATTCCAACCAATATAAAGAGGCAAGCTAAGAGTCTTGGTTGCTTCACAAAGATTCTCTGCTATGTTCTTCCTTGAAAGTTTGAAACCTCTACGCATTTTATACTTCTTACAAAACTGTTTGTAGCTCTTGGCCTGAGTGTTATCAGCACTTTTCACCTCAACAGGAAAGACTTCCCCATTTGTCTCAAAGAGAAAATCAATTTCTGCGGAATTACCTGAACGCCAGAAATATGGTTCTTTTCCCAACGATTTAAGTTCGTTAAGCACATAGTTTTCAGCGAAGGCCCCTTTGAATCTGACAAATCCATCAGTCTCATCCATAATAGTCTGAGCTGAAACTCTCGATTTAGCGCGCAATAGCCCTATATCTGACATGTAAACTTTAAAGTACGTCTTATCGGCAGCACCAGATAATGGGAGCTCTGGCTTTTCTACAAGTTCTGTCTTGGTAATGAGGCCTGCATCAGATAGCCAGCAAAGAGCGTCCTCTAGTTCAGCGGATCTCTTTCCCTCTTTTACATGTGAAAATACAAATTTATTATTCTCTTTTGCCAGTTGAACCGGAACAGAATCCCATATCCAACGTATCTTGGGAATTTCTGATAAAGGAGCATGCTTAGAAAAATCATCCGCATAATCGCTTAGTATTTCATTTTGCACTTCTTCAACTTCTGCAAAATCATGAGTCTCAACCCAGGTTTTTACAACTTCGGGCATTCCTCCTACTATGTAATACTCTTTTAATAACCTTTCCATTGGATTCGCATAAAGCTCTGGTATCACTCTATCAGTTGGCCAGTCCTTAAAAACCTCGATGAGATCCTCTCTATCATTTGCTATAACAAATTCTTTAAAACTCATTGGATATAATTGCAACCTGTTAACTTTACCCACAGGAAAAGAGATATTCTTTTCTTTAAGGGCAACGCCAAGTAAAGATCCAGCACAAACGAGATGAAGTTCTTTCATATTTTCGCAGAAATACTTGAGCGCCGTTATTGCTCTTGGGCATTCCTGTATTTCATCAAAGAAAATAAGTGTTTCTCCAGGAATTATTTTAGTCTTAAAGTGCCTCTCTAGCTCAGTTACGATTCTTTTTACATCATAGTCATACTCAAAAACTGCCAAAAGATTCTCTGAACTTTCAAAGTTCACATATACATAGCTATCAAAACATTCCTTTGCAAATTCATCAATGATATACGTCTTTCCGCACTGGCGCACGCCCGTTAGAAGCAGCGGTTTCCTACGTGACTTATTTTTCCATTTCTTTAAATCATTTATTATTTCTCTATACATAGCGCCTCCAAAAGTCGTGCCACTTTTGCAATAATTATAACAAAAGTCCTATGACTTTTGCAAATCCGTCTACAAAAGTCGTAGGACTTTTGTAAAAGTGGTTCAGGCATTCCTCTTTTTCTTTTGATTAAAAATAGTATTGACCTTATACTTAACTATAATGATACAACGGTTTCAGAAAGGAGATGCGAGGTATGACAATAAAGGAGTTTTCAAATCTGTGTGGCTGCAACCCACAGACAATAAGGTACTACGATCGCATGAATCTGCTGAAACCGGTTAAAGTTGATGATTGGACTGGGTACCGCTTTTACGATGAAGAACAGGCATTGGATTTTGTTAAGATCAAGAACCTCCAGACTGCTGGCTTTTCAATCGACGAAATAAAAGGACTCCTTAATGCAAGCGATGAAGCTATCTATGACGCTTTTTCTCAAAAAATAAAAGAGCAGGAAGAACATCTGAAGAAGATGATTGAAATCCGCGAGTCATACCAGAACGAAATTACTATGATAAAAAACAAGATAAGAGAATTACACAGTTCAATCAAAAATTCAATGGAAACATATTCACCTGCTGAGGAATTCGGTATCAGCATAGAAGAATACAACGAAATCGTTAAAAATCTGGATTCTTGCTTCAATGAATTCCTTAAAGACGAGGACATTTCAAAACTCAAATTAAAGAATCATTCAGCCACAAACAATAGAAAAGTGGAAAAAGAGTTTAATGAATGTTTATCCAATCCTGATCTGGAAAATATATTCGAGACACATGGATGGAAATATGTAAAAGATTTTTATTCTGACATCCCGGAAGTTTCAGCTGGCGAGGAATACTACTATTTGTTTAAGCTTGATGACGAAAAGAGTAACAACACTGCATTTGCAAATACATTCCTTGGAATACAGTGTTTACAAAACGAAGATAAAGCTATACGCTTGCAATGCAAAGTCATCCGTTCAGATGATGATCAAAATCATTTCTGGCTACTTAGAAAAAAGAGTTCCAAGTAAACGCATCATATAATAGACCGATATTCACTCGCGACATGAGGTTAAAAATGAACCGTCAGGAATTAGCTTTAGTCCCTCCATCAGGTAATCATAGCTTGTGATAAAGGCAATATAGCTTCAGCAAGCACTGCCATATGCTGCGGCGGAATATTGACTGATGAGTTTGAAGAAGATGGTGTGATAAAGCAACACTACACAATTGAACTTACATAAAATGTGTGTTATGGTCTGTCAAATGGCAGGCCATTTTTTAATTGCCAGATTGAAAAAGATGAAAAAAATTTGTAGAATCCACCAAACCTTGCGGCAAATTCTGCGACTAATAAGAGAAGCTTCAAAAAAGGGGTACCCAATGGACAAAAATAACATAACAGAATATGCCGACGAACTCATGAAAGTTGCAGTGAGTAAATGTGACAATCTTGAAGATGCCAAAGATCTTGTGCAGGAAACTCTGCTGACCGCGCTTACATCTATAAGCAAAGGCAAGGTGATATCAGAACCTAAAAGCTGGCTTATGACGGTATTAAATCACAAATATTACGATATGCTCAGACAAAGGTACAGGAAGCCCACTGTCTGCATAGATGAAATTGGTGAAATACCTGATGAAAGCTCTTCCTCCGATAGTTCTGAAGACGCGGAGAATATTCGCCGATGTCTTGCTACGCTTGCCGGTATCTACCGTGAAGTCCTAGTTCAATACTATATGAATGGCAAGAGTGTATTAGAGATATCTCAGCTGCTCAAAATTCCTGAAGATACAGTTAAGACCAGATTGTTTACAGGCAGAAAGCATATTCAGAAGGAGTTTACAATGGAGACTTATACTAAGCAAAGTTATGAACCGGATGATCTTTTTATTGGCAGCGCAGGTCAGATTGGATATAATGACGAACCCTGGTCTCTTGTAGGGGATGACCGTATTAAGATGAACCTGTTGATATTGGCATATAAGAAACCAATTACACTAAGTGAATTATCTAAGGCTATTGGCATCCCAACAGCTTATATTGAACCAATAGTAGCTACTCTTGTTGCAGGACAATTAATGAAGAGGGTCTCTGATAAAGTATATACTGATTTTATTATCTACTCAGAGCAAGACCGAATGGCTAATTTCAATATCCAATTGAATTTGGCAAAAGAGCTTTGTGATGGAATATGGCATATCGTATCCGAAGGTCTTGATGAACTACGCCAGAACAATTTTTATAAAAAGCAAAGTTTAGATCAAGCACTTAAACTGGAAAGCTTTTTCTTTTTAAGAACCATTACATCAGCTACATTAGACGTTAGAGATGAAGCCTGCGGAGGAAGAGAATCCTCAGAGCATTACCCGGAAAGACCTAATGGAGGAAGATGGTATGCTATGGGTAATCTTTATCCTCACGGTTATGATTATGAAAATTGCCCTTATAGTAAATTTCATATGAGTGGTGAATGCGTTCATACACGGCAAAATCTTCTCGGTGCAAAAGAAATAAGTATGTGTAGTTATGATACAGATTCATCAGTTTTGGGAGCAAACTATCATGACAACAGCGATGATTCCTATCTAAAATTTGTATATTCAATATATTTAGGAAAAACAGATATGCTGGAGATGCTTGATAAAAAGCTTTTGGAAGGCATCAATGAGATTCTGGAATTCAATATCATGTATCGTGATGATGAAGGTCAGTTAAAAATCAATATTCCTGTTATAACCATGTCAGACCGCTGGACTTTGTATTCACTAAGTAATAAATACTCCAAAGAAATAGCTGAAGAATATCGCGATAAAATAGTAGCCCTGGTTAAAAATCCCGTGAAGCTTCCAAATCATCTTAAGTCTGTTCCTAATTGGATTAAATATCTTAATTGTTGTAATCTTTTCCCTTCAGCAATTATATCTGAAGCAAAAGATAGGGGGCTATTTTTAAAAGGATATGATAAACCGGCGCCTGCAGTAATACTCTGCGTCAAAAAATAACATATATAAAAACTCTTATCATCAATTCATGTCGAACTGATGATAAGAGTTTTTAGTAAGTGGCTATCCCATGATGCCCATCTTACAGTCATCGTTTCTTGATCGGTAGCCAAATCTGTACACATCGTTCAGATTTTGGAGTCGAGTGATATACAGCAAGCTCCTGTGCATCTGCAAGTTCAAATCCTAGACTTGGCATCCATTCTGTAACTATATCGATTCTCTGTCTTATAAGCTTTTCATAATCATCTATAGGCTTGTCTATATCTTTTGTTTCAAAAACAGCATAGGTAGCTTTGGGAATACTCCATCAGCTATCCTTCTCATCTCCAACGAAAAAGACTGCGACAGTTCCCGGGCCTGTATGGCTTCCTATAGTTGTTCCTATATCATTGATCATGACCTTGCCATTTAGCTTAGGGAATCTTTCCTCGATGAGGCTTGCCACATACTCAGCATCCTGCCTGCATGCAGACTGAGATATGAAGCACTTGCCGTTATAGTCTTTACCACCAAGAGCCTTTTCTTCCATGATATCTACTACTCTTTGTGATACCTTTTTCTTACTTCTGACCTTTTCTCTTGGAATAAGTTTTCCCTCGATATTCACGTTAAGAAGAGGACAGATATTCAGCATATTTCCGACAAAACCTGCGGTTTTTGATACTCTTCCGCCCTTAATATAAAAGGTAAGATCTGTTGAGAAAAACCAGTGCTGGACCTTATTCCTTATATCCATAGCATAATCAGTAAGCTCTTCAAGACTAAGTCCCTGATCTCTCTTACCTGCAAGTATATCTACTAAAAGGCCATAGCCTGATGAAGCTGCAAGAGAATCTATTACCACTATTTTCCTATCGGGATATTTTTCGAGTACCATGTCTCTTGCAATATTTGCCGAGTTGATCGTTCCGGATATTCCTGAAGATAAAGTAAGATGAAGAATATCCTTACCTTCTTTTACAATACTCTCAAAGTACTCTTCATACTCTTCCACATTGATCTGCGAAGTCTTGGTATCTGCTCCGTTCTCCATAGCCTTATAGAAATCATCCAATGAAACCGATTCGCCAAGATCATCTAAATAGTCAAAACCATCAAGCTGATAGTGGAAACATATGTAACTAATCTTATTCTTTATAAAATATTCTTTTGGTAGATCAGCTGTAGAACAACAACTGATAACGTATTCTGAACTCATACCTTCCTCCTTCCATGCCCTTTTACTTTAAAAACTGGAAGTTTTTCTCTATACAGTTTATATTATGACTTTATCAAATTCAATATCCGGCAAGAATCATCGCCACTGTGAGCATTGTTTCAATATATACTATCAGTATAATTTTATATCCAAAACTTTTGTATCTTATATCTTAAATGCAGTCAAATACGCGAATAAGACTCAAAACACGCATTTCCGGACTTTAAAAATAATCCTTCATTATTTCTAGTAGAATCCTCTTAGTAACAAGAATAGTTTCCATTATCCAACGTCATTCTCATAATTATTTAGTTGAAAAATATTGGAGTTTCATACTATTTTTGTTAAAATCTATACTTGTAACATTATTAAGGAGTATTTAAAAATATTGTAAAGATTCCCGTAGCTTTTTATAAGCTGCCAACAGAATCATATTTTTAGCTCCCGGACCCAAAAGGTCTACAAAAGAGGACTATTGAGGAGATAACACATGGCATTTGAAGTTAAACATTTGCAAAAAAGATTTGGGGATAAACAGGCTGTTGAAGACCTTTCCTTTGAATTAAAAGAGCCCGGAGTTTATGCTCTGCTCGGAACAAACGGTGCAGGTAAATCAACATCCATTCGTATGATGCTCGGCATACTTGCCAAAGACCACGGCGACGTACTTTTAAATGGTGAAGCTTTTGATACACGTAAAGTCAACGTAGGATACCTCGCAGAAGAAAGAGGCTTATATCCTAAATACCCTATCATGGATCAGCTTTTATACTTTGCTTCTCTTAAGGGATTATCTGCAGATGATGCAATGGACAAGATCAAATACTGGGGAGACAGACTTAAGGTTAATGAATATCTTTTCCCGGAGAGAAAAAAAGGTAAGAAATTCAAACCAACTCTTGCAGACCAACTGTCCAAAGGTAATCAGCAGAAGATCCAGCTTATGGCTGCCCTTATCTCTGATCCGGAATTCCTGATCCTTGATGAGCCGCTTTCCGGTCTTGATCCTGTTAATACAGATCTTTTCAAAAGCGTGATCCGCGAAGAAATCGATAAGAAAAAATACATCATCATGTCATCTCACCAGATGCCTGTTATAGAAGAATTCTGTGAAGATATCACCATTCTTACCAGAGGAAAAGCTGTAGTTCAGGGTAATCTTAATGAGATCAAGAAATCTTACGGCCGCGTTAACCTCTTCGTTAAGTGTGATGAAGATATTTCTGATACTATTCAGACTCTTGGCATCAAAGTACAGAGTGACACTCCTGCAGGAATCCAGCTCAAAGTTAAGAGCGAAGATGAAGCAAGAAACCTTTTAAAGCAGCTTAGTGATACAAATAAGACGATCGTTAGATTTGAACTCAGAGAGCCTTCTCTTCACGAGATATTCATTGAAAGTGTCGGCGAAGGTGCAGAAGCTGACGATCAGGACATTGCAGGTACTAATGCGGAGGAAAAAGTAAGTGAATAAAAGTGATTTAAGAGGATTCAGGCAGGTCTTCATGTTCGAATTCATTACAGGCATAAAAAAGACCGGCTTTAAGATATTCCTTGCGATAATGTGCGCCATGGCATTTTTTACCATGCCGATCATACTCATCGTAGGCAATATTAAAAGTAAAGATAATGATGCTGATAAGAAAAAAGAGCAGTCAGACTCAGCTATAGAATCTGTATACATTTTTGACGAAACTGGACTTTCCATTGACTATACTCTTTTGAATGAATTGGAAGATTATGCAGGCGTTTCGTTTGTGACAGATAATGATATATCATATGACGATGCTGTAGACAAGCTTAGAAATGATCCTACATCCAATAACCTTGTTATCAAAAATGAATATGACAGCAAAAATGGTTTCGATGTAACGATCGTCCGTTCACCCAAAACTGACATAGGCCTTTTGGCTATCGAAGGCTTTGAAGACGATTACAAAGCTTTTTTCAGAGAAGAAGTTCTTAAAAGTACCGGTATAAGCGAAGACGATTACGAATATCTGTCCAAAGATATTAATGTAACCATCATGAAAACAGCTAAAGACGGATCATTTTCTGAGGACAAAGGCACCATTAGCCATTCCGATTATTTTGTAATGTTTGCAGGACTTATGATCCTGTTTATGTTAATAAACATGTCAGTCGGTAATGTTGCAACTTCTATTGCTACTGAGAAATCTTCCAGAGTAATCGAGTACCTTCTTACAGGAACAAGGCCCCTTGCACTACTTTCAGGCAAGATTGCTGCAAGACTTCTTGAAACTACTGTTATGATCTTCAGCTCATACTCAAGCTATTTCCTTTCACAGCTTGTATGCACATTCCTGATGGCAGGCGCTTCTGCATCAGGCAGTGCTTCAAATAACGTTGTTGTAGTTGCTTCTATGTGGGAGACTATTACTCTTCCAAAGCTCCTTATAGCTGTGCTATACTTCCTTGCAGGTCTTTTCCTGTTCACTATAATCGGTGCACT
Organism: Butyrivibrio fibrisolvens; assembly: GCF_037113525.1. NCBI lineage: Bacteria > Bacillati > Bacillota > Clostridia > Lachnospirales > Lachnospiraceae > Butyrivibrio > Butyrivibrio fibrisolvens. The sequence goes on along the minus strand of NZ_CP146963.1, from coordinate 533,138 downwards.
GGCTGGAGCAAGTGTATCCAAGCTTGATGAACTTCAAGATGCGTACAAACTCTACAGCTTTATTATGGTAATAAGCGTTTATGCAGATATGTTCCTCATTATCATGATGCTCAACACAAGTAATATTGAGGCTTTAAGAAATTTCTGCGCTATATTCCCGTTAACAGGTGCATTCCTTACTCCTGCTCTTATACTTACAGGAAAAATAAGTATTCTGACAGGCATGATAGCTCTTATTATCATCATCATTGCTACTGCCCTTACATTTATTCTGGCAGCAGCAGTTTATGAATCCATGCTCCTTTTCCAGGGAAAGAGACTTCAGATAAAAGATGTAATTGCACTCATGAAAAAACAGGTGGTTGTATGAAAAACTGGCTCAAAATATTAAAATTCACACTAAAACAAGCCGTTAAAGGCAAAAAATTCATAGCTTCTACTGTTTTGATAGGTATAGTTATCTTAATAGTAGCAGCCGGTTCCAACATTCTCATATCAGGTGCTCTGAACAAAGAGATTCAGGTAAGTGATCTGCAGGACGTTTATATCGTTAACGAAACAGATCTTACTATAGATACTGACAGCTTTATAAAAAAGCATCAGAAAGATTATCCTCTTCTTAAAATTACTGATCTTGAAGGAGTAAGTGCCAAGGACGCTGCATCAGATCCTTCCATCTATGCTCAGAACTCATCATACTCAATCGTACTTGAGATAAAAGAAGATGAAGAAAGCTGCAACCTTACAGTTTATATTCCTGAAGAAAGTAATATGGGCAGTGGTGATAGCGATGATTTTGCTGAAGATTTTGTAGAAGCAGTACACAATGCAAAGATCGCAAGTACAAATATTTCAGAAGATGAACTCAACATGGCCATAAGTGATATAAAGATCACCAAGGTCCTGGCTGAAGAATCTGAGGAAGCCAAAGATAACACTCTTTTAGCTTATCTTGCTCCCATGGGCGTTATGATGCTTCTGTACCTCCTTGTAATATTCTATGGACAGAGTATCGGTCAGATAATCAGTATGGAAAAAACTTCCAAGCTCATGGAATATATCCTGACCCTTACAGGTCCTACAGGCCTTATATTCGGTAAAGTAACTGCCATCTTCTGCGAAGCTGTTACACAGCTCCTTGTATGGCTTGTATGTGGTTTAGGCGGTGTTGCTATTGGAAGCGTCATATCCTCTAAGCTTATCGGTGGAAATGGAACTAACCTCATAGCTCTTTTTGTAGAGATGCTTCCAGAAGGTGGTGTTTCCAACAACTTCATAGTGCTGATAATACTGACACTCATTGCACTGCTTGCTGCATTCCTTTTCTATTGTTTTGTTTCTGCACTTTTTGCATCATTTGCAGCAACGGCAGAAGAACTGGCACAGACTAATGGTCTTTCCATAATGACTATGATGGTAGGATTTTTAGTATCAATATATGTACCTCTTTTTACAGATAATTCAAAGATCGGGCTTATGATCATCAGGATCATTCCTTTTACATCAGCATTCGTTCTTCCGGGAGATGTTGTATGTGCAAGGATCAGCCTTATAGAATTTATCATTTACTTTGCTCTTCTTTTGTTCTTCACAATAATGCTTGCAGTTCTTACAGGAAGAGTTTATAAGAACAGACTCTTTAAGCGCGGCACAAAAGGAATCTTTGCTGAGATACTCTCTACCATCACAGGTAAGGTATCAACTAAAGATAGTGATGAAGATGCATTAACTACCTCTTCTGAAAATGGTAAGGCTTTGACCGTTACCGATTATGAAAAGATAGATAAGGCTAAAAAGTCCTATACCGTTGTAGGTTTTGCACTCCTTGCACTTATCCTTGGCGCTAACGCACTTGGAACTCTTGTAGGAAATGTCATTGCCAACCTGATGGCAGCGAACTCCAACAGGGACCTTATGTCAGTATACTCAGACACTTCATTTTTGGTAATCAACAATTGTGTAGCTATGTACCTTGTTGCATGTCCTTTATGCGCACTTGTCATGAAATTCACCAATGACTCTGTTGTCAAAGTAAAAGGACACATCACAAAGAACCAGTACTTAAGATCCATATTTATGATGTTCCCGATCGATATAGGCCTTTCAAAACTCAGTGAGTTTCTGGCATCTGCATTATCAGGCGGCGAAGCCGAGAACGCCGTTGCAACTAACTTCCTTACCGGAGACAACATTCTTGCAATGATAATGGTATCCGTATTCGCACCTGTATTTGAGGAACTTATCTTCAGAAAACTCATAATCGACAGAACCCGCCGCTATGGCGAACTTGTAGCGATCCTGTATTCAGCAGTTGCATTTGGAATATTCCACTGCAATATCTATCAGTTATTCTATGCATTTGCATTAGGACTGATCCTTGGATACGTATATGTAAGAACAGGTAATGTGATTCTGACGATCATCATGCACATGGTCGTAAACTCATCTTCATCGGTTTTATATCCTTTAAACCCTACAGTTTATGAGTACTTTATCTACGCTATGCTTGTCCTTGGAATAGGCTCTATCATATATACATTGATAAAAAGAGATATTACCTTCGAAAAGACTAAAGACAGCGTTGCATTCAAGGATCTCTCAGGTGTTGCCTTTAGGAATTCAGGTACAATCCTGTTTACCTTGGCAGGTATCATGATAATGCTCTATTCATTATTTGTTCCGGTATTAATGAAATAATCCGGTCCTAAAAAGATCATCCTGATGCACTAGTTCAGTTGCATCGAAGCAGGAATACTTTTTCAATACTATATTGTTAAAAAAGCTGAATGGCTATCCAGAAACGGATAGTCATTCAGCTTTTCTTGTATCATGAATTCTATTGTCGCAGGGATGATTCTTACCCTCTCACGTAGCTATTTATACTTGGCTCTTAGTTCGTCAGCTACAGCATCAGGTAGCTCAAAGTGCTGATAGTCCTTGGAATTAGTCCAGCTTCCTCCCCATTGAAATCCATGCTCAATAAAGAGTTTATAGCAAAGGTCATTTTCATCTATCTTGTAAGGAAAGTCTGCCTCCCTATCGAGGTAAGGTGCACCTGCTGCCGGCTCAATTGTCCTTGTACCATCAACTATCTTGGTATAGGGATTATACAAAGGATTAATATCAACAGCTATTCCAAGGCCGTGTTTAGAAATCTTAGTAGTATGAGATATACACCTGTAATTAAAGCATGATGAGTTATTAGCCGTCATGGAAGTCTCATCATCTGCATCATAGTTATCAACAAGTTCCACACGTTCGATAGGATAGTTATTAAGATATAACTCTTCGAATATCTCAAGAAGATCCTGTGCAATTATTTCATGACATACCATCTCGCCCTCTAAAGTATTCCCCTCAAGATTCTTATGAAGAATATGAATATATCTAAGATCTTCTATAGGAACATTGCAATCATCCTTATAGGATTTACCCTTCATTCTTGCAAATATCTCGTCGGATATCATCGCTATATAAAAATCTTTTTCGCTTATTTCAGGTGTCATTGTGTTATTCTCTTTCGTCGTATCATTCTGTTCTTCTATTACGGAAGAATCTGTATTTGATTGCTCTGCATCTGACTTATCTGTATTTGATTTATCAGCATTCGACTGGTCGGTATTCGAACTATTAGTATTAGAACTATTAGTATTAGAACTATCAGTATTTGGCTGTTCTGTATCCGCTTTCTCCGAATCTGTTTTTCCTGTATTCGAGCTATCTTTACCCGTATTTTCTGTACCAGATATATTCTCCGCACTGTTATCAGCTGAGCTATTATCAGTCCCTGAATCTGAGCGAATGCTGTCTGTCAAAGAAGTACCTGCAACATCTGTTACAGCAGTACCACTTCCTGTCACACCATCTGCCGAATGTCCACACCCCTGACATAGCAACACCATCACCAAAAGAATACTAATAATATTTTTACTATTCTTCACCATATTTAACCTCGTGTCGCAAGTGAAATGAAAGAACTAAGATTTTTGTAACACCAAATCTCATCTTAAAGATTTCAACTATCAAATTCTCTCCCATTACCTTCATATACTACTTTACCATATCTTATTGTACATCCTCTCTCACTGTTTTATAATCATGGCTATGAGGGCTTTTTGAATCACGTATAAAATTGTAAGCAGCCATCATAATATTCAATTATTTCAGATAGCAATAATCACACTTGGAGGAAATACATGGCAAAGCGCAGAAAAAAGAAGAGTTCAGGAGCAAAACTCGTTCAGTTCCTTTTAATGCTAGTAATCCTTGGACTTGTAATATTCATATTTAAGATCGCAGTATGGGATGCAATACTCAAGAAAAAGGCTGTTAACTACGCCGTATCCAACGTAATCGAACAAGTAGCCGCATCTTCCGGCGTATCCGTAACTTCAGAAGAAGTAGAAGAAGTCCTCAATTCTATGGATCCTGAAGACCAGGAAAAACTCAATACTATCATTGAAGAGAACGTTGATTCAGAAGCAGTCTCAACCATATCTTCATACGTTTCAAATGGCGACATGGAAAGCGCCGCCGAATACGTACAGGAAAACCTCTCTGAGGAAAATGTCGAAGATCTCCAGGAACTATATGACAAATATCTGGCAGATGAGTACGGTAATATCGATATCTCTCAGTATGGCAATCAATAATTGCCCCATCGCGATAGCTGAGATCAGGGACTTGGGCAAATAATATCATACGCCGATTTTAAAAAAGATCACGAATTATCTTAGGGGATTAGGAGCTGCAGTACAGCGTGTCCACGTAAGCGGATAATCCCCTTAGATAATTCGAGATCTTTTTTACATGAGGCGTATGATATTATTTGCCCAAGTCCCGGCCTCAACTACCTCCATGGCCTTTCTTAATAAGGAGTTTTTCGAAATCTGCCAGTGTCATCGGCCGATAGTAGCAGTTGCCCTGGATGTATCTGCACCCGATGCCCTTGAGGTTTTCGACCTGCTCGCGTGTCTCAGCCCCTTCGGATATTACAGGGATATTTCCTTCCCTGCCCACATCCAGCATCATCTTAACAGGGTTAAAAGCCTTACTTGCCATAGGAAGCATGCTAAGGTAACTCTGATTCATCTTGATGCCGTCAAGGGTCGTTCCATAGAGCATTCTGAAGCTGTCAAATCCGCAGCCACTGTCATCCATAAACACTTTGATCCCTGCGCTTCTCATAATATCGATCTGACTGCTGATATTCTCAGGATCATCAGCATATGTAAGTTCAGACAGCTCAACCAAAAGCAGCTTCGAATCAAGCCCGTACTCACTCAAAAGCTTTATAAGCGTCTCTGCCACTTTAACATAGTGGAAGTCAACATGAGCGATATTTATAGAACATGGTGGCACACTAATACCTTTTTCTTTCATCTCTTTCATCCAGCCAAAGAGACTTCTCCACATCCTGATATCCAGAGAAAGAATATATCCGCTCTCTTCAAGGATATCTATAAAGCTTTCTGCTCTTAAGAGATTAATACCTCTCTGCCATCTGATAAGAGATTCCGCTCCAACTATCCTTCCTGTATCTATCTCAACTATTGGCTGCATATAGCATTTGAACTCATCCTGAATAAGCGCCATCTGTATTTCCTGGACGTGAAGTCTCTTGCTTTCAGTTTCAGTCCTGAAATCACTGTCGCTATATACATGCACATGCTCAGTATAATTGTCCTTAACACTGGACAGGGCTATCAGGGCCCTATCATGCATTGTAGCAAAGGTTTCTTTTCTATCACTTGTTGTATATATTCCTACAGCCGGGGCAAAGCCTCCATCAAGGCGGTATTCCCTTAGATTTTTTCTTACATAATCTGCAAGATTGTCAGCTGTGCCATGATCGACCATAAGTCCAAGTACGCAGAAATTGTCGCCTCCAAGATATGCAGCAAGTCCATGCAGCATATAAGCTGCCTGATTGATCGCACCTGTAGCCATCTGAATGAGCTTATCTCCTGCTGCCCTACCAAAGGTATCATTATAAAGGCGAAGGTGTCCCAGATTTACAGCAATAGTACATACCGGCTCGCCTTCTCTTCTCTGAGAAAGCCAGTCTTCTGCCTGCTGAGTAAATTTCTTATTTAGATAAAGCTGCTTCTGGGCGACATAATCTTCAGAACTGCTTGTAAGATTTTCTGATATAGGCTCTCTTTCACGCTGATCGCTTATATCTCGAAGAGAACTGATAAGAACTATCTTGTTGTTGCCGCGGCGCATCATGGTGATCTGCTCTTCTACCCAGCACCAGAAGCCGTCCACTGTACGTGCACGGTACTTGATTATTGCCGCATCTTCTCTATGTCTTTTTTCAAGATTAGTTATAAGAGATGATACATTCCAGAAGTCCAGATATTTAAGCTTATCACTTGGATGTATCTGGTGATCTGCGATCGAATTCAGTTTCTGGGAGAAAATACCTGTCTTCTCACGTCCGCCTCTGTCCTCATATTTGTGGGGAACGCAGTAGATAACTCTATAGCCGTTTTCCTGAGGATATACTTCCATTACTTCATCAGGTCTGCTACTTGTCTCTTCACCTTCTTCGAAGGTCTTATAGGATGACTTTTTGTCCTTGTACATAAGGTCATCCGCCTGCGACTTAAGTTCATCAAAGTTTCTTGCATAGCTGTCCGCATAAACAGCACCTATGGCAACCTGAACATCATGAGCCTTAAAGCTCTCACGTACCTTGACCTCTTTTTCAAAGAACTCAGCCTTCTCTATATCAGACAGGATAACAAGAAATTCGTCGCCGCCGATCCTGTAAAGTGAATCAGGAGGGAAAACTTCTCTTATGGCATCGCAGGCCCTTTTAAGAAGGCGGTCTCCTGCTTCATGGCCTTCAGTATCGTTGATCTCCTTCATGCCGTTAAGATCTGCAAACAAAATGGCAAGCGGAGCTCCGACTCTGAAAAGCTCAATATCTCTAGTTAAGGCATTACGGTTAGCTGCGCCTGTGAGCTTATCTGTAAAGCCAATATCCTTAAGCTTTTCGATAGTACCCTGACTGTGATAGAGATTTCCAACAAGATAAAAAATGCCCTGGAAAATCGCAGAAACATTCTGTATATTTTCCAAGGCAGGATTTACAACAAGCCAAAAGCCCAGATCTTCACCCATATGTGAAAGCTGGCCCATGATAACGGCTTTAGGATTAAATTGTTGAAGCTTTTCGTAAAGCTCTTCGTTAGTTTCTTTTATACTTTCGACATCTTCTATTATCGTAACTCTTCCGTCTTCGACAACGTCAAGCCATGGCATCATGTCAAGCCAGGTCAGCTCCTGAAGCTGATCTCTTACAGACTTAACGCCTTCGCCACACCACTCATCAGTGCATCTGTATGTATCTTCAGGTGTACGAAGCAGTACCAATACGCGGTCGCACTTAAACATATCTCCGACGTATGATAGAAGCGCCGCAGATGAACCGTCCTCAAAATCTTTCCAGACAGATCTGTATTGAATTCCTTTTTTTGCGTTTTTTCCGGTCAGAAATGTAAAGTCAAACAGAGCCATCTAATATCTGTCCTCCAAAACCTATTAAAACAAGTTCTAGATTATTATCGGAAAAAATGGCAGAATTCTTCACTCAGTTAAAAAATTGTCATACTAATGATATCTTGGGTCATTTTCATTAGCATAATCATTTAAGTGGTCGATTTTCTCTGCCTGATCCTCAGGGCTTCCAACTCTTCCCTGTTCAACAGCATGGATTATGTAGTGAATATAGTATTCAGCCATATCATCGCCAAGCTCAGCTGCTATATCAGGATATCTGTTTTTAAAATAGATAGGATCAAAATTCACACTGGCCCTTCTACCCTCTGCCATTCCGCACAGAAGGAAATGCTGGAAAAGAGCTTCTTCGTTAAGTCCAAACACAGCCTGAAGATCAGGATTTGCATTGTAATAATATACATAATCAAATACATCGCTCATATCCTCAGGTGTAGGTACAAGTCCTGCTGCCCTGTGATATACGTAGCTGTTGATCCAGCCTGCTTTGTAGAGTCTTTCAAGGACTGTTACAGGAACTGTATATCCATGATCATACATATCAAGGACTTCGCCCATAGTCATAACGCGGTACCTAAAGCACAGCTCAAGCTGCTCATAGATGCCGTTATCATCTGTATATGGATTTGTAAGTGCAGGCTTAATAAGGGTTTCAAATACATATGTCTTGGTAAAATCACTATCGTATGCAGGCCCTGCACTTGCTGTTATAGGTGTAAGCATAATGGATGCGGCTATAACGCCGGTTACGCCTAACGTAACAACCTTAAGCATCTTCTTTCCAAAGCTCTTTTTCATAATCTCAATCCTCTCATAATAATTATTTTTCTTAATATAAGTTTTCTTGATCTTAGTTTTCTTAATCCAGACTTTATTGATACTGATTATCTTAATCTTGATTTTCTTTATTTAGCTTATCTTTATTATGATTATATTTATATCTGCCCGTCACTTAATCTCTTTCAATAACGCATTCAAAAATCACTCTGATCTTAATGCATCAATAGGATTAAGCTGGCTTGCCCTTCTTGCCGGCATCCATCCAAATATGATTCCGACCGCCGCTGAAAACCCGACTCCAAGTGCTATAGCACCCCAGGATATAGTAAATGCTACATCCATAAGACTTGATCCTATATAAGCTATGACAAGTCCAAGCAGTATTCCAATAAATCCGCCCATAAGTGACAGTATTATTGATTCCATAAGGAACTGTACCTGTATTCTGGCAGGCTCTGCGCCAAGTGCCTTACGAAGACCTATCTCTTTGGTCCTCTCAGATACAGATGTAAGCATCATGTTCATGATACCTATTCCGCCTACAAGTAAGGCTATGGAAGCTATACCGCCCAGCATGGAAGTAAGCATCGACTGAACAGATCCCATTACATTAACAAGTGATTCAAGATTGATAACGGAAAAGGCGTTATCTGCTTTATTGTAAATACGGTCAAGCTCCTGACGAAGGGCTGTCTCTACGTCACTTGTAGATGCTCCGTCTTTGACATATACATTTAAGTTCGAAATATTATTGGTAAAGGTCATCCTCATAACATTTCTGTATGGCACCATTACACTTCCATCAGAGTTACTGTTATCAGAATATGCTGCAGAGAGATTGGTGCTGTCACCCTGTATACCAATAATAAGATAATCATATCCGCCGATATGAACGGTCTGTCCGATCACATTTCTTTTTTTCAGGACTTTATCTGTAAATGTCTTATCAACAATGCAGACCTGAGTATAACCGTCAGCCTCAAATTCTCTGAAGGATCTTCCTTCTTCGATAATGTCATTGTGGGCAAAATAGCTTACGTCAACGCCGTCCATTGTAACGTTGTCATATATTTCACCGTCCTGTACAGCAGAAACTGTAGTCGATACAGAAGGTGCAATACCATCTACGCCATCAAGATTTCTTAATGTATCAATGTCCTTTTCAGAAAGTCCTGCCTTAAGAGATGTTCCGGGAGTCATAACCGTTATAGTGCCTGCACCAAGTTCAGAAAACTGACCCATAACATAATCTGTAGCTGTCTGTACTATAGTGATAAGACCGATTACTGATGCAACACCGATCATGATTCCCAACATGGTAAGGAAAGAACGCATCTTGTTGCTCTTTATATTCTGGACAGACATCTTGATGCTTTCTGTGATCATTCCAATAATTTTACGCATCTTCGACATCTCCTTCACTTATGATTCCGTCCAGGATCTTTACTATACGTCTTGCATGTCCGGCTATTTTTCTGTCATGAGTGATCATAATGATTGTTCTTCCTTCTTCGTTTAAGGAATGGAACAGATCCATAACAGCAGCACCTGTCTTTTGATCAAGAGCACCTGTAGGCTCATCTGCAAGAAGTATAGTAGGGTTAGTAGATACGGCTCTTGCTATGGCAACTCTTTGCTGCTGACCACCGGAGAGCTGATTTGGAAGATTGTACATCTTGTCAGCAAGACCTACTTTTTCAAGAACTTCTTCTACTCTTTCCTTTCTCTTTTTTTCAGGCATTCCTGCATATATAAGTGGTAGTTCAACATTTTCAAATGCAGTCTGCCTTTGAAGAAGGTAGAAAGACTGAAATATAAATCCGATTTCTTTATTTCTTATATTAGCAAGTGATGTTTCATCCTCATCTGCTATAACGCGGCCAGAAAGTTCGTATTCACCGCTTGTAGGTACATCAAGGCATCCAATGATGTTCATTAGGGTTGATTTACCTGATCCGGAAGGACCAAGGATTGCAAGAAACTGACCTCTTTTTACAGAGAGATCTACATTCTTAAGAACGTGCAGCGTCTCGCCTCCCATAACATAGTCCTTGCAGATATCTCGCATGACAAGGATCTTGTCGCTATTATCTGTAACTATATTACTCATTGGCACCACCTTCACTAGAGGTAGCGACACTTCCGCCTGACATCTCTTCCATTAAAAGTGCCATGGAATCAGTCTTTGGAACAAGGATAGCATCACCATCAGAAATGCCTTCTATGATCTGAGTATAAGATCCGTCTGATACGCCGATAGTTACAGGCTTTTGAACAGGGGTTGTGTTCTTAGGGTCAGATATATCTTTTATATATACAAAATAATTACCTTCTGAATCTGACTGTACTGCACCGCTTGGTACAGATACTACCTGTGATACATCATCTATGATGAGCTTAACTTCTGCGCTCATACCACTTCTTACTACTTCATCAGCCTCTATCTCAACTTCTGCTTCGAAATAGGATACACCGCCCTGTACAGTAGCAGCCTTGGCGATCTTTTTGATAGTACCGTCATATGTAGCATCAAGTGCATCAATAGATACGATAACGCTGTCTCCTTCGTTAACACCAAGGATGTCATACTCACCGATCTTGACTGCTATCTTCATCTCACTATAATCTGTAACAGTTGCAACACTACCTGCAGATGCCACATAAGATCCAACTTCTACAGGAAGAGCTGATATTATTCCATCTCTTGGAGCTGTGATAGTGCAGTCAGACAATTGCTTTTGAAGATCTGCAAGCTTAAGCTGGTTAACAGAGTCATTGCTCTGAGCTACAGCAGACTGGATCGTAAGCTGATATCCTTCAAGCTCCTGATTGACTGCAAGGACTGCTGCATTATATGAATCTATAGCATTAAGATAGTTTATCTGTGCTGTGATAAGAGAATCATAGAGCTGAGTCAGTGAATCCTCTTCTTTCATCTTGGCAGCTTCATACTGGGATACTGCGTAGTTATAACTGTCCCATGCGCTGTCAACGGAAGACTGGGCATCTTCTACAGCTCTTTTATAGTTTGTAAGTGAATCTCCGCTAAGGCCGTTATCTTCAGCTTTGGAAAGATCTTCCTGAGCTCTTGAAAGAGTAGTCTGCGCACTTGATACAGTAGAATAGGCTGTATCAACACTGTGTATTGCAGAGCTTATCTTATCTGAAAGCTGTCTGTTATTAAGCTCAACTTCGTTATTATAATTCTCCTGGGCAGATACGAGATTTGCAAAAGCTGTATCGATTCCGCTAAGAGCATTCTGAAGTGATACATTTAGACCATTATCAATTTCATACTTAAGATCATCGTAGGACTTCTGAGCCTGAGCTATACTGATAGCACTAGTAGCATCATTTATATCCATAGAAGCAGATAACTGATCTATTGAACTTTGTATACTATAAGTATCAAGCGTCATGATGACATCTCCGGCTTTAACTTCATCGCCGACTTCAACCATGACCTCTGTTACCTTTACTCCTGTTACTGCCGGGATTACTTCTGAAGAATTTACAGGTTCAGTAGTACCTGTAAATGTATGATATGTCTGAATATCTCTAAGAGACGCAACATCATCTGTATATAAAGATTGCGTTACATTTTTGGCTGCATTCCTGAAATACAGAACCACTGCTACAATTATTACTGCAATTACTCCCCACTTGATAAACCTTTTCCACGTCTTCTTTTTAATCTTTGCACTCATCAGTCACAAACCCTTTCAAAGCCCGACGCATACGTACGCCAAAACAGTCCTGAGCAAGGCACGCAGCGTCCCTTAATCCTGTTTATTCTTCCCAATCAGATTGAGCAAAATCAATCTTTTATAAGTGTATACATATTTTTCTCATAAATATACCCTTTTTATACTTTTTTCAGAAGATTTATACTCTGGTAATAATCTGGTCAAAAAGGGCGCAAAAATGCCCGTATTTTCAAAAGAATCCATCTTATTAAAGCCGCATTTCTTCCATGATACGAAGGCGACGGTTATTGTATACATATGAAACAAGCTGATCTGCAGGAAGAGCCTTTGAGAAATAAAAGCCCTGGAGATAATCGCATCCCATGTCCCTTAACTTTTCAGCCATATTATGGGTCTCGACGCCTTCTGCTACTATTTCATAGCCCCTTGAACTGAAGGTCTTAACTATATCAGGAAGGACGTCTGATGTTCCGTTAAAATATGACCATACTAAAGACTTATCTATCTTAACTATCCTGAAAGGAAGCTCTAAAAGCTCAACAAGGTTAGAATATCCTGTTCCATAATCATCAAGAGAGAATGTGCTTCCTCTTTCGATTATCTTATTCATCATTTCTTTTAAGATCTTGCCATCTGTCATGGCAGATTCTGTTATTTCAAAATTGATCTGTTTAGGATCGATCTCATATCTGTCCATAAGATTAAAAAGATCTGATACAAGCTCTCCGGATTTACACTGGATAGGAGACAGATTGATCTCTATGAATCTAACACCAAGATCTTCCATATCTCTTTCTCTGATAAAAGAGCATACCTGTTCAAAAACCTGCGAACCGATAAAACCTATCGTTCCATTTTTTTCAGCGATAGGAATAAACTGATCAGGTTCTATTATTCCAAGCTCTTCATCTTCAAGTCTTGCAAGAGCTTCTATTGATATGATCCTTTCTTTTTTAGTTGAATAAATTGGCTGGAAGGCAACCTTTATCCTTCTTTCTCTTATAGCTTTACTTACAGCCCGTTCAACTTTGATCCCTGCTCTTATTTCTTCTATTCTTGCAGCACTGATATTCTCCGTCACTTCATTATCTTTCATCTCGGCAATTCTAAGACCCTCTTCCAGAGAATCAAATATTTCCCTGATACTCATCTTAGGAACGTCTTCACCAAGATGAGTTATATGTATCTTGAAAGTAACCTTTCCGTCTTCTTCACCCCAGGGCATCTCAAAACGCCTTCTTATGGCCTGCTCAATTTCTTTATGATTGATATTTTTATTAAAAAGAAGTGCAAACCTTCCCCTGTGCATATAAAAAAGATTTACTCCCTTGACCTGCTCTGTGATCTCATCACCGATATCATGGAGAACTCTCATCAGCTTTCTTCTGCCATAAATACTTTCAAGTACAGGGAAATTCTCAATTCCTATAACGCTTATATCTATAGGATCACCATATTCAAGCTTTTCATCTATTACTTCACCAAGAGCCCACTGGTTATAGATTCCTATATCAGCATCCGTAAACTGTGAGGGATTCTGGATATCGAGATAAATAATGATTATGGCCGCAGCATTAAATATTCCTTCAAGAAGGACGTCTGTAAAAACGAATCCTTGAAGAATCATACCTGTAAGTGACAATGACCAGAACCCTATCGTATACACCATTCTGTTAGGTGCCATGTGTACCTTATAGTACCAGGCATAAGAAAGAGGAAGCAGTATATAGAATGCAAGGAATACAAGCCATGTGTTGTAATATCCCCAGCCCCTGTGATATAAACCAGTTTCATCAATATAGAAAAACATGTGAGTATATGGAGTTAGTACTACAGATAAAAAAGAAAGCAGATAAGGAAAGGCAAAAATAAACCAGGTACTTCTTTTTATACTTTTACTCTTTCCTGTCATAGCAATAGTGAATATGGCAAATGACCAGATCTGCATTATATAGCTCACATAATAGGCAATATTAACTATATAATGAGCCGTAATAGAATAAGAGGATGGATTCTTGGCCATACCACATGCAACAATATTCATGAAGCAGCTTACTATCTGCAGGCTGATAAGCCAAGAAAAATAATTCCAGGATCTGAAAGGAAGATGCTTTTTCCACAGATCAGACAGCATAAGAACTACAGAGATCAAAAGTGCAGCAATTTCAAAGTATACGTTCCAGATCATTGATATATCTCCCATCCACAATATAAGTCTAAGGGTTTATTTAATACTTAAATACTGTTATACTGTAATACATCAATTCAGTAAACTGTTCTTTTTTCAGGAGGAAATATTTATGTTCGTTACATGCTTAGATCTTGAAGGTGTTCTTGTTCCCGAAATCTGGATCGCTTTTTCCAAAGCAAGTGGTATCCCAGAGCTTACAAAAACCACCAGAGATGAGCCCGATTATGACAAGCTCATGAAGTGGAGACTTGGTATTCTTAAAGAGCACGGTCTTGGTCTTAAAGAAATTCAGGAAACAATCGCAACTATCGATCCCATGCCCGGTGCCAAAGAGTTCCTTGATGAGCTTCGCTCTTTTACACAGGTTATCATCATATCTGATACTTTCCAGGAATTTGCAAGCCCTCTTATGAAGAAGCTTGGCATGCCTACTATATTCTGTAACAGTCTTGAAGTTGCAGAAGATGGCGAGATCACAGGCTTCAAGATGAGATGTGATCATAGTAAGCTCTCTACTGTCAGAGCTCTTCAGTCCATCGGTTTTGAGACCATCGCAAGCGGCGACAGCTACAATGACCTTGAGATGATCAAAGCAAGCAAAGCAGGCTTTTTGTTCAAATCCACAGATAAGATCAAAGCTGATAATCCTGATCTTCCAGCTTTTGAAAACTATGATGATCTTATGAAAGCTATAAAAGGAGCTATCAATTCCTGATAGTGCTATATTGGTACATAAATTAGGAACATAAGTGAAATCAAAACGGACAATCGTATCCGTCCATACTATAATATCATATATCAGACAATTGTTGACTACTGCATAGGTAATCCTACCTGTAAAATCCTCGGCATTACGATTGCCGGGGATTTTCAAGTTTATCCAATGGAAATCTTATGCAGTATTTTTTGCGCTTCAATAACCGTACATGTTTTTATTTAACATCATTTATTCTTTCTATTAACTATTTGATGGTTATATACGATATAAGATACGTAGTAGTTGTTTTGACTTTACATTCATGACGTAAGGGACGTGTGAAAAAGTCAATTCGTCAAATACGTAAATCAAAAATATTTTTATAAGATGACTTAGCATCAGAAAGTGAGGATATCATGGCCAGGAATAAGGACGTTCTAACCAAGGAAAACAGTAGTAATATGACTTCATCATCACATACCAGAAAAGTTCCATTTATAAAAACTGTCTCCGGAATGTCCGGTGTCACATATTTTTTCTTATTAATCGTATATATTATATCAATTGCTATTGTAACTTCTCAGATGATAAATATCGCTAACACATCAACCTCTACTACAGCTATGGCTGAAAATGTCATGGACAGCATGCGTATATTTGAAGTTGATATGCGTATACTTGACAATGATGGATTTGCTCTTGCTACTATGTATGATACCCTCGTTTCTATAGGTCAGGTTGATAGCAAGAACACCGAGATGGAAACTTGCCTAAGCGAGATGGATGAAGCTCTTGAAACGATCGAAAGCACATTTACATCAATGGCATCACATGGTTCTCAGGGTTCTGACGAAGCCAATAATGCAGTCAGTATATTAAAAGAAAACTATTCAGGTTACAAAGAAGGATATACTAATATAATAGCCGCATCAAAGAATGCTGATGCAGATACTATAACCGGAGTAGTATTCGGAGATGCTTCTACTCAGCTTGCTACAATGAAAGAGCAACTCACAATTCTCGATGAACAGATCCTCCATCTAAGAACGATCCTTACAAACGTAGTTGAGTCTCAGGCAAAAAGTGCTATCACCAAAGTCAATGTAATGTTTGTTATATTCCTTCTTGCAGTAGCTATATCCATTGTGTTCAACTATATGATGGTAGGACGCAAAGTTAAACAGATTGCAGGCGAGATCAATTCCATAATCTCAAATATAAGAGATCACAAAGGCGACTTGACTGCAAGGATCACAACTCATACAGCTTCTGAACTTATATATATAAAAGACGGCTTCAACGAATTCATCGAATCACTTCAGGGAATATTAAGAAATGTCAAAAATAGTACTAATACACTTACAGATTCATCCTCTAACATAACAAGCAAGATCCAGCTTGCAAGCGACAATGTTACCAATACATCTGCTGCCCTTGAAGAGCTCTCTGCCAGCATGCAGAACGTATCAGATACTGCCAACACCATCAATGGCAAACTTGAAGATGTCAAGAGTGCCACAGGCACCATCAATGACGGTATCAAGGATGGAACCACCAAAGCAGGCGAGATCAAGACTGAAGCTATCGATATCAAGAAAGATGCCCAAAACAAAAAAGACAATACCGGCTCCCGTATGGAAGAACTCTCCAGTGTACTGGAGCAGTCCGTCAAGGATAGTGAAAAGGTTGCCCAGATCAATGAGCTTACAAATGTAATCCTTGATATAGCATCCCAGACCAATCTCCTTGCACTTAATGCCTCAATAGAAGCTGCAAGAGCAGGCGAAGCCGGTAAAGGATTTGCAGTCGTTGCTGAAGAGATCAGCTCCCTTGCTGAGAACTCCCGTCAGACAGCAGGCAATATCCAGAATATCAGTAATGAAGTTACAGATGCAGTTAAGTCTCTTGCAGACAATGCTATGCAGGTTCTTGACTTCATCAATACTACAGTTCTAAGCGACTATGATTCCTTCGTAGAAACAGGTGAGAAGTATGAGCAGACCGCAGAATTCTTAACCGACATGCTAAGCTCCATGGAAGGTCAGACTCAGAATCTTAACAGCTATATGAACGAGATGGCTGATTCCATATCATCCATCACAGATTCTGTTCAGGAAGCTTCCGATGCCATCAACCTCTCAGCTGAGAATTCTCAGGATATCGTAGATCAGATATCCGGTATCAGCGAAGCTATGACTACCAATAACGGCGTAACCGAACAGCTTAACGAAGATACACGTCAGTTCATTAAGATGTAAAATAATCTTTCAGACATAAAGCGTTAACAATATCCGAGTTCTATATACTTAGATCAGATTTTCAGCCATTAACAGAAGATACACTTCGCCCTGCGGAGTGTATCTTTTTTTGATCACAAATGCCAGTTATCACATATAATTGTCATATTGTCATTCAGATAAGCAG
Organism: Butyrivibrio fibrisolvens; assembly: GCF_037113525.1. Classification (NCBI taxonomy): domain Bacteria; kingdom Bacillati; phylum Bacillota; class Clostridia; order Lachnospirales; family Lachnospiraceae; genus Butyrivibrio; species Butyrivibrio fibrisolvens. The sequence continues at coordinate 515,812 of NZ_CP146963.1, read as the reverse complement.
TTTTTTTTCGATTGTGATAAAATGACTTACAAGGGTCGAATTTTCCCAAATCAAAACTAAAGATCTAAGGACAGACATTTTTATGAAAAAACTATTGAGCGTAGCAATACCCTGCTACAATTCTCAGGACTATATGCGTCACTGTGTTGAAACCCTTCTTTCAGGCGGTGATAAGGTTGAGATTCTTATAATAGATGACGGTTCTAAAGACGATACCCTAAAGATCGCCAGAGAGCTTGAAGCAGCAAATCCCGGAATCGTCCGTGCAATACATCAGGACAACAAAGGTCACGGCGGCGCCGTTATGACTGGTATCAGAGAGGCAACTGCTCCTTATTTCAAGGTAGTTGATTCTGATGACTGGGTAGGCGTAGAAGCCTTCCACCATATCCTGCAGCTCCTTGACGGCTTCATTCAGACAGGAAGCGAAGTTGACCTTCTTCTTGCCAACTATATATATGACAAGGTTGGAACTACTCACAAAAAGGTAATGCGTTATACTCACGCACTTCCAACTGATAAGATCATCAGCTGGGATCATGCAAAGCGTTTTAAAAAGGGTCAGTATATCCTGATGCATTCAGCCATCTACCGCACACAGGTTCTTCGTGATAGTGGTCTTGAGCTTCCGGAGCACACCTTCTATGTTGATAACCTCTTCGTATATAAACCGCTTCCTTATGTTAAGAAGCTCTATTATACAGATACAGATCTCTATCATTATTTCATCGGCCGTGATGACCAGTCTGTAAATGAGAAAGTCATGATATCAAGGATCGATCAGCAGATAAGAGTCAACAAGCTGATGCTTGACGGAACTGATCTTAGAAAAGTTGAGAATGTACATCTTCGTAAGTACATGTACAACTATGCAGAGATAATAACAGTAATATCTTCTATCCTTCTTATAAAGTCAGGTACACCTGAAAATATGAAAAAGAAGGAAGAGCTGTTTAACTGGCTTAAAGAAAACCATAATTATTTCTACAAAAAATTCAAACGTGGAGTCTTTGGACCTGCGCTTAGTCTTCACACCAAAGCAGGTCGCAAATGCCAGATATTCTTTTACAATGTTGCAAATAAAGTGTTCGGATTCTCATGATCCGAACACTTTTTCTATAATAATCTCTATTAACTAAAAGTCTTATCTTGGGGTGTTTTTAAGCGCGAAATAATCTATCAAAATCTGCCACATCCTTAGGATTTATAAAATCACTATCATAGCGTGCTTTCTCATACATTTCATGAATAGTTTTTTTATTTTTTATATCAGTATCCTTATATGCAGCATTCTCTATTTCTTCCGGTGTCATCTGCATTTCGACATCCTTAAAGAAAGGCGCCTTTTTGATAAACTTCTTATACTTTCTCCTGATATTTGCCGAAGGCGAACGATCAGTAAAAACAAGACGGTTACTGCGTGCTTTATTAGTGAGTGCTACTGATTCATCAGGTTTTAAATACTCTACCTTATCCCTTTCACGAACAGCTGCTGCCCTTTGAAAGCTCTTATAAAAATTTATGATAAGAAGGACCACTACAAATACGATAAAGAAAACCGCCGCAAATGCCATGATAGCTGAAAGAATCTCCCAGAACTTATCAAGAAAAGGATTTTCCTTCTGGTCCACAAGATCTCCAAAGCTTATAGGACTTCCTCCCTGAACTCCGTTTACACTGACTTCCTCTTCATACTCATAAGTCATTCCGGAAAAAAGAAATCTAAGAAAGTTTAAAATAGCATTCCATACTGCGTTTATAAGTTTTTCTCCATGTCCTATAAGTAGAAATGCTATTCCCAGGCAGGATACCACCCCGCTTCCAAATATCAGCAAGATGGAATTCGAAGACCTGATCCTGTCTACAGGAACATAAGTCCTGTCGCTGGAAAGTCTGAGCCTTCTGTCCTGTCTGTAAAGTACCATATATACAAATGAAAATATAATAATACAGACAGTATATATTTCTCCAAAGGTAAGCGGAATCTGTTTCTTTGTATATGTAGCAAAAAGTAGATAAAAACCGCAGAATAATAAAAGCCAGTAATTGGGTCTTATCATAACCGATTCATTGATATGGGCATAATAAGAAAGAAGTATGACTCCAAGCAAAACAACAAGAACAGGGATATAGTCATAAGATCCAGCCTTCAATTGCGAAATAAAAAGCAGATAGTTTATCAAAACAAGTCCTGCGCCGCCTAAGGTAAACGGAACAAAATTCCTAAGATGTTTAAGCACAAAGTGCATGACAATAACATCAAGACAGATGATCATATCGATAAATACTGTCTTAATTGTCATATCTGCATAGATACTCTGGGCAAAAAGTACGATCCCTAAAGCTATCATGCAATTATTGATGACCCTGATTCCGGTCATTCCTTTGGTCTCAGCTACCATATTCAGAACCTGTGCCCCCGTTTATTCATGCCTTACTTTATAAAAATGAATCCGCCCTTCCTGAACACGCACCTCCATAGATGGCGTCAACGGACAAAGCCATATAAGACTTCCGTTAATATCTGCAAGTTCCTGCGCCGCCTTTATAATGTCATCTCTCTGGCAGCTTGAAACAAGCATATAGGTTACATCTCTCTGATCTGCCCTTATCCTTGCATCAGGTATTATCCTTTCTTCTAAGATCTCAGACATAGGCCTTACATCCTTGGTAAGGTCTATCCTTGCAAGGTCCATGGCAATCCTTTTTACATGATCATCCGAATTACCACTTCTGGCTTCTATTTCCTTATCTGTGATTATATCCATGCCGTTACTTATAAGTTTTACAGGGATATGTTTTGAGACAAAAAAGGTCGTAAGAGTCATGATAAGCCTGATGCTGTCTTCTATAAGATCAGAATCATATAGTACAGACGGATCCTCGACATTAAGCAAAAGGACTATCTCCTGGGACGACGTAGGATCGTGGAGATTGACTTTAAACTCTCCTGTTGCTGCAGTTGCCTTCCAGTTAATTGAAGAGACCGTATCTAGAGTTGTATAATCGCGGATCCCCCTAAAAGTGAACACGTCCTCCTGAAGGAATCTCCTTGTTACAACATCACCAAGCATTTTGGAAAAAGAGACATCGAATCTGTCACTTGGAAGAGTATCTGGAAAGACATACAAAGATGTATTCTGATCTCTTTGAGTATAATGCTCTGCTCCGCCTATCATGTCATAGCCAACTAGAGAAGTTAGTAAAACCTCGTAGTAGCCACGTTTTTCGCCGTGAACAGGAAGAGTTCTTGTTATCTTTTCATATTTTTTAAGACTGAAGATATCAGTGATATTAGTTCTGTCAGATACGGTTACATTCTGACCGTTTTCTATATCGAGTCCCTTACCTACCTGAAAGCGTACTTCAAGAAAAGGGATACCCATCTTCTTTCGGTTACTTATAACCTCTTTAAGAACAGTATCGTTCCCCTCTACGATACTGCCTCCAAATGAAAGGTCTACGCTCAGATCCTGTGACCATTTCTTTGCAAAATATGACCTATATAAATAAAACAAAATAAATACTAAAGGTATTATAAGTATTATCTGCACGCCGTCCCTCCAGGTCAGAATTCTTCAGTAGGAACAGGAATTTCATTAAGGATCTTAGTGATGATATCTTCAGAAGACGAGCTCTTTCCAAAAGCATGTGGAATCGTAAGTCTGTGAGCAAGAACAGGAACCGCCAGTTCCTTGATATCTTCAGGAACCACATACTCTCTTCCTCTTATAAAGGCAAGAGCCTGTGCGCAGTGAAGAAGGGCTATGCTGCCTCTTGGGCTTACTCCTGCTGCAACATCAGATCTTGTGCGGGTAGCTTTAACTATATCTGTTATGTAGGTGATGAGCTGTTCATGTACTCTTACCTGTGACGCGCCCTTTCTCCATTCAAGGATGTCTTCAGCGCTTATAACAGGTTCTAAGGCCTTTAGCTTATCGCCTGTCATAGCACGCTCAAGGATCTTTTTTTCCTCATCCTGAGAAGGGAATCCCATGGACAGCTTCATCATAAATCTGTCCAGCTGAGCCTCCGGAAGCGGGAAGGTTCCTGCGGTCTCTATAGGGTTCTGGGTTGCGATTACGAAGAAGGGCTCAGGAAGCTTTCTTGTAACACCATCTACTGTTACCTGCCTCTCTTCCATACATTCAAGAAGTCCCGCCTGGGTTCTTGGTGTTGCCCTGTTGATCTCATCTGCAAGAAGGATCGATGTAAATACAGGTCCCTTGTGAAAAGAAAATTCGCCGTCCTTGACATTAACTATATTAAGACCTGTAATGTCTGTCGGCAGAAGGTCCGGTGTAAACTGAATCCTTTCAAAAGGAATCCCTGCTGATGCTGCTATGGACTTAGCAAGAACAGTTTTACCTGTTCCCGGTACATCTTCAAGAAGTACATGTCCGTTTGCAATTAATGCACAAAGGGCAAGTTCCACTACCTGGTCCTTGCCCACAATTACTTTTCCAATGTTTTCTTTTAATAAACTAGTCTTGTTGGTATTCACGCATCTGCCCCCATATCCGGCGCTGCCTGTTCATGTATCCGGCAACGTCCATTCCATACGCATTCTCAAGTACGTCAGCAGTAAATACTTTGTCTTTTTCCCCCTGACAAAGAACTTCACCGTTTTTAATAAATATCATATCACTTGAGATCTCAGCTGCAAGACTTATATCATGAAAAACCCCAATTAATGTATTTGGAACATGACTTCCATCTGCCATGACAGTTTCTCCGCAGGACCACTTTTCAAGATGCTCCATAAGCTCTGCCTGATATTTAAGATCAAGGTGGTTAGTGGGTTCATCAAGAAGTATTATGGGTGTTTCCTGCGCAAAACAGCGCGCAAGAAATACTCTTTGAAGCTGACCACCTGAAAGAGATGAGATCTGCTTTTTCTCAATATCTTTAAGGCCTGTCAGTTCAAGGCACTTATCTACTACTTCCCTGTCATGCACAAGGCTTTGATGGCTTGCTTTTATATTAAATCCCTTTCCATGCCTTTCATTATCATGTCTTGCAAATCTTCCAAGCTCGACAGTCTCTCTTATACTATACGAAAAGTATACAGGTGAAAGCTGTGACATCATGGCCATCATCCCGGCTATCTCGCGCCTTTTAAGAGTGGAAATATCATGACCAAGGATCTTAATACTGCCCGTAGACTTAATAAGACCGTTAAGGCTTCTAAGAAGGGTCGTCTTGCCGCTTCCGTTAGAGCCCATGATAGAAAGGCTCTTTCCACACTCAAGGTCAAAACTGATATTTTTAATTACAGGATCTGCACCATATCCTGCGCTTATGTTCGAAACAGATATTGCCTGCATTTAGTTATCCTTCCTTCCTCGCAGATATAGCCATACAAAAAACGGAGCGCCTATAACGCCAGTAACAGCTCCAACCGGAAGCTCTGATTCTACCGCCGTTCTGGCTATCATATCGCAAAGTGCCATGAAGGCTCCGCCTACAAAAAAGGACATGGGCACAACTCTTTTATGAGATGAACCAAATACTATTCTGACTGCGTGTGGAGCTATAAGATCGACAAATCCTATTGTTCCTGAAAAGCAAACTGATACGCCTGTAAGGAGCGATGCAAGTAAAAGCAGGGCCTTCTTTCTATTCCTTACATTAACGCCCATAGCGTATGCCTGCTCGTCTCCAAAGGACATGATATCCATGGATCTTGCATAGTACAAAGTTATTATCAGTCCAAATATGCACATGGGAAGAAGTATCTGAACATGATACCACCTCTTACCTGAAAACGATCCCATCTGCCACAGAAGAAGCTGCTGAGAATGTGCTCTGGCAAAAGAGCTTACGAGCGTCATAACAGCATTAGTAAACAGCGAAATGACCATACCTATAAGTATGACTGTGTTTGAATGAAGAGTGCTATCAAATTTAGAGGCAATCGCAAGAACTAAAAGAACCGTAGCAAATCCAAATGCAAATCCGAATGTCGGAAGGAGAAAACTTCCAAGAAAAGGAACTGTAAACTGGGTAACGATTATTATAGATGCTCCAAGAGATGCACCGCTTGATACGCCAAGTGTATAAGAAGATGCAAGAGGGTTCTGAAGAACCGCCTGCATAATAGCTCCAGACAGGGCAAGAGCACCGCCAACAACAAAAGCTGTCATGGCTCTTGGAAGTCTTATAGTCCAGAGTATAGACGTTGTTGCAGCAAGGTCATCAGGAATATTTGTTCCAAATATCTTGCCGCTAAGGATCGTCATGGCATCTTTAAAAGGAATATCTACGCTACCTATACCCATACATATGCCAAGGATTATCAGGCATGTAATAATTGTTATGACTTCAAGAGTATTTTTACTAAAATCATTGTTTTTATCCATATCATACCTATAGTAAAAATGCGCAATCCAAGTCGTAAATACTTACTTATAGTTTACTTCTTAGATTGCGCATGTCAAAATCAATATTTTTTTCTAAGTATTATTATCTTGTAACTACTGCAAATGGATCCTCAAGATCTGCAAATACTTCAGGATAGATGTACTTAGCCATCTCTACCATAGCGCTTACTACGTGCTGGTTAGGCTGGTTGATCTCATTTGAAAGTTCCATGAGATATACATCTCCGTTAACAACAGCTGTTACATTCTCCCATCCTGAAAGTGCAAGGTGTGTATCTACTGCATCAGGTGTGTACATATCTGTTGAAATGATAACATCAGGATTTACTGCGATTGCATCCTCTTCTGTAAGAGAAGCCCAGCCTTCCTGATCAGCTGTAGCATTGATAGCGCCAACTGCTTCGATCATCTCAGCGATGTATGTGCCTGAACCTGCAGAGTAGATTGTTGGGTAGTCAGGTGTAGGTGTGTTTGTTTCATAAAGAACTGTCTTCTTGTCAGCTTCATCGATTGTAGCAGCAAGCTCTGCGATCTCTTCGATTGTTGCATTCATCTCTTCTACAATAATCTCAGCCTCTTCATATGTACCGGTGCATGCACCTATAAATGTGATGCTCTCACCGATCTCTGCAAGTGATGCAGCACTTGGGATATCAGCTACGCAGATACCAGCTTCACGAACAGATGCATATACGTCTGTTCCTGTTGCATAGCTCATACCTGTTGTAAATACGATATCAGGATTAAGTGCTACGATAGCTTCCTGATCAGGAGCCATCATATCATACTGAGGGATATCTGCTGTAAGATCAGCTCCATAATATTCAAAAGAATATGTATCGCAGGCAACAATGTAATCAGCAAGTCCAAGGTCTACAAGAAGACGTGTTGATGAAGGTGACATACTTACGATAGCATCGATTTCTTCGGGAACAACGATATCATTTCCTGCAAGATCCTGAGTAGGAAGATCGTATTCCGGAACTACAAGGTCTGAAGAAGTTTTAGTCTCATCTTCTGCAGTCTCAGCTTCATTTCCTTCTGTTTCACTACTTGTTTCTTCTGAAGCGCTCTGAGATGCTTCGTTAGAACCTGCATTTTCCTTACCTGAATCTGATGATCCGCATCCTGCAAGCATAGTAAAAGACAATGTTGCAGCGAGCATTGTTGATAACAGTTTCTTTTTCATAATATTCTCCAATCTGAAGCATAAAGAATAAGCCACATGTTCAAAATAGTGCTTCGCTATTATGAACACCAAGACAACATGGGCAGGTATCTGACTTAGGAACACTTTTTTGGTGGTGCCCTCATGACTGTATCCATCAGCCATGCGCATCCTCTGTTCCAACACAGTAGCGGCACTGTCCGGGATGTACGCCCGGTTCCCTGTTAGGTCAACTGCAAGCGGATAACTTGTAGCCGACACCCACATACGTAGGAACATTATCACAAACGCTTAATATAGTCAATTGACACGGGGATATTTGCAATTTTCCATCTGGTTAATGTTTGCTGAGGTATTCCTTCCTCTCTAGAAACCTTGGTTACTGATTCATTGTTTGGAGGAAGCAATCGTCTAAGCATTGCCTCTTTAAGTCTGGACTGTATCCCATGTGAAGCTCCTTCCTGCAATATCTAAAATGATATCACACATAGCTTCAAGCTTCACTGACATCTATTTTGGCACACGGGGATCTCGTAAGTTTTAGTTTTTGTATATTATTGTATGCTCACCCACATGCACGGACGAATTCCTTCTGGATGAACTCCTTTTCCGCTTTCTCCTAGAACCGATACTTTTCCACTACTATCAATATAAGCTGCTTTTTCATTATCTACTATCCACCAGGGGGAAGCATTAGTCTTCTCATTATAGGGCAATCCATTTCTCACAGCATACTCACTTGGAGTACTCAAACATCTTTTAGAATCACCAAGATATTCTTGTACTTCATTAAATTGTAATAATGAAACTCTATCTTTATTAACTAAACAAATTTTATCTTTTTCTTCTTCAGAAAAAGATCCATCATAAAAAACATTATTTAGCCAATTTCTAAGTGTTGACTCTTCCCATTTTATATATCCAGATTTCTCCTCTTCAAATCGTTTCACCTCCAAAACATCCTTGCTAAGAAGATACAATTTTTCATCCTTCTTTTCCAAAACAATCCAAATAATAGGATCAATTGTTCCAAAATCATTATCTTGTTCATATTTTCCCAGCGACACATAATCTCCTATCTCAGCAGAATTAATATCCTTTACAATAATTCGTTCAGATCGATCGCTTATCATTGTAATAAAGAATTCCATAAATACTATGGCAATCAACAACAGTCCAACATACTTAATTAACGGTCTTCCTATCATTAATCCCTTATTCAAAATAGTCTACCTCCTAAACTTTTACATTGCATTTCTATAGATTGTTATTTCGTCTTCAATAGGTGCCACTTCAGAACCTGCTATTCCATTTAGAGTTTCTATGCATCTAGCTAATAGATTATCTGGAATATTACTAATTGAACTATATCCTGATAAAGTATTAGCGCCATGTATAATCGTATAAAATGCTCTTTTTATTTGATCTTCTGTATAATCTTTGCAATCTTCATAGTTTTTTACACTCGATACTAAATGCTCCTTGTCATCTTCATAATTTAGGTAATAACTCACCTCAACATCATCTCCATATAAGGAATCTTCATTTACTGCAAATTCTTTTTTATACAACGCTTCTATTCCTGATTCATCCCATTCCCTTATCAATCTAATCGTATCCATATCTGTAAGCGTAGTATAATAACCCATCTCGCTTCCATCAACTTCATACTTCATTACAGAATAGAATAAACATACATTTTGCATGTCTTTATATTTTTTTAATTGTTCATTTAAATTATTCATTCTGTCAACATAATCATTTGTTGCTGAACATATTGAAGAAGCAATTCCAACGGCACCTCTTAATTGATTAATATATTTGAAAGCATCATCTAGATTATCACTTCCCAATGCATCATCTATACTACCCAAAATCTCATTAGCAACATCTGTTTTTTCTACTTCTCCATTTTCTATTGCGGTTTTCAATATATTTCTTGCAACCATTGCAATTCCTTTTCCAACAGGATTACAAAAGGCACTTGCAATACCTATAGTACAATCAAGTGCTAACTCTTTTTTGGCTCTTTCTATATCCTCATATATTTTCGTTATCTCTGTTGAACAAATAGCATTAATTCCTGGAGATCCAGTCAATCCATATTTTAAATCTATTCTATCATGATTGGTTACTACTGAACTGGTATAGTCACCACCATAATTATTCATTCCACTATTTCCAGTTTGAGTTACAACAACTGTATCATAATACAAATTAAACGCTTCATTTGCAGTAAAATCCAAATCACTGGCTTTATCACTAGTTCCACTTATTTTTATGCTTTTTGCATTATCAAAACATCCTAATTTTTTACAATAATCCCAAATAGAAAATAAAAGTAATTCGCTATGATTAGCAATTTGCATTTCTCTATCCATTTTAGCAACAGCTTCTTTATCTTTTAAATCTATTCCCCAAGCAGCTTCTGTGGTTTTATCAGCTGTAATCTTTGCACTTTTATACAAAAACAACATAAACGAATCATCTTTATAACGCGATTCTCCCCCTCCATCATATGTACCATTTAGCGCTGCATTAATAAATGAAAAATACTCCTCATATCCACTTTCTTTATAATTATCATTTGCCAATGCCTTAAGATGATTTCCAACTATATATTGAACATTGCTGCTTAATTTGTTTGGATCAGAAACAAATAAATTCTCATATGATGCATCAGATTTAAATAATCTATCTAAAAATTCCATATCCGCTGATGATTTTGTACTATTATACAACCGGATAAGATTTTTTTTCTTTTCTTCAACAGTATTACCCTCTAACAATTCATATTCATGCTTGAATACATCTGGTTTTTTTGCTTCACTCGCCTTTATATATTGAAGTCCTGTATAATATGAAATGCAATAGCTAATTTCTCCGGTTTTATTGTCTTTACCAGGGTTAGTAACCGCATCTGGACCTAAATGATCATTATTCTCGGTATCTATTTCATATTCTGTAAGAATCCCCGCATCTGTACGCGTTATTTTGAAGTTAATGCAGTAATACGAATCCTTTTCAGAACTTAATCCTTCCACTCCACTGATATTAAAGTTGTCCAATACTTTATAAGCCATACTGCCAAAATCCGATATTCTGTCCATAATATCTTTTATAAACTCTGTATTGGTTTCATAAATATAATTAGCTCCAGCTTCAGAACTTTGACAGGCTTTAATACATGTTTTAAGTAATCTATTCTGAACATCGAGGTCCTGATCAGAAGGCGTTTTTCCCTCATCATATATGCCAAAATATTTTTCAAACAACTGTGCAATTAATCGTTTTTCTACATCAGATATTGCATATCCCTCGAATCTATATTTATCCATAATGATTTCGAATTCATATTTTTGTTCATCATTATGATATATTTCTAAAGGATTATGATCTTGACACCACTCAATATATTTTGCTTCTCTATCTTCGCTTGTATAAACACCAACTTCGTGAACCTTATCAGCATGTTTTAAATTAACAACAATATCAGCACCTTTTATTCGTATATCTAAGTAGGAATTATGAGGCTCACAGTCGTAATTGGTTAGTTTTGCATTTTTCAAAGCCTGAACAACATTATATCCAACTCCATCCTTATCCAAATAGCATTCAAAATCACTAATTTTTTCAGGACCAAATATATATGGATATTCAGAGGCTCTAAAAGAAGTGGTTGTGTGTAGTATATTCCCTGAAATCGCCCTATCTTTATCACAATCAGCATCATCAAAGCTATTAGCAACCTTTTCTATACTTTTTTCATATATTGCAGCTAATGCCCGCTTCGTTACTTTATCTTTTTCTTTATCCCATTCATCCCAATCCCAAGTAATATCACCTTCTGTCAAGCCATTTAAATCTTCACCATAAGTTTCAAATAACTCATCTATTTTTGCATCTACTTCAGGATCTCCTGTTTTATACTCGGCATATGGATCAGCTGTAGATGTTGTATTATTTCCTGTTGACGTCGTGCTTGAACTGGATGTATTATTTCCTGTTGATGTCGTTCCTGAACTGGATGTATTATTTCCTGATTTATTATTTTTAGGCTTTTGTTTAGGTTTTTGATTATCTTTTGATGTTGCTCCACCTGCAGCACTAGCTGCATCATATTTTTCAGAATTAGTATTTGCAATACCAAAATCTCTTTGTCCTGGTCTTTTTAATCCAGCCAGACCTAAAGCCTTTGCTATTCCTGTTTTACCACCTTTGGTATATCTGTTTTTTGTTTTGTCTAATATCTTATCTACAAGTGTTCTTGCAAAGGCTGAACCTACAGCTGGGCCTTTTTTATCTTTACATGATTCAAGTATAGACTCTATTTGGTCGTTAGAGTATCCCATTTCAAGAAGAACTGCCTTTTTCTGTTCTTCAGGAAGATTAATAAATGCAATACCAAAGTCCTCTTCTGACAATCTGGATACATCTATATCTTTCTTATCAAAAAGCATTGCCAGTATATTTTCGAGCTGTGCATCACTCAGTTTTCCACCAAGTTCAACGGCATTATATTCTTCAAGGAAGTTGATGATATCTCCATCCTTCATATGAACATCGTCACCAAGTTCAAGGCATGAAGGATCAAATGGTTCAGGTACTGCCACTGGAGTTGCAGCTATAAGCTCATTTGAAAAAGTATTATCCATTTCCTGAGTTTTCTGTTCGTATCTACTAACAGAGCTATTATAAACACCTGTGCGATCAGCAACGTTTTGTGTCTGTGTTTTGATTGTCTCTGTATATGAAGAGTAATCGAATTTTGCAACATCTGTTTCAAGCTCTGCGAGGATACTTTCAGCACTTTCAACCTTACTCTTTACGTTTAATGCTCTCTGACCTGCTTCTGACATAGAATCTTTAAGAGAAGAACAGCTATCGTTATCACATAAAAGGTCTCCATTACATACGCCCTGGTCTGACTCTGAAGGCATGGATCCACTTCTGAATATCTGAGGGAATCTGTTACAGAAGTTCTTTGATTCATATGCTGTCTTTTGAGCCTTCTGTATAGCTTCATTACATGCATCGAGTTCCTTCCATGTCTCTACCATCTCTTTATTTAGAAGATCATGAAGCTGGTCTCTTGCCATATCGCCATCTTCGCCTTCCCAAACGTCTTCTGTCATGGAAGAAAGATCTGCTTTTCCGTTATTGATAACCTGTTCTGTTGCGGTCATTGCTTCGTCATGCTGTTTCTTTACCTCTTCAAGTAAGTCGAGGTTCCATTTGATTCTACCCATAAGATTTACTCCAATACTTTATAAATTATTTAAAGATTTTCTGATTTTTATATGATGATCAATCAGAAAGGTATAAAAACCCGAAATTATCTTACGCTTATTTGCATTTGGTCACCTCATGATCCGACGAAATGCATTTTTTATACGACGAACTGCATCTATTAACCTCTAGCATCAATTGTTGCGGTGATCAAAACCAGGCCTTAAACTATATAAGAAGTAACAATCATTTTATTATCTGACGGAGGCCACGCGACCCATGAAAAAAATCTTTTTTAGCAATGGAACACACTATCAAAAGCTATACTTTGATGAAGAATATTATAAAAATAATAATGTTACTGACAACTCTTTGCATATAAAGGGTGCGGGAATGGATGTTACTACTATCTCATGGTCTGATGGAGGATTCGATAAGGCGCCTGATGATAAGGGCATTAAACTCGGAACTTTCAGAAGTTATACCATGTTCGTATCAGGGAATGAAGCGATAATTGAAGATCTCACTATAGAAAATACTGCTGGAGACGGACGTATCAGAGGTCAGGCGATCGCGCTTTATGCTGATGCATCTAAAGTAACCTGCAGACGTGTTCATTTAAAAGGGCATCAGGATACTCTTTTCATGTCTCCACTGCCTCTAACTGAGCGCGAAAAGGGTGGTTTTATTGGACCAAGAGAAAACAGTCCTCGCCTTATGACAACTCAGTATTATGAAGACTGCATAATTGAGGGTGATGTTGACTTTATATTCGGAGGGGCTAATGCAGTATTTAAAAACTGCACCATTGTATCTTTGTACAGGGCTCCTTTAATCGATAAAAATACTATATCAAAAGAAAAAGCTGCTGATTATACAGATGTTCCTGTTCAGGGATTTGTATGTGCTCCCTGCACTCCGGAAGACGAACCAGGAATAAGGTTTATAGACTGCAGATTTATAACAGACCGCTGCCCTGATTCTTCTGTTTATCTTGCGCGTCCATGGCGCGAAAAAGGAGCAGCCTCTTTTGAAAACTGCTCCTTTGGTTCGCATATCCACCCTGACTTATTTGCCGGATGGAAAGATATATATGATTTAGAAAAAACAGCCAGGTTTAAAAATCTGTAGTGCAGCGCTTTACAAGCTTTGATTCAACAACAGTCTTGTGCTCTACCTTTTTGCCCTGAAGACATTCCATCATCTTGTCTACGGCTACGTGTGCCATATCTTTGATAGAAGTATCTACAGATGTAAGTTCAGGCTCTACAAAATCTGCAAGCGGAGAATTGTTATAGCCTATAACGCTGATATCTCCGGGAACAGAAAGCATTCTTGCCTTTGCATACTTAAGGACTCCAACAGCAAGTTCATCAGTTGTTGAAACTACTGCATCGAAATCGAGATCTTTTCTCATAAGGAGGAGATCTCTTTCTTCATGTAAAGAACAGGTGATCTTAAGTTTAAGATTACCGTCTACCGGAATTCCGTTATCTTTAAGTGCGTCTTCATATCCGACCATCTTCTGCTTGGATGAATAGGATTCTGAATCATAAAGGAAAAGGATCTTCTTCCTTCCTGCCTTGATAAGAGAATCTGTCGCATTGTACATGGCATTGCGGTCATCTCCAAGGACTCCGTATATGTTCTTATTCTCAAGGTATCCGTTAAGTATAAATACAGGAACCTGTTCAGCATCTTTATGAAGATATGCAACTTCATCCTTCTCACAATTTCCAAGGAACTGTGAACCTATAAGGATAAGTGCATCAACTTTCTTCTTAAGAAGAAGGTCTACTGCATGCTCTCTTGATTCAAGGTCATATCCACTGCAAAGGAGCATGTAGTCATATCCGTATTCGTGAAGCTTTTTTTCAAGGATGGAAACCATTCGTGCCATGTAGTCGTCCTTAATATCGGCACATGATATTCCAACCATTTTCATAGAATTAAACTGAAGACTTCTTGCAAAAGGATTGGGAGTGTAGTCATACTCCTTCATTACTGCAAGAACCTTCTCTCTGGTCTTATCACTGACGCTGGGATTACCATTAACAACTCTTGATATAGTAGCAATAGAAACCCCGGATAATCTTGCTATATCATAAATAGTAACTGCCATTTCAAAACCTCGTTTCCTCATCAACCCCATAGTAAACTGTAAATGCTTACAATTCGCTAACATTATATATTAAAAAAGCATCCCATACAACCCAAAAAATTCTTTGATTTTCTATTAATATTGCCCATAAAAATCGAATATATTTGGGCAATGCAATGTCTTGAAATAATCATCCCAATCGAATATAGTATTTTTGTAAGCGCTTACAGAAAATGTTTTTCTCACATTTCAAATCTGATTGCTTACTTTGCAATAATCGCAAAGACGCTTTGGCCTTAGCCATTTCGAGTGTCACATATGTTTAAATATTTAATGAAATCATTAAACTGACCATACAAAGCAGCCGCGCTCACTGCTATAGTATATATCCCTTAGATCACAAACAAAAGGTGCACGTTCCTGATCTAAGAACAAGATCATCTGTACAAATATAAATTTTTGAAGCGCAGAAATGGGGAAACTATGACAAAATTTATGGATGAAGATTTCCTGCTTAACACCGAGGCAGCTAAAAAGCTCTACCATGGTTATGCAAAAGAGATGCCAATCCTTGATTATCACTGCCACATCAGTCCAATGGAAATCGCACAGGATCGTAAGTTCGAGAACATCACACAGATCTGGCTTGGCGGTGACCACTACAAGTGGAGACAGATGCGTTCCAATGGCGTACCTGAGAAGTACATCACAGGCGATGCTTCTGATTATGAGAAGTTTGAAAAGTGGGCAGCAACTCTTGAAAGAGCTATCGGCAACCCTCTTTATCACTGGAGTCACCTTGAGCTTCAGAGATATTTCGGATACTACGGCGTACTTAATTCAAAGACCTGTAAAGAGGTTTGGGATATCTGCAATGAAAAGCTTGCTAATACATCCTGCAGACAGCTCATCAAGGATTCAGGCGTAACACTTATCTGCACAACAGATGATCCTGCTGACAGCCTTGAATGGCACGAGAAGATCGCAGCAGATGAAAGCTTTGACGTACAGGTTCTTCCTGCATGGAGACCAGACAAGGCAACTAATATCAACAAGCCTGATTATGTTGATTATCTTGAGACTCTTTCTAAGGTTTCAGGTATTAAGATCGACTCTTTTGCTTCACTTAAGGAAGCTATGAAAGTAAGACTTGATTTCTTTGAAAAGCACGGAGCTAACGTATCAGACCACGGCCTTGATTATGTTCCTTATGCTCCTGCCACAGAAGATGAAGTTGAAGCTATCGTTGCTAAAAAGCTTTCTGGTAGCGAGCTTTCAGATCTTGAAGTTGATAAGTACAAATACGAGTTCCTTCTTTTCCTTGCAAAAGAATATCACAAGAGAAACTGGGTAATGCAGCTTCACTTTGGATGTAAGCGTGATAATAACGCCGGAATGTTTGCAAAGCTCGGCCCTGACACAGGATTTGACTGTATCGGTGACCAGGTTTCAACTGCAGCTGTTGCCAACTTCCTTAATGCGCTCAGCGCTACAAATGAAATACCAAAGACAATCCTTTATTCACTGAACCCTAACGACAACTCTTCACTTGGAACTATCCTTGGATGCTTCCAGAACGAGGATGCTATCGGCAAGATCCAGCTTGGATCTGCATGGTGGTTCAATGATCACTTCAAGGGAATGACAGATCAGCTTACCGACCTTGCAAGCCTTGGACTTCTTGGCAACTTCATCGGTATGCTTACAGACTCAAGAAGCTTCATCTCCTACGCCCGCCACGAGTACTTCCGCAGAATCCTCTGCAGGCTCCTCGGCAGCTGGATCGAAGACGGACAGCTTCCTGAAGATTACGAACACATCGGAAGCATTGTAAGAGACATATCTTACAACAACGCCGTAAGATACTTTGGTTTCAACCTCACACCAGTAAATAAATAACTACCAAAAAGAGCCGGTCACAAACCGGCTCTTATAATATAAAATCGAAAACATTTCACATTGACGCCCGGACATGATTCTGCCCGCAGAATCATGTCTAGCGTTTGACTTCATTGAAAATGAAGTCAAACGCCTCATACGGAAGTGAATCCTTTGTTTGTGAGAATATTCTCAACCTGATAGATGCCTTCTGTATGAAGCACCATGATAGGTTTTCCGGATTCTCTGTTAAATGAAAGGTAGATATAATCTACATTTATGTTGGCATCATAAAGAGCATCAAGAAGGTTATTAAGTGCTCCGACCTTATCTTCTGTCTCGATTCCAAGAACAGGAGTTGTCTTACACATATATCCGGCTTCACTTAATACTTTGATAGCCTTCTCGGCATCAGATACGACCATTCGTACCATACCATATTCAGCGCTGTCGTTAGTTACGGAGCCAAGGATATTGATCTCGTTTTTACTAAGAAGACCTGTAATATCTCTGTAAACTCCTTTTTTGTTTTCGGCATAGATTGAAACCTGTTGTAACATTTTTTATTCCTCCCGCGACTTTATACAAGTCTTTAAAATCAACTATATAGTAGCATAAAGTCTCACTATATTTTAAGTTGTAAATTTAATAAAATTTGACAATGGCATTTTTAACCAAAACAATATATAATCACATAGCACCTACGTGCATATCTTAATTATAATATAGGATCTCATTCCAAAAGGATTTGGAGGCGCATATAATGAAAAAAAATATAATAATTACTGCAGCTGTTGTCACTATATCAGTTATCCTGACCGTTTCTGCTGCAGTTTACAGAAGCAAAAACGGCTCTACAGTTACTAATGAGCTTGATCCATCTTTGGCTTCATCTTTAATGGATGATGAAGTATCAGGAATGGTTACCAATACAGATTCAGGTGTTTCATCTGAGAGCAGCATCACCACTGTACCTGACGGGGTTTACACCAACGGTAGTGAATCAATGATATTTGATGGTAACAGCGTTGATATCTCCGGAATGGTATTTGACTATACTCTTGAAAACGGATATGTAGTCCTTGATATCGATAGCCTTTCTTTCTCCGATGCATTCACAAATATGTACAAGGAAGAAAAAGGTGAAGACGCTGATCTTGATGCTCAGCTTACAAAAACCAAGGAATCTGCTTCATCCATAACCATTCAGTACAATGAAAAATTCGACTGGGTAACTTATGAAGAGTACATCTTCAAAAGATCAGAAGACTTTTCAAAAGGACCTTCAGGAACATACCAAAGCGAAGACGATTCTAATATCACACTTACCTTTGATAATGGGATTGCCACCTTCGTAAATGGTGATATTACAGAGACTCATCCATATGTTATCTACCTTGATGGCGAAGATCTTATAATCGTTTTCTATAGCCTGGATCTTTATTCAAGTGATTTTTACGGTTCTTTCTGTGAAAATAATTACTTCTACTTCACAGATGAATCCAAGATCGATCTGGGATTTGGTTCATTCGTAAAGGCTGAAAAATAATCATATTCATGTTATTTCCAAGGACCTCTTTATGAGGTCCTTTTATTATTCAAAAACTTATCCTAACCCAACTGATCATTATTTCTTCAAAACCTTTATTCTGATACTATTGCTCCATCTTTAATCAAATACATCGTTTCCAAAACGGACCTTCATATATTCCTTGATAGCTTCAACGCATTTTTCAAATCCGAGCCTTCCTGAATTAAGGCACAAATCATAGTTATAAGCATCTTCCCATCTCTCGCCGGTATAATACTTGTAATAGTCTGCCCTGTACTTATCCGTCTTTTCTATGAACTTTTCAAGCTCCTTGCCGCGCATTGGCTGCTTAAGTGCTGCCTGCTCCATAAGGAAGTCCTGCGGAGCATGAACGAATACGCTTACAACGTTATCAAAGTCCCTGAGGACATAGTTGGCACATCTTCCAACTATTACGCAGGGCTGCGTATCAGCAAGCTTTTTTATAACCTCAGCCTGATAGTTAAAAAGGTTCTGCATGGAAGTAAAATCATCACTTTCAGGGCCGATTACTTTTCCTTTATACACACTCTTTTTTATCTTATTTAGAAGAGGTGCCTTGCCCTGCCTTATGCTTTCATCAGCCTGAACGAAAAGTGCTTCACTTATTCCGCTTTCATCTGCGGCAAGCTTTACAAGTTCCTTGTCATAATAGTGAATGCCAAGTTCGTTAGCCAGCATCTCTCCGACTGTACGTCCACCGCTACCATATTGTCTTTCGATTGTTATAACGACTTTTTTCATTAGTAAATTAACCTCATGTCGCGAGCGAAGTGAGTGACTAATGGTTGAAGTGGTGGAGCTCGCGACACCACTTCGAGAAGTTTGGAAATTTTTAATTTTCAAACTTCATGCCTCCATTATTCTCCAAGATATGCCTTACGCACGCCCTCATCGTTAAGAAGATCAGATGCCTTACCTTCCATCTTGATCTCGCCTGTTTCAAGTACATAAGCCCTGTCTGCTATAGAAAGAGCCTTCTTGGCATTCTGCTCTACAAGAAGAACTGTAACGCCGTCCTCGTGAACGCTTCTTATGATATCGAATATCTCATTTACAAGAAGTGGTGAAAGCCCCATTGAAGGCTCATCCATGAGGATGATATCAGGATGTGACATTAAAGCTCTTCCCATTGCAAGCATCTGCTGCTCGCCGCCTGACAATGTTCCTGCTATCTGGTTCTGCCTTTCCTTAAGTCTTGGGAATCTTGTATAAACCTGTTCAAGAATTCCGGCAGCTTCTGCCTTATCTTTTCTTGTATAAGCTCCAAGCATAAGGTTCTGGGCAACTGTCATATCAGCGAATACTCTTCTGCCCTCAGGAACCTGAGCCATTCCCATTTTGACTATCTCATGACCGGGAACGCCTGTAATATCTTTGCCGTTATATATAACAGATCCGCTTCCTGCCTTCAAAAGGCCTGATATGGTGTGAAGAGTTGTAGTCTTGCCCGCTCCGTTAGCTCCGATCAAAGCTACGATCTCGCCTTTATCTACATGGAAATTTATTCCTTTAAGAGCCTGGATCACTCCATAATATACTTTTAAATCTTTTACTTCTAAAAGTGCCATAAGTTAACCTCAATCTATAAGATATATGCCCGTATTATTCTCCTATATATGCCTTGATAACTTCAGGGTCATTCAGCACATCTTTAGTTACGCCCTGCTTAAGCTCACGACCAAAGTTAAGAACTGTAAGCCTTTCGCAGATACCGCTTACAAGTTTCATATCATGCTCGATCAAAAGGATGGTCATCTCAAACTTATCTCTGATAAGCTGTATCGTCTCCATAAGCTCTGCGGTTTCATTAGGATTCATTCCTGCTGCCGGCTCGTCCAGAAGAAGAAGCTTGGGCTTTGTAGCTATCGCTCTTGCGATCTCAAGCTTTCTTTGCTGACCGTAGGGAAGATTGGATGCAAGGACGTCTTTTGATTCATCCAGATTGAAAACCTTAAGTATCTCAAGAGCCTTTGCCTCGATCTCTTTTTCCACCCTGCAATACTTGGGTGTATGAAGGATTCCGTCAAGGCTTGAATAGGAAAGCTCCTTATCATTCTGAAGGCCTACTTTAACGTTATCTATTACAGACATCTGCTTAAAGAGACGGATATTCTGAAATGTTCTGGCGATTCCTGCCTGGTTGATATCGATAGTTTTTTTGCCTGTGATATCGCTGCCATCAAGCTTTATGATGCCTTCTGTTGGCTTATAAACGCCTGTAAGAAGGTTAAATACAGTAGTCTTACCTGCACCGTTAGGTCCGATGAGACCATAAAGCTCACCTTTTTCTATGGAAAAAGTAAGGTCATCAACTGCACGAAGACCGCCAAATGAAATTGAAAGTTTATTTACTTCAAGAAGTGCCATTATTTAGTACCCCTTCCCGGTCTTTTTGTAATACCTGAAAACCTTGATAAAAATCTGGATCTCCACTGTCTTGCTCCCGGTGCCCAGTTAAAGAGCATCATTACGATAAGTACGATAGAATAGATAAGCATTCTGTATGTGCTCAGGCCCCTGAGCATCTCGGGAAGCATGTAAAGGATCGCAGCTGCGATAACACTTCCTTTGATATTTCCGATTCCACCAAGAACTACGTATACAAGGATAAGAATTGAAATGTTATATCCAAAGTTTCCGCTTGTAGCCTGAAGTGCAGAAATGTTATGTCCAAAAAGGACACCTGCTGCTCCTGCTATTGCTGCTGAAATAGTAAAAGCAAGGATCTTGAACTTAGTTATATTAATGCCTACAGATTCTGCCGCAATGCGGTTATCTCTTATAGCCATAATAGCTCTGCCATCACGTGACTTAACAAGATTCTGAACTATGAAAAGAGATATCAAAAGAACTACTATTGCAATAGTAAAGTTCGCATCACGAGGAGTACCTGTGATACCCATAGGGCCTGAAAGAACTGTTGTTCCTCCTGCTTCCATGTTCATAGCACTTGCACTTGTAAAAGAAAAATGAAGTCCTTTGGAATCTACTCCAACGTAAAGAGCATTGATAACATTCTTAATGATCTCACCAAATGCAAGAGTTACGATTGCAAGGTAGTCACCGTTGAGTCTTAAAACCGGTATACCGATTAAAAATCCAAACAGAGCTGAAACTGCGATACCTATTACAAATGCAAGGAAGAAACGAAGCCCTGCAGGAAGGCTGTCACTTACAGCATTTGAAAACATCGCACTTGAAAAAGCTCCCACGCACATGAATCCTGCATGTCCGATCGACAACTCCCCAAGTATACCAACACAAAGGTTAAGTCCTACAGCCGCAATCGCATAATAGACCATCGGCACAAGGAGACCTTGCATATGACTTGAAAGTGTACCTGTAAGTATAAGAATTTCAAAAATGATATATGCCACAATAACAATCAGATATGTGGTCAAATTTCCATTTAACTTCAACTTTTTACTCATATATTAATCCTTCCCTCGGACATTGTAGCCAACTACCACATTTCGCCTCGGACATTGTGACTACATCATAATAACAAGCTTTCGCTTGGCTTTCGCTTGGCTTTCGCCTGGACATGGTAGCTACGCTACCATGTCTAGCGTTTGAAAAACAAAGTTTTTCAAACGCCCTATACCTTTTCTTGAATCTTCTTTCCAAGAATACCTGTAGGTTTAACAAGAAGCACCACTATAAGCACTGCGAATACGATCGCATCTGAAAGCTGTGAGGAGATATAGCTTCTTCCAAGAATCTCGATTATTCCAAGAACTATTCCGCCTATCATAGCGCCAGGGATCGAACCGATTCCTCCAAGTACTGCTGCTACGAAAGCTTTGATACCGGGCATGGCACCTGTATAGGGATTAAGTGTCGGATATGCTGAGCAAAGGAGTGCTCCGGCTATTGCCGCAAGGAAAGAACCTATAGCAAAAGTAAGTGAAATAGTTCTATTAACATTAATTCCCATCAGCATAGCAGCGCCTCTGTCCTGAGATGCTGCAAGCATTGCCTGTCCGTCTTTTGTCTTGTGAATGAAAAGCTGAAGTCCAATTAAAACTACAATGCTGACTGCAATTGTAACTATAGTAACGCCCGGAATCTTAAGGGATGCGATCGTAATTCCTTCCCACTTGATAATAGATGTGAAGGACTTAGGATCTGATCCGAATATAAGAAGGGCGAGATTTTCCAAAAGATAACTGACACCTATAGCGGTGATCAGAACTGCAAGAGGAGAGCCTGCCTCTCGAAGAGGTCTGTATGCTATTCTCTCTGTAAGTACACCGACTGCTGTACATATGAGCATCGCAAGTAATACGCCTATGACCATTCCTATTCCTGAACCGCTGAAGGCTGCGACAATAGTAAAAATAGCATAGCATCCAACCATAATGAAATCGCCATGAGCGAAGTTGAGCATCTTGGCAATACCATATACCATGGTATATCCAAGAGCTATGATGGCATATACACTTCCAAGACTTATGCCACTGATTAAATATGTGAGGAAATTCATCTTGTACCTCTTTCCTTCTGGGGTGCCGACAGGGCTCTGATAAATTCGTAGAACAATAAATGTAGATCTTTACTTTTTTCTTCCCCAAATATTATGTGTATTACTATATATATTATAGCTAAAATGCATTAAAAAACATCAAATAATATACTCGATACAGAATGTTTGGCTTATAAATATTTCGAGGATATCCAATAGGTATCCGATTATTTAAAAAAGGCATCCGGCACGGACTTCACTGCCCGAACCGGACTGCCTTATTTATTTATAAACCCCTTAAATTACACTATATCAATTGAATAAAAACTGGTATGTCTTATTCTGCAAGTACGTATTCACCGTTCTTGATAACAACAGCCTTTGGCTCCTTAGTAGGTTCGCCTGCTGCTGACCATGTCATGCCAAGAGATGTAAGTCCGTCTACAGAGATCTCTGTCATTGCTGTCTTCATTGCATTACAGATATCTGATACGCTCATATCAGGTGTGATACCTGCCTTTTCAGCTGCTGCCTTAATAGCATATACAGCATCATATGCATCTGCTGCAAACTGGTTAGGAACGATCTGATGAGCTTCCTGGAACTTAGCTACAAAGTTCTTGGTAAGATCATCTGTAGCATCTGCAGAGAATGGAGTAAGGAGCATAAGTCCTTCTGCAAGAGATGTATCGAAGTTCTCAACACCAAGGATTCCGTCCATACCGTCACATCCGAAGAATGTAGCTGTAGCACCCATTGTAGATGCCTGCTGAAGGATAAGTGCTGCTTCTGAATAGTAGATAGGAAGGAAAATAAGCTCTGCCTGTCCATCGATAGCTTTCTGGATCTGAACTGAGAAATCTGTCTTGGAATCTGCTGTGAAAGCTTCCTGAGATACGATCTCAAGTCCCTGGTTAGCAGCTTCTGCTACGAATGTTTCTGTAATACCGGATGAATATACATCTGAACTGTCATAGATTATAGCGACCTTAGTTGCAAGCTTCTTCTCACCAATATACTGAGCTGAAGCTGTTCCCTGTGCAGGATCTGAGAAGCATACACGGAAAGCGTTATCATATTTTACGCAATCAACTGCTGATCCTGAAGGTGTGATCTGGAAAATGTTATCATTGTGAGCTTCGTCAGCAACTGCGATACAGCAGCCACTTGTTGTAGAACCAACGATGAACTGAGCGCCCCAGTCCTTTAATGTATTATAAGCGTTAACTGACTTCTGGTTATCGCACTCGTCATCTTCTGCCTTATATTCAATCTTATATCCGTTGATACCACCGGCTTCATTGATCTCATCAACAGCGATCTGTGCACCCCACTGAACTGCGTTACCATAAGCAGCAGCACCGCCTGTGAGAGGTCCGATCGCACCAATCTTGAATACATCTGAAGAAGATGATGAAGATGATCCTGACTCTGAGCCTGCACCACATCCAGTGATAAGAGAAAGAGCCAGAGCCGCACACATAGAAATGCTTAACAGTTTCTTTTTCATAATATATCCTCCTTAACCTTTTGTGAAAAACAAAGACAGCACATGTATCCTTGTATACAATGTGGCCAAAAATATAATTTTATTATGGCAGACTTTTACGCGTTGTCAAGTCAAAGTGTAAAAGTTCTATGCCGTAAAAAACGGAGTGCTACCTTAAATAACACTCCGTAATTTCTTTACTATATTCAGATCCTGTCCTTACAATACTCTGCAAGTTTCTCAAGAGCCATTGCATGTGACGCCTTGAAATAAATTACTGCGCCATCTGTAAGAAGGCTATCAAGCTGATCCTTAGCACTTTCTGCATCGTCATAGCTTGTTACGTCCATAAGACCGCCCTTTTTAGCTTCGTCAGCAATATACTTTGCTCTTTGTCCTATAGTGATAAGAGTATCTATAGAAAGATCTGCAGCTTTTTTACCAACGCTTCTGTGAAGGTCTTCTTCGAGGTCTCCAAGTTCAAGCATATCGCCAAGAACTGCAATCCTTCTTGATCCGTCTGTATTAGCAAGGGTACTGAGACCAGCCTTCATAGACTGAGGATTTGCATTATATGTATCGTTATAGATAATAATGCCGTTACCAAGATTCCATGTCTCCATTCTCATGGCTGTTGGTTTATAATTTTTAATTCCTTCAATGATCTCTTCATAAGACATATCAAGTTTCTTGGCTACTGCTGTAGCAGCAAGTACAGGATATATCATATGTCTTCCACGGGCAGGGACTTTGATGGTATCCTTTTCATCAATTCCTGTACGTGTTCTTCTTACTATCATAGTAAACTTAAGGCCGTCCTGAAGAGTATCATCTATATCAAGTGCACCGTAGTCAGCATCGGAATCTTCGCCAACCCACTTGAATCTGTAATCTTTCTGAAGGTCCTCATTATCCTTGAGCTTAACAAGATATTCATCATCAGCATTCATTACTGCAAGACCATCAAGTGACAAGCCATTAAATATCTCGCATTTAGCCTTAAAGATATTTTCTCTTGAACCAAGATTTCCGATATGGGCATCACCTATATTGGTGATAACTGCCATTGTAGGATGAGTCATACGTGTAAGATAGTTGATCTCACCTTCATGGTTCATTCCCATCTCAACTACAGCAACTTCTGTATTTCTGTCTATTCTGAAAAGAGTTCTGGGAACACCTATATTATTATTATAGTTACCCTCAGTAGCGATAACATTGAACTTCTCTGAAAGAACAGATGCGATCATATCTTTCATAGTTGTCTTACCAACACTTCCGGTAACAGCAATTATCGGAATCTGGAACTGCATACGATAATAGCTGGCAAGATCACCTAATGCAAAGAGGGTATCGGGAACCAGCACATAGAACTTACCCGGAACCTTTTCATCCGGCTCTTTGGATACGATCGCTCCGACAGCTCCTGCGTTAAGGGCAGGATTTACGAAGCTGTGTCCATCCATCTTTTCACCTACTATGGCAAAAAACAGATCACCGGCCTGAGCCTTTCTGTTATCAGAAATGACACGCTTAACAATAGTATCTTCCGAAATCTCCGGGGTAAGCAGGGTTCCGTTTGTAGCGTCTAATATTTGCTTAAGTGTAATGTTCTCCATGATTAACTCCCAATCGTATATCGCGAGTGACTAATAGTTATATTGGTATCGAAAGCTAAAAATATTCCACTTGCATAGTCCATATCGCAAGCTTGTATATTCTTTATTTTGATAATATATATTTATTATTTTGTACTTATTATATCACTATCTGTTGTATATCTGCGACGCCATTTTTCAAGAGCGTCCTCAACGATAAGCTGGCAAAGGTCATCATATGCAATTCCAACCTCACCTGCTTCCTGAGGTACAAGGCTTGTAGGTGTCATTCCGGGAAGTGTATTTACTTCAAGGAAATAGATATTATCATTTTCATCTACGATAAAGTCAGAACGTGAATAGGTTCTAAGTTCAAGAGTTTCATGAACTTTGAGAGCCATATCTCCCATCTTCTTAGCAAGTTCAGGAGTAAGTCTTCCAGGACAGATATGATCAGCTCCTGTTGCTGTATACTTATTCTCATAATTGTATCCGCCCTCGATAGGAACGATCTCTACGCTTGGAAGAGCTTTGCCTTTAAGTACAGCATTAGTGAACTCGCGACCTTCTACGAACTGCTCGATAAGGATATCACTTCCATATTCAAGAACACTTCTAAGAGCTGGCTCAAATTCTTTTTCATCCTTAATGATATATACGCCAACAGAAGATCCGCCTGTAGGTGTCTTAACAACACATGGAATCTTGTTTTCTGATATCATGCGTGGAATATCTTCTTCTGTTACACCTGAATAGGAATTCCACTTAGGAGTATTAACGCCCTGGGGTGCAACCATCTGCTTGGTCATGATCTTGTCCATACCAATAGCTGCGCCAAGGTATCCTGATCCTGTATAAGGAACCCCAAGAAGATCGAATGTAGCCTGAAGACGACCATCTTCACCGTTAAGGCCGTGAAGAGCGATAAATACTACGTCTGCCTTTGTGCAGATATCAAGTACGCCTCTACCAAAAAGAGAAGGGCTCTTAAACTTACGCTCTGAACGAACTTTCTCAAGGTCAGGAGTAAGTCCGTCAAAAGTTACATCCTTAAGCTCAGGAAGATTATCAAAAAGCTGACCGGGATCAGCAATAACATCCTCTCCCATATCCTCAAGTCCCATATACATATCTACAAGAACAGCTCTGTGTCCTTTTCTTCTAAGAGCACCACAAACCTTTGTTCCTGAGATAAAAGAAATCTCACGTTCTGTGGAAAGACCTCCACATAATACAACTATATTCATAATTAACCTCATGTCGCGAGTTATACGAGTGACTAATAATGGAAGTGGTGGAGCTCGCGACACCACTTCCAGGAGTTAATCTCTGATTAACTCCATATTATGCATCCGATCTTGCATAAGAATTCTTCATTACATTACATGCTTCTTTTAAAACAGATGAAAGAACCTTGGAAGTCTCTTCCTCTACCATCTTTGCTGTTTCTGCATTAGCTTTTTCACTTATCTTTACAGCTGCAGCGCCTTTTGCCTTCTTAAGCTCAGCATCATAGCGGTTAATGATCTCATGGCACTTACCATGAACCTTGAGCTGGTATCTTTCAATAATATTAAGGCTTGACTTATATGAAGCGTTAGCAAGAGCTCCGATAAGTCTGCTATTCCAGTACATAGAATCTGTAGAAACTTTTTCCTCTGTACATCCAAGGAAATCAGGTACTTCATTTATATTAACGTACATAGGAACCATTACGTTAAATACGTTTGATCCAAATGCTACCCACTGAATTGCAGGAGCATCAGGTCTTATCTGAAGAAGCGACATAAAGTCTGTACGGTTTATACCAATTGAACGGAACATGCCGCGCTTTGAAGGATCTCCGTAGCTTCCGTATGGATCATAAGGTGTTCCCTGGAAGTGACTTGAAAGAAGGTACTTAACATCCTCTTCAGTGATCTTTTTCTCAGGGATAAGTGACCATGGAAGATCGTCAGAATCAGGTCTATAGTCAGCTGTAGGGCCATCCCAGTAATAGGTATGAGGATTTAAATATCTCTCCATGTACCATGCTCTTGGTGTGTTATATACATGGTCAGCATCTTCATGTGAACCAAATGCATATCTTGCATTGAAGCCTTCTGAGATAGACAGATCAAGGTGACCTTTTTCTATGAACTCTCTCATATCGGCTGAGCACATGTGATCTTTCTGAGCGCCAAGTGCATCATCAAGGTCGAAATGGTCAATTCCCATCTGATTGGGCATTACAACATAAGCTTCATCCGGAACTCTTTTTGCTATCCAGTGATGACCGCCTATGGTTTCAAGCCACCAGATCTCATCCTTATCAGCAAAGCCGATACCATTCATTTCATAAGTTCCGTATTTTTTGAGAAGTGATCCAAGACGGACAACACCTTCTCTTGCACTCTTTATATATGGAAGTGTCAGAACCACAAGGTCCTCTTCACCGATTCCGCCTTTTTTGAGGGACTCATCAAGACATGGATCAAGACCCTGAACTCTTTCATTTGAAGTGATGGTCTCTGTAGCTGTCATAGCTACTCCGGCAGCATTTATACCGCTTGCTGCCCAGATTCCTTCGCCTTCAACGGCGTTGGGAACGCATGTATACTGCATCGGGTCATCCGGAAGGTCGATCCCCTCTCCGGATATAACGGATTTATATTTTCTTGGCTGATCTTCTGGCTTTACAACGGCGTATTTCTTGGGGGTGTAGTTACCCGCACCTGAGTCGTCGTTTCTGGCCATCATGGTCGAGCCATCATAAGAAGCTTTTTTTCCTACAAGTATCGTTGTACAAGGCATAACGGTTCCTCCTGGGGTTAGGTTGTCGCAATGGGACGGACTATGGCAAATAAAATCATAAGCCTCATGTGAAAATTTTTATGATTTTTCTAAGCGTCTTATACGACTACGTGAACACGCAGTACTTCGTCTCCTAAGACGCTAAGAAAAATCAAAAAAATTTTCAAAATCGGCTTTTGATTTTATTTGCCATAGTCCTGCGTATTCGCGTAAAACAAGCTATACTGCTTATCGCCATTCCGTATCATCGCGTATTTACATTAAAAGCGTTAAACAATATAATTTAACGTGTTCTATTAGTTCATAAATGAACTTTTTCCATATTAAATTGCATATGCATTTCATATTCATAAAAAACAATATGTAAGCTAATACTTTTATGGATTAAGCACTAAATATAATAGCTTTAATTATGTAAAAACTCAACCCGCATAGAAAAATACGGATTACCAGGGGGAAGGAATCCATGTCAGATATAGTCAGTAATAAATCCCAAGGAGCTTCTAGCTCTATTTTTGAGGGCAAAGCAAAATCTCATCTTATTTCATTTGCCATTACCATATGCGCAATGACTCTGTTTTGCATTATGATGCGTATTACGCCATTTGGGGATAATACTTTTCTTTATGACGATAACAGACGAGAGTTTATTCAGTATTATGCTCATTTGAAGCGGGCTCTTATGGGGGAAGCGAGCATTGCATATTCACGTACCAAGGGTATGGGAGGATCGATGCTTGGGCTTTTTTTCTATACTATGTCATCGCCTCTTAATTTCGTATATGCGCTGTTTCCTATAGAGGTATTCCCTGCTGTGCTTACGGTTCTTTTGGTGCTTAGGCTTGGATTATCGGCTTTTACTGCGGATGTGTTCTTAAGCCATGTGGGTGTAAAAAGAACTATTCCGTTCTCTGTTTCTTTTGCCATGTCACTTTGGGTATTTGTATCTGTATTGGTTCCTTCATGGCTGGATGCTGCCATCATGTTCCCGCTTCTTGCAACGGCGGTTTTGGAATATTCGCGTGATACAAGGTCGAGGAAGAAGTATCTTTATCTTGTGATCCTTACTGCAGTTCAGTTTTATATCAACTATTATACTGCTTGTATGATGATCATCTTTTTTGCTATATGGATGGTCCTTCGCTTTATTCTTAAGGTCATATCCTTCAAAGATGGACTAAATGTAGCATTAGGTCTCGTTACAGGTATGCTGATAATATGCCCTGTGTTACTCCCTTTATATCAGGAACTTACACTTAGTGAAAAAAGTGTCGGCGATTCATTTATATGTCAACTTTTTCAGGATGCACATATTACGAATCCGATTCTTGTACTTGCCAAGATATACACTTTTACAATAGACGGCAAACAGGTAATGTTCGGTATGCCGCATCTTTTTTGCGGTACTGTCATGATTCCTCTTCTTATACTGTTTTTTATGAACAGAAAAATCGATAAGAAGATCAAAATGCAGGGAGTTTTTCTTCTTGCAATACTTTTTATAAGTTTTCTTGTATCACCTCTTGATCTTATCTGGCATGCCGGTAATGTGCCTAACGGTTATCCATTCAGGTATACTTTCCTTTTTGTCGGTGTGATGATAACAAGCGCTGCCATTTCTTTTAATACAATATTAGAACAATACATTTCATCAGAAAACCAGATAACAGCTTTTACTAATATAAAAGCATCATTTAAAACACGTATTTCCAATTATTTTAAGGACAAAAACGCTCGTGACTTTGATATTCCAATGGCATTTACAGTCTCTTTTGCTATTACTGGTATAGCTGAAGTGATCATATTAATATGCGCCATGGTCATGAACATAGAATTTCTTACTCTAAAATCAGGCATCATTGGTCTTATGATCCTTATGGCAGAGTTCATTTTTATAGAGCTATACTTTTGCAAAAAAAGTAAGGTTTTTTTCATACTTCTTGCTATGTTGTGTGTATGCGATCTTCTTGTAAATCATATGAAGATCGTGAAGGCGTCATATTATCCCTGCGAGACTATGTCTGAATATCAGGCAAGATATATCGAAAAGAAAGAAAAAATAGATGATATCAAAGCAACCGACAATAATTTTTATCGTATAGAAGATGTTGTATCCAATCCATATGATGATATCAATGACGGTATGGTATACGACTATCATGCAATTTCTCATTATAGTACGGGCGATCACAGAAACGTTCGTATGTTCCTTAAGGCGATCGGTTTTAACTATAACAGTCTGTATGATGAGTACACATCTGAGAATACAGCCACTGCTGATTCTATTTTAAATATCAAATACATACTTACTGATGAAGGAACCGTGCAAAACTCTGATCTGTTTCCTATTGCAGTAGCTATTCCGGCAGATACATATCTTCCATCTGATGAGATTCCGGATGATCCATTTTTATTACAAAAGCAGATAGCAGATGCTTTTACAGGTTGTGGCACAAATATAGATGAATATCTTGAAGAGGGAAATGAATTATTCGTTCCTGTAACAATTATAACTAGTGATGTATCTTTTAATGATGAAGATCAGATATCTACCATGAAAATAGATTTTACACCAGAATGCGATGGGGATATTTATTTCTATTTAAAAGATCTTGTAAACACATCTCAAAATATGATCTTATCTGTTGATGGTGTTGATATTTCAGGTTATGGTAATGCTTCTTCTATTAAGATAATAGATATTGGAAACAGGAAAAAAGGTGATAAGGTATCTCTTACCCTGACCGCTTACGGACCTGCAAATGAAGCAGATTTTGGAACTCCTCTTATATTTACAGAAAACGCAGATGTACTTTCAGAATACAGTAAGCTGTCATCATCACATGCTGCCGTAGTATCCGAAACATCTCCAACCATACTTACTATTCATATTCCTGATACTGCAGATTCAGATGATAATACCGTCATCCTGTTATCAGTTCCATATGAACCGGGATTTATAGCTTATAAATCTGAAGATCAGGAACCTTTATGTGTATCACAGGTCTTCGGTGCTCTAACCTGCATAGAAGTACCTTCCGGCTATACAGGAGATATTATTCTAGATTATCGTATACCAGGGCTTAAAACAGGGCTTTTGTTACTATTTATAGGATTATTATTGTTACTAATCCGATATTTTTATCCAAAAAATCATAAATTAATATAAGAATTTAAATATTTTTTTGGTAAACCCTAATATTTTTGATATTTTTGGCGAAATATGATTTGAGACCGTTTTTTCGTTAACTTTGTGTCCTGATTTTTCAGGGCGCCTTAAAGATTTTTGGAAAAAAAGGAGAAAAATCATGGCAAAAGCAAATCCTGCAGCAAAAGCTGCAAAGAAACCTGCAACAGCTAAAAAGGCTACAACAGCAAAGAAGACAGAGGCTAAGAAGCCTGCTGCAAAGAAAACTGTAGCTAAGAAGGCCGTTGCTAAGAAGCCCGCCGCAAAGAAGGAAGAAACCAAAAAGACTGTAGCAAAGAAAGCTGCTCCTGCTAAGAAGGCTGTAGCTAAGAAAGCTCCTGCTAAGAAAGTGGTTGCTAAGAAGGCTGCTCCTGCTAAAAAGGTAGTTGCTAAGAAGGCTGCTCCCGCTAAGAAAGCAGTTGCTAAGAAGGCTCCTGCTAAGAAAGTAGTTGCTAAGAAGGCTGCTCCAAAGAAAGCTGTCGCTAAAAAAGCTCCTGCTAAGAAGGTTACTCCTATTAAGAAGGCTGTAGCTAAGAAGGTTGCTACAAAGAAGACAGCTGTTAAAAAGGCAGTTGCTAAGAAAGCTCCTGTAAAGAAGATCACTTCTATCAAGAAGGCTACAAAGAAAGCTGTTGCTAAGAAGGTTGCAGCTGCTAAGAAAGCTCCTGCTAAGAAGATCGCAGCAGCTAAGAAGGCTACTGTAAAGAAGATCGCAGCAGCTAAGAAACCAGCAGCAAAGAAGGTAGCTGCTAAGAAAGCTCCTGCTAAGAAGGTTCTTGTAGCTGATCCTTTGAAGTCTGTATCCGTAGCTGACAGAAAGTTAGCTAAGGAGCAGTACGGCAAGAGAGTAAAAGAGCTCCGTCAGGCATGTGGCCTTACACAGAGTGATCTTTCAAAGGCTCTTGGTGTAACTCCCGGATATATCAGCAATGTAGAGAACAATCGTACAGCTATGTCTCTCCACATCCTGATCTATTTCGCACAGCTTACAGGCCAGACTCTTGATTCACTTGTTGGTGAACTTGAACCTGCTTACAAGCAGTCCGCTATCGATAAGAAGATCAACGGAATCGTTGCAAAGCTCAGCAATAAGGACAAGGAAAAGCTCGTTAAGATGCTTAGCGTATGGTCCAAATAAAAAAGACTAAGATTCATCTTCGATGAATTTTAAGCCGAATAAAAAAGCATCCTCAGTACAGACACTGTGCTGGGGGTGCTTTTTGTAAGCCATTATCTACCTAGTGTACTGACTCGTTCATATTTAATCAAATATGAATGAGCCAGCACACTAGGATCATTCCTCGGATTTTTTGTAATCTATATCGCGCTCTCTTGCTCCTGTAACTTCTCCGCTTCTAAAGTGTCTGCGGCAGACTGATACATATGCTTCGTCTCCGCCAAGCATTACCTGCTCACCTTCTCTTACGATCTTGCCGCCAACCACTCTGGCATTAAAGTGAGCTCTTCGTCCGCACCAGCATACAGTCGGAACTTCTTCGATCTTATCAGCGATCTCCATAAGACGCTTTGATCCTGGGAAAAGGTTGCTCATAAAGTCTGTCCTAAGACCATAGCACATAACAGGAAGATCATAGGAATCTACCAGTAATGAAAGCTTATCAACCTGCTCTTTGGAAAGGAACTGCGCCTCGTCGATGATAACACAGTCAAGCTTCTTCCATCCGTCATCTTCACCTGATATCCATTTATCAGCTGTTTCAAGGAACTCTTCTACAAAATCGCACTCCTTGGCAAGACCCATTCTTGATTTGATGATCCTCTCACCGTCGCGATTGTCAGTTTTGGGTTTTAATAAAATTGCATTCTGTCCTTTTTCAAGATAATTGTGGTGAACCATAAGCGCATTAGCCGTTTTTGAGCTGCCCATGGCTCCGTATCTGAAATAAAGCTTTGCCATAACTGTGACCCCCGTTTTATTTTTCATAAAAAAAGTGCCAATAGATAACCTTGGCACTTTTAATTATCTTATTCTATTATACAGATTTATTACCACCTTGTAATAGGAAGTTTGAAAATAATAATTTTCAAACTTCTTAAAGTGGTGTCGCATGCGACACCACTTCACCATTAGTTACTCATTTTCATCATAAGTCTCATCCCACTATTGAAATGTAGTAGTTATAGAGGCTTGTATATGTAGCATTGTTGTAGTGAAGACCGTCAGAGGATGAGAAGCCGTTCTCTGTAAGATAAGAATAGCTGTCTATCCAGGTAATACGTGAATCAAGTCCTGACTTAAGTGACTGATTGAACTTCTCTATCTGCTCATTGGTAACTGTTGTATCACCAACAGGTGTAACTGCTGAATAATATATCTCCATTCCTTCGCTTGTCCAAAGGTCAACGTAGCTATTAATAAGCTCTACGTATTTGGACGCATTACCAAGGTCATTAACACCTAAATTGATGATAACTTTGGTTCCCGGCTTTGCATAGTCATCAACAAGATCAATATTTTCCTTGAACCAGTAGTATCCCTTACCTACTTCACAAAGCCATGTATAATCATCGTTCTTAACAGCGTATTCCATTCCAACTGTTCTTGAGTCACCTACAAAGATGATATCAGAAGCAGATGTAACAGGGGATGCTGTTTTTACAAGAGGCTCCGGCTCAGTATCCTGAATGTAGGCATCAGTTACGAAAAGAGTCTGTCCATCATAATCGATCGCATACCAGCCATTGTCGGTAC
Organism: Butyrivibrio fibrisolvens; assembly: GCF_037113525.1. Lineage (NCBI taxonomy): Bacteria > Bacillati > Bacillota > Clostridia > Lachnospirales > Lachnospiraceae > Butyrivibrio > Butyrivibrio fibrisolvens. The sequence continues at coordinate 481,235 of NZ_CP146963.1, read as the reverse complement.
TACCTGTTGCAACAACCTGTGTTCCGTAAAGAAGTACTGAAACAACATCATAGGAAGTATCGGGACCAAGCCTTAAATTAACGTTATTGTTAGTGTAAAGCGGTATTGCACTTTCAAACCAGGTAACTGTATAAGCCATCTCGTCTTCAACTTCCGCATCAACACGTCCGTCAAGGAGAACAGTATCTTCCAAAAGGTCAGAAGTATCACTTGTAACCTCAGAAACTTCCTGCTCATTACCACTTGCTGTCTCATAAACAGACATGTCCAGTGTAGCTGCTTCTGCATATCTGACACTCGTTTTTTCTTTATGAGAAACATACGATCCAAAAGAAATGAGTGCGATAGTGAATGCCGAAAGGGTTGCAATCGGTATAACAACTACATTTTTATTGAATTTTGATTTTTTTCTAAATCTCGTTGCTTTCATAACGTCGTATTATAACAGTTGTTACAGAAAATGTCAAATTTGCTTACAATTGTTCACATTATTCCTTAGGAATTTCCGCCGCATGAGTCCTTAAATATTCGTACCAGACTGTATATGCTGAAGCCTTTAGATGAACACCGTCAAAAGAGATATCCGCCTGAAGGTCACCATTACTATCATCAAATACTTCATTTATATCAAGATAAAAGACCTTTCTGTTATCCGCCAGCCCTTTAAGAGCTTCACTTCTTGTATTTATAACACCATTAATAGAAGCATCCGGAGCCTTGGTATTATCATATTCTCTTGTTACATGCATGATAGCCTGAAGATAGATTATTGCATCCGGGCAGGCTGTCTGGATCTTAGTGATGACCTCAGTATAACTACTGATCCAGCCGTCTGTTGAGCCGTATCCTATTTCGTTGATACCGACCATGATATAGACTTTCTTATAATCCTTGCCTTCAAGAGCCTTTTCAAGTGTAACCTTGCCGCCACTTGTTTTTACAAAGGCCTTGTTGTTAGCTTCATATATAGAAAGGGATACTTTGCCATAAAAAGTAGCCTGCTCATCAAGCTCTGCACAGTATTCAGAAAGACCTACTGTTCTTGAATCTCCTATAAAAAGAGCATCGGCAAAATAATCTGCGTCTACTTCTCCTGTCGTTGTCATATAAGGGAACTCTTCAACTACTGGTTCTGTTGAAGCTGCTTCTTGAGAATCGGAAGATCCGCCTGCGCCGGCATTACCACTTGATCCTGTGCCTGCAGAGCTGTCTGTGCTGGCACTTCCTGATCCGTCTGTTCCTGCACTGCCAGAAGTACCTGAGCTTCCTGTTCCTGCGCTGTCAGAGCCTCCCGAATTTCCGTTTCCTGCGTTATCAAGACCGCTTGATCCAGAGTCTGCATCACTTCCTGATCCCGCATTATCATCAGCTCCCTGAGAACCGCCAGATCCTGCCGTGATATCTGCGCCATTATCAGATCCGTTCTCTCCACCCGAAGCTTCCGGAGTAGTCCTTGCCATATCGATATAATAATCAGGATCCTGACTTTGAGCCATCTCAACGAAATCTTCTGTCACATAAAAAGGAGTTGCGCCATCAGCAAGCCCTCGAAGAGCAAGTGTCATAAATGGCATCTTATAGTCATAGTTATAGTATGAATACAGCCCATCCTTCTGACACGCCGAATAAGCCGTCACAAGAAGCGAACTTGCAACAACCGCGATCAGAAGAGGGGAATGTATGAAATTATTCTTTTTCTTATTATCATTACTCATTATATAAGCCTCACGAATACAGGAGGTATTTAGCACATGCTTAGAAATACATGGATGTATTTCTATGTGCATTAAAATCGTAAATACATCAACGGATTTCCGGCTGTATTTGCAATACTGAAAATACAGAGCCAGAAAAGTACAAATAAAACTACAACCGCAACAGGATGCTTTCTTTTCTTTTCACAAAAATCAAAGACACGCGGTATAAGGAGCACAAGTCCCGGCACTATATATGGCCAGTAAAGGGTGCTGTACTTGATGTAGTCACTGGTGTTGACATAGCCGCTTATTCCAAAGAAGGGGAACAGCCTTGTCATGTAGACCGTGAGTCTTTCCATGTCGCTTATTGCAAATATGACCCAGGATATCGGGATCATAAGGAATACATTTAGTCTTGAAACTATGTTAAAAAGGTTTTTGTTGACTGATATTATATACTTTTCCGATAAGATCAATACATACAAAAACATTCCCCAGATAATGTAATTAGGGGTTATTCCATGCCAGATGCCTGTCAAAAGCCATACCAGTAAAAGGTTTAAAATGCCTCTGAAATCGCCTCTCCTGTTGCCTCCAAGAGGAATATAGATATAGTCTCTAAACCAGGTTCCAAGGCTCATATGCCATCTTCTGTAAAAGTCTCTGACACCAAGCGCTGCATATGGATGGTTAAAGTTCTTTACAAACGGGAATCCCAAGGCTACTCCAAGTCCTGCTGCCATAAGTGAATATCCCCAGAAATCAAAATAAAGGTCAAGGGAATAGGCAAGCGCGCCAATCCATGCAAGAGGTGTAGAGATACTCTCGTAGCCTATCGTATGAAGGTCTTTCCACAGTACTGCAAGGTGGTCTGCTATTAAGACTTTCATAGCCATTCCGGCGATAAAATATTTAAGTCCGTCTTCTATATTATTAAGATAGATTCCTATACGCTCTTTTCTTGTAGAGACATCACTATCTATCCATATGGCACTGCTGTACATCTTATCAGGGCGCATGATAGGGCCCTGCAAGAGCTGGGGGAAGAAATAAAAATACGAGGCAGTCGTAACAAAGTCCGGGCGTTCTTTGATTTTACCCGTATATAAATCTGCCTGATAAGCGATCATCTTAAAGGTATAGAAACTGATTCCTATAGGAAGAAAATCTATGGAAATGGTTAATCCCAGGATTTTGAATAGCATAAGAAGCCCTGCATCAAAAGAGACTGCAAGGATCAAAAAAGATTTTCTCTGAAGCGAAGTCCATTTTCCCAAAATATAATTAAAAATGGTCGCGCCAAGAAGAACCAGGCACCACCTGGGTTCTCCGAGAGTATAAAAAATAAAGCTTCCGAAAAAAAGTACCCACATGCGCATGGTTGCAGGCACTATATAATATATAAGTATAAAACACGGAACAAATCTAAAAATAAAAATAAGATCTGTAAGTGATGACATCTATCTATCCCCTCATGAAGGAAGAGATGATGCTATCAGTCTTTTTCCAAAGACCTGGACATATAGCAAAAAAACGACTTGGCGTTCCTGTTAGCAACAAGCTCCTGCGGAAAATCCACGCTTTCAAGAAGCTTATGGCAGTTATCAAATCTTCCAACATCATATGAAATATGTGCATCTGTCGAAACACAAATAGGGACATTTAGCTCCGCGCAGCGCACAAGTATCTGTTTGCATCTATCGTAAATTGAATCATCCCAGCCAAAGCTGTGTTCATTGATCTCTATAAGCTTATGCATATCACGTGCTGCCGTAACTACGCTGTCTATATCAAAGTCAAGACCGGTTCTTCCAATGTGACCCAGAATGATAACTCTGGAATTGGAAAGGGCCTTAATATACATATCAGTAATCCTGCTCTTTGAAGCCTTAGCTGCAAAATCCGTCATATGAACAGAAGCTATAAGATAATCAAGCCTTCTTGTAACTCGTCCAAATAAAGAATCCGCTTCATTTATGTTCTTATCGATAATTCCTTTGGCAGGATTGATATCATGTCCAAAAAGGTTACCCTCAAGATCGACTATATCGACCTCACAACCGCGAAGAAGTTTTACCCCATACCATTCACGCGGCCAGCAGTTCATATTGTAGAAATACTGATAGTGCTTATTATCCATGTAATCGGAATAAAGCATGCTGCTAAAATGATCTGTAGTACCAAGGAGCTCAAGCCCCTGCTCTCTTCCTGCTCTGACATTTTCTTCAATAGTCGAATACGCATGTCTTGAATATAGTGTGTGCGTATGTAAATCAGTACGTAGTTCCAAAATATAACCTCTAACACTTAATACAATCTTAAATCATATACATTTTTGAATCAGTGATTTTGAAAATGTATTCTTAACTTTGCATTGCTTCTTTTAGAATCCGGATCGTATGTCCTGCGCCTTCACCTGCATCAAATAATCCCTTCCAGCCAAGTGAAAGAAGTTTATCCGAATCAAGGCTTGAATCAGGCATTGGATTATCACCCGCACGATTCTTTTTATCATCAATACTTATAGATAAATTTACACCAGCTGCGTCTGCAAATTGGCTCATCATACCATAAATCGATAAAACGCTTTCGGGATTCGAAATATTGTACGCATTCCCGCTCATACCCTTATCAAGTATAGTCAGCATCGCCGACGCACAATCAAGCATATAACAGTATGACCTTCGTTGCAAGCCCGGACTGTTCATATTTAGATCATGTCCCTTGGCTGCTTCTAACGCGAAGGCCGATGCTATATGATCATCATCTGTTCTGGCTGTAGGACCGTAAACGTGACCGGGCCTTGCTATAAGTGCCCTGACATTTTTTTCTTTGGAAAAACAGGCGCATAGCGTCTCGCAGCTTCTTTTGCCACAAGCATAGGATGATCTTGGACTTAGTATATCGATCCAGCCATAATCATCTTCTTTAAAAGGTCCGCCCTCAGGCCTTGTTCCATATACTTCGGAGGATGAGATATACAAAAGGCCCTTTATGTGTGCGCTATCAGCGTATTGCAAAAGGTCCTTCAATAAAGCCACGTTAGTATATAGAGACGTAAGTGGGTATGAATTGATATCCCCCGGTGAAGATGGTCCTATACCATCTATTATATACGATATTTCGTTAGGCAGTTTACTTATTAAATCTCCCTGCTTATCGCTGTCGTATTCTAAAACTTTCAGGTACTCTGAATCTGCGTACCTTGAAAATCTGCTCTTTATTTTGGCACTATCACGTCCTGCAAGGTATATATGAATACCTGCATCTGCTTTTTCATTATATCTAAATAATATATCAGCGATAGCTGAACATATAAGGCCTCTGGCGCCTATTATAAGAACTGAACTTCCGCGCATATCATTCAGGATGTCCAGATTCTCTATCACGTAGTCCAGATCTGATATGTATAGGTTACTTTGGTAGAGATTCATCAATGCATTTTCCTCTGCTTATTCCACCTAACTCTTTTGCAGGAATTACTTTCAATAAATATGTATTATTCAAACTGATACTTTAATTCTTAAGCCATTCAGATCTTCTTGCGGAAAGAAGGGCTTTAAAAATATCTATATCTTCGATAGTAGTAAGCTTTACATTTTTTTCAGAACCTATGGAAAAATGCACCTGCTGCCCCATTTCGATCATAAGTGTGCATGAGGCTATAGAATTAGTAATACCCCTTTCAAGTGCTCTTCTGTGAAGATCGCATATATCGCCAAGTTTAAATCCCTGCGGAGTCTGAGTCCTCTTAAGACCATCTCTAGGATAAGTTCCTGATGATACTTTCTCATCATCTGTTGTCAGCATGGCTTCTGCACAGGGGATTACTGCTATGGCATTGCCGCACTTTTTTGTAACCCTTATACAGTCTGATATTATCTCTGCAGATACAAGAGGACGTATAGCATCGTGGATCAAAACTATATCATCAGCGCTGTGACTTTTTTCAAGTTCGTATACACCGTTTCTTATAGATGCCTGGCCGCAATCTCCGCCGGGGATGACCGTTTTAAGCTTAGTTATATTAAACTGCCTTGCATAGGCCATAAGGACCTGATCCCAGCCATCGATGCAGACAACTGCGATCTCGTCTATCTCAGGATGCTGTTCAAAAGCTTCCAATGTATATACTATTACCGGTTTATCATTAATAGAAAGGAACTGCTTGGGAATATCCTGATGCATCCTCTCTCCGCTTCCTCCGGCTATTATAAGGGCTATTGTCATTTGATTATCTCCCATCATGACTAAACTTTACCAATACTATTATTATTAAAAATCACCTTTTGAATCATCTACTACATTATTTTTCGCTCCAGCTATTTTGGCTGTCACTAGCGAAGCGAGTGCAGCTCCCAGCAAGCCTCCAAAGGTGTTGCACAGAAAATCATCTATCTCGCATTCACCAACATTTAAAGCCAACTGCATACATTCTATTGTCAGTGAGAAAAAGACCATTATCAGTGTGATTATAACGATTCTTACAGGAATTTTAACCGACCTCATAATGATACCAAGTATAAACGCCGGAATCATAAGCATGACAACATTTTCAATAGCAAGCCACAAAAGCTGTGTTCTGCCTGTTCTTCTGAGAACAATAAGCCAATAAAAAGGTTGGGTCATTATTCTTCTACCACTTTCTCTGTAACCACGCATAAGGATCGTGAGTGAATAAACTATAAACATAAATCCAAAGAAAAGCGCTACAAGAATCCTGTCATGGAGCTTACGCCCGGGCATAAGAAGTATTAATACAAGAAAAAATATGGCCATGGTAAGGATCGCAATGTATCCCGAACTGACCATATAAGAAAAATTGAAGTGATTTTGGATGTCACTAAAAATGTAGTCCATGTAAAGGATTCTCCTTAAAGCCAGATTTCATAAATATTTTAACATAAAAAAAGACCTCCCTGTATTGATATATACCCAGAATCCTAGATACATATCATATAGACAGAAAGGTTCCTTTCTTCTTATATATAGAGTGCACTATCGTACTCAAATGTTCTCAGAAATTTCTTAGCACGTTCTGTTTTAGGTTCTTTAAAAAATCCCTTTACATCCTCGGCCTCTTCGACGATCTCCCCGTTATCGAAGAAAAGGATCCTGTCTGCAACTGCCTCTGCAAAGCTCATTTCATGAGTTACTATAAGCATTGTAGAACCTGACTTTGCAAGCTTAAGCATTGTTTCAAGAACTTCGTGAACCATCTCAGGATCAAGAGCTGCTGTAACTTCATCAAAAAGTAGGATCTCCGGATGCATAAGAAGTGCTCTTACTATTGCAACACGCTGCTTCTGTCCGCCTGATAGTTGGCGCGGGAAGTAGTCTTTTTTGTCCAATAATCCGACTCTGTCTAAAAGCTCTGTTGCCTCGCGGATAACTTCTTCCTTTTTTCTCTTCTGAACCTTGGTAGGAGCAAGGATCAGGTTATCAATTACGGACAGGTGCGGGAATAGTTCATAGGACTGGAACACCATGCCAATCTTCTGACGAAGCTTCGTGATCTCTTTTTTGCCGGATTCTACAGGAAGTCCGTCTACTGTGATGACTCCGCCCTGAATCTCTTCAAGACCGTTAAGGCAGCGAAGGAAGGTACTTTTACCGCATCCGCTGGGGCCTATGATAACAACAACTTCGCCCTTTTCTACCGAAAGATTTATATCTTTTAGTACAACATTTTTGCCAAACTCTTTATGTAAATTCTTGACCTTTAATAATTCGCTCACAGAGCCCACCTCTTCTCTAAATAAACTGACAGTCTGCTGATAGGCCAGCAAACAAGGAAATACAGGAGGAATACAACTGCAAATACTCCAAATGCCGCATTTGGTGATGCCTTCCTGTTGGCCTCGATTATCTGTTGGGCAACCTTTAATACCTCTACTATTCCAATCATCATCACAAGAGAAGTTGTCTTGATCATTCTTGTAATAAGATTTATGGAAAGAGGAATCAGCCTTCTGATCGTCTGAGGGAGTATTACATACCTGTATGTTTGAATCTTGTTCATACCAAGTGCAAAAGATGATTCGAATTGTATCTTACTTATACTTTTGATAGACCCTCGTACGAGATCTCCCATCTCAGCAGTTCCCCAGAAGCAGAATACGAAAATGGCTGACGTTTCTGCAGACAAGTCCCATCCAAAGACTCTGGTGGTTCCAAAATAAACGATGAACAAAAGAACCATCTGTGGCATGATCCTGACTATCTCAAGATAAACTTTTAAAACTACGCGAAGAACAGGATTTTTAAAAGTCATCAAAATTCCAACTAATAGACCAAGCAGTATGCTGATCACAACTGATATAAGGCTGATCCTGGCTGATACCCACAAACCCTGGAGAAGGCGAAGGAAGTTGGTTCCTTTAAATAAAACATCAATCCCCAAATCCTGCATAACGAAGCCTCCTTTCCAAAATAGAACCCAGAATGGATACCGGAAGCAGCATTATCAGATAAAAGACTACCAGAAGGAATAAACATTCTATAGTTTTAGCATACATTCCGATCAGGTCCTTGGCTGTAAACATCAGGTCCATAAGGCTTATGGTTGAAAAAACTGATGTCTCTTTTAACAGGAATATGACATTTGCAAGAAGTCCGGGAACGCTGATAGATACTGCCTGAGGCAGAATGACATAGATAAATGTCTGTTCCTTTGTCATACCAAGACTAAGAGCACTCTCTGTCTGAATAACAGCGATCGACTCGAGGCCACTTCTAAAGCTTTCTATCATATATGCGCCGCCCAAAAGTCCAAGACCAAGCACGCCGCAGGTCTGGGCTGTGATCTTTATACCTATCTTGGGGAGAGCAAAATACAAAAAGAAAAGCTGTACCAAGAGAGGTGTATTTCTAAAAAGCTCGATATATATTCCTGTTATGGTCTTTAAGATCCTTACCTTAAAATGTAAGATAGCAGCGCCCGCAAGGCCTATCAAAAGGCTCAAGGCGATGCCCTGCCATCCTATCTTAAGAGTAAGGGCAAGCGCATCCTTATATAAAGGAAGATAGCTTTCTATAACCGCATAGTCCATTACTCAGTTTCCTTTGTGGTTTTGTTTATCTTTTTTCTAATGAAAGAATTATTGCTTTTTTCGTAGTACCGATCAGTTCTTTGAAGGCTCAATTACAAGTGTATCTTCGTAATCTGCGCCGTAGGTCTCAAGAAGAGTAGCCTCATATCCTGCATGGAAGAAGTTCTCACTGCCAAGTGCTACAAGCTCGTCGTTAAGCCATGCAAGGAGAGTTTCATTGCCCTTAGTAACAGCAGGTGCGATAGTATCCTGATCACCAAGTGAAGGAATACCTACAACATATCCTTCATTCTCAAGAGAAAAAGCTATAACCTCTGTATTATCATTAGCCCACGCAACACCGGTGCCATTCTCAAATGCTGTCTTAGCTTCTGCATATGCATCATACTTCTGAAGCTTAATATCAGGATAGTTCTTGGTAAGATAGGTCTCTGCTGTGGTTCCGGAGATAACGATAACCTGATCATCAGCGCCTATACTATCAAGACTGTCTACTACAGCTCCCTCAGGTGATACAACACCAAGAGCTACATTCATGTACGGAAGAGCAAAATCAACTTCCTGTGCCCTCTCCTCAGTAACTGTGAAGTTCGCAAGGATTATATCAACCTTACCAGTCTGAAGATATTCAATTCTGTTGGCTGCTTCTGTAGATACATAGTTGATCTCAACTCCAAGATCCTGACCAAGTCTCTCAGCAAGATATACATCATAACCTGCATAGTCACCATTTTCATCAACATATCCAAATGGGCTCTTGTCTGAGAATACTCCGATGTTGATAACACCGCTCTCCTTGATCTCATCAAGTGTTCTAAAACCCTGTGATGAACTTTCTGAATTATCTGTATCTGATGAAGCTGCATTATTAGCTGTATTACTACCTGCAGCGCTTGTAGATGAGCAAGCTGTAAGTCCTGTCATTGCAAGTGCGCTCACAAGAGCAAGTCCAGTTACTTTGTTAAATAGATTCTTCTTCATAATATTTGTCCTCCTTTTATTAACGGCTGTTTTATAGCCTTTTGATATTTAAACTATATTTCCTATCGGCTTAGTAGGATATTATCACAAAAAAGAAATCAGGTCAACAACCTGATTTCGATTTTTTTAAAATGTTTTTGTAAAGGTTACATCTCGCACAAATCTTTCACATCACATTTCAAAACTCTGCTAAGGGCTAAAACAGTTGCAACGGACGCCTTATTTATATCCTTTGCTCCTATCTCATACTGCTGCAGAGTCCTTAGATTAACTCCGGATTCACTTGCAAGCTGGCTTTGAGACATCCCAAGAAGCTTTCTATATGCCTGAATCCGTCTGACCGAAGCCATATTTTTAGCCTTTTCGTTTATATATTCAACAACTTTTTCCTCATCCATTTCATGATAGGGATGATATTTCATTCGCAGCTGCGCAGGCGTAATGATCCTTTGGATTTCTCTAAAAGATTTCCCTGATTCCCATTGATAATATGCTAGCACCCATCCTGTCCAGTACTCCTTTGTTGGTTCTGAATACGACAGATCTATTTTTTTCAGACTATCATCTCCGTATATCTTTGAAACAACACATTCTACCAGCTCTGTGCCAGACTTACCAGCAACATATCTTGGATTTCCCACTTCAAACTGAGCCGCTATACCTGAATTAATAAACAGATGCATGAAAAAATCGATCTCAAATCCGTAATCATTCACCGCCACATCAAATGCATCTGCCAGATTCATCATCGCATCACTTAGATACAGTTGATCATATGCATGCATAAATCTATTTCTCCCTTCTCATCAGATCTACCAGATATACGCCATCTCTATCAATAGTATTTGAAATATTATAAAAACTATCCCTAGCACTTTTATCTCTGGACATTTTCTTGGGATAATAAGAGGCATTATCAACCTGAATAGCCTCAATAAACTTTAATTTAGAAAAAGCTTTTTTACTCTTAATAAAGTATTGTGTTCCAAGTTCGCCAAGGCACATTGCTTTTTCTAACTGAGCGATACTGATAGTATTTGAGATGAATGCTCTGGCAAAAGAAAAATAAGAATCATCTGCCCTATATCCCAATATAAGATCATAATCTTCTAAATCCACATGATAATGGTTCTTTAAATAATCAAGACCATCTTGAGCAATAGGACTATTAATATTAACGTTACGATGCTCCAACAATACAGTCAGCCAATGCAAAATAGAATAATCCTTACTGTTAAGATCCAGAATCCTAAGTCCATCAATATCTATTTCATAAGAATTGACAAAACCAGGCCTTTCATCATCTACAGCCCATTCTTTGGCAAGTTCTAAATGCTTTGTGCAATAAAAGCCCTGTCCGTAATCATTGCTTATCTTCCCACCTGTTAAAACGGGCTTTTTAATAATTTTCTCTGAACCGTGATATAAAATGATCTTTTCCATAAGCATCTCCTATACTTCTCTGGAAGTATAATTATATTATAACTCTGTAGAAGTATAGTTGCTACATTTTTTTTGCAAAAGTGGCATTTTGAGTTGTTTTCGCGTTGCAAAAGTGGCATTTTATATGTGTTTTTCATTGAAAATGTGGCATTTTTCTTTGAAATTCTTATGCAAAAATGGCATTTTGTGTTAAAATCAAAATAAAGAACAACATCTATTTACCAGAGCATGAGGTCAAAAAATGATTACGAGAAAAGTAGAAAATTCAATCAATAACTGGATAAAAAATTCATCAAAAGCCATGCTCGTAAGTGGTGCCCGGCAGGTTGGAAAAACTTACACCATTAGACAATGCTTGAAGAATTCAAATTATCTTGAAATAAATCTAATTCAACAACCAGAGTTGAAGCCTCTCCTGGAAAAAGCCATGAGCGTTGATGATTTAATTGTTAATCTCTCCGCTTTAACGGACTATAACTTTATCCCCAATGAAACTATATTATTCATTGATGAAGTTCAGGAAATTGCTGATATCGTTACCAGAATAAAATTTTGGGTAGACGATGGCCGATTTAAATATATTTTAAGTGGCTCACTACTGGGGATAGAATTAAAAAATCTAAGATCTGCACCAGTTGGATATTTAGAAGAAATCCAAATGTACCCTCTGGATTTTGAAGAGTTCCTTTTGGCATCAGGTGTTACAGAACAAACAATTGGATATCTAAAAAAATGCTTTAATGAGAAAACACCCATCGGAGACATTATCAATAACAAAATGGCGGAACATTTCAGAAGATATCTTGTTGTAGGCGGAATGCCTGATGCTGTCAAAGAATATACAGAAACTGGAAATATCGGTAATGTAAATGCCATCCAACACAATATAATCGAATTATATAAGCAAGACTTTACAAAATATGAGAACAAAGAAAAGAAATTAAAACTTATTTCCATTTACGATTTGATGCCGTCCGAATTATTGAAACAAAATAGAAGATTTAACTACTCTGATCTACAAAAAGGTCTTAAGTTTGAGCGCGTTGAAAGCAGCTTTCTTTGGCTTAATGCGGCAGGCGTTGTTATTTCCACTTATAATGCAACTGAGCCAAGGCTTTCTCTAAATCAAAATAAAAAAAGTTCTTTTGTTAAACTCTATTCTTCGGATATTGGATTACTAACATGCCAATACGGAAGAGCAATGAAAGCAAGCATCCTGGCAAATGATAACAAAGTTAATCTTGGAGGAATATACGAAAATGCTGTAGCCCAAGAACTTCATGCTCACGGATTCCAAAGCTATTACTATAATAGTCACAGCATAGGAGAACTTGATTTTATTATTGAAGAAGATTTTCATGTTGTGCCAATCGAGGTAAAAAGCGGTAAAGATTATACCGTTCACTCAGCTATAAATAAAGTTGTTTCAAACAAAGAATATGATGTAGATCATGCCTATGTATTTGCCAACTGCGATGTTAGTGTTAATGGCAAATTTATTTACATGCCAATTTACATGGTTGCATTCATAAACGATAATACAATGCTACCTATTTTAGAGAAGATATAACCCAAAGCTTCACATAACTGTTATCACGTAAATAACACCACATCACCCCATGAATACTATGAAAATATTTGAAATCATTGATGACGATAACAACTTATCTATTGGCACGCTATTATATTATAAAAAAGCCAAAGACTTCTATATTGAACTCGTGGAAACCCTCGATGAATGGACTGCTCCTCTCCTTCTGACAGCATATGTAAAACACGGAATTTATACTATCCCTCGTGATATTAGTAAATTATGGGTATGCGAAAGAATCATTCCAAGCAACAGACAAAATATCGGTTCAATCTTAACTACCCATAAACTCAAAGCCTATGATGAAATGAAGTTCCTTGAATTATCTGAAGGCCGCTGCAGCCAGGACAGCTTGTATATCAAAAAAATAGATTCGCTTCCTGAATACGTACACAATAGAAATCTCCAGAACCTTACTGATTTATACTTATGACATTCTTATTTGACGCGCGTCAAATAGCTTTATCTTGTAACTATTCTATAACAAAGTATTCTCCATCAGTTTTAATAGTGATCGTATCTCCAACATTTACAAGCAACATATCGATAACATCTACATATAACGCTTTATAAATTTTGTTATTCTCATCAACAATGTAAATATAAGTGTTACCGCTCTCTACAATAGTTTCTATTTTTATAATAGTAATCTGCTTCGTTGGGGCATCAGACAAATCCTTAGAAATCGGTTTTGTCTCTGGTATTGCTGTACTCGCTGTGTTCTCTGTATTTGCTTCTTCTACAGATAGTGTCCCATTAAGAAGTGCCTTATAGTTAGCAATACAATCCTCCTGAGTTGTAGCTGTAGCAACCAGATTGTACTGCTCAACATTTACTGCTGCATACATTTTTACTAAGCCGGCATTATCTTTTAGCACCATTATATAGGTTGGATTATTATCAACCAGAATAAGTGATGGAAATGATGCAACATACCCCTTTTCCTGAACCTCACCCTCAGCTGCTGCCATAGCTGAAAATTCATCAGCGCCTGTACATGGTATAAATAGTGTTTCTTCTGTTCGTTCATTTGAAAGAATGAAACCTATGTTAGAACTGTCTGAATTTACAGAAGTAACACCTGTATATATCCAGATATCTCCATCTTTGGCCACATACCCATAGTCAGAAACACTATCTGAATCTGAAGATTCTGTAATCTTCTTACATCCAACCTGCCCAAACTTTGAATTCCAATAACCGCCATTAAGCTGAGCATAATAATTGTACTGCTTACAGATTAGATCTCCTTTGAATACCACATCTACCCATGTAGGAATTTCATCAAGACTAAGCTTTTGGGTTTCACCATTAAACGGATTAACCAGTATACAGCCAGTCACCTGTTTACCATCGAATAATCCAAATTGCTGCTCGTATACTGAATACACGTACCAGGGTGTTCCCTCTTCATCTATTTCAAAATGGCCATTAGAAAATATGGTAGTAGGATACGTAAATCTTACGTGGCGTTTTAAATTCTGACTAAAGCAAGCTGATGGAACATACTTCATTCCTTCATCCAATGCCACATATTCCGCATCCATATTGACTGGATCAACAGTAACATATCCAGGAATACCTGTATCTTTGTTTTTCAGCCACTTAAAAAAGTCCGCATATTTTAAAGGTGCAGTTTTGATTGGGCAGCCCTGAAAATCTATCTGGGTATAACCTGCCACATCATACTGGCTGACAACATTTGATAATGCACCAATTTCTCTATCACCAAGTTTGGTTGCTGACTTAGTATCCATCAAAGCAATGGAACTTGTTCCTTCCGCAGAAGGTATTTCTGATACATCAGCCTCAGTTACAGTTATAAGCTCACTATATTTCTTGGAATGAAAGATTTCGCCTTCAGCAAAGAAAGACAAAATAAACATCGAAGCAAATATCCCAAGAGCAACTCTAAATCCAATACTTTTGAACATATATTTAATCAGAGTCATACTTTGATTATCTTTACTGGAGCCAGTTGAAATCACTCGAAGAGATCTTTCTTTTGGGCGTCTTCCCTGCTCTTTTGAAATTCCAAACATCTCAATAGTTCCGTAAAACATGGCTACTGAGATTGCAAAAAACCACAGCCCCTCACTATGAATGTTCAGAGCCGGGGTGGTCTTGTAATACCACAGCGGAATAAAAAACATTGTAGCTATGCCGCTTTTAATATGCTTATTCATACAAATAATACCTCCATATCAATGTCCTAGAATGGATGACAGTTTATGATCAAATGTCATCCAGTAAAGACACTTTGATATAGTAACATATTTTTTAGCCGTTTTTCCTATACAAGTTTTGGGGAATGAAGTAGAAGATTTTTGCAGTGCAGTTTTTGTTTACAACTTCACTCTATTTTTTATAATTTAGGTACAAAGACATTTGTTAGAATTCAAATATATATTCACAATACCTGGTGTCGTAAATAATTACGAAAGAGAGTTAATATGCGAACAATTCCAAGATTTATCTGCATTTTATTATGCCTGCCACTCTTATTGAATGGATGCTCATTAATTCATGATCCCGAGTCCCAAATCATGAATTATCTGGAAGAGAAATATAACAAGGAATTCATCAAGGTAGAACCAACATCGACAGATTCTATCTTAGCTTCAGACAGTTCCTTGCATATAAAATCTATCTCTTCCTCAACATCTTCAGGCGGAACACCGACTGATAATCCTACGCGGTAATAGTTCTTCTTGTATTCGCCTGGTCTCTCGCCCTTGGATATTCTAACTTCATCGTAGCATCCATGGGTAAGCTTCTCGTGTATCTGACAGATCAATTCTCCTGTTAACGGTTCTTTGTTAATGACTTTTTCTTTCAAGAAATCGTAGCAGACCTTTTGGTTATATGTTTCTAAAAGAGGTTTCAGATCTCCTGTATATTCAGTCACCTTTCCAGTTTCAAATATCTCTCTGGTGTGAGAAATTGAAACTCCGGCAGCTTCTATTTTGTTAGAATTGTATGCAAAGATAATCTTAAAATCTGAAAGCACTGATTCAAGATTAGTAATTGAACATATTTTTTTGTCACGCCATAATATAACAGCATCGGTGAAAGTAATATTATCTGACATAATAGTCTCAAAATCAGCTCATTATTATTCCACTGCAAATATCATAACTATTCTCTCAAAATAGCCACTGTACCATATAATAATCCATCCAGAATTTCGCTGAATCTAGTTACCTCTAATTGCAAACACTGCTTTTATTTCATTCTTTATCATTCTTAACTTCATACTCGATCGAATAGCTGACCCAAATGATTTACCTCGCGAGATATTCATAAGGAATCGTTTTCTTTCAGATGGCACAGGTGTAGGTGTATGAAGCCTTTGTTCCCTATTATATTCTTCACTAATAGGTCTTTCATCCAAAAAAATATATCCCTCTCTCTTCATTTCATTTAATACATCAAATGCTTTCTTGCTGTTAACCAAAACACACGAAATTTTCTGCTTCTCGTACAAAA
This sequence comes from Butyrivibrio fibrisolvens, assembly GCF_037113525.1. Lineage (NCBI taxonomy): Bacteria > Bacillati > Bacillota > Clostridia > Lachnospirales > Lachnospiraceae > Butyrivibrio > Butyrivibrio fibrisolvens. Next base: position 464,982 of record NZ_CP146963.1, on the reverse strand, counting down.
ACTCTCTTTCTGTTCCAACACCAGTAAAATCTCCGAGTGTTATATCACCCGTTCTATTCTCCTGAGCATAAAAACAATTGTAACAATTATTTCTATATGCTACTCCGCGATGATAAGCTATCTGATATTCATCAGTTCTATTTACTGGTGCGGCAAAGAAAATGTCTTCATCGTCTCCCAAAGTAAGAACAAAATTTTGCGTCCCAAAACGATAATCTCTAAATGCAATATGGCTAGCTTTTTTTTTCGTCTTCTTTTCTTTGGATCGGACATAGTCTTTAAGCCACTGTGCCTGTATAACACCATGACAAATCAAGTCAACACATAAAAGATTTTCAGTATTAATACCTTTTATTTGAAGATACTTTCTTAACCCAGAAACTTGACATGGAAGTCCAACAAATAGCACTTCGTTCTTCTCTTTAAGAACCCTCTCTATTTGTGTAAAAGTGTCCCCCATATCTGAATAAACATATTTCGAATTTTGAAAAAATGAATAGCCGGTATTTCTCAGTGAGATTTTTGCAGAAAATTGCTCATCCATTTCGCACCCAGCAATCCAGCATCCTTTATTTAAATAATACTTATATAATTCTGCAGCAATTCCTCCCGATGCAGACTTTTTTCTCACATCATTGTTCATAGACCATCCAGCATAACAAATTTTCGTTTTTTGCATTTCTGGCCATTCATTCACTGGACATGTTTTATAGCACATCCCACAATCAATGCATTTTTCTGAAGAAACTATTGCTATCTTTCCATCTAAAGGATTATCCTCAAAAGCCACAGCATTAACAGGGCAAATATTCACGCACGCTCCACAACCTGTGCAATTATTTTTTTCACACACGCTTTGCATTTTCTTCACCTTTTACAGTCAGAAATAATTGCATAACAAACCTTACTAAATATACACACTTATCTTTGGGGATTAGTAGCTTGATAATAAAATAATATCAATTTATACTTCAAGCATTTTTTCTGCAATTTCGTTTAAATACCTTTTTGACTGAGACACCATTATGTTTAAATTATTGTAAATTTTCTCATAGTCAATCACTTCTGGATTAGATATGTTCCTAATATACTCTCCCCTTCTATCTTCAATATCTAATATACTAGAAAGATTCTCCATCCTCAAAGAATGAGAGCGGACATAGTAAAAAAATGGAATCCGGTTATAAATTGAGAAAAGAATTCCATGATATGATCCAGTTAGTACAATCTGTGCATGCTGAAACAAATGCAGGAAGTCATCTGGCCCATCAATACTTACATTTTTTATATTTCTATGTGGACGTTTTTCATTTATGCAAATTATCTTATACCCATATTTATCTTTCAAATAATACGCATCCTTTATCATTTTCCCACTTATATCTGGGAAATATAAAAGTATATATTTTTCTCCTTTATGGATTAATTTATTATTGTCTCCATGCAATCCATAAATCAAATTCCATTCTTTTGCAAGTAGCATTGTAGGATCACATACGGAAATGACTTTCTTTGATTGTATTATTGAATTAATTTCTGATATAGATTGTTTTTCTCTAACACTAACTGCATAAAATCTTTGCAGGTATTGCCTTATAGCATCTTTCTCATTTTCACTAATAGTTTTGCCAAAAGATGATGCATAAGAACACTAAGCTTATCATCCGTAGCAAAATCTAAATAGTATGATTTATCATTCCCAGTTATTTCAAATGACCACACAAGATCACTGCCAACTAAAAAGCAATCAAATTCTTTATTAGCTTCTTTAATATTATTTTGATTAAATTGTTTAGAGCATCTTGTTTTTTCATGTATCTGCTTTGATAAGCTGTTATATCTTCTTCGGTAGCTTCTGCTGTAAAAAAAACAATGGACCATTTCTCTAAGAGTATGTGAATTAAAAATACTCATTTTTTCTCTTTTTTCTATTTCTTTGCAGCAGTAGTCAATTATATAGCAATCAACGCCAAGTTTATCTAAGTAGTAATATAGAGCATAAGTCTGAAAAAAAGAGCCAAAATTTGACGTCCTATGAAATGTCAGAATTCCTACCTTCATTATTTCAATCCTTTTCTTTCCTAACATCACTCAATATAGAGTTAAATTGCTTTATATTGAAAAGCCACGATAATAGTGCAAAGACCATAACTAAATAATTATATATAATCCAAATCCTATAATTCCTTTAAATTCTGGCAAAAGTTTTATAATGTACCCAGCAAACCAGCCTATAACAACAGCATTTATCATGCATCTTAATACAATCAAGATAAAATTTTTAATAGAACATTTAAAGCCATATTTATACACAACAAAAATGTCCGTAATATACACAATTCCTCTTGAAACAATTGTTGCTACGATTATTCCTGAAATCCCCCAAAAATATCCTAAGATAAAATCCAGAACAATATTCAAAAAAGCGCAAAACAAAGCTACAACTCTTAATTGTGCAAATAATCCCAGTGCCGACCTAACAAGAAACACTGGATAATGCATTCCTCTAATGCACACTTCTGCAGTCATCAATAAAATCGGAATAGTTCCTAGAAAATAATCATCATTCAACCAAATATCAACCACAAATACTTGTAGCAAATTAGCCATCCCTGTGAACAAAAGCCCATAGATTAACGCATTTGTGAAATATATCTTTATAAATACATTTTCAACAAAAGAACTATTTTCCTCTACATTTAACTTTCCAATCGATGCAGTTAACGCTCCATATACTTTTGTTAACAACAAGTTAAAAGCATTCAGAATCATGGTATATTGCGAAACTATGCCAACCATTGATACATTATAAAACATCGTAATAAAAATATTATCTGTACCACTAAATGACACTGCAGCCATTTTTTCAATAAACAGTCCTTTTATATTTGCATAAAATTCTTTTTTGTCTTCATCAGATAATTTAGGACTAGAGTCTAGATTTCTTAAAAATGGATAATCATTAACAGATCTTAAATCCAATGCAACATTACATAGCAAATCAAATACTATCTTTACTATCAGATATGGAATATATGCATGGGTTATAGCGACAATGATCATTTGTATAATGTTCATTGCGATGTTAAAAGATAGGGTATATGACTCAATAATATAATTTTTTTGATCGGCAATTATAATAGTTTTTCTAAACACATAAGCATAAGAAATAACTGTATCCAGTAAAAAGAGAAAATATAAAAGATAAATGTTCGTACTCACATTACTGTTGCTGACCAGCTTATCCAAAAATGGCGCCAGTGCCAGACCAACAAAAAATACAATTGTCATTATGATTCTATAAACATGTTTGTAAAAGCTTATATAGATGCGAATCGAATTAGTATCATTGTCTTTAATTGGTTTATAAAGTTTATAAACCATTGCATTTCCAAGTCCCAATTCCACAAACGAAAGAATGGTTATTACATTGGAAAAAAGGCCGTTGATTCCAAGGTATTCTGCACCTAAAACGTATGTAAATACGGTTCTACAAATAAAGCTTACAAAAATATACCCTAGCTGACACCAAAAAGTGATTATTAAATTTTTTTTACCCATACTATATATTTCTTTATTTATCATCACTTTTTTATTATCATCCAACTGTCTATAGTTATTTTGCAATACTAATCAGTCTCAGAAAACTATTGCGTAATATTCTGGTAAATAGCTCTCATCGCTTTACTTGAATTGAGTATATTATACTCAGAGTTAATAATTTCTTCTTGAACATTCCTATTTGTATTCAAGTCTGTATGCTCATAAATAAATCTAGCCCATTCATTATTGGTCAACTCTAGTGATATAAATTCAGTACTATCTATTATTTTTACTTTTTGCGAAACTCCGGTGCTGAAGAAGCAAGGCAAGCAAGAATACTGCGCTTCTATCCCTGCCAATGGAACTCCTTCATGAACAGATGGCATAAGAAATATATCCATTGCAGAGTAATAAGCTGATACCTCACTTATGTGCCCTAACAAGAAAATGCAACTATCAAGTCCCTGTTTATCAATATATTTTTGTATAGTATCTTTTAGTTCACCTTCTCCTATAAGAACCAAAGCACAGTTGGAAAAAACTTTTCTACATTCAGCAAAAATATCTATTAGCCTAAAATGATTCTTGGGTTGATAAAAATTTGCCACATTTCCAAAGACTATCATATTGTTTATATTCAGCTGATTTCGTATTAGTTCTCGTTTTTCAGGATTAAATTTATATTTTTCAACCTCTATTCCATTACTTACTATATGTTGTTTTTTATTATTCCCCTCACCAAACACAAACCGCCACGATTCCTCGCTGCATGCTACGCATGCATCAATATACTGAGGTAATACTTTTCTTAACATATTAGCAGACAACCTACGCCATAACGTAATATTACACATAAAATTCGAAGCATGACCATGGACAACTATTTTTGAATCAGAAAAAAGTTTAACCCAAATAATTGTCCTGAAAGCTTCCTGTAGATTATCACAATGTATATGAACTATTTCATAGGAGTTTTTTTCTACTACTTTTTTTATAAAGCGCATCCATAAATATTGCCGATATACATATGGTCTTATGCATAAATTAGCATTTATAATTTTTCCTTTTTTTGCATCTATCTCAGAGATTACTCTTTTCGGAAATTCTTTTTTACATTCATTAACAAAGTCACATATAATATCTTTTCCAATATGTTTTGAGATATTATACGCAACCGTTGATCTCCCACCATGCCCTATGTTATTAGCACCTATGATCAATACTTTCAATTTATAGCCCTCTATTACCAATTACAATTCTTTGGCTATTAATCCTGCCGTGAACCAAAAGTATCACAATTGCAAAATAAAAAAACAAGCTATAATAGTAATCCCCCTGAAATGCAACAATCATAGCTGAAGCTGCAGCACAAGAAATAACTCCACTCTTCGAGTTAAGATTTACAGACAATTCTAATAAAGAATAAATAAAGAGTATAAAAACAATAATACCAATAATTCCACCTCTAAACATAATCTGTAAGTATTGGTTATGAGCATGCACTACCCTTGTTAATAACACCTGCATATAGTCTGTCATATATCCATAACCCCAAAGCGGTTTTTCTGAGATTCTTTTCAAATATGAAGTCCAAATTAAAGATCTTTGAGATTGAATTGACTTTTTAAACGCCATTTCCAAAAGTCTAGCTATTCCACTATGTGTTCCCATAACTACAAACATCCCAAAGATAGCAATACTAGCAATGACAAGTATTTTTGGTATTTGCAGCATTCTTAGTATTACTGGTTTCTTTATTCCTATCCATAATAATACATAAAAAATGATCATTGTAATTATTGACGTTGCTGCAGCGGTCATGAACAGCGGAACACAAGCCAAAATATGAATAACAAGTGTACGAACCCTTATTTTCCCCACTAATTCAACATCTAATGCAGAAGTAATACTGGCCATAGGCAAAATAAATAATATTTGATAATTCTTTGATCCTAATAAATATCGGTCTTTCTTTATAGAAGTCGTAATATTTGAAATATACATATATCGTCTATGATAAAACGCCAAAACAGATAACGTATTTGCAAGACACCAAAAAGCTAATAGAAAAGATGCAGCCTTTAAAAAATCAACGTATTCATCTTTTTCCTCAACATAATTTGCTAATAAGAAATATATAAATAAGTCAATATTAGTACTGAACAAATGCAAAACAGTATTCCCATTATGATTTAAAAAAGTGGAAATCAATAAAACAAGCAAAAAAGCAGGATAAATAAGAGAAATAAGACTTAGATTTTTTTTATAAACAAAAAAACGTATAAGCAACACAATAAAAATAGTATATTTTAATAAATCTAAAAATATCGATACATAATGCAGGGAGGGTAACGAATCAAATGTATCTGGCTTAAATAACGGAAAAAGCAAAAGAAAATATTTATAACTTGGCGTTATTCTCAGTATCAGACCATTCCTATTATTGTTCATAATTCAAAACCCTTTTTCTTAAGAAACATGTTTTCGATTGTTCTTTGTAGCTAATTATTCATATTTCAAACTCAGATTTCTTAGGCAATACTTTTTCGAAAGATTCTTGTAGAGCCTTACTTATTAATTCATAATTCATTTTTTCATCAACAACATCATTGATACAAATCATCTTATATTTGCGATGAGATATCGCTTCACAAATCTGTTTCAATTCTTCTTCATTAAGATCAAATAGCTTTGTTCTTGCATTTTTGGGAATAACATAATTTCCACTTGCCAGTTGCCAATATTGAAATAGCCACTGATTAACATCGTCATCTTTTCTAAATTTATTTCTAGAAACAGTATCTAGTAATTTTTTTTCACATGCATCAATTTCTAAAAATGTTGTTTTAAGAAATGATGTAGGCATATGAAAGGTAAAAAATCCACAAAAATCTTTCCATGGAGTAAGTAATATATTTCTTACAACATTTTTACCCAAAAAAGGAGAATACCATTTCAAAAAATTATCCTTAATAAACATTTTCTTTGAAAAATGATCATTGATAACTCTAGTACAATTTCTCATTATCGAATTAATAACAAAATATCTTTCATCAGAAACTAGTGGAACAACATTTTCAACTGCTCTATCCACCGGCACTCCATTCAAGAAAAAATCCGATTGCGAAACATAATCAATAAGAAACATATCATCATTAAAATATACAAAATGCTCGCTAAGTCCTTCTATCTTATGCAAATTAACTTCTATAGCAGACGAATTAAAAGTTGGCAAACAGCTTTCGTCCATAATATCATCATGATCTATAAAAGATATCTTAGGGCAAGAAGTTTTCATCCATGTAGGCTTTTGCCCACAAGTAACGAAATAAATATGATTTACCCAGGGTGCATATTTTTCTACAGAACGAAACCAATACTTTAAAAGATTCCAGTCCCTATACCTAACATCTCTTGAATCTGTTTCTTTTTTTCGCTCACAATACAAGTTTTTTTTCTTTATCCAATCCTCATCACTTCCATCAACCCATGTGATAACAAAATCAATTGCATAATCATCTGAGCTATTATTTTTCATAGTCCCCAAACCTTCTCTTAACTCTATTTTCCAACCTATACCATAGCATCCTGATAGACACTTCTTTGGTCTTTATGTCAATCACTTCATAATCATTTAAAACATTATAAGTATGCACACCTATAACTCTATACTTCTTGTTAAGTATAATATCTTTGGGATAAATAGTTTTTATAACAGTTTCGTTATACTCTGGATCAATGCTAAATGTGTTTAGTACTACGCCAAGTCCATACCCACCGTCGCAATCTTGGGAAACTCTAATCAAATCACCAAAATTATTAATAACTTTTCCTGCACATCTAGCATGCTCTTTTTTTACTGTTAAAGGATTATTGTCACAAAAACAGATTTTCTTATTATCAACTTTAAATAGCCATAATTCGTTGCAATTATCTGCGTTTTCATTAGTTATGCAATATGTAAATCCAAAAATGTCACCCTTATATTTAAAAAAAGTACTATCAACACATTTTGCCCCCCCATCATATAAAGATATACATTTTTCCCATTTATATGGAAAATCTATCGCTCTGTATAAATATATCTCCCCACTGTCCCCACTTTCAGGGCATATATATATATTATTTCCGTAACTAAAAATATAAGGATATGATAGATGATATGATTCTCGAATAACTTCAGTCCATTCTGTTACTTTTCCTTCGGAGTATTTGCAAAAGCCTATTACTCCCCTACCTTTTTCACCTAAATTATATTTCCATATCTCAGCAAAAATATACATCTCTCCCTTATAACTGAACAAAAAAGGATCTGCAGCCCATGCATTATCTGGATTATTGAGTACTTGATATTTACTCTCTTTCCTCTTTTTTATTGCAACATGATACTGTATTTGCTGTATATGCATATCAAGCACCTATCTAAACAGTTTTCGCGTTTCAAAAGCAATCCCCTTGATGCCTCTATATCTCACAACAGATATTATTTTTGCGCTCCATCTTGCAAGACTCACAGGAATACCGTATTTCATGATTTTACCGATGATTTCATGTTTATATTTATCTTCTTCATTTTCCCATGATCCTTCAAAATGATGTATGGCATACGTGTTTTTCGTAATAATCGTTTGTTTTGAAAAATGATTTTTGGGGGACAAGTAATCTGTTGGTAAAACCGTAAATCCCTCAACTATCTGTTTTGAATTGTCTTTTTTTAAACCGTGTTGAATAAAATACTTGGTAATTCTTTTCACATTAGGAGTATTATCTACAACTCCACTTTTATAGAAACTCCTTCCCTCATAATCCCTCAGTAATTCTCTGATAACGCTATTATTTTTTTCACAAGCTATAAAAGAAGTTGACAACCTTCTACCATCCTCAAAACCTATTACTCCTTGATTATCTAAAAGCCAATCTATAGGTTTTACTATTTCAACATCAGTATCTAAATATATTCCACCATACTTATATAATGCATTCAGCCTGGCCACATCTGAAACAAATGCCCATTTTTTCTCTCCTGCAGCCTCTATAGTATATTTATTAAAATCTATGCAGAATGATTTTTCATCCCATAAAATTATTTGATAATCAGGGCAATATTTTTTCCAACTGTCTATACACTTTGCCCCTAATTCTGATATTTGATTACCTCCAAACCAACAATAATGAATAATTTTAGGAATCATATACACACCCATTTATGCTCTAACATCTTTTCCAAGGATCTGATTGTAGAAATAATAAAAGCAAATAAAAACTGAAAAAAGATGGAGTTTGTATAACGTTGAACAGATTTTGAGCGCTATAATTTTTTTTCCACCAAAATTTGATGATAGAATATTTAAATAAGTATTGTTTCTCCATTCAGTTATACATTGATCCAGGAATCCACGCTCTTCTTTCTCTAATTCTTTACGCCTTTTCATATTTTTAAATGAGAGTCGGCATACCCCTCCAACTGAGCTACGAATAAAAACTTGGCATATAAATTGCTCCTTGATCTTTGTTCCATTGTTATCAGCAATTAGAGGCATAATTTCAGCAAATCCTTCATGCATAGATATATATTTTTCATCATTCATGGCTCCAGTTAAAGAGCTTGATCGTACGCGATAATGATAAAATGCATTATTTGTAAACATCACTAACTTAAGCTTTTTCAGACATTCAAATAAATAACACGTATCCTCCGATCGCTTTATACTACGAAATCTCACATCACAAATAGGCTCAAATCTATATATTTTTGCATATGCACAAGGGTTAATAATAGCTAATGCTTTGCAATCTTCAATAGAATAAACATCATCGCCAAAGCTAATCATTTCTTTGCATATTATTCGATTCGTTTCATCTTCATACCGAATAATACCTGCAACGCATAAATCTAGTTGCTCCTTTTCCGCTAACGAATAAAGGTCTTCTAAATACCTTTCTTCTACCCAATCATCTGAATCCAAAAAAGTAACATACTTAGTTCTGTGTTTGCTAACATAATCTAGACCAACATTCCTTGACATACTTAATCCCATATTGCATGAATTATGGATTATTACCATTCGATCTCCAAAAAAATCCTTATAGGCATTAACAATCTCGATAGAATTATCTTCAGTTTTATCATCTATAATTATGAGCTTATAATTCTGAATAGTCTGTGTTTGCAAACACTTCATCATTTTTTCTATATACAACTCAACTTGATATACAGGTACTATTACACTAATATCTATCATGATTAGACTCCCTAAATCTCTTTGAAATTCATTATTCTTCATAGTCTTCAAGTAGTCTTTCTCTGGGAATAGCATAGTATAAATACTCATTTACAATAACAAATGCCTGTTCTCCAATATATTTTCTTAAAACAAATACATAATCGTCTACAATACTTCTTACTAATGCAGGTATTTCTATCAAGTCTTCTTTTTTATGATATGCACATATTGCTAAAACAGGCCGATCCCTTTTAATCAACTCAACTCCCCCTTGCAATACAGCAAGTTCTGCACCTTCTATATCCATATTAATTAGCGAAACCTTTTGTTTTTTAAATCTACTATCAAAATTGTTCTTTTCGCCAGAAGTTCCTATGTATTCGTTAATAGTGATGATTTTCTGTTTTAAATCATCTTCAAGATTATCGAGGTTTTTTAGAAGCAATTTATACTCTGAGTGATTTCCCTCAAAAGCATATATTCTTTCAAATGGATAATTGTTGTTTAAAAAAGTTAAAATTGTATCTCCTTTAGCACTTCCACAATTTACAAAACATTCATCATCTAAATGTAAATAGTATTCCCAGTATTTTTCCTTTTGCGTTGCCTGTGGTAATCTATATGCATCATGTTCAGCTGCGCATCGAATGATTTCTTTTAAAGTATCTTTTGATTCTTGATCATATAGCAAATCATATATATTAGAGAATTTATCGATATTATTCTCTACAAAACTAATAAAAATTCTATCTTCTATAAACTGAGAATTATTATTTGCCATTCCAAAGTGAGGAAATCTGATTGGACATATTTCAGTTTTTCTTTCTAAAAATCTTCTTAGTATTTTATATAGAAATGAATTATAAGAATCTGGTAATACAATAAAGCAAGCTATATCTTTATCACGTTTCTTTAAATCCAAGAGAATTCTTAATATTTCTTTTTTATTATATTTAACTAGTTCTTCAACTTCTAAATGATTTCTCAAAAAATACTCAATTGCTATTTCCTTAATCAATTCAGTATCTTCCGGATACGCAACAATTATTTTTCTGTGAGAAAGGTTTAAGGACAAAACTCTGCAGTGTGATTGAGAAACATCTTCATAACTTACCGGGCACGCATTAGTAATTATATTCTCAATTATTGCTTTTCCTTCCATATCTTTATCCCTCTGTTAGGATTTTAATAATCGGTAAAAAAAAATAATTTACTATTTTCATAGTGGACATAACTCGTATTTTTCCAACATGTTTTATTTGCAAATATTCTTCTTATATTTTTTCTATCACTGGGATTCAGCCATAGCAGACCGCTCAACCGTACTAAAGATAATTCCTCTATATCCCCCTCACAACCCCAGATAATTTGATAAAAACCGAAAGTCTGGCGTCCCCGTAAGAATTCTGTGAATGCTATCCCCCTGTTTGTACATCATCACTATTTAGATTAATTATAAGCCATATGTTGTACTTTTCATAGAAAAAAGCGTAGATTTTGTATCAAATCTACGCTTTTATTATTTTCTTAAGCTAATAGCAAATACCCGAGGTTGTTATTCACTCATATTATTTCCTGATCAATACGCTCCGTCCTTGCCAAAAACAGCAGGAAAGGTTCTTACTATAAGTTCGATATCCTTAAATACACTCATATCCTGAATATACTGAAGGTCAAGTTCAACCCAACGATCCCACTTAATCTTTGCCCTGCCACATACCTGCCAATAGCAGGTAAGACCTGGCTTTGCAATTAAGCGTTGCCTTTCGTAAGCATTACACTCTTCCATTTGACTATAGATAATTGGTCTAGGTCCAACTATACTCATATCACCTTTAATAATATTTAGAAGCTGAGGAAGTTCATCAATTGAATATCTTCTGATAAATTTTCCTACATGAGTTATTCTTGGATCATTCTTAATCTTAAATGCATGTCCAGTCTGCTCGTTCTGCGCCTGCATACGTTCAAACTGGGCTTCAGCATTCTTATACATGCTACGAAACTTGTATATTTTGAACGGCTTCATGTTCTGACCGGCGCGGAGCTGAGTAAAAAATACAGGTCCGCCATCTTCCAACTCTATAGCCAATGCCGTAAGAAGAAATACAGGTAAAAGCAATATCAATGCAATACTTGCTGCCAAGATATCAAATGCTCTTTTAATCCACTTGTAAACATTGGGTTTGTGGTCAAAGATTTCTTGATAATTTAATTCAATTATCTTTCTTCCAACAAATAATCCACTAAGCGATTCTGCCCTGAGTGTTGCTGTCTTTGCCATATCATAACCCCCTTATAGGCTGTGACTGTGCTTCTACAATCTATATCGGCAAGATTTGACTTATTATTAATAGTATCCTCCTTCCTAAAAAATATTGAATCAATATTTTTTATATCAAAATGATTGTATTCTAATTGAATATTTTTTATGCATATAAAAACTGCCATACAAATCAATGTATGACAGTTTTATAGTTATTACTAATCGTTTTTTACTTTATCGACTCTTCTAAGCAACAATATCACTACCTGCTTATAATGATCATATCTCAGGAATCGACTTCAGTATAGAATACATCTATGATCAGATCATACAAACCTTCTTCGTCATAGATAAATTCTTCAAAGCCTGATTTTCCTATAATGCTTTCTCCCTTCATCTGGTATATATTTGCAGAATCGAAGTTGTACTCTGCTGCTTCGTTACCAAGATACACAGCTTCATTTAGACCTATATCTGTCACCATATATGGAGATAAAGCACTATAAATCGAAGCTACAGATTCCGGATTCTCTCTCACCTTTTCCTGGAGAGCAGGTACAAACTCTATCAAGTATTGAAGCTGTCTTTCAAGACGTTCATTTGCGCTGTAGTCATCATATATATCCCTATGCTGGGTGTACCAGTATGCATCATCTCCTGTAAGCGTCACCGTATCTCCCTTACGAAGTGACCTGTACTGTCCTGCTGCCGGAAGACTATACAATACTTTGAGTGTTACTCCGCCGACCGTATCATTTACTGTCGGTATAGCTCCCATGTTAATGGATATATATCCATTTATTGGAAGCTCGTGGAACAGGTTCCTAACCGTTTTAACTGTTCGTTCACAACTTTGCTCAAGTCCGTTACCAAAGCCGTGCTGTAGGCATATCTGAGCCTCTCCTGTCCCTACATATATACCTTCTTCATTGTAGACATCTATATCCGTCATTGCATTTCTATTGATAGCTACAATCTTGATCTCTTTACTGTCAGGGTCAAGGATCAGGAAGAACATTGCATCTGACTGTCCGCCGCTAATGCCATCTTCTCCTTCATGAACCTTGTCCATGCTGTCAATTCCAAGTACAAGGAATGTCAGAAGGTTAGAATTATACGCATAGGTTTTGCCATCATATCTGATCCAACCAGGCTGCCAGGAAGATGCTGATGCTGTCAGCGGCATCTGATCATCTCCTATAGAATATTCCTCATATAAGGAAGCCTGTGACAGGTCCGGAGCCTGATCCTGTGTCCTGTTATATAGAGACAATCCGCCAGTATATTCCATGAGCCTGTATGCCCCATATCCTATACCAACAAATCCTACAGTCACTGCAAGTAAAATAAGGATCGTATTTCTGATAATTCTTAGGGCTCTTCCTATTTTTGAATGATGATGATGTCTGTGTGTGTGATGATATTCCTGGGTTTTTACAGAGCCTCTACTTTTGATCTTACTTGGATCAAAGCCATCAGGAGCATTTATAAAATCATCATCTTCTTCATCATATTCCCCGGATTTCTTTGTATCTGCTTCTTTATAGTACTCTTTATGGCTATCTTTATAACTGGCTTTTATACTCTCTTTATAATGATCTTTATTATCTCTGCTTTCTTTTAATGCTCTATTCTCTGACGATACTTTTGCAAAGAATACATTTGTATCATCAGCCTTTGAACTTTTAACTCTTTTCTTAAGATCTTCGTATGATGGTTCTAATGTTTCATCGCCATCTTCAAGATCAAATATTTTTTTTAGTTCCTCAGTCCTTCGCCTGTCTTCGTCTTTCTGTTTCTTGATGCTGTATTCTCGTTGCCTTTCCTGGGCGAATTTCCTGATCTCTTCTCTGCGCTTCTTTTCAGAAAACTGGTATCTGACTTCCTCTGCCCTGTTTGCAAATGGCTTAGGCGGAGGAGAATCAGGCCTTATCTCTGCCAACTGTTCAAGCGCTGTCTTTCTGGGCTTTTCTTCTTTTGGTTTCTCTTTATAATTCAAGCTCAGATTGTCAATTGTACTGTCATATAACTGCCTGTTACTAACATAAGAACCGGTCCTTGAAGATCTTATAGCATTCCTGTTTGACGATACCCATTCATCTACATCATCGCTATCCATGGATCTATATCCATGACTATTAATATCCTCAAACTCTATTTCAGGATTTACAAACTTTCCAGGCCTTCTGTCTAGCATTATATCGCCCATATCATAGTCTATTACAAGGCCGTCTTCTTTAAGGGGAGAAGTATATTTATTAAATTTTCTCATCTTCCTATGCACTGATACATCGCCCCCTTGCCCTTAAAAAGCCAGGTTATCAGTTCACAACTATTGCAAAGCTTCCCATATCGTCCATTGTTACAGATACTTTACCGCCTGATACTACTGATGATGCAGCTGTAACAGATCCATCCTGGTGTATCTGATAGATTGTTACGCTTCTTCCTTCATATCCATTGCCTACACCATAGGTTGATGTGAAGGTACCAAATCCTGACCATATTGATACACCTGCTACGTACATACGAAGTTTGAATGGCCCTATCACAGTCTTACCACCGGATACTGCGTTGACGTATGACATAAGAGTATCTGACAGACTGTCTGTTCCAGGCTTTGGTGATATAGCAGTAGATACTGCTCTTCCATCTGTAACTCCACTGTATGTAGATGATATACGTACAGGAGGTCCGCTTCTTGGAATTACATATGCAGCGCCCGTGCTGTTATACGGAACAGAGGAGCTTCCACCCCCTCCACCGCCAGATGACCTTCCGCCACCTCCACCAGAGTTTCCGCCGCCAGAACCGCCACCATTTACGTATACATTAGTAATGATGGTAACATTTGAAGTCGTTGGACTGGTAGCTGCACTTGTACTAAATGCACATGTGTAGCAAAGAAGTAGAACTGCTGCCCATACTGACATGATTTTCTTTTTCATAACATACCTCATTTCTCACTGGATCTGTGAACCTGAATACGTACTGTAAACGAAATATCTATTGGTTGAATCTGTAGTGGATCCTGCTGATATTGTAAGCATTCTCCAGCCGTTAACTACTGCTTCTCTTAGATACTCTGTCTTTTGAGCATCCATGCTTCTGGATGAATATATATTATTTACATAGCTACTAAAAATATCAAAATCATAACAATTAGTATTCGTTAGTATATCTGTATCATAGCCGCTCATTGCGGCAAATACCCTGAATTCATGTACATATCCCGGAACATACAGGTATATGAAAGGGTTAGCTTCAAAATATTCAGGATTAGCATATATTCCGAGATATTCCAGCGGACCTCCTTCTTCGTTTGATCCATATATAATAGTATTAGGATCGGTATAATCTGTTGTATTACCTATATCAAGGTGAAGCGCGCCGCCTTCCTGAATATTACCTTTCGCATTATGCGTATCATAGTAGTCCTGATCACCTTCTTTTTGCATAACAGGAACTGTTATTCCAGCTTCAGGTATTACCAGATAAGCAACCGTTTCAGAGTTCTGAGCTAGTATACTATCCCAGTCCGGACGCAAGTCCGGGATCTTTCCCTGACATTCAAAGGCGTCGCTTGTACTTCCTACAAGCACTTCTCCTTCTTCAAGATCTGTAATAAAGCTTTCTGCGTAGCCTTGTTCCAGTACTGCTACGGTTGATTCATATGTTGCATTATCAGAAAGCGGAGTATTCTCATCACTTATCGTCTTCGTAAAGGAGCATCCACTTAATGTGCTAATTGTTATTGCGCTGCAAACAGTACATATCAGTGCTTTTCTGTGCATCCCATAAAATTTGAATCTACGCATCTTCTCCCTCCGAACCCTTATGTTCCAAGGCTATAAATGGTATACAGATCTTTAAAACTTACTGATAATCGCCATAATTACCATAGTATTTGCCATAATACTTGCCATAGTATTTGCCATAATACTTGCCGTAATATTTATTTCCATCCATGGAAACCATGTTCATGACTGCACCCAGTACGTGGCATCCTGCCTTACGTAACTGGTTTTGAACATTTTGAACGAATCTATAGCTTATCCTGCCGCTAGCTATAACGAGAACTGTACCGTCGCACTGTTTGCCGACGATAGCGGCATCAATTACTGATCCAAGAGGCGGTGTATCGATAATGATGATATCGAATACGTCATGGGCCTCTTTAAGGAGCTGTCCGAACACTTCACCCCCTAATAGCTCTGATGGCATCGGTGTGTTCGGTCCGGAGAATATCATGTAGAATCCGGGTTCATCGGTTTGGCACAGACAATCATCTATCTTGCAGTGACCTACGAGGAAGTTGGTAAGACCATATCTGATCTTTCCATTCTTGAAATGCTCTCTCATAACAGATTTTCTGAGATCTGCATCTATCAGAAGTACTTTCTTGTCAGCCTGTGCAAAGGTTCTTGCAAGCTCAAAGGCAACTTCTGATTTACCCTCATTAGGTGTACTTGACGTAATTGCAATTGTACGTATGTCCCTGCCGCTGAACTCGATGTTACTTCTAAGGGTCTTGTAAGCTTCCCTGGTCCTAAACTCAAGTTCATTATCCCTTATCATTACTCTCTGCATGTATTCTCCCCTTTTAGGATCTTTGAAAATAGACAATCAAAGTCCTACGCACTAAAGATATCGGCTACAATCAACTTATTATTTACATTTTTTTGCGAAAAAATCATTATTCAAGCAAACACTTTTATGAACCAGTATTTGTTTGAGAATCATCCATATCGTCAGCTCCAATATGGCTTATCTCACCGGACCTGCCATGTTTTCTGGATTTCTTATTACTTTTACCGTTTTGGGAACCTATATCCTGAGTAACATTTTCATCAAATGGAATGATACCAAGAGCACTGATGCCAAGATATCTCTCAACATCTTCAGAAGTCTTGACTGTATCATCCACAAGAAAATGTATGATAAGAAGCGCTGAAACTAGAACTGCTCCGAGCGCAAAGCCTCCCAGTGTCCACAAGATGCAGCTGGGGGCTGACTTTTCAGTTGGAAGATTAGCTACCTCAACAACGTTAACAGCATCTATATCCATAACATTTTCAATATGCTCAGCACTGACTTCCCTTATATAGTTAGCCATTGTCTGAGCCGTGTATGGATCTGTATCTGTAACTGTAATAGCCACAATACGAGTATCTGCAGGAGTATTCACAGATACTTTTTCCAAAAAATCATCATAATCATATCTGTCACCTATACCTAATGTATCAATAACAGATTCAAGAACGTAGCGGCTCTTGATAAGTTCAGCATAGTCCTTGGTCAGCTGAGAACCAACCTGAAGATCTGTATAGATACTGCTGGAATCAGCATTGTCCTTATCAAGAACATATATTTTAGTAGTCGAACGAAATTCTTCAGGAAGCACGAATTTACTAAAAGCAAATCCTGCAACAGCACAACCTATCGCAACAATTGCAATAAGCCACAACCGATGAATTAATATACCTACAATCTCGCTAAGATCAATCTCTATCACTCCACTATTGGTCCTAGTATTCTGGCTTACATTTACATCAGTCTGTTCCATACGTACCTCCAAACTCACTTGTCTGTGTACAGGCCAACCTGAATCAGATGCAGTTCTTCACTTTATCAGATCCATGGCATTTGCATATAGAATTTCTCTGGCGTAATCTTCTCCGTATTTTTTTCTTATATAGTTAGCACAATCAAGCATATCAGGAATACGACTGCCCGTATCTCTGTGTGCATCCGTACCTACAAAACTGATTTTTTCCTGGGATAGAAGCTTTCTTACAAATCGGCCCACGGGGTTAAACATTCCCATCATAACGCTGTCGGAATTGATCTGAAGTCGCACTCCTCCATCTATTATTTCGTCAATTCTTGATTTATCTTTATAGAAACATTCATATCTTTCGCAATGGGCCAGTATAGGATCCCATCCCTCATAGGCCAGGCGCCTTAATCCCTCAGAAATATAGCTGTACTCATCCGAAGGATTAAATTCAACAAGTATATCTGACGATTCTCCCATTGGAAGAGCATTTCCTTCTTCAAGCCTTTGGGGAAGTGTTTCGTCATAGTATAGTTCATTGCCAGGATATATCTTTATGTCGATTCCTGCTTTATCAGCTTCTTCCTGAAGCTGCATGACCCTTTTATGGATGCCTTTGGGAGATACGGACTTAACGTAGATCTTGTTATGAGGCGTAGCGATAATTGTCCGTATATTATTTTCATAGGCAATCCTAAGCATGTTAAGTGACATCTCCATACTTTTGGAGCCGTCATCAACAGCAGGGATCACATGACAATGCATATCCACAAAACCATACTTGAAATTTTTACTCATGTTGTTCTCTCTTCTTGCTTATTTTCTTTAGGGACACCTATATTCTGGTACAGTCTTGTCATGAAAGCTACTTCCTGCTCAATGTTAAGTCCTCCATTTTTAAATATTCTCTCAACCATCTGAGGCGATGCACTTCTGTTAAGAAGATAGCTTCTTTGATCGAACTGCATCTGTGTTTCCTTATCATCGTTGCCTGAAAGAAGGCGATGAAGATTCATAAGTGTATCATAGTCATAATATTCATCTGCGCCCGATCTTGCAGGTGCGATAACACCCATTTTGTTCATCTCATCAAGGATGTGATATGCCCAGGCCTCCGGTGGATTCTCCAGTGAAAAAAAGTTTATGAGTCCTGTAAGATTTATATCTTTTGAAATAGTATCAGACGCCATGCATGGAAGTCCAGATACTTGCGCTTCCATAAGGGCTGCCGGAGCTCCATTTACATTTGCAGGATATATAAAATAGTCCATAATTTGATAGAAATCGTATACATTGCCCCATGTGCCAAGGAAGAGTATATTGCCTATTATTCCAAGCTGCGCCGCTATCTGCGCGCAGTCCATAAGTTCTTCTCCATCGCCTATAAGAAGAAGCTTCATGGGGAGGCCTTTAAGGCTGTCAAATTCCCCAGTAGGGTCTTCTGCCAATATTTTCTGCATCCAGGCAAAGACATGAAAAAGAAATTCATGATTCTGATTTTTATGAAACTGTGCCACGCATCCAAAAACATAGGTATTCGCAAGGCCTAGTTTTTCGCGGAAGGCATCACGTATTTTGCCATTATACAAAAAGTTTTGTATATTGATTCCATCCTGTATTACATGGATTCTTCCTGCATCAACTGCAATATCTCCAAAGATGGCTCTTGCAGCTCCCATACTTGATGCAAAGCAGATGTCCGCGCAGTCTTCTTTTAGTATAGGTGATGTGAAGTTAGCTTTTCTTATCTTCTGAACGAGCCCTGCATCTATTACGCTTCCCACATGCATTATTGTTATCGCGCCGTGTCTTTTGGCAAGGGGAAGATATATTGACGCAGCAGAATACATATGCCCCTCCACGATCTTCCATTCACCTTCGTGCTGGGCAAAAAAGCTGTTCACAAGCTCTGTATATCCAAAAAGGTTATTGCTGTTATATGTCGGTATGGCATAAACGTGGCCACCGAGCCTTGTTATCTCTGCATCAAAAAATCCTGCTCTTCTATGGCGAAGCAGCTCATCAGATGATGGGAATTCTTTACCTGTCGGGGTTGGATCTCTTGGAATCAAAAAATCGAACTGAATCTGGCTTCTGTCAAAATTTCTGTACAGATTCATGATGTGTGCCTGCATTCCGCTCAGATCGATGGAATTAAGTACATGAAGTATTCTGATCTTTGCTTTGGGAACATTTTCAGACACACGTATAGTAGAAGGTATACGCTTTTTAACCGGCGCTACCTGGGGATTATTCTTCTCACGTTCTCTTTTTCTTACGTCAGATGCGCTTTCAATGGTCTCGAAAAAAGACATAGATGTCGGCCCTCCCTGCTAAAACCCTATACTATCCCACGTTTACATTATAACGCTATGCCGACTGTCTTTCTACTAGAAAACGCTGCATTTGCAAAACTATTACTTGTTAAAATGTGCGTCATCAAACGCACAATAAAAAACCATGCTCACAGCATATCTGTAAGCATGGCTAAATATTAATTATCTTGAAAGACTGATTTTATCTTTCTGCACGCATAGGATTGTTAAGGAAATCCTCGTATGTAAGCTTAATTCCTTCGTCAAGCTCAGTCTTGTATGTCCATCCAAGATTTGTTGCCTTAGATACATCAAGAAGCTTTCTTGGTGTTCCGTTTGGCTTTGTAGAATCCCATCTGATCTCGCCTTCGTATCCTACGATCTTGGCAACTTTTTCTGTAAGCTCTTTGATAGTAAGCTCTTTACCTGTACCTGCGTTAACTGTCTCATCGCCTGAGTAGTTGTTCATAAGAAATACGCAAAGGTTAGCAAGGTCATCAACATATAAGAACTCACGAAGTGGTGATCCATCGCCCCAGCATGTTACGAATGGAAGGTTCTGCTCCTTAGCTTCGTGGAAGCGGCGGATAAGAGCAGGAAGAACATGTGAGTGCTCTGGATGATAGTTATCGTTAGGTCCGTAAAGGTTAGTAGGCATTACAGAGATATAGTCTGTGCCGTACTGACCATTTAAGTATTCACAATATTTAAGACCGCTGATCTTGGCAAGTGCATAAGCTTCGTTAGTCTTCTCAAGCTCAGATGTAAGGAGAACCTTCTCTGTCATAGGCTGAGGAGCCATACGAGGATAGATGCAGGATGAACCAAGGAATTCAAGCTTCTTACAGCCGTTCTGCCATGCAGCGTGGATCACATTCATCTCAAGGATCATGTTGTCGTACATGAAATCAGCCTTAGCTGTAGCGTTGCCCATGATTCCACCAACCTTTGCAGCTGCAAGGAATACATACTCAGGCTTCTCCTTGGCAAAAAACTCTTCAACCTGATCCTGACGTGTAAGATCAAGCTCTTTATGTGTACGTGTAATTATATTTGTATATCCCTGACGTTCAAGTTCTCTTACGATAGCAGAGCCAACCATTCCGCGATGACCTGCAACATATATTTTTGCATTCTTTTCCATCTTAATTCTTTACCTCTTTTTATAACTTTAAACGGGAGACCATGACCCTAAGATCACAGTCTCCTTGATGATCAGTTTTTATTTTACAAGACCCTTTTCAAGATACTCTTCAAGGTTGAACTTGATGTTCTCTTCAGATCTTTCTACTGCAACTTTTCTCATATCAGACTCAACCATGATGTGTACAAGTTCTTCGAAAGATGTCTTTGTAGGATTCCAGTTAAGCTCTGTCTTAGCCTTTGTAGGATCACCCCAAAGGTTAACAACGTCTGTAGGTCTGTAGAAATCAGGGCTTACTTCTACAAGCACCTTGCCTGTAGCCTTATCGATACCCTTTTCATCCATTCCTTCGCCCTTGAACTCGAGTTCGATTCCTGCATAGTGGAATGCAAGCTGGCAGAACTCACGAACGCTGTGCTGAACGCCTGTAGCGATTACGAAATCGTCCGGCTTCTCGTTCTGAAGGATGAGCCACATACACTCAACATAATCTCTTGCATAACCCCAGTCACGAAGTGAAGAAAGGTTACCAAGAAGGAGCTTGTCCTGCTTGCCCTGAGCGATTCTTGCAGCTGCAAGAGTGATCTTACGTGTAACGAATGTCTCTCCTCTTCTCTCTGACTCGTGGTTAAAGAGAATACCGTTACATGCGAACATGTTGTAGGCATCACGATACTCTTTTACGATCCAGAAACCATACTGCTTAGCAACAGCATATGGGCTGTAAGGATGGAAAGGAGTCTTCTCGTTCTGAGGAACTTCTTCAACCTTACCATAAAGTTCTGATGTAGATGCCTGATAGATACGGCAAGTCTCAGCAAGACCGCAGATTCTTACTGCTTCAAGTACGCGGAGTACGCCTGTAGCTACAACGTCTGCTGTATATTCAGGAACATCGAAGCTGACCTGAACGTGTGACTGTGCAGCAAGGTTATATATTTCATCAGGACGAACAGATCCGATGATCTTGATAAGACTCATTGAATCTCCGAGATCGCCATAGTGAAGGTGGAAGTTTCTCTCGCCTTCAAGATGTGAGATACGTTCTCTGTAATCAACTGATGAACGACGGATCATTCCGTGTACTTCATATCCTTTTGAGAGAAGAAGCTCTGCAAGATATGAACCATCCTGACCTGTAATTCCGGTTATAAGTGCTTTCTTTGCCATATATAATTCCTTTCTTTGGTTAAAACCAAACAACATTCATAAAGCTCAAACTTTGATTGCCGTGAACAGATTGACATGACTTTAGAATAAATTTGATAAAAAGTCATACATCTGTTTTATACACTGCAAGCATTATATAACTATTATTTGCATTTGCGAAGGCACTAAGTTGACCAATAATAGCATTATATTGACCTCGAATATTGATATATCTATAATAATGTTGAGATATCAGAGATATTGACAATTATGCTACTTATACGTTTTTTAACTGAATATTGTTATCTTCTGCCATGCAGATATTGGAAAATTAGCATTTTCAGGTCATATAGATAAGGATATATTATGGAAAACTACTTATTCCACGGCAACCTTGTTGCTTCAAACAGAATACTCTATACCCCTTCACAGTTTGCCAAGTCTTCTTTGATCCACCTTCAGGAAGTTGGCTCTCTTCAGGCTACAAAGCAGCACACAAGCAGCCGTCAGGGGCTTGGCTCATACCTCTTTTTCCTGATCGAATCAGGCCAGGGATCGCTCAATTACGACGGCATCTCATATGAACTCCGAGAGGGGGACTGTGTATTTATTGACTGCAAGAAGCCTTACTCACATACCACCTCCAAAAAGCTCTGGAAGCTTGATTGGGTGCACTTTCAAGGCACAAATATGGAGAACATATACACCAAGTATTTAGAGCGTGGCGGACAACCTGTTTTCCGTGCGGATAGTCCTAAGCACTATCTTGACATTATCGATGGTATATATAACATAGCTTCGTCTGACGATTACCTTCGCGACATGAAGATATACGAGCAGCTAACAAGGCTACTTACCCTCCTTATGGAAGAGAGCTGGCACCCTGAGAATATGCCTGAGAATACTGCAGGCAAAAAGAAAAGCCTCCAGGAAATAAAAGCTTACCTGGAGACTAATTATGCTGAAAAAATAACTCTTGATGAACTTGCATCAAAATTCTATATAAACAAGTATTACCTGACAAGGATCTTCAAAGAGCAGTACGGATCTACGATCACAGGATACATCTTAGAGCTTAGGATCACAAAAGCCAAACAGCTCCTTCGCTTTTCTGAAATGCCAATCGATGAGGTTGCAGGTGCTGTCGGTATAAGCGATGCAAACTACTTCGCAAGAATATTCAGAAAGATTGAGGGAACAACGCCTCATAACTATAGAAAACTTTGGTCACAGCTATAATTATCGGAATTCCAGTTATGCCGTTTAACAGCTATCTATAATGAATTGATTTCAACCTCTTTATGATATCTATGACTCTTACTCAGCTCGCAAGAATCCGCTGCTGATATCCTCGCCCATAAGCTTGACATTTGCTTTGGTTGGTGCCGAAGGGAAAGGGTCATACCCTGTCTGGTCACCGCTTGCAGGATAGTAGAATGTCTGTCCGTCTATTTCATATGAGATAAGCTCATATGATGCATAGTCCTGCTGGACTAAGAGGTATCTTGCCTGAAATCTTGGCACTTCATCTAGTACTATCCTTATTGTTTTATAGCCTATGAACAGTACTATCAACGCCATAATAACCGGCACAAGCTTTTTTTCTGCACCTCTTTTATAAAACAAAAGTGTTACAAGCTTGCCCGCCATAAGAACAGCAGGAAGCCATATATAAAGGGCTCCGTATCTTACCAGCGGAGATGACATTACAAAAAAGCCAAGCGCCACATAAGAGATAAGGTCAATAAATACAAAGTCTTTGAAGGAGACAGTTCTATGTCTTGCCATCATTACGACCTTACCTGCATTGTTAAACATACTCTTTCCGGCTTTCTTATTAGCTTTCTTATTAGCTTTTTTTCCAGACTTTTTAGATGTCTTAACCATGACGCCTGGCAAAGATGAAGCACCGCTTTTAAGCTGAAGGAAATAGTATACTACAGCAAATATAAGTAGGCCTATCAAAAATACAGCATCTGCAATAAGCATGCCTTTATTGAATGCAGAAAGGCTCCTGAACCAGTCCGGGAACCACTTTGTAATGCTTATATTATATAGAGCTGCATCTGTATAACCTCTTCCATAGACCGCTATTTCATGAGCGTCATACTGGGCAGTTCCTTTGGGTATCTTCCACGCAAAGGTGAACAGATCGATAAATGTAACAGGATATATAAGCCAGCCCGATATGATCATATTTCTGATAAAAAACGGTACCGATGTCAGAAGTCCCAGTCCAATAAAGTACGAGATTGCCTTGGGCCTGCTTATAAGTCTTGCATGCATTATCTTCCAGACAGGCTTTATGGCAAGAAGTAAAAGAGGCGCTGCAGACAGTTTTAATGTAACTGCATATACCACAACTATGCAGAGCATGGCATATGGATAGAATCTCTTTTCCCTGTTTCTGTCAAGATCAAGCCAGGATATGAGTATATAAAGGACCATG
Organism: Butyrivibrio fibrisolvens; assembly: GCF_037113525.1. Taxonomy (NCBI): domain Bacteria; kingdom Bacillati; phylum Bacillota; class Clostridia; order Lachnospirales; family Lachnospiraceae; genus Butyrivibrio; species Butyrivibrio fibrisolvens. The sequence continues at coordinate 440,335 of NZ_CP146963.1, read as the reverse complement.
CACATGACAAAATAGTCTGATGCAGGTGATACGATCTCGTCGAGTATCGTGAATATATAATAGATTGCTATAAATCTTACTGCATCGGGAAGAGTAAAATACCCGCGTCTTTTGATCTGGATTATATCTACACATTTCCATGAAAGAAGAAGGACAAAGTATCCTGCCATTGTATGAAGGGACTGTCCGCCTGCCCATGAGAAGCTATAAAGAGCGCAAAGGGGATATACTGCGCTGTTATATGCAAGTCTTTGATTGAAATTGCCAAGGCCTTTGACTGCGCCATAAAGCTCGTTCCAGTGTATCGCCTGAGCATGATATAAGCCTGTATCATAATGTTCCAGCCCGTGCGAAGTAAAATACGCAATGATAAAAAAGATTACAACATAGGTTATTACAAGCTTAGTGCTGATATTCCTTCCAATACCGTATGACAATATCTTGTAGAACATGTCACGAAGGGCATATGCGCACACTCCAAGAGTTACGATAAAAAGTATGATATTAGCAACAAGTCCTATTCCACCCCAAATGCTGACGAACTGCGCATAGATAGAAACAAGGACAAGACCTGTAATAAGATAGTTTTCACGAAACTGCACTTCATAAGGTGCAGTACGCAAACCGGCATTCCTTCTCTGCGGCACAGAATGCTGCAGAAAAGAAATGCCGGTCATTAAATAGTGAAAACCATATCCTGCAAAATAAGTTGTAAAAATCACGTATAGCCAATTAATAGCAGTGATCAACATCTGTTTTTCACTCTCCCGTTTTTAACCTACGATGCCCTGGAATACACATCCAACGATGACACCGAGTATAGCTCCCATAATAACCTGAAGCGGTGTATGTCCTACAAAGACTTTAAGCTTCTCGTCATCCGGAATGTCCTTACCCATCTCTTCAAATAGTTCGGCAAGGTTCTTGATAACAACTGCCTGCTTACCTGTCTCACGTCTTACACCCATTGCATCGTGCATTGTTATGAGTGCAAGGATTCCGGCAAGTGCAAATTCAAATCCGGATACTCCGTATGTAAAGCCTACGATAGTAACAAGGCTCATTACAGTTGCTGAATGTGAGCTTGGCATACCGCCATCTCCAAGGAGTCTTTCCTTGTTAAACTCTTTATATGTGATCATATAGATAAGAGTCTTTAAGATCTGTGCTGTAAGCCATGCGGTAACAGGACACATTATTACTACATTATTGAAAAGTTCATTAAAAAAATCTAACATATTTATCTTTCTATTTTGGTACGTGTTTTGAACTACATAGATCTATATACGGGTATCAGATTGTCTTGATATACTCTGCTATTGCATCATGCCAGTCAGCAAACATGAAGTCGCTTGTAAGTTTGAACATGTAATTCTCAAGGATTGAATAAGCAGGTCTTGGAGCACTGGCAGGATTCATCTCCATGTATTTCTTGGTTGATACATGGTTAACTTTAGTTGTCTTGCCTGCAAGACGGAAGATCTCATCAGTAAAGTCTGCCCAGCTGCATGATCCTTCACATGTTCCATGGAACAGTCCATAGTTATCTGTAGGAAGAAGGTAATGAATAGCCTTAGCAAGTTCAACAGTGCTTGTAGGGCTTCCTACCTGGTCATCGACAACGGATACTTCATCATGATTTTCAGAAAGTCTGAGCATTGTCTTAACAAAGTTCTTACCATCGCCATAAAGCCATGCAGTTCTTATTGTGAAGAAATGCTCAGCAAACTGCTCAACGAATTTCTCACCGGCAAGTTTTGTAGTTCCATACGCACTTACAGGACCTGTAGGATCAAATTCTGTATAAGGCTTTGTTCCGTTTCCTGCAAATACATAATCTGTGGAAATATGTACAAGCTTAGCTCCTGTTTCTGTAGCTGCTATTGCAAGGTTTCTGGGTCCTATAGCATTGATCTTATAAGACAGATCCCAATCCTTCTCCTGTGCATCAACTGCTGTATATGCTGCGCAGTTAATGATGGCATATGGCTTCACCTCTCTTGCAAGAGCGATAACACTATCAACATTGGTGATATCAAGACTACGGATTCCTTCTCCTTCACATACATCTGTATTTATAAGTTCGAATTCATCGCCGATCTCTTTATTAACCTGTCTTCCAAGCTGACCATTACATCCTGTAACAATTATCTTTTTCATTACCCAAAACCTCTTTAATTATTATATTTCTCCAAGTCCGTCTTCGACTGCCTGAACCATTCCGGCAAGTGCTTCTTCTTCATCAATTCCCTGACATGTAAATTCAAGTTCATCACCGCACTTAACACCTGCACCAAGAACGCTTAATACACTTTTCGCATTAGCTGTATTCTCTCTTACCTGAAAAGTGATCAGCGATTTATATCTCATAGCCACTTTGCAAAGAATACCTGCTGGACGCAAGTGGAGTCCGGTAGGATTCTTAATGACTACCTTCTGACTAACCATAAAACTTAAAAACCTCCATTACTACTCATCATCTTCTGTTTTTTCTTTTTCTTCAGGAGCAGTTGCTGTGATAGTCACGCGAACTGTTCCATTTATCTCAACACCTTCAGGAGGTGTGAAGCTTACTGTAACTGTATATGTACCGGACTCAAGGGTCTCATCATCTGAAAGCTGTGATGTAAGCTGGCTCAAGTCGATAGTCGCATTAAGGTCTGAAGCAGATACGGAATCTATAGTCTCGCCAAGACCTGATATCTCAACTGTAAAGCTGGTATCATCTGCGCCGTTACCAAGTACTATCTTGTAATTCTCAGGAACATTATCATATGTCACACTGCCTGCATCAATAGTTATGGTTCTGTTAGCCTGAGGTATGATATCAACGACTACAGTGCATATTCCATTGAAATCTGCATCTCCAAGAGAGATACCATTTGGCAGATAATCAGCAATGTTAACTGTTGTCTGAAGATCTGATGTAAGTCCTGTTACGTCAAGAGGATCAGATACATTAATGCTTGTCACATCTGAAAGAGCAGATGACTTACCTGCGATAACAACCGTATCAGGGGTACTCGTAATATCACCTGATAGCATGAATCCATCAGCCGGTTCTCCGGTAGTATGATAGTTGATCGGTACAGTCTTGATCGCAAGTATAGTAACGTTAACTCTTACAGCTGTAATGTTCATAGAGATCGCTGGATCTGTTACAACACTGCCATTCTCGTCATACAGCTTTATAGAAACATCTGTTCCGATATTGGAAGTAAATCCTGTAACATCTACATCAACAGATGCCCTGTCAATTCTGTCGATCACAGACTGTGGTCCGCTTATTCTGACCTGGTTCTGATCAGTAGAAACAGAACTTACTATATAGCCATCACTTACAGTTCCTGAAGTTGTAGCTCCAAGAGCCAGTGTACTTGTTGCAAGATTTTCGATCGAAAGTGCAACTTCCGTACTGCTTGGAATAACTGAATCGATCTTACCTGAATCCTTGGTAATAGTAATCTCGATCGGAACAGTACTGTCGTCTGTCATTTTCTCAAAATCTGCTATAGCAACTATATTATCTTTGGAAAAGCTTTCAATTACAGATCTGGGTGCTCTTACGGTAACGGAACTGATAATGTCGGTATTATCAAGTACCTCATACACTTCCCCCGCATCAGAGATAATGCTTGTGTTTCTGAATGTTACCGGAATATTCGTAAATCTCTCTGTCGAAACCGGATCGTTAATATTGGTAACAAGGAACCACATAACTGCCGCAAAGAGAACTGATGCTATCTTAAGTCCCCAGTTAGAGTAAAGTCCTCGTAAGAATTTCATTCTGCCTTGACCCTCCCTCTGAAAACAGGTCTGTGTTTATGTTCCTCTTCAGTCTTATTCTGAATCTGTCTAAGTCTTTCTTTAAGGCTCTCAGAATCAAGGGATCTGTCGAGAACTCCGCCGTATGCAACTGATATCTTACCTGTCTCCTCAGAAACGATGATGGTAAGTGAATCAGTAACCTCTGACACACCAACGCCGGCTCTGTGCCTTGTTCCAAGCTCTTTACCAATGTTCATGTTATCTGAAAGTGGAAGATAACATGTAGCAGCCGTAATACGATTACCTCTGACTATAACTGCTCCATCATGAAGAGGAGTGTTATGTTCGAAAATATTGATAAGAAGCTGACTTGTAACAATAGCATCAACTTCAATTCCTGTCTGTTCATATTCTGCCAGTGAATGTTCCTGCTCTATAACGATAAGCGCACCTGTTCTAACCTTAGCCATTTCAACACAGGCTCTGGCAATCTCATCTATCGTGCGGTCTGAGAACCTTCCTTCTCCACCGCTTATATCAAACGGGAAAATACCTGAAAGAAAATTTTTACGTCCAAGCTGTTCAAGTGCTCTTCGAAGTTCCGGCTGAAGTACTACAACAACAGCTATTACGGCTATACTAAGAACATTCTGCACTATCCACAGAATCGTATTCATGTTAAAGAGGGCCGCAATAATGATGAAAACGACTATGACAACAATACCTTTCATCAAAGACCATATTCTGGTATTACGCATCCATACCAGCATATGATAAACGAGAAAGGCAATTATCAGGATTTCAACAATATCCGTCCCCTTTATATCAGGCATATGAAAATTGGTAAAATTTGTATCCAGTAATGACTGAAGCGTCTCCATCCTTAACCTCGAGAATTATTCGGATCTGTTACTCCTCTGATTACCAGTTCCTGTACTATTTCGTGTCTGACGGCCTGCTGTCACATTATTATTAACTACTCTGCTTCTGGGCTGCTGTGTACTACGTCCATACGCATTAGCTGCTCTGCGCTGCATATGAGATTGTGCACTTCCTGCTGCTGAACTTCTTGGAGCCTGAGCATTTGGCCTTGAAGGTGTTTTTTCAACACGCTCAGTTCTTTCTTCTGTACGAGGTGCTGTAGCTCTGTTGATCTGTTTTACCTTACGATCAGGTGTTGCTACAGATACCTTGGGAACAGCCTTTACATAGTAGTAATAATCATCATCTTCGAATTGAACATTTTCAATTCGTTTGTAATCAAGATTAAATGCAAAGAATTCAAGTACTTTCATAAGGAGTCCTGCCAGAACAGAACCAAAGATCACGCCTATAACAGAAAATCCTGCACTGCTAACAACATTCGCAACAAGAATGCCGATCATAAGTGTAATAGTTCCTGCAACTATGGCAACATCCCATGAATGCTTGATAGAAAGACGTCTGATTATATAAACAATGATAGTTGTGATCGCAAATACAGCAATGACAGATATCATTACCTTACTTGCAAAAACTCCGTCAACTATTGACTGAACTCTCGATATTACTGCTGCAGATGTATCTCCTTCTGCTGAACTGGAGATAAATATGCTTGTATTATCTGCAATATAGTTAAGGTAATAATAAACAACCACACCAAACACAACTGACACTACAGAATGCGCTGATCCAAGAAGACCGACTGCAAGTGGCATTACGTACGGAATGCGGAGATAAAAACAAAGTGCTGTAAGAATAAGCACTGTAGAATCATTTGGTGAAAAACGATAATACAGAAGGTACATGATAAGAAAAACAGCAAGTGCTATAACTGCTGTCTCCATAGATAAAGCCCACAAGTGAGCCATAATAAACAAACCCGAAAGTATAACAATGAAAGCCTGTGGCAGAATAGCACACAGAAGTGAACACATGAGTACAATAAGCGGACTTGTAAGGGCTTCCTGACATCCGATCTTAGAATTGATAACACTAAGAGTGATGAGCGTGAGGAAAAACTTCCAAACAAGCGTTATATAAAACTCAAATTTGACATAGTAAGACTTAATTATCTGTTTAAGTTCCAGTAAGGTAGCCATAATATCTTTTATTCCTTTTCATACATTTTTCTCAGTCTTCTGAGATTATTGTAATGTTTCTTCATTCTTTTGCGCATCTTAGAATAACGTCTGGAAAAAAAGATGTATGATACCATACAATATCCAATCAGCCAGATCAGATAATAAGTTAAAACTTTCTGTCCAAACGCCACCAGATCAATACTGTACATATCTTCAAGAATTGACTCAAAAGCGGACACAGCGTATACCGCGAACAGTATCACAAACGAAACTGTGGCACTGATCGCGGACTTAACTATTTCAAGGCCAATGTAATCACTTCTGAAGTAACCGTTTATTCTGTTGTCGTTTGAACCTTCACGCGCTGTAAAAGCAGCCATCCTAGTCATTAGAATGACTTTTTCTTCCTGAACCATATAATTAACCCTCGGCCTATTTAGGCCCTCCTACGCATCAGGGACGCAGGAAGCGCATACCTCCCTTATCTTCCTTCTTCGCAGGCATCTGAATCTTGGGCGCTTCCTTATGGAAAGCATCTGTCAGATTATTAGCCATCTTATTCTTACAATTCTGACACAGACGGCCTGTCTGAACCGGAGCACCACAATTCTCGCATTGTAACTGAATAGGTGAATCCTTAGAGAACATAAGTCTTTCTTCACGGATCCACTCTTTGATCTGATTAAGTTTAACATCATTCTCTTCCGCAATCTGCTTAAGAGATGCTTTAGGATTATCCTGAACGTATTGTTTTACCTTCTGGAAATCATCCTCCAGGGCCTTTTTGCAATTTTCGCAAATTGGTGGTCCTGCTACATAATTGAACATCTTACCACATCTTGAACAGTTACGTAAATTCATAAGCAGCCTCCTTGTTGAATGCTTAACCTACGGTTGTTGTTCACTGTCGCTGTCCGATTATGCCGTCTGTCCTATTGCCAGGGACAGTACATAAATAGACGATGCCGGGCCTTTTTTCAGTTGCCAGGTCATATGGTCAACTGTTGAACCCGTCGTATAGATATCGTCAATTATTATGAGATTCTTTAATTTTACATCATTTTGTTTTATATTAAAAGCTTTTTTCAAATTGACGTGGCGCTCACTTGCTGATAATTGCTTCATTGGCGTTGTATCACGCACTCTTTCGATGATGTCACATCTGACCGGAATATCCATTCTTCTTCCTATTGCTTTGGCAAGAATTTCAGCCTGATTATAGCCTCTTTTATTCTTTTTGCCCTTATACATCGGCACGGGTATAAGAGCGTCAGGTTTTAGTGCTCTTATCTTTGCTCCAAGATGTTTTTCTATTTCCATTGCATAAAAGTCAGCATATTCCTGCCTTCCTTCATACTTGAATCTGTATATCGATCCTGATACTGTCCGGTAATTATAAAGTGACATTCCATAATCAAATACGTGACCACCCTTTAAGCAGTCTCTGCAATACTCAGCATGTCCGTATAAAAGCGGCTTACCACATTTAAGACATGTTTCATGGCTGTCAGCATATTCTGCCTTCGCCCTGCACTTTTCATGTGCCATGCTTCCATAGGGCACCACCTTATCACAGAACGGACAATGTCTTGGAAAAAGAATCGTCACCACCTTGTCATATAATTCATAAGCTCTTTTTTTACTCATCATATGACATGATCTCCTCTATCTGATCTTTAAGACCAGTATAGCGGGATAGCTGATCTTCATTTTCTACCATTTCTCTGATAGCATCTTTGCTGCCAAGGATCATTACGCATTTACGTGCTCTTGTAACTGCTGTATACAAAAGATTCCTGTTGGTAAGCATTCTCGGGCCGCCAAGAAGAGGTATCACGATAGCAGGATACTCTGAACCCTGGGATTTATGAATGGTAACGGCATAGGCAAGTTCAAGCTCATCAAGATTACTGAAGGAATAGGTGACTCTTCTTTTTTCATCAAACTCAACCACAAGAGAAGAAGTCGCTGTCGTAATGCTGACAATGCGTCCCATGTCTCCGTTGAATATTCCTGTTCCACCATCTATCGGGATGTTGTATTTACCTATGATCTCCCACTCGGCCTGATAGTTGTTATGTATCTGCATGACCTTATCACCGACTCTCAGAAGCCTGTCGCCATGCATGTATTCTGCCTTGGAAGGATCTGCAGGATTTAGATACTGCTGCAATATCTTATTAAGAGTCTCGCACCCGAGAGCACCTTTTTTCATAGGTGTAAGAACCTGTATGTCGAAAGGATCTGCATCTACATAACCGGGGAGCTTATCTCTTATTAGCATTATCATGTGCTTGTATATTATGTTGTAATCATTTCTTTCTAGGAAAAAGAAATCCTTGCTCTTATTGGAAAGTCCCGGCATCTGCCCCTGATTTATATAGTGGGCATTCATAACGATGTCGCTTTCCTTGGCCTGTCTGAAAATATGATTTAAAACTACTGTTGCGAACTTGCCGCAGGAAATAAGATCATGAAGGATCTGTCCAGGGCCTACGCTTGGAAGCTGGCTTGAATCACCTACAAATATTAGATGCATTCCTGGTATTACAGCTTTTAATAGCGCATGGAACAGATGTATATCTACCATGGACATCTCATCTATGATAATTACATCCGCTTCCAAAGGGTTATCCTGATCACGATTAAAACGAGCTGTCTGCTTGACTGCATTATCTTCAGGAACTCCACCTGATATCTCAAGAAGTCTGTGGATAGTCCTTGCTTCATAGCCTGTAGCTTCTGTCATACGTTTAGCTGCTCTTCCTGTAGGGGCTGCAAGCTGGATATCAAGGCCTTCTTCTTCAAAATAACTGATTATAGTATTTATAGTTGTAGTCTTACCTGTACCGGGACCACCTGTAAGAATGAGGATTCCATTAGAAGCACTCTTAAGGATTGCTTCTCTTTGAAGATCATCAAGCTCGATATTCTTTTTCTTCTCTATAAAACGGATCCTGTCAAGCTGGGCTTTTCTGGTTCCGGAATTTTCATCAACATCAAGATGGATATTAAGGTCATAGAGTCTTTGAGCGCAGGCTCTCTCTTCGCCAAAAAGCTGTGAGCTGTATACTTTGTCTTCATCCCTTATAATGATCCTTCTTTCGATCGCAAGATAATCAAGCTGGGAAAGTATCAGGTCTTCGTCAACTCTAAGAAGTGATGAAGTTCTTTTGATCAGGATATTCTTGGGCAGATAAGTATTACCTTCCTGAGCTCCTTCCTGAAGCATATAGAGTATTCCACTTCTTATGCGGAAGTCTGAATCTACGCTGAACCCAATTCTACTTGCAATCTCATCTGCAGTCTTAAATCCGATACCGCCTATGTCTTCTGCAAGCTTATAAGGATTTTGCTGCATGACTGTATATACACTACCGCCATAAGTGTTGTAGATCTTAACAGCCATAGTGTCTGATATTCCATATCTTTGAAGGAATATCATTATATCTCTTGCTTCACGCTTTTCGCTCATCTGAGTTGCGATCTCAATGGCTTTTCTTTCGCTGATGCCTCTGATCTCAGCAAGGCGCTCAGGTTCCATTTCGATTATGCGAAAAGTATCTTCTCCGAATTTTTTGATGATACGTGCAGCGAGTGCTGCTCCGACTCCCTTGATAGCCCCGCTTGCAAGGTATCTCTCCATTGCCTGGGCATCTTCAGGTTCTACGATCGTATATCTGGAAACTTTGATCTGATCTCCGTACATAGGATGCTGAACAAGCTCTCCCTCGATCTCAAGAGTATCTCCCACATCAGCATCACGAAATGTACCAACACAGGTAATCTCGTCCCCATCAGATATGACGGTTGCTACGCCGTATCCGTTCTCTTCATTTTTATAGACAAAATGCTCTATATAACCCTTAATCTTTTCCATAAATCATATTATGCCCCGAAAAATACCCTGCCGCAAGCGGCAGGGTATATCATAGCCAAATTCCCCCCATACACTTTTATACTTCGCCTGTCTTAGGTATTTCAGATTCCTTATTTTCACTTTCAGAAGGTTCTGTATCTTTTTCCATTTCAGCTTCCTGAAGCGATGACACTGTCGAAAGCACCTGTGCCTGTGATGCATCCGCAGGAATATCTCTTGAGGCTTCATCACCTATGCCATAAGTCCTTTTCATATTCTCATAGAGCATCTGCGCAAGACCGTTACTCTGGGTATCAGCAGATGTTGCTGCGATATCCTGAATCGTCAGATCCTTGAAATAATCCACGAGACTGTTTGAATTGGTCATGGATAGAGCATCACTCATCTGGCTGTCATCTGTCTTAAATGCATCAACAGTTTTACTCATCTCCTTAAATACCTGCTCAAGGAAATATGCTTCAAACTGTTTGCAGGCATCCATAAGTTCCTGCTCGGTTTCTGATTTTGGAGCATTACTTACTGCCTTCTGAACTTCATTTGAATACTGCGTTTTAGCAGCGTAGTCTGTATATGCAGCTGAACTTATTCCACTTAAATTACTAAAATCTGCCATAGCATCATCCTCTTTTTTCCAAATTCCTCGGACGCGTTCTTTGCGTCCAGAGTTTTGAGCAAATTCATTTGATCAAAACTCCATTATCGTTTCAGCTGGTTAGCTGTCTGCATCATCTGGTCTGTTGTTGTGATGGCTGTAGAATTCATTTCATATGCACGCTGAGCTACTATAAGATTGACCATCTCAGTAGCAACGTTAACATTAGAACCTTCAAGGTATCCTTGTCTTATGATACTCTTCTCTATTCCGTCAGTCTCAGCTTCGTTCATGGCAGGGCCGCTTGCAGCAGTGACTTTCCAGGTTGTACTTCCAACTCTTTCAAGACCGCCGGGATTTTGGAACTGCCATAGGCCTATCGTAAATCCAACTTCCTGAGGAACACCATCTTCATCCGGATAATAAATGGTTCCATCAGATCCTACTGAGATTCTGTTAGAGATATATCCGCCTTCAAGTCTAATCTCTTCGCCCTCAGTACTAAGAATTGGGTTACCATCTGATGTTGTCAGCACAAGCTCTGTTCCTTCTTCGTTACCGATTGCCCAGATGAAGTCACCATTTCTCGTATACACCGGATTACCATCTGCGTCATGATATGAGAAGAATCCGTTGCCGCTTATTGCGAAGGCTGATGTACTTGGATTATCAAGAAGTGATCCCTGTGAAAAGAGCTGCGTCAATGCCGCTGTTCTTACACCAAGTCCAACCTGCGAAGTCGTAGGCTTGGGATCGCCGTTAGCTGTTGTTGTAACAGAATTAAGATCCTGATAAAGAAGGGACTTAAACTCCGCCTGCTGAGCTTTAAATCCTGTTGTATTAACGTTCGCAAGGTTATTCGCGATCGTATCTACATTTGTCTGCTGAGCATTCATGCCTGTTGCGGCTGACCATAAGCTACGTACCATAATTACCTCTTTTCCCGACATAGAAATCCAAATGAGTGCATCCCAAACTCCTGATTTCTGAGCATGTCGTAACTACTAGCATATTCCCTTCGTGCCTCTAGCTATATCCATAAGACCCTAAGGTCCGAAGTTCTGTTACAATCTTCCAAGTTCAGACGTTGCTGTCTTAAGTGTTTCATTGGCTGTCTGTATCATCGTAGATGCAGCTTCATAATGTCTTTGTATATTTATTATCGACACCATTTCGTCAACTACTGAGACATTAGACTGTTCCAAAAATCCTGCATTTATAGATCCGGTTGCATCGATCAGAACTGCTGCATCTGTGGGTTCATACAGGTTTTCACCATATTTGGCAAGTGCATCATAGTCTTCAAAATCGAAAAGACCTACTGTTGCTATAACCTCACTTGTTTCGTTTTCACCTTCTCCGGTGAACTCAAGAACCTGTCCTTTAACATTTACAGCATGCTTTTTAGTTGTATCTACAACTATATGCTGTCCTTCTGTATCGAGAACATAATCTCCGTCATGTGTAACAAGAGCGCCATCTGCTGTAAGGGTAAAATTGCCGTCACGTGTATACATGACAGTCTGCTGCCCTGCCTGGTGTCCTGCTATGTTGTTGTGTGCACTGGTGTAATCTATAGCGAAAAAGCCTTTTCCAGAAATTGCCAGATCCCATGTACTGCCTGTGGACTTCATAGGTCCTTCAGACCAATCTGTATAATCCTCTCCGGTCTTGACACCGGGGACGATATGACCAAGTCTTCTGGGATAAAGACCTGGTTCGGATGTATCTTTAATTTTGAGGGCCAGCTGTGATCTGAATGTTTGCTGGGTAGAACCCTCTTTTTTGTATCCGTTAGTGTTGGCGTTAGCCAGATTATTGGTTGCAACGTCCATGCGATGTTGTTCATTGATCATCGCGGACCATGCAGTGTAGAGTCCTTTAACCATAAAAAACCACTCGCCTCCTTGCGTCCTATGCCCTGTGTGCACTAAACGCATGACACATACAGAAGGAGGCTGTGGTTTAAGAGTAATCTGATACTTAGATCAGCTTAGTTTCCTGCACCGCTGAGGAACTCAACATATTTACCGGTTCCGATAGCAACAGCTGTCATCGGATCCTCGGCTGTCATGGTGTTGATGCCTGTCTTAGCTGCAATGAGATCTTCAAGACCTCTAAGAAGTGATCCACCACCTGTAAGAACGATACCACGATCTGCGATATCTGCTGCAAGTTCCGGAGGAGTCTTCTCAAGTACACCATGGATAGCTTCTACTATCTGTGTTGTAGGCTCTCTCAATGCCTCTTCTGTTTCTTCTGAACTAATCTTGACAGTCTTAGGAAGACCTGTAACAAGATTTCGTCCACGCACATCCATATAATCTGCTTCAGGACGTGGGTATGCACTTCCTACGCGGATTTTGATATCTTCTGCAGTTCTTTCACCGATCAGAAGATTGTGCTTTTTTCTCATATAGCGGACGATAGCTTCATCAAAGTCATCGCCTGCGATCTTAACTGATGTTGATACAACTGTTCCGCCAAGTGAAATAACAGCGATATCTGTTGTACCACCACCTATATCTACTATCATGTTGCCGCAAGGCTTAATGATATCGATACCTGCACCAATAGCTGCTGCGATAGGCTCCTCGATGATACGAACATCTCTGGCACCTGCCATACGTGTTGCATCTTCTACGGCCTTACGCTCAACTTCAGTAACTCCTGAAGGAACGCATACAGCGATAAGAGGTTTACGATAAATTCTGCGTCCGAGAGCCTTTGTAATGAAATGCTTCATCATCTGCTCTGTGATCTGGTAATCACTGATAACGCCCTGACGAAGAGGACGAACAGCTACGATGTTACCAGGTGTACGTCCAAGCATCTGACGTGCATCCTCACCGAATGTAAGGATCTGGTCTGTGTCTCTGTCGTATGCTACAACTGAGGGCTCCTTAAGTACAACGCCCTTTCCTCTTATATAAACAAGAATACTTGCTGTTCCTAAATCAATTCCGATATCTGTATACTGCATGGATAAGTCCTTTCAATTTGTTGTAAGTCTGTTATTGTTATCGCTTGTGCGAGTTGTCATCTTTGTAAACTATAAAGCGTATAATTCACAAAGTATTATAAACTAACAGACTTAATTTGAAAACAGGCTAATTGAAAAAAATTATAGCGGCAGCACAGAGAAACTTATTACAAATCCTTCTAAGTTCCTTTTTATCTGTACTCCCGCATCCATGCGCATTTTCCGATATACAGTTTATGTAGTTAACGTGATTACATTTTTGTAGTATCACACTATTCTACGTCCTATATATCGGAACAATTGCGCTATCTATTAACCCTGATACTTTATTTGAGCATTTTAGCCACGTAATGACCAGTATAAGATTCTTTTACCTTGGCAACCTGTTCAGGTGTACCCTTGGCAACGACCGTTCCGCCCTTTGCACCACCTTCAGGTCCAAGATCTATTATGTAATCGGCTGTCTTGATAACATCGAGGTTATGCTCTATTACTACTACCGAATTACCCTGAGCAACAAGCTTTTGCAATATATCAACAAGCTTTGCAACATCCGCAAAGTGAAGACCTGTTGTAGGCTCGTCAAGAATGTAGATGGTCTTACCTGTACTTGTTCTTGAAAGCTCTGTAGCAAGCTTGATACGCTGTGCTTCACCACCGGAAAGCTCTGTTGAAGGCTGGCCCAGCTTAACATATCCAAGACCTACATCGTAAAGAGTCTGGATCTTTTTATGTATCTTGGGAACGTTCTTAAAGAATTCCAGTGCTTCTTCCACTGTCATATCAAGAACGTCGTATATATTTTTTCCCTTATATCTGACTTCCAGAGTCTCTCTGTTATAACGTTTACCGCCGCAGACTTCACAAGGCACATATACATCAGGCAAAAAGTGCATCTCGATCTTAACGATACCATCACCTGAGCAGGCTTCGCATCTTCCTCCTTTTACGTTAAAAGAAAATCTGCCCTTGGCATAACCCTTGGCTTTGGCATCAGGTGTACCTGCAAAAAGATCCCTGATGAGATCAAAAACGCCTGTGTAAGTAGCCGGATTGGAACGAGGTGTACGTCCAATAGGTGACTGATCTATATCTATTACCTTATCCAGAAGTTCAAGACCATCTATGCCCCTGTGATCTCCCGGTATGCATCTGGCCCTGTTAAGGCTCTTTGCAAGATGCTTGTACATTATCTCATTTACAAGTGAGCTCTTGCCTGAACCGGAAACACCTGTTACTACGGCAAGTACTCCAAGAGGAAATCTTACATCAATATCCTTGAGATTGTGTTCTCTTGCTCCTTTGACTGTAAGCCAGCCTGTAGGCTTTCTGCGCTGCGCAGGTACCGGAATAGACTTTTTACCAGAAAGATACTGACCTGTTATGGAATCAGGATTAGCCATTATATCTTCTGCTGTACCTGTTGCCACAATAGTTCCGCCATGAGCGCCTGCTCCGGGGCCTACGTCTACGATATAATCAGCTTCTCTCATAGTATCTTCATCGTGCTCTACAACGATGAGTGTATTGCCAAGATCGCGAAGATTTTTGAGAGTATTAAGAAGCTTATCATTATCCCTCTGATGAAGACCTATACTAGGCTCATCCAGTATATAGCAGACTCCGCAAAGGCCCGAACCGATCTGTGTTGCAAGTCTTATACGCTGAGCTTCTCCACCTGACAATGTTCCCGTAGCTCTTGAAAGTGAAAGGTACTCAAGACCTACATCCACAAGGAATCCAACCCTTGCCCTTATCTCTTTTAACAGCTGTGCTCCGATAAGCTCCTGCTGCTTAGTAAGTGTCAGGTTCTGTAAATACTTGTGAAGTTCCTCTATAGAGATCGAAGTAATCTCATAAATATTTCTGCCATCAACAGTTACTGCAAGTGACTCAGGGCGGAGCCTCTGACCATTGCAGGCTGTACATGGAGTAAATGTCATGAACTCTTCGTATTCAGCCTTGGCAGTCTCTGAAGCTGTCTCTCTGTAGCGCTGCTCGACATTTTTGATAAGGCCGTCGAACATGATAGGATATGTACCTTCACCGCGCTGGCCCTTATAGTGAACGTTGACGGTCTTATCAGCGCCATATATAAGAACATCATGGATCTTCTGCGGATACTTTTCAAAAGGAGTATCAAGATCAAATCCATATGCCTTGGCAAGAGCTTTAAGCGTAGCATTGGCAAAGCTTCCCTCTTTGTTACAGGACTGCCAGCCCATTACCTGGATCGCTCCCTCATTGATCGAAAGAGTCTTATCCGGGATCATCAGATCCTCATCAAACTCCATCTTGTATCCAAGACCTGAGCACTGCGGACATGCGCCATAAGGATTATTGAAAGAAAAGCTCCTTGGCTCGATCTCCGGAATAGATATTCCGCAATCAGGGCATGCAAAGTTCTGGGAAAAGTTGATCTCTTTATCCCCTATAACATCTACAACAAGAAGACCTTCTGCCAGAGAAAGCGCTGTCTCTATAGAATCTGTAAGCCTTCCCCTGATACTCTGAGGATCTTCTTTGACAACAAGTCTGTCTACGATTATCTCAATATTGTGCTTAATATTCTTATCAAGACTGATATCTTCCGAAAGGTCATACTGATTGCCATCTATCCTGATACGGACATAGCCGCCCTTCTTGGCTCTCTCGATAACCTTCTCATGCATACCCTTTCTGCCTCTTACAACAGGAGAAAGAATCTGTATCTTGCTTCCAACAGGAAGTGACAATATCTGATCCGCCATCTCATCAACACTCTGGCGCCTGATCTCCCTTCCACAATTCGGGCAATGCGGAATACCGATCCTTGCATAAAGAAGTCTGAAGTAATCGTAGATCTCTGTAACAGTACCCACTGTAGAACGAGGGTTTCTGTTAGTAGACTTCTGATCAATTGAAATAGTAGGCGAAAGCCCCTCTATCTTCTCAACATCCGGCTTATCCATCTGTCCAAGGAACATCCTTGCATAAGAAGAAAGCGACTCCATATACCTACGCTGTCCTTCTGCAAAAATAGTATCAAACGCAAGCGAAGACTTACCCGACCCTGAAAGCCCGGTAAATACAGTAAGCGTTCCCCTCGGAATATTTACATCCACACCCTTAAGATTATGCTCATTAGCATGACGCACTCTAATATAATCATGAATATCAACAGGAAGCGGCTTCTTACCTGTTGTATTCACTTTTGTCATATGTGCATTACTTTCAGGGGTTGTCTGAGTATTTATCTTTTTAGCTGACATAACTGTCCTCGTTTCTAACTTCTCGCGGATTCCTGGGGATGAGAGTTAATAAATGATTTTCTGGTCATGAAAATCATTTATTAACTCCCATCCCCAGGAATCATCAAGGTTTTAGTGATGTTTAATATGTGCAAATTTTCAATTGATTGCATCAAATCTTATGATGTGAAAACATTATACCATAGCATTTCAAATACTAAAATCATTTTTGTTATCAAAATAACTCTTTTTCTGCTATAAGACTCACAAATAAGACATCTACTCGCTCATAAAGCTTCTTATAGCCACAGAGTCCATAGTTATTATATATCATTTTCATCATTTGCCATAAGTAATAATTCTGCTAAAATATATACATAGCACGCGCAGACAGCGCTCATGACATGAGGTTATCTATGGATAAATTTAAACTTGTTAGTGATTTTAAGCCAACGGGCGACCAGCCTCAGGCTATAGAAAAACTTGTAAAAGGTTTTAAGGAAGGCAACCAGTTCGAGACCCTTCTTGGCGTCACTGGTTCAGGTAAGACTTTTACCATGGCCAATATCATCGCCGCCTTAAATAAGCCAACCCTTATAATCTCCCACAACAAGACTCTTGCCGGCCAGTTATATGGCGAAATGAAAGAGTTCTTCCCGGAGAACGCCGTAGAATATTTTGTCTCATATTATGATTATTACCAGCCTGAAGCCTATGTTCCTCAGACTGATACTTATATTGCCAAGGATTCTTCCATAAATGATGAGATCGATAAGCTTCGACTTTCCGCGACAGCTTCTCTTGCAGAGCGCAATGACGTTATCGTTGTAGCATCAGTTTCATGTATATATGGTCTAGGTAGCCCTGATGAATTCAAGGGAATGTCCATATCTCTTCGCCCCGGAATGACTAAAGACAGGGACGAAGTCATCAAAGACCTTGTATCTATCCAGTATCAGCGCAATGACATGGATCTGTCCCGTTGTAACTTCCGCGTACATGGTGACGTCGTAGAGGTATTCCCTGCTAACGCTGACGACTATCTTATAAGAATTGAATTCTTCGGAGATGAGATAGACAGAATATGTGAGGTAGAGCCTCTCTCAGGCAAGGTGATCCATGAGCTTGAACATGTCATGATCTTTCCTGCTTCTCATTATGTTGTTCCTCAGGAGAAGATCAACAGAGCTTGTGAAAATATAGAAAAAGAGCTTGAAGATCAGGTTCGCTTTTTCAAGGGAGAAGACAAACTTATAGAGGCTCAGCGTATTGCAGAAAGAACCAACTTCGATGTAGAGATGATGAGGGAAACAGGCTTTTGTTCTGGTATCGAGAACTATTCAAGACACCTTAATTTCATGGCTCCGGGAGAACCGCCTCTTACTCTCATGGAATTCTTCCCAAGAGATTTCCTAATAATCGTGGACGAATCTCACATGTCGATTCCACAGATTGGTGCCATGTATCATGGTGACAGGAGCCGAAAAGAAACCCTTGTAAACTATGGTTTCAGACTTCCTTCTGCTCTTGATAACAGGCCTCTAAATTTTGAGGAATTCGAAGAGCACATCGACCAGATGCTCTTTTGCTCAGCTACTCCAGGTAAATACGAACAGGAGCATGAGCTTCTTCGTGCAGAACAGGTAATAAGACCAACTGGTCTTCTTGATCCTGAAGTTGACGTAAGACCTACAGAAGGCCAGATTGATGATCTTTTGTCCGAGATAAGGAAAGAGACTGATAAAAAAAATAAGGTACTTGTTACTACTCTTACCAAGCGTATGGCTGAGGATCTTACAGAATATCTTGCAGAAAACGGAGTAAGGGTCAAATATCTGCACTCTGATATAGACACCCTAGAGCGTGCTGAGATCATTAGAGATATGCGCCTTGATGTATTTGACGTTCTAGTCGGAATCAACCTGCTTCGAGAAGGTCTGGATATTCCTGAGATAACTCTTGTTGCTATCCTTGACGCAGATAAAGAAGGTTTCCTCAGGTCAGAAACATCTCTTGTACAGACCATAGGACGTGCCGCAAGAAACTCAGAAGGCCATGTAATCATGTACGCCGACACCATGACTGAGTCAATGCAAAATGCCATAGACGAGACCAACAGACGCCGTGAGATACAGATGAAATATAATGAAGAACACGGTATTACTCCTCAGACTATCAAGAAGGCTGTCCGTGATCTTATCGCAATAACCAAAGAGATCACTAAGGAAGAAGTCAAGTTTGAAAAAGATCCTGAATCCATGAGCAGAGATGAGCTTGAAAAGCTTATCGGCAAGGTTCAGAAGAAGATGAAAAAAGCAGCTGCAGAACTCGATTTCGAGACTGCTGCCGCTCTTCGTGACCAGATGATCTCTCTTAAAGCTCATCTTAATGAGATCACAGGTGGAAACTGATATAATGCACTCCTTCCGGGCGCACTACAAATAAAGCGAAGCAAAGCAAAATTAGCAAAATAAAGCGTCATATCAGGTTTATCGCCTCATATGACGCTTTTTTATTTATAGTATTATCTCATGATTTTTCATCAACCTTTTTATCAGCCTATTTCTTCAGCAATGATTTCAAGTGCCTTATCAAGCTGATTGTCAACTCCATTCTCCGCTGCTTCCGGATCGTATTCGATCTCAACATCAGGATCAATACCTGTTCCATGAATGTTGATGCCATTTGGTGTGTAATACTTACTTACTGTGAGCTTAACTGCTGTTCCATCACTAAAAGGAATGATCCTCTGAACGATTCCTTTACCATAAGTTGTAGTACCAACCAGGGTTCCCATTTCATAATCCTTGATAGCTCCTGCAAGGATTTCTGAAGCACTTGCAGAATATCCGTTAACAAGTACTACCATCGGCATATCGAACTCATTTTTTCCATCACAGTTATAATCAACTCTATTGCCATCTTTATCAACTGTATAAACTATTGTTCCCTTAGGAAGAAGCTGGCTTGCTATCTCACATACTGTATCAAGGTTTCCACCGGGGTTAGATCTAAGGTCTATCACAAGACCTTTCATTCCCTGCCCCTTAAGTGTTACAAGAGCTTCTGTAAACTGATCACTTGTTACTGTATCAAACTCGGTAATCTGGATGTATCCGATATTACCTTCTTTCATTTCATATTTAACTGTAGGTGTCTGGATCTGGCGACGTTCAACTTCAATTTCAAGATAATCGGATTCGCCTTCTCTTACTATTGTCAAAAGAACTTTTGTATGTTCCTCACCCTTAACATTACGAATGAACTCTTCAAGCGTCATTGATTCTGTGAGCTTGCCATCAACTTTATAGCATACATCGCCTTCTTTAAGTCCAGCCTCCTGAGCAGGTGAACCATCCATAACGCCGGCAATGACAGGAAGTCCTGTTGTATCATCTGTACTTATATAAGCACCGATTCCATAGTAGATACCATTTGTATCT
Source organism: Butyrivibrio fibrisolvens (assembly GCF_037113525.1). NCBI lineage: Bacteria > Bacillati > Bacillota > Clostridia > Lachnospirales > Lachnospiraceae > Butyrivibrio > Butyrivibrio fibrisolvens. The sequence goes on along the minus strand of NZ_CP146963.1, from coordinate 420,376 downwards.
TCCATAAGAGCGGTAAGCTCTTCCTCGGTATAGTAAACAGAGTATACATCTCCAAGGCTATCAAGCATGCCTTCATACATACCATCTGTAAGAGTCTTGGTTGAAACATTTTCAGAATCAATATAATACTCATCGATAGTCTGTTCAAGGAGCTGAAGCTTAGCCATTGTTTCATCATTAACTACAGACTCATACTCATCAGTTTTACTATCTTCGTCCTGTTCTTCTGTATCGTCTTCTTTTGCACTTTTACTGTCATTATTATCAACTTTAGTAGTTGTGACCGTATATGGTGCCGATTCATGTTTTACCAGTGCGAAGCTTACAGAAAATACGACAGTACTTAAGAATGCTCCTGCAACTACTCCAAGGAAAAATGTACCCCAATTAAATTTTTTTCCTGGTTCTGGAGGATTTTCATTGACCATTTGATTGATCATTTCATTCTCATTATCCATTTCCAATAAAAACCTTTCTATACTTTTGCTTATTTTCTTTATATGCCAAAGCAGGGGAATCACTTATTTGAGGTAATTCCACGGGCTAACATATGACCCGTTAAGGCGTACACCAAAATGAAGGTGTGGTCCTGTTGATCTTCCTGTAGATCCAACAGCTGCTATATTCTGGCCGGCAGTAACTTCCTGACCTGCAGAAACATACAATGCTGATGCATGCATGTAGATTGTATAGAGTCCATCACCATGGTCTATCATAATATAGTTGCCCATGGTGCTTGAATACGATGCTGCTACAACCGTTCCTGCATATGCAGCCAGAATACTGGAGCCTGTAGGCGCTGCAAGGTCGATACCGTTATGCATCTTCTCTATACCAAGAGTAGGATGCATTCTCATACCAAAATCATCTGAAATTCTGGTATAAGCAGGACAAGGCCATGTAAACATACCGCCATCATACGACCTTTTATTTTGATCTGCAAGTTTTGCTTTATCAGCTTCAACTGCTTTTTCCAAAGCAGCAATTGTTTCATTTTCTTCTGCTATCTGAGCTTCATACTCTTTAATAGCAGCTTCCTTGTCGGATATATCGGCATTTACTGCAGAAAGCTGTGTCTGCTTTTCTGCAAGAAGCGCTTCCATACTTGCCTGCTCAGCTTCTATATCTGCCTTGGCTTCTTCAAGGGTCGCCTGCTCTTCTTCAAGAGCCTGTTGTGTAAGAGCTATAAGCTGCGTTGTAAGGATATATTCCTGAAGTTTCTTGTTATCATATGCGGAAAGCTCAGTAATATACTCAGCTTTATTAAGCATATCTCCATAACTGTCTGATTGGATAAGAAGTTCCAGAAGGTAGGTATCACCTCTTTCATACATGAACCTTATCCTTTCCTTCATGGACTCATACTGCTGTTGCTGTATTTCTTTGGCAGCTTCAAGTTCAGCCTTGGTTTCTTCAATCTCAGTTTCTTTATCAGATATCTGCTGTTCAAGCTCATCAATATTGGCCTGCATAGCAGAAAGAGAAGCATCCAGCTCGGAAATATAAGCATTCAGATCACTTTTATCTTTTTCCAGTTCCTTCTTAACTTCCTCAATATCTGTAAGCGATGACTTCATCTTGTCACGCTCTTTTTTTGCATCGTTTATCTGGTTTTCTTTTTCTTTAATACTTTCTTCTGTGACTTCTGCATAGCTTTTTATGGTGAATTTATCTGCTGAAAATGTAATACAGAAAGTCACCATCAATATGAGTGCCATTAACTTGCGAAAAGTACCTATATTAAAAAAAAGTCGTTTCTTTTTCAAGTCAAATTCCCCCAAAAGCAAAATAATCCGTCTAAGGACGTTAATGAGTCTTTGTGCCAATATGCTGTTTGAATCACCACATGATCACAAAGACCTAAACCACTCACACCCTAACGGATTATTACAGATTAATGAATTCATCTGTTCCTGAAAAAAATATTTAAGGAACAAAAATATTATGCTTATACCCCAAGATGTCGACGCACTGTAAATGCACTTCCGAAGAAGCCTATTCCAACTCCGATCAGCACTGAAATTGGAACCAGTGATTCATAAATATGCTGTACCGGCAAGAATGTCAGTAAGTTACTGAGTATGGAATAATGTGTACTAATATAGCTTACTACTTTATTGTAAAGATAATAGATAACAATAAGCGGAATGATAGATCCGATGATACCAATAAGGATACCCTCTATAACGAAAGGCGCTCTGACAAAATAGTCTGTAGCTCCAATATATTTGGCAATCGTGATCTCAGATTTTCTTACTGATATACCAATAGTTACCGTATTGCTGATAAGGAATACGGATACACACAAAAGAATCAGAATGATACCAACTGAAATAACAGCTATGAGCTTGTTGATACCGCTAAGTGTAGATGCTGTGATCTCTGATCTTCTTACCTCTCTTACAAGTGTCTGATGACTTTCAAGATAAGTTACAAGTGACGGCTGAAGAGAAACATCCGTCATGTAGATCTGAAGGTTAGCAGAGTCTTCAAGGGGATTTTCTGTAAATCCATCAGCATATTCTCCAAGATAATCAGTCTTGAAACTCTCCCACGCAGCTTCTGCTGAAATATATTCAACCTTACTTACTTCTGTTCTGTTCTGAATTTCTGCCTGGAAAGCTAGTATCTGCTCTTCAGTAACTCCCTCCTGGAAAAAGACAGTTACAGAAACTCCCTCTTCTGCAGTCTTTACAATATTTGAAAAGTTAACAATTATCGAATAGAACGTACCGAGAAGGAAGAGACATGCAGCTATAGTTGCGATGGATGCAAGTGTATACCAACGGTTTCTTGTAAGGTTTCGAAAACCCTGGCCTATTGTATAGAAAAAAGTACTAATAATCCTCATCATCGATATATACGCCCTTCTCAGCGTCGTCTACTATGACGCCTTTTTTCATTGTAATAACGCGTTTCTGCATTGCATTGACGATCTCACGGTTATGGGTAACCATTACAATAGTTGTACCATTTTCATTGATCTTCTCAAGCAGCTTCATGATCTCCCATGAAGTATTGGGATCAAGGTTACCTGTCGGCTCATCGGCCAAAAGAATAGATGGCTTATTAACAAGTGCTCTTGCAAGAGCAACACGCTGCTGCTCACCTCCGGAGAGTTGAGTTATCTTATTCTTATATTTACCGGCAAGGCCAACTGTTGCTAAGATCTTTGGTACATTTCTGCGAATTTCACTTCCCGGTTTCTGAATGATATGCTGAGCAAAAGCAACGTTTTCATAAACATTACGATCAGGAAGCAGTCTGAAATCCTGGAATACTATGCCGAGATTTCGGCGGAATTTAGGTATCTTACGATGCCTTATATGATTCAGGTTGTACCCCATCACCGTGATTTCACCTTCAGTAGCAGTGAGCTCACGAAGAAGGAGTTTTATAAGTGTTGACTTGCCTGAACCGGAATCTCCAACTATAAATACAAATTCGCCCTTTTTGATGTGAAGCGACACACCATCCAAAGCAGGAGATCCCGTTGTATAGGACTTAGTCACATTCTCAAGTGTTATTATCTCGTCGCTGGGGATCCTTCTCCTCTTTCTTCGCGCTTTTTCCATCCATTGTCCTCTCTATAAGTCCCGCAGCTTCTCCCTTATTATTGCAACCGGACTTATTTTTTAATATTCAAACTTTTCCATATATTTCATGTACTTAACGACCATAAGTGCGATCTTGAAGGTAATAGCATCTTCAAATACACGCAGATCAAGACCTGTGCTCTTTTGAAGTTTGTCCAGACGATACACAAGTGTATTACGGTGAATAAAGAGCTGTCTTGATGTCTCTGATACATTAAGATTGTTCTCAAAGAATTTATCGATAGTAACGAGAGTCTCCTCATCGAAATCATCGGGGTTCTTGCCACCAAATATCTCTTTTATGAACATCTTGCAAAGCGGTATAGGAAGCTGGTATATAAGTCTTCCGATTCCGAGTTCGCCATAGCTGATGACTTTGCGGCCTTCAAAGAAAATCTTACCAACATCAAGAGCCATCTTAGCTTCCTTGTATGAGCGGCTGACTTCTTTTATCTCCTTGACAGTTGTACCAACAGCAATGCGCACTCCCTTAAGACCTTCCTTCTCAAGTTCAGAAGCAAGACCTGCTGCAAACTTACTGATCTCCTGAGGAGTATCAAGTGAAGATACGTCTTTTACGATGATAACGTTATCCTCATCTACCTCAGTTACAAAATCATCACCTGTTGATCCGATGTGAGTTCTTGTAAGCTCAAGTGCACCTGCATCTCTTCCGTTATCTGACTCCATGATCATGGTTACTCTTGGAGAATCAGACTGGATATGGAGCTTCTTGGCACGTGAATAAATATCAACAAGAAGGAGGTTATCAAGAAGGAGGTTCTTGATAAAGTTATCCTTGTCAAATCTCTCTTTATATGCAACGAGCAGGCTCTGAAGCTGAAATGCTATCATCTTGCCAAGCATGTATATATTCTCACCGCTTCCTCTTGCAATAAGAATATACTCAAGCTGCTGCTCATCATATATTTTGAAATACTGCTGTCCCTGAATTTCCTGGGAATCTGCAGGAGATGCCACAAACTCTCTTGCGGAAACAGAAACATCTGCAGCCTCAGCAAGTGTAGATGCGACCTCTTTACCGTCAACATCAAGTACACAAAGCTCAACGTGCGCGATGTTCTTAAGGCCATCAATCGTATTCTGTAAAATCTGATTTGAAATCATTTATGAAGTGCCCCTTTCATTTCACAAGATTGGATATTTCCCCCTTGCTATATTGTAAAGCACTTTATTGAAAAAATCTATAATTACACAGTGTTTTTTTGTGAATTATTAATAGCTAAAGTGGTTTTTAGTAATTTTCGGGGTGAAAAAATAATTTATGTTCTAAAAAATTGCACAAAAAACAAATTATATATCATTTATCAGGCGAAAACAGCCGATATGAACTATAAGATATGGTTGAATATGCTTTCGCTTATATAGCAGCATTTTCGATCATTCCGCACAAGGAGGTGAGGTATATGGATATAGCAAGTCTTTCTACCGCGTTATCCATGAGCAAACTTCAAAACGACTTTAGCGTTGCGATGTTTGCAAAACAGCTCGACACTTACAAAGACCTGGGCGAAGCAATGACGCAGAACCTCGATGAACTTGGTAAGCAGATGGAGCTGTCAGTTAACCCAAGTGTAGGCAGTAGTTTTGACGCTTCGGTATAATGATTCATATTTTTTCTTTCGTCATTGCAAAAAGAAACTCATGAATCTTCAGAAAGTCAGAACGTGCGCCGACAACGCACCAGCCAGAGCACGGCAAGTTATCTTGCCGTGCTTTTTTTGCAGGCACATCAACTTTTAATGACCGATCTTTTATTCATCCGCTTTATCTGTCTTACGGATTCCTCGCTCAAAGATCTCGATCTTACCCTCTTTTAAAAGTCTTCCTACCGCACGCTTAAACTCATTTTTACTCATTGAGATCTTGTCTCTGATAATATCAGGACTTGCTTTATCGGTAAATGGAAGTACACCGTTATAGGCATCTATCTCTTCAAGGATCTTCTTTGCATCTATATCCATCTGCTGAAGGGTCTTTTCTCTGATACTAAGAGTAAGCTTTCCATCCTCGCGGACTGTAACAACTCTGGCATTTACTGTATCACCTATCTGAATATCACCGTAAAGCTCTTTCTTGGGGATCAGTGCTGAGTACCTGTCATCTACCGCAACAAAAGCACCAAAGTTATCACTCATCTCATAAACAACACCTGTAACACGGGAATCCTTTTCATAAGGGCTGTCTGTATCAAGATACTCATAGACATTCATGGTAACGCACAGACGGCTTGATTTATCTATATATAGAGCACACAGAACTTCCTCGCCCTTTCTGACTCTCCTGGTCTGCTCATGGAAGGGAAGAAGTACGTCTTTTTCAAGTCCCCAGTCCATGAAAGCGCCTATCTTTCCAACATCAGTTACTGTAAGTCTTCCTACCTGATGCAGCATAAGCTTAGGCTCAGTTAATGTAGAAATAAGTCTGTCATCAGAATCTTTATAAAGAAATACTTCTAACTTATCTCCAAGTTTGCAATCCTTTGGAACCTGTTTTTTGGGAAGGAGGACTCTTTCGCTTCCGTCAGTTCCCTCTTCAGCCAGATATATGCCAAAATCAACTTTCTTGGTAACCACCAGAGTCTGTTTTTCACCTAAATTAAACATTATGTTCCTCCTTTCCGGAACCTGATACATCCTTTTGGGTCACTTCTATAATGCAGTAGGGTTTGCCATCTTCATCACCAAGTGAAACTGTATGGACTATGCCGCTCTCATTTGCGTTTGTGCAGCAGACAGGATATATCACATCTCCAAGACGTGCCTGCATCCTGTATTCTGCGCGGAGCCTTTGGACAGTGGGCATAACCTCACAATTATCCTCGAGCGATCTTATAACGCCCATACCCATATTGATATATTGATTATTATTTACATGCTGATTAGTATCAAGATGATAAGGCTGAACCGGTATCTTCTCTGCCTTTTTGATATCTCCTTCTTTAGGAAAAGAAATCTTTCTGGGCAGATACTCCATCGGCAGTTTTTCTTCTATTGGGTATCCCTCAAGGATATCAGGAGTAACCCTGACGGGCCCGCCTTTTTTTATATTGATGAGAGCCCATACAGAATTGGCGACAGCAAGTCTTTCACCATCTTCCGTATCCATGAAGTAATTTCTGCATCCGACAAAGCCTTTTATTTCGTATGGAATCGTACCGATTATAACTTTTTCGCCAAGTCTGGGATATCTCGAAACATCGACCTGCCATGAGTTTACGACCCATGCCTGATCTCTTTCACCAAGATAATCGATTCCAATTCCGCCATCTTCCGACTGGAATGTAGAGCAATCCTGAAAATAATTCATAAGGGCCTCCATAGATAGGAAGCCCTGAGAGTCTATCTCGCTATATCTGATTCTAGATTTAAAACAATACATATAGTTTTTCCGTCAAATTAAATAATTATAATTATCTCTTTACAATGATCGAGTTAAGATCAGTTACACCAATAGTAGCTGCTGCAGCATTTATATACTGCTGAGCATTAGCACCGTCAAGGTTCTGATAATATGTATATGCCTGCTTATGAGCACCGCCCTGTGTAACAAGTCCAAGTGCAAGACCCTGAGCAAGCTCTGCAGATGCATCCATCTGCTTGTTATAAATAAAAGCATCTATGTGCTGGTTATTCATGGCAATTTCATAAGCATAAGTAATAGCTGCTGCCTGAATAGCTTCACCGGCGTGTGAGCTGTATCCAACCTCACTGCAGATGATGGATCTTACTTCTCCGTTAGGAGCCCTAAGTCCCTGTGTGCACATGTAGTCTGTTACTACTTCAATATTCTCCATAGCAACATATGGTGAAGAAATATCATGTGTTACATACTTGGAAGAATTAGCCCATGCATAGCTGTTTGTAAGAGGTACATCATATGGATGAACAGCAAGTGACCAGTTGATATTACCTTCTGATGAAATGTAGGAATTGAACAGATCAAGGTAATCTTTTCCTGCATAATATTTGTTAGGCTCGTTGGTCTTAGCCCACATCTGGTCAATACATGTATATACGTTAGCATTAGCATTCTGTGACTTGATCGCATTGTAGAATACACGGAATGCATTGGCATTCTGAACTGCAAAAGTTGTAGCATCAACGTTGGACATGTAGTTCCAAAGATATCTTGCGTTGATCTCGTTACCGATTACGAAGTTATCGATCTGTCCAAGTCCCTGGTTACTGTATCTTGAAGCAAGGAATGAACCTATAGCTGCAAGAAGCTCAACACCTGCCTGATCTGCTGCATTGTATGCATAATATGAATGTCCTGCTGATCTTGAGAGAGGGTTGATAGATGTAAGGTCGGCATGCCAGTCATTAAGAAGAACCATTGTACAGGATATTCCGTTCTGCTTAAACATGGAAATGAGCCAGTCATAAGCCTGAACTGTTCCTGCGTTAAATGAATATGTCTTACCGTTGTAATTGTAAGTGATCTGAGCTCCGCTCTTATTAAGGAGCTGTGACATAAGAAGGTTATATGAGCACTGATCGATTCCGAGAGTTACGATATCACCTGAATGGATCATTGTAGACTCAGGAATGATTCCCTTCTTACCTGCCTGAACTCTTGCTACTGTATGTGTAGCTATTGCCTCAGGATTTGTAATATAAGCTGCATTACTAACCTGAGTCATTACTCCGCCCTGGGATGTTGCTACTACGAATTTCTTGTAGAGCATTGAGTTTGCAGTATTGTTATTAAGTGCAACTGTAAAAGTTGCAGATGTTCCTGCTGCTGCAGTTGCAACCTGTGTTCCTGTAACACCTGTATCATAAACGTTCTGTGCATACAGATGATATAATCCATCTGAACTTGCCGGAACGCTTGAAGTCGTAGCCTTAATAATGACATTTGAACCACTTATGCTAGCGCTAAGTGATACAAAACCATCTGCATGTGCTGTTATGCTAGCCTTATCTGTGTACATCATAGACACAATTACCAGTGCTGTACAAAGCAGTGCACATACGCCCCTTTTAACCCCTGCAACAAATCTGTTGTTCCCTCTCATTAAATTACTCTCCTTGTTTTTTAATCACGATACGTCTATCAAGACGCAACACTTATTTCATTATACAGGAAAAACATAAAAAAAGAAAAGCTCTACAGTCAAATAACTGTAGAGCTTTTAAATTTAGCTGGGCTAGCAGGATTCGAACCTGCGAAGTGACGGAGTCAGAGTCCGTTGCCTTACCGCTTGGCGATAGCCCATCGACAAGATAAAAGTATACGCACTTCTACCACTTATGTCAACAGTTTTTTTAACGATTTTTTATTTTCGGAAATCCGCGCTTTTATTTAGCGCAGATTTCCATTCTGAGGCGCGTGAATTCTAAGAATATCACCTGCTTCAGGAACTGTATCAAGTTCAATATCAATAAGCTGCTGTGGATGAGGTGCAGACTCCTGGGATGTTCCATCCTCTGCATAGATTGCTTTTACAACCGTTTCAATATCTCTTCCATCAGGCTTCATGATCTCGATGGTCTCGCCAACTGAGAATTTATTTCTCTGCTCAATACGGGCAAGTCCCTTATCATTAATGCTGTCAACTATTCCAAGATATGTATATTCGTTTACATATGTATTGCTGTCATAGATCTGGGATTCATCAGATGGCTTACCAAAATAGAATCCTGTTGTGAACTGACGATATGTACATCTTGCGATCTCATCCTGGTACCATGGCATATTAGCACGGTACTTCTCTTCTGATTCAAGATAATCGTCAATTGCCTTTCTATATGTACGGGCAACTGTAGCTACGTAAAGGGCTGTCTTCATACGTCCTTCGATCTTGAAGGAATTGATTCCTGCATCGATAAGTTCCGGAATGTGCTCGATCATGCACAGATCTTTTGAATTAAAGATAAATGTGCCTCTCTCATTCTCATATACAGGAAGATATTCTCCGGGTCTTGACTCTTCAACAACCGCATACTTCCATCTGCATGGATGTGTGCAGGCTCCGTGATTGGCATCACGTCCTGTGAAGTAGTTGGACAGAAGGCATCTGCCTGAATAGGAGATACACATAGCTCCGTGGATAAATGATTCTATCTCAAGATCATCAGGAATATTAGCCCTGATCTCTTTAATTTCTGCAAGAGAAAGCTCTCTGGCAGCAACAACGCGCTTTGCGCCAAGGTTATGCCAGAATTTATATGTCTCATAGTTAGTATTGTTAGCCTGAGTTGATACGTGAATCTCTATTTCAGGACAGATCCTTCTTGCCATCATGAAAAGACCCGGATCAGCGATGATCATAGCATCTGGTCCAAGTTCCTTAAGTTCATGAAAATACTCTTCTGCACCCTTAAGATCATAATTATGAGCAAGGATATTAGCAGTTACATGAACATGTGCGCCATGATCATGAGCATACTTAATTCCTGCTGCCATATCCTCTTTAGAGAAATTCTTCGCCTTAGCGCGAAGGCTGAAAGCTTCTCCGCCAATGTATACGGCATCAGCTCCATAATTAACAGCAGTCTTTAAAACTTCAAGGCTGCTGGCAGGTATCAGTAATTCAGGTTTCTTTACTTCTTTCATTTAATTAACACTTTCTAAATAAAACAAAACTACGAATAACACAGATCACTTGGTCTTTACACTAAGTGTAACTCCGTCTCCCGTATTCAGAATGACCGTCTGAAGATCTTCTCTGTGGGTTATATTGTAGATATAATCCCTCATACGGGCATGTATGGTTCTGTTACGCCTTGTAACAGCAAACCTGGACTGAACTATATCTCCATCCTGAAGAACATTGTCTGTAACAAGTAATCCGCCTTTTTTCAGGACTCTCATAACTTCCGGAAGGAAGTTCTCGTACTGGCCTTTGGCTGCATCCATAAATACAAAATCGTATCCTTCATTAAGCTCTTTAAGTACGTCTGCAGCATCCCCTTCCAAAAGGGTTATCTTCTTTCCCTTGTCAAATAAATTAAAGTGCTCTTTGGCAATAGGTATCCTTTTTTCATACTTCTCAATCGTTGTGATAGTGGTATCTGCATCCGAATATTCCGCCATAAGAAGTGCTGAAAAGCCTGTAGCTGTTCCGACTTCCAGGATATTACAAGGATGCGTCAAGCTGAGCAAAAACTTAAGAAGAGACTGTGTGTCTTTTCTTATAATGGGAACATCTCCTTCAATAGCCTCTTTTTCAAGCTTATCAAGATATTCGGCATTCCCTTTGTCCATGGCACATATAAACTCCCTCATCCTTTCGGGATCTATGGCCATAAGAGCTTCTTCATCAAAGCGGTCCGTCATTACTGTGCATCTTCTCCTTCGCCACCTTCAGCGCCTTCTGAAGGTGTATCCTCGCCTTCGCTACCCATATCTTCGCCTTCGGCTGCTCCTGTACCTGATGAATTATCTTCTACGTTAACGTTATCAGATATATTGCTTTCTACTTCACCTGAGCCGGACTCTGAATCGCCCTTATCTGCATTAGCACAGATTATGGCAAGCATCTCATCAGGCGTCATGGCTGTTGAAAGAGTATATACTCCGGGCTGTTCTAATCCATGATATTCAGAAAAATATTCCTGGATCCTGAAAAGGAATGCGTCCTTTATAAGGCCTGCCCCCTCAAGAGCATCTGCAAGTTCTGATACAGTCTCGCCTTCAAGTATTGTGACATTAAAGTATTCGCCTTCTCCAGTGGATACAGGAGTCTGATTAAATATTCCACGGCCATAGCTGTAAGCAACCTTTGAATACTTTATCAGGAGGAATAAAAATATTATCAGTAATACAACTCTGATTATTGCACTGGTAATGGAAATACCTACTTCTTTTTTGTTCATAATAGCTTCTTTCTTAGTTGTCCATGATGATCGGAAGAATCATCGGTCTTCTCTTAGTCTTTTTCCAGATAAACTCACTGAGAATATCCTTAACAAGATTCTTGAGCTTAGGCCAGTCAGTTATACCTCTGGACAGAGCTTCAGTAACCTCATCAAGTACAAGGTCAGTTGCATCTTCGATAAGTTCATCAGACTCTTTGACATATACAAAGCCTCTTGAAACGATCATAGGCCCTGATACAAGCTGGGCACTACCCTTATCGATTCCAAGAACAGCTATAACTATACCATCCTGAGCCAGTCTCTGACGGTCTCTTAAAACGACATTACCTACATCACCAACTCCGATTCCATCAACAAGCACTGCTCCTGTAGGAACCTTACCATGTATTCTTGCACTTGTCGAATCCATCTCAAGAATATCACCGGTCTTAAGGATAAATGTATTCTCCTTAGGGATACCAAGCTTAAGTGCAATCTGTCTCTGTGCTGTAAGATGACGATATTCACCATGCACCGGAACTGAATATTTTGGTTTAACAAGATTATATATCAGTTTTATATCTTCCTGGCAAGCGTGACCTGATACATGTACGTCCTGGAAAATAACCTGAGCGCCCTTCATCATCAGTTCATTTACAACATTAGTTACAGACTTCTCATTACCTGGGATAGGTGTTGAAGAGAAAATAACTGTATCTCCTGGTTTAATAGATATCTTTTTGTGCTGTCCGTTAGCCATACGTGAAAGAGCAGCCATGGACTCACCCTGCGAGCCTGTTGTAATTATAACTTGCTTATTGTCAGGATAGTTCTTGAGCTCATCAATATCTATAAGTGTATTATCCGGAACCTTGATACATTCAAGCTTCTGGGCAATATCAATGACAGTGACCATGCTTCGGCCTTCTACGACAACCTTTCTGTCATACTGGTAGGCTGCGTTTATGATCTGCTGAACACGGTCGACATTACTTGCAAAGGTCGCAACTATGATACGTGATTTCTTATGTTCACGGAAAAGAGCATCAAGAGTAGCACCAACAGTCTTTTCTGATGCAGTAAATCCGGGTCTTTCAGCATTTGTAGAATCACATAAAAGGGCAAGTACACCTTTTTTACCAATCTCACCAAATCTCTGAAGATCGATAGGATCTCCATAAACAGGAGTATAGTCAACCTTAAAGTCACCTGTATGAACCACGATTCCTGCAGGTGAATATATAGCAAGTGCAGCTGCATCAACTATAGAATGGTTTGTCTTGATGAACTCAACCCTGAAATCTCCAAGGTTTATAAACTGGCCGAACTTAACGACCTTACGGCGTGTGTTACGCATAAGTCCGTGCTCTTCAAGCTTATGCTCAATAAGACCCATCGTAAGTCTTGTAGCGTATACAGGAGCATTAACCTCTTTAAGAATATACGGAAGTGCTCCAATATGGTCTTCATGACCGTGGGTTATAACAAAACCCTTGACCTTATCAATATTATCAAGAAGATAGGTCACATCAGGGATTACCAGGTCAATTCCCAGCATATCATCGTCAGGGAATGACAGACCGCAATCCACAACAATAATACTGTCTTCATAACGGAAGGCAGTAATGTTCATACCAATTTGCTCCAAACCTCCCAAAGGGATGATCTGCAGCTTCGAGGCATTATCTGTATTTTTTTGTTTCTTCAATCAGTGTTTCCTCCACATTCTTTACAGTAACCGTAGAGTTTGACCTCATGATCGATAACCTGAAAGCCGGTCTTTTGGGCAATGGAGGCTTCCAGCCCTTCCATCATATCATCCTTAAATTCAAAGACTTTGCCACATTTGACACAAATCAGGTGATGATGGTGGTGATGGTGTCCTTTGGATCTTTTTTGATCCGAGATCTCATACCTCTCACTTCCATCATCAAAATTGATTCGATCGATAAGATGTAACTCCCTGAGTACCTGTATTGTTCTGTAAACAGTTGCCAATCCAATCTCCGGATGGTCTGCTTTCACCTTGTTATAAATTTCTTCAGCAGTAAGATGCTGTTTCCTGGACGCCTGCAGAGCTTCAAGTACATAAATGCGCTGATTCGTGACCTTGAGTCCTTTCTCGCGCAACATGCCCTTGAATGATTCCTGGTTCACATTTTTATGATCTCCCATTGTCAGTCGTCCTCTCCTTTATATATGAATAAAAGTAAGCACAAGATCATAAATCGAGTTCTATACCATCTTCATCAAGTAATTTTACAAAAATCTGTCCTACAGCACGAAGTTCCTGATCACTGTCCACTATAGTATAAAGAGCATCAGCATCTTCGCTATCAGAATCATCACGAAGAATAAGAGCTTCTCCATCACCTTCTTCAGAATCAGTTACAAGAAGGTATGTTTTACCAGCCACAACTGTCTGCTCAAGTGCATAAAAATCATGTGATCCTTCGCCATCAATGTTAAGTGTGATCTTTTCCATAATTATTCTTTTCCATTTATCTATTATTAAAGCAATACCTCTCAGTTTTTATCACTCTGAGTTTTATTAACCACATTATCCAGATAATCCTGAAGTATAAGTTCGGCAGCGATCATATCAACATGATCCTTGCGATCACGTCCTCTTATACCCAGTTCATCCATTATCTCGTCCGCTTCTACGGTTGTAAGTCTTTCATCAAGCATATGAACAGGGAGTCCGGTCCTTCTTTCAAGCTTCTCCTTGAACAAAAGAGCCATCTGCGCACGTTCACCTACTGTTGTATCCATGTTAACAGGAAGTCCCAGCACGATTTCTGTGACGCCATATTCTACTATGAGTTCCTCAATACGTGCAAGGGTCTTCCTAAGCTTATTCTCTTCCTTTCGACGTATTATCTCCTTGGGCTGTGCAGTACACAGCAGCATATCGCTGATGGCTACACCAACGGTACGCGACCCATAGTCAAGTCCCATATATCTCATACTGCTTAATTAATCCTTCCGCTAATTACTTTTTCTGATCCCAGTTATTGTTGTGAATATACTGAGTCAGCATTTCCTCAACAAGCTCATCACGCTCTACTTTGCTGATCAAGCTTCTGGCGCCGTTGTGGCTGGTTATATATGTTGGATCACCGGACATGATATATCCCACTATCTGATTGACCGGATTATATCCCTTTTCGACCATAGCTTCATAAACAACTTCCAGTATCTTACCAACTGCAGTTTCCTGAGGTGTCTCAACTTTGAAAAATTGTGTATGTCCAAGATCCTGTGCCATAAGCATCCTTTCTGCACTTTATGTGTGCGCAAAAACCGTATAGATAATATTATTTTAACCTAATGCCGTTTTCTATGCAACTTACGCTATCATCGTCACCATATACCGCTCTTAGCAAAACGGCATATCTACTGCGTTTTATTATGATTATGCCATGAGCATGATATCATCTGTCAAAAAGCCCGTACAGATTCCTTCTGCAAAAGTTCCGGATAATTCTTTCTCTTTATCCTTATCACCTATCTCCATGGCAAGCCTTACATATCTTTCTGTATGGCCTGTTATATATAACTTGCCACCAATGTCCTGAACATCTTCCCACAGAACTTTTACCTTTTCTCCTATGAAGCTTTCTCTGTACTTTCTTGACTGTGCCGCTGTCATATCTAGAAGCACATCACTTCTTTCTGACTTCTGGCGATCTGTTAACTGATCAGGCATTTTCTCAGCAACAGTACCTTTACGAATTGAATACTTGAATACATGCATCTCGTAGAAATTGACCTTCTCACAAAATGCACGGCACTCCTCGAACTCTTCTTCGGTTTCACCCGGGAATCCTACTATTACATCTGTTGTGATCGCAGGTCTGTCATAAACCTCTCTAAGGAGCTTTACTCCATCGTAGTATTCCTGCGCAGTATAATGTCTGTTCATCCTCTTAAGAGTATTCTCACAACCCGACTGGAGTGATAGATGGAAATGCGGACACAGTTTTGGCATAGATGCCATTGCCTTAGCCATCTCAGGGGTTATGATCCTCGGCTCAAGAGAGCTAAGTCTTATTCTCTCTATGCCTTTAATAGCATGTATTTTTTTCAAAAGATCTAAAAGCTCTGAACCTTCTCTGTCAAGGCCATATGAACTTATATGGATTCCTGTTATTACTACCTCTTTAACCCCGAGTGCTGCAAGTCCCAGTATCTCTGATACTACATCCTTCTGCTGCCTTGATCTTATCCTTCCTCTGGCAAAAGGAATAAGACAGTATGAACAGAACTGATTGCAGCCATCCTGAATCTTGATATATGCCCTTGTATGCTCAGGTGCATGCTCAAGCTTCATCTCTTCATATTCGGTCTTTTCTTTGCTTCCGACTTTGATGGATGGATCCATTTCCATGGAAACATTTTTATTTTTATTGGAAACTACATCAGTATCATTTTGATCTGATGAATTTCCATTATCCTCAAGGTATTTTTTCAGTATACTTACTACCTGATTCTTTTTATTGTTACCGATTGCAATGTCTATACATTCATCCATCTTGACCTTATCTTCATTGGTCTCGACATAGCATCCTACTGCAACTACCAAAGCGCCCGGGTTCTCTTTCTTGGCGCGGTGTATCATCTGTCTGCTTTTCCTGTCAGCAATGTTAGTAACAGTGCATGTATTAATGATATAGATATCTGCAGGCTGATCAAAAGGCCTGATCTCATAGCCTGCTTCCTTAAGGTCTTGTTCAATTACATCCAGCTCATAGCTATTAACCTTGCATCCAAGGTTGTGAAGTGCAACACTTTTCACTAACTAACTCCTTTTTTTTCGGTGTTTTGACGTTGACTAATCCTATCCTCTCGTTTATCATTAAGAAAAGAAGGAGGTATTTGCGCAATGAAGACAGTTAAAATTTCACTTAATTCTATCGATAAGGTAAAATCATTCGTTAATGAGATCACAAAATATGATTATGATTTTGATCTTGTTTCCGGCAGATATGTTATCGATGCAAAGTCAATCATGGGCATCTTCTCACTCGATCTGTCTAAACCGATCGATCTGAATATCCATGCAGAAGACGGCGTTGACGAAGTTCTCAACGTTTTAAAGCCTTACATGATCTGAGTATCAATGCGCAGATATTGTGTGGGTGAAAGGTAAAACCTAATAATTTTAGGTTTTACAATTTTTAATGGTTAGTTCAAGGGCTCTGGATTTATTCCAGAGCCTTTTTGTATTATGCAGTGATTTCAATTATCTCATCTGTATCTATAGCTTTCTTTACCATATCATCGATCTTATCGCGGAGATTTCCTTCGTGATCCTCAATGATATCAAGCCTTGGCTTAGTAACAGGATGCTTAGCTACAAAAATCGTACAGCAGTCTTCATAAGGCTGGATTGAAGTTTCGTAAGCGTCGATCTTAAGAGAGATATCTACTATATCCTGCTTATCAAATGCAATAACAGGTCTGTAAACAGGCATAGATTCTACGACAGCGTTTGTGCAAAGAAGTGACTGCATTGTCTGTGAAGCAACCTGTCCTATGGATTCTCCTGTGATAAGTCCCATACAGTCAGACTTCTTGGCAAGCATCTCTGCAATACGCATCATGTATCTTCTCATAATGATAGTAAGCTCATCGTGAGGGCATTTATCATAAATATACATCTGGATCTCAGTAAAGTTGATAACATGAAGCTTAACTTTACCGGTATACTTTGCAATAACTCTTGCAAGGTCTTCAACCTTCTGCTTAGCTCTTTCTGATGTGTATGGCGGAGCGTTGAAATATACAGCTTCGATCTCTACACCCCTTTTAGCGATCATATATCCTGCAACAGGGCTGTCGATTCCGCCAGAAAGAAGGAGCATAGCCCTTCCTGCTGTACCAAGTGGCATTCCACCAGGCCCCGGGATAACTTCTGAATACATGTTGATCTTCTCTCTAAGCTCTACATGAAGAAGAATATCAGGGTTATGTACATCAACAGTAAAATCAGGATGAGATTCAAGTATAGCTGCGCCAAGGTCTCTTGCAAGTTCCATTGAATCAAGAGGATAAGATTTATCAACTCTACGAACCTGAACTTTAAAAGATTTGTGCTTATCAGGATATACGTCGCCCATAAAGCCTGAAACAAGTTCAGCAAGTTTCTCCGGTGTGGGGAGCTTGCCGTCTTCATCTCTTGCCACAGTTACTGCCGGACAGATTCCTGTAAGACCAAATACAGTCTGAAGAGCCTTTACCGTCTCATCAAAGTCATAATTTTCAGCTTCAACATAAATACGTCCTGCTGTTCTTGTAACTTCAAATTCTCCTGAGCACTTTTCAAGTACGCGCTTAATCTGACGCATAAGAGCATCTTCGAACACGTAACGGTTTTTACCTTTCAAGCCGATTTCGGCATACTTCAATATAAATGCGTGATACTGCATCTTAACCTCTTTCTGTTATCCATGTGATTGAATTTATCAATGATCGTAATTATCTGATTATAACTATAAATAGTAAATCTTGATATCCTGTCTATATAACTTTTTACTGACGTGAATATCTTCTAAGCATCGGAACAACTGACTCAAGTGCCTCTACTGTATGATCTATCTCTTCCTTAGTTGTAAATACAGACATGCTAAAACGAAGAGTTGAATCAAGAAGCTCTTTATCAAGTCCAATAGACTTAAGTGTGTCGCTTACATGCGGACGATTAGTAGAGCATGCACTTCCTGCAGAAACATATATATCCTTATCTTCAAGCGCATGAAGTAAAACCTCTGCTCTTACTCCTTTAATGCTAAGACTGATTATATGCGGAGCGCAGTCACTGTCTGTCTTACCATTTACACTGACATCAGGAAGCTTATCACATACAGCCTTTATAAAATAGCTCTTAAGCTCGCGCATAGTCTCAACATGACTGTCAAGGTTTTCATATATTTCTTCAGCAGCTCTTCCAAGTCCTGCGATTCCCGGAACATTCTCTGTTCCTGAACGCATACCTTGCTGCTGGCCTCCGCCATAATTTATCGGAACGATCCTTACGCCGTTTTTGACATATAAAAAGCCTGTGCCCTTCGGTCCATGTATCTTGTGACCGCTCACAGACATAAGATCGATTCCCATCTTTGAAGGATTTATGTGGAACTTACCGTAGCCCTGGACTGCATCAACATGAAAATATGTCTTTGGATTAACCTGCTTTATTACTTTTCCGCATTCCTCGATCGGCATAAGTGCACCGATTTCGTTATTAACAAGCATTATACTTACAAGGATCGTATCTGGTCTTATAGCATTCTTAAGATCATCTACTCCTACCTGACCATTCTTATCAACAGGAAGATATGTAACTTCAAAGCCCTGCTTCTCAAGATATTTCATTGTTTCAAGAATTGCAGGATGCTCAACAGAAGATGTGATAAGATGCTTACCAACCTCTTTTTCTCTGGATCTTGCAGCTCCTATAAGGGCCATATTATCAGATTCTGTTCCACCTGATGTGAAAAAAATCTCTTTCTCATTGCAATGCAGAGTTGCTGCTATCTGCTTCTTGGCTTTCTTAACTATATCCTCAGCAACCTTGCCATAGTGATGCATACTTGACGGATTACCGTACGTTTTTGTCATTGTATCTGCAACAAGCTGTGCTACATCGTCAAAAGCACGTGTTGTTGCGGAGTTATCAAGATAACACTCCATTTTATTTAATGCTCCAGTTCCAAAAATTATCGCAATATTCTAAATTAATTACCTTCGAGAGTATAACCAATATATCTCAAAAAGTAAAGTCTGCCTTTTTACTCGTTTTTAACCTAATGTCACGAACAAAGTGAGTGACTAATGGTTGGAATTGGCAGCGCCCGCGATGCCAATTCTCGGAGTTGATCTCCGATCAACTCCCGCCTTCCAACATATACCCAAGCCATGCAAGAATAGTAAATCCGGCTGTCTCTGTGCGAAGTATCCTGCGTCCCATAGTTATAGGCTTCATATCTGCCGCAAGAGCCTTATCAATCTCAGCATCATCAAAACCGCCCTCAGGCCCTATAAAAATAGCTACGCTCTGACCAGGCTTTATAGAAGAAATAAGCTCCCTTGTCTCATCCATACCCTTGGCAAGTTCGTAAGGTACAAGCTTAACATCCATAGAAGCTGCCATTTGCACTGCTTCGCCATAGGTTACAGGCGCATGTACATTTGGGATAATGCTTCTTTTACTCTGCTTGGCTGCAGCCTCTGCAATACCCTGCCAGCGTGCCACCTTGGATTTAGCCTTCTTCTCATCAAGCTTAACGATACATCTTTTCATAGCGACAGGAATGATCTCATATACGCCAAGTTCAACCGCCTTCTGAACGATAAGTTCCATCTTGTCAGCTTTAGGAAGCCCCTGAAAAAGATATATCTTAGACGGAAGCTCAATATCATCTTCCTTTACAAAACGAAGCCTACAAATAACGCTGCCGTCTGCGATCTCTTCTATTCCATAGCGGTATTCCTTGCCATCGCCATCTCTGGTACTTACGGATATCTCTTCGCCTGTTTTCATTCTAAGGACATTGACTATATGATTGTAGTCATCGCCTTCTATCATAAGAGTCTTATCGACTTCGTCTATCTGTTCCTTGTCTACAAAAAAATGATACATATTTTGTCTTTCCTTAATTTTTTCCCAAAAAAATCATGAATAATTACAGTTCTATAATACATCATTATAGCAATAACGAATCACCTAATGCCATTTTCAACCTTCTAGTGAATCCAATTTTCATCTCATGATATATCTTAACACTAAAAAGGCCATACCTTAAATTAAGTATGGCCATGTAAAAACTGTCATTTATGCTTTTCTGGATGTAACAGATACCCAGTCTCCCTGGTGTATCATCTCAATATCTGTAAAGCCTGCTGCTCTGTGGGCAGCTGCAACCTCTTCTCCTTTTTCATTCATGATACCGGATGTGATAAATACTGCACCCTTCTTCATGAACTGACCTATTACAGGAGCAAGCGGTACCAGAACTACAGGAAGGATATTAGCAAGAACAACATCATACTTTTCGTATCCGACCTCATCCTGTACCTTCTTATCATCAATGATATTGCCGATGATAAGCTTAAGATCCTTATCTGTATATCCGTTAGCTTCAAGGTTTTCTGCTATAGCAGGAATTGCACCCTTATCAAGATCTGTTCCTACGCAGTGGCCGGCGCCATACATAAGAGCCAGAATTGAAAGTACTCCGCTTCCTGTTCCTACATCAAGAACCTCGCAGCCTGGTGTAATATATTTGCCAAGCTGATGGATGCAAAGCTGTGTGGACTCGTGAAGACCTGTACCAAATGCTGTTCCAGGATCTATATGGAATATCTTGTCTGTCTTTTCAAGATCCTCTTCGGATGGTTCTTCCCAGGAAGGAATAATAAGAACATCATCTACGATGAACTTGTGGAAATACTGTTTCCAGTTATTCATCCAGTCTATATCTTCAGTAACATCAACAGAGATAGTGCCATCTCCTATATCCATGTACTGACTGATTCCATCAAGTATCTGCCTTATCTCTTTTTGAAGCTGCTCAGGAGTCTTCTTAACCTGCTTACCACCTGCAGCTTCCATCTGATATGATACATCACCTGTTCCATCAGATGCAGATGTATCCTCGGCATCCTCGTCCGGTATTGTAACTGTCAGAGTATTATCATCTGCAAGCTCTGCAAAGAAATTAAGATAAGCGATTCCATCATCCTCCTGCTCCGGAACAACATCTACGAACATCTGTTCCTTCTCTGCAGCTGTAAGCGGCACCTTATCTTCTATCTGCGCACCTGTAAGGCCTATATCAACCATCTCGCTGATAATGACATCTTCAGCCTCTTCATTTGTGCGAATTCTAAACCTCATCCATTTCATACGTTAAAACCTCATCTAAAACCTGTTACGTGTCATTAAGACTAATCCTGACAAAAAAGCCTTCTTCTCAGCCCATTTTAACGCACAACAAACGATAATGCAAAGTTTGAAGATGTTTGTATATATCAACCTGCCATATTACCGGAATATGGATCATTCATACCGAGTCAACCTGCCATGTTGCCGGGATATGGATTATTCATACCGACATTACTGATCTCGTTTCCGGCACGCTTGCAAAGTTCCCTGAACTTACCTGAAAGTCTGCTGAGCTTGCCATATAAGTCAAATGATATCACAGTTGTAGGTGCAACCTGCATGTATGAGCTCATCATTCTTACAAGGATATAGCTGTCTATAAATGCATATCTTACAACGCAGCCAACTATGACACCCACAACAAATCCTATAAAAGTAAACCAGCCAAGAGCCTTGAACAATAATACAAATAAATAAACAGGTAATATACTTGCTACTACTGTTCCGATTATCACAATAAGAGATACCTTGGCTGCATCCTTGAGGAGTGTCTTCCAGTTCTGAAAATAGATAACTACGCCATCTGCTGCGCTTTTGAATGCACTCTGCTGATTATTATAGAACGTGTAGCCAAGGCAGCATTCATCTACATATCCAAGTCCGATTCTGATAAGGCTCTTGGCAAATCCCGCTATTATGCTCATTCCGGGAACAAAATCAAGGAAGCTCTCCACCTTGCCTACTGCACTTTGAAGCTGGTTAACAGCCCCGCTTACAAGTCTGTCAAGAACAAAATAAATGTTGCTTGTAGCAAATCTTGACTTAACCATTCTGATTCCATAGTTTACTTCATCTGCAGGTACCTGACCGGTTCTGAAGGTTTCAGCGATTACTGCAACATGCCCTGCTTTAACAAGATATCCAAAATAGGTGTTTATTATGTAGCTTATAAGCAGTGTTCCTGCAAACCAGATTAAAAGTCCGATCATTCCAACTTCTTCACTTTCCATCAGCACGCTTATCCCCATGACTATCGCGAACAGAATGATTGACAAAAGTACCGTAGCCAAACCCATTCCCAGCTTTATCCATGCAAATTTCAGTGTCTTAGTGTATACTTCGTTAGCTTTCATACTCTTCCTCCTTGTTCTACAGCTTTCATACTTGTAGTACATTTATGCATCCATTTTATGCAGATATTTCAATGTATATTCTATTTTTTCGTAAGTGGTTGAAAATCCGGTGCGAACGGTTATAATATTACTGTTTATCTTAGGCTTTTCTTATACAGGAACTAAATATGCGGGTAGCAATACTTGATGACGAACAGATATTCGTCGACAGCTTATACAAATTATTGTGGAAAGAAATGAACTTTGAGCTTTTCACTTATACTGATCCCAATAAGCTTCTTGAGGATTATTCACTTGGCAAAAGATTCGATATTATCTTTTGCGATGTTATCATGGAGCCATTTAACGGAATCGAAGTTGGCAAGAAGATCCGTACCTATGATTCGACCTGCTTCATTATATATCTGACAAGCGACCTTTCTTCCGCTCCCAAAGGCTACGAAGTCAATGCTTTCAGATATCTGATAAAACCTATTGATGAAAAATCTCTGTCAGACACCCTCGAAAGCATCCGACAAGAAATTCGCAGTAAGAAAAAGCGCTTACTTCGTATCGATGCATCATTTGGATCAATGATTCTAAACACTGCTGATATTCTCTATATAGAAGCCAACAACAAGGATACAGCTGTTTATACGGATGATGATTCTATAACTGTCAGAAAGAACCTGACTGATTTTGAAGAAGAACTTTCCGGGCAGCATTTCTGCAGAATACACCGCAGTATTCTTGTTAATCTTGAGAGAATCTCGCAGTATGATTCTTCACACATAACACTTGATAATGGAAACACACTGGCTCTTAGCAGGCGCAGATACAAGGACTTTGAATCTGCCTTCAATGCATTTATTTCAGGAGAATAAGTACGAGGTTAAGCTTGAAAGTGTTCCACATTTAAACCCAAATTGATGACGCGAGCTCCATCAGTTTGAACCATTAGTCACTCGCTTTGCTCGCGACATGAGGTTAATTATGAATCTCCATATCATTGATCTTTTTGGCCCTTATGTAATTGCCGCAATTTCAAATGCTATAGCCTGCACTGAACTTATATTGCTCCTCCAGTACTTCTGCGGGGGGCATCTTGATATTTCAGGAAAAAGGCTGTATCTGCTCTTCCCGTCCTATTTTCTTGTTTTATTCATAACGAATATTTTCATACCAATACCATCACTTTATATGATCATGGTCCTTGCAATGGTATATCTGACTATTCTGGGGCTTAGTTCACTTAAGCTTACGGATGTTCTTTTGACCATTCCGACTTTTTTCTTATATACCGTTTTTTCAATAATGCCGTCATATATTTTCACGACAGTATTCCCGTATGTGGATGATTCATTTTCCTGCTTTTACCTGACACTGAAACTCTCTGATGTCATTACAGACCTGACTATCATACTGATTCTTGTGACAATACACATCATTTCCCAAAAGAAAGGACTGGTCTTTCATATTACGTTAAGAGAAATCGCGCTGGCAATGATACTGTTCTGCCTTACAATGCTGATACTGGCGCTGTGTGCTATGTTATTCGCAACAAGCGACTATTTGGGATTTGCTGATATGTTCTGGAGGTTCTTCCTGCCTATAGCATATGTCAGCTGCATTGTATTCTATATTTACAGTTTGTTTGAAAAAAGAATCCGTCTTGAGAATGAGACACTTGCAAGAATTCATATGACCTATCTGCAGACTCAGCTGGACGCTATGCAGAACCTCCAGCTGCAAGAAGATGAGATCAGGAAAAAGAGACATGATCTCAAAAAACATATGGCAATAATCGAAACACTGGCTGAAGACGGTAATTACAATGAAATCAAAAAATATACTAAAGATCTTACTGCCAGCCTTCCTGCCGCTCCTGTTCCTATTAGCGGCAATAATATTGCTGATATAATCCTGGCCAGCAGAATGGAGATTGCAAACAAAAAGGGCATTACCTTTGGCTATGAAGGATCACTGGCAGGGCTTACCAATATGCCTGCCCCTGATATATGCTCCATTCTTGCCAATGCTCTTGATAATGCGCTGGAAGCCTGTGAAAACATTGAAAATCCTTATATTAATGTCAAAGCAGTCAGAACACGCAACTTTACTACTATTTCCGTAATCAATCCTGTGCTTGTACAGCGCCATATACGCGGAAATCTTATTTCCACGACCAAAAAGGATAAGGTAAGTCACGGTTATGGTCTTAAGATCATTCAGGAGCTTGCAGGTAAATATCATGGCAAATGCCTCATCTCCTGCAGTAAAGTAGAATTCAGCTTAAGAGTCCAATTACAGAACCCGTGAAGCTATTAATAACGAGAGGGTGCCGCTATTTTGTGCGACACCCCCAAAAAAGTTATCTTTATTTATTCCAGAAGCCTTTTTTCTTCTTTTTGTCTTTGCCGTCCTTATCATCAGAACCATCCGATGTAAGTCTCTCTGCCTCATTAAGGCTGTCACCTGTAAGTTCATCAAACTTAGTAAGGAGCTCTTTGGCCTCTTTGGAAAGACGTTCAGGAGTCTTAACTACAAGAGTAACATAGTGGTCACCTCTGATATCCTTATCTCTAAGAGAAGGAACACCCTTACCTCTAAGTCTGATTCTTGCTCCTGTCTGAGTTCCAGGCTTAACATCATATACTACTCTACCATCAACAGTATCGATCACGATGGATCCACCAAGAGCTGCAATAGCATATGACATCTCTACAACTGAGAAAATATCATAATCTTCTCTCTGGAATGTAGGATGACTTGATACAAGTACCTCTACAAGAAGATCGCCTCTTGGACCTCCGTTGATACCAGGTTCACCCTTTTCTCTGATACGAACACTCTGTCCGTTATCAATTCCTGCAGGAATTGTAACTTTGATCGTCTTGCGGCTTGTCTTATAACCTGTACCGCCACAATCAGAACATTTATCTTTAATAATCTTGCCTGAGCCGCCGCAGTCAGGACATGTCTGAACATTACGTACAGTTCCGAAAAGAGACTGCTGTGTGAAAACAACCTGTCCCTTACCACCGCACTTAGGACACATCTGAGGAGTTGTTCCAGGCTTAGCGCCTGTACCTTTACATGTCGGGCAAGGATCTTTCAAATTAAGAGTCAGTTCTTTCTCAGTGCCTGTGATTGATTCCATAAATGTAATTCTGACACTGGCACGTATATTAGCTCCCTTTGCAGGTCCGGAACGTGCTCCACGGCTTCTACCGCCGCCAAAGAACTCACCGAATATGTCACCAAATATATCACTGAAATCAGCACCGGAGAAATCAAATCCGCCACCGTTAAATCCTGCTCCGCCGCCTTCAAATGCTGCATGACCGAACTGATCATACTGGCGTCTCTTCTCAGGATCTGAAAGTACCGCATATGCTTCAGAAGCTTCCTTGAATTTTTCGGCTGCTGCAGAATCACCGGGATTCATATCAGGATGATACTTTTTAGCAAGTACTCTGTATGCTTTTTTGATCTCATCATCCGAAGCGCCCTTGCCGACTCCAAGAACTTCATAATAATCGCGTTTCTGATCTGCCATAATACCTTTTCCTTAGCGCAAAATACCCGCGAGCTGCGAAATCCGCAGCTCGGGGTTATAATCATAGATCCATATCACAAACGCAAATACCTGCGTCTGTAAGAAGTCGTATAAAAATCACCGACCTTTATACATTATACTTCTCTGTAGTCTCCGTCAACTACGTCATCATTATTTGCTCCCTGAGATGAAGCGCCTGCTCCGCCCATATCAGGTCCAGGACCAGCCTGAGGGCCAGCCTGCTGCTGCATGTTCTCATACATCTTTGAGAAGAGCTGCTGAGCATCTGTCATAAGTTTCTCTTTCTGAGTCTTGATCTTATCGATCTCTTCGTCAGTAAGTTCCTTATCCTTAGTAGCTTCAAGAGTAGCCTTAAGATCGCTGAGATCAGCCTCTACTGTTGACTTAGCAGTAGCATCGATCTTGTCGCCTGCATCCTTGAGTGCCTGCTCTGTCTGGAATACGAAGGAATCAGCTTCGTTTCTTGCATCAATGCCTTCCTTACGTTTCTTATCCTGAGCCTCATATTCCTGAGCCTCTTTGATAGCCTTATCGATATCATCATCAGACATGTTTGTGCCGGATGTGATTGTGATGTGCTGCTCTTTACCTGTACCAAGGTCCTTAGCAGATACGTTAACGATACCGTTAGCATCGATATCGAATGTTACTTCGATCTGAGGCATACCTCTTCTTGCTGGTGGGATACCATCAAGACGGAACTGACCAAGTGACTTGTTGTCTCTTGCGAACTGTCTTTCACCCTGAAGAACGTTGATATCAACTGCTGTCTGGTTATCAGCTGCTGTTGAGAAGATCTGGCTCTTCTTTGTAGGAATAGTTGTATTACGCTCGATAAGCTTTGTAGCGATACCACCCATTGTCTCGATAGAAAGTGAAAGTGGAGTTACATCGAGAAGAAGGATATCTCCTGTACCAGCTTCGTTATTGAGCTTACCACCCTGGATACCAGCACCAACTGCTACGCATTCATCAGGGTTAAGGTTCTTGGAAGGCTCCTGACCTGTAAGCTGCTTAACCTTCTCTACTACGCAAGGAACACGTGTTGAACCACCAACAAGGAGTACCTTACCAAGGTCAGCGTTTGTAAGACCAGCATCTCTCATAGCGTTCTGTACAGGGATTGCTGTCTTCTCAACGAGGTCATGAATGAGCTCTTCGAATTTAGCTCTTGTAAGATCCATATCAAAGTGCTTAGGACCTTCAGCTGTTGCTGTAATGAAAGGAAGGTTGATGTTAGTTGTTGTAGAAGAAGAAAGTTCCTTCTTAGCCTTCTCTGCAGCTTCCTTAAGTCTCTGCATAGCCATCTTGTCGCCTGAAAGGTCTACGCCTTCTCTTGACTTGAACTCTTCAACCATCCAGTTGATGATTCTGTTATCGAAATCGTCACCACCAAGGTGTGTATCACCGTTTGTAGAAAGAACTTCGATTACGCCATCACCGATCTCGATGATAGATACGTCGAATGTACCGCCACCAAGGTCATAAACCATGATCTTCTGCTCTTTCTCGTTATCAAGACCATAAGCAAGAGCTGCTGCTGTAGGCTCGTTGATGATACGCTCTACTTCAAGACCAGCGATCTTACCAGCGTTCTTTGTAGCCTGACGCTGAGCATCGTTGAAGTATGCAGGAACTGTGATAACTGCCTGTGATACAGACTCTCCAAGATAGTCCTCAGCATCCTTTTTAAGTTTCTGAAGGATCATAGCTGAAATCTGCTCTGGTGAGTACTTCTTGCCGTCGATGTTACGGCCATTATCTGTACCCATATCTCTCTTGATTGAAGAGATTGTGTGATCTGCATTTGTAACAGCCTGACGCTTAGCAGGCTCACCTACAAGTCTCTCACCATTCTTTGTGAAAGCTACAACTGAAGGTGTTGTTCTAGCGCCTTCTGCATTTGCGATAACGGTAGGCTTTCCACCTTCCATGACTGCTACGCAGCTATTTGTAGTACCAAGGTCGATACCAATAATTTTACCCATAGTTAATTACCTCCATAACTATTTCATCTTGATTTTTAATCTATCCCATTTGGGAATTCGGAGATGTTTATATCTGTCAACGTTCTCCTGAAGCTATAACCGTTTTGGGTCAAGCCTCTTTCTATTTAGCAACAGCCACCATTGAGTGACGGATTACTGTATCGTGATATGTGTAGCCCTTCTGGAGCTCCTGAGCAACGATTCCTTCTTCATACTCTTCACTCTCAACCTGCATTACTGCATTGTGAAGGTTAGGATCAAACTCCTTACCAAGAGCCTCTATAGGTTTAACATCCATGTCTTCAAGTGTCTTAATAAGCTGCTTGTAGATCATGTCAAATCCCTGAACAAGAGAATCATCTTTCTTATCTTCCGGAACTGCTGCAAGACCCCTTTCGAAGTTATCTACAACCGGAAGTATCTTAGTAAGTACATTACCTGCACCTGCATCGAACATCTGAGCTTTCTCTTTCTCAGTTCTGTTACGGAAGTTCTCAAACTCAGCAAGCTGACGTTTGTACTTGTCTGTCATGTCATCAAGCTTATCCTGAAGAGGATTTTTCTTTTTTCCAAAAAGAGATTTCTTACCCTCTTCCTTGCTCTCTTCTTCAGCTTCCTTGGAAGAATCTTCAGAGCCTTCGGCCTGAGCCTCAGCATTTTCTTCTGTAGCTGCCTCGTTAACAGCTTCATTTTCATTAAGAGCGTCTTCTACTGCTTCCTGCTCTTTTTTGATTTCCTTTTCCTGACTCAAGTTGGTTCTCCTTTATTACTATTATTTATGTGAAAATAGCTAGTCGTTCTTTTTATAAAGATCATCCAGCTGATGCATCATCTTCTTAAGAGTAGATACAACCTTGTCGTAGTCCATTCGCTTAGGTCCTATGATACCGACCGTACCTCTCATACCCTCTGCAAGTTCATAGGTTGCTGTAACAACACTGCAGTCCTTCATGGTAGCTATAGGCATTTCATTTCCTATATAAACCTGAATACCATGCTCAGTAGCATTCAAAGAGCTTTCAACAAGACTTGTAAGATCGTGCTTTTCTTCAAATGTATTGATAAGATCACTTGCCTTCTGATTATCTGAAAGCTCAGGGTACTTTAAAATGTTATTAGTACCACTTGTATATATCTCAAGCTCTTCATCAGCTCTGATGGATTCAGCTGCTGCATCTATGACATGTCCGACAATCTCCGAGTGTATACCCGCCTGAGCTTTAAGTGCTGCAATAAGGCCAAGGTTGATATTCTCAACCGATATGCCTCCAAGATTCGTATTAAGGATCATGTTCAGCTTCAGGATCGTTGCATCATCAAGCTCTTCTTCAACCGGTATCATCTTGTTCTTGATAAGGTTACCTTCAAGAACTATGGTAGCAAGAAGGTGATCGCTATCAACTCGGCTTATCTGCAGGAATTTGAGCTTGTTCTTGCTCATGGAAGGCGCTGAGATCATGGTTGCATAATTAGTATTGTCTGCAAGCTGTCTCGCTACATGCTTAAGAAGATTCTCAAGCTTCTCTTCCTTGTCCAGCAGCATCTCACGCATGCTGTCAACTTCCTTCTCCTTCTCAGCAAGCATATCGTCAACATAAATGCGATAGCCCTGATCAGAAGGTATACGGCCTGCTGAAGTATGTGGCTGAAGTATAAGCCCCATTTCTTCAAGATCAGACATCTCATTGCGAATTGTCGCAGATGAAAGATTCAGATCCGTATACTTGGAAATCGTCCTGCTTCCAACCGGTTCTCCGGTCTCCAGATAATTACGGACGATTGCATTTAGAATTGTTTTCTTACGCTCTGTAAGTTCCAAATGATTACCTCTTCTTATCCGGTGTTAGCACTCACTCGACTTGAGTGCTAATATCTTACATACGTTAAATTATCACTTATAAACTTCCATGTCAACCAACTAATAACTAAAAAAGTCTAAAGAAAAAATAAAGAAGCGCAAATCCATATAGAATCTACGCTCCTTCATATAATAAAAAAAGATATGGGGCAATTTAATAACGTTTTTTAGATCACAGATCAAAGCTTCCAAGCTGCTCGTCTGCTACATAATAAACTCTGCCTTCTTCAGGTTTTACATAAAGATCCAGTTTCTTAAGCTCATCATACTTCTTGCCAAGGCTTGCCTTTGCATTCTTTAAAAGAACGCTCTGCTCAACATCATAGTCTCTGTACTGGAGAACAAGTTTAACCTTAGGCTCATTTGCAGCCTTAACATCAGCCACCTTCTTAGCAACTGTCTTTGCTGCTACAGATGCCTTCTTAGCTACTGTCTTCTTAGCTGTCTCAGCTTTCTTAGCTACTGTCTTTTTAGCTACAGTCGCCTTCTTTTCTACTGTTTTCTTAGCTACAGCAGCTTTCTTTTCTACAGTCTTCTTAGTTGCCTCTGCTTTTTTAGCTACTGTCTTTTCAACCTTTTTTACATCCTTCTTTGCTGTCTCAGCCTTCTTAGCTACAGTCTTTTTAGCAGCTGCTGCCTTCTTTGTAGTATCTTTTGTAACTTTCTTTGCAGTCTTAGCTGCCTCTTTCTTTACTTCCTTCACTTTCTTGTCAGCAGCTTTTTCTACCTTTTTAGCCGTTTTGGCTACAGTCTTCTTAGCTTTTTCTGCCTTTTTTTCTGTATCCTTTTTAGCTGTTTCTACTTTCTTTACTGCTGCATCCTTTACGTCTTCAGCTTTTTTAGCTGCTATATTCTTAACTTCTACAACCTTAACACCAACTTCCTGTTTCTTAGCTTCAGCATCTTTTGCAAGTGCTGCTGCCTTCTCGCTTTGCTCTATAACAGCTGCTTTAACAATAGATTTGATAGTTGCTGTAGGTCTTACCTGTGTGCTACTCTCTTCTGCCATAATGGATTCCTCCCATGCATCTGCTCACCCTGCAAGCAGCAAGGCTGTTTCTATAATTGTAGTTGTCTGGAAAATTGATTAACAGTGAATCTGTTGGAACTAATAACCTTACTTTTTCGAGTTTATCGCAATTCCGTTACATTGTCAATGTTTTGAGATACAAGGCAACAAAAAAGTCATGTGCCTTTCATCATTAAAGACACATGACTTTGCATTTCTATGTACAGATTACAGGATGTAATCAGTACATGTCCAGAAATGCATGGATGCATTTCTATGTACGACTATCTGAGCTCTATCTGATCTAGTGAATCAGATGTAACGATCGTAAATCTGCTTCTGCTTGGTCCCGGGATAATGGCTCTGATACTTTCATCAAACTCTCCTTCAAAACGAAGAGTTCCATCTATACCATAAAGCTGCCACTGCTTGTCGTTATATATAACGAACTGATCATCCGAGAAGAACAGATCTGTATAAGCAAGATCAAAGTATTTTTCCAGGATCTGCTTACCTGATGTATTATAAACCGTAAGTTTATACGCACCTTCTTCTGCTGTTCCCGCGCTAACGATGCCTGCGTATGAGTCACTATTGTACACGCTCATGATCTCACTCTCACCAATGTCACTTACCACAGGATCATTAGGAACATCCTCACCCTTGTAAAAAATAATACTCTTATCAGATACCGCCATATTGGTAGATGCATTCAAAAAGACATCATAAGGGATGATCGTATCTTCATATTTAAAAGAACTAACCATATTATCCGTTTCATTCTGACCTACAGCTCCAAAGTTAAAAAAGGTAACTCTGGTCTGCATAGATCCGCTTGCCTCTTTCAGATAGCATACCGCAAGCAGTTCTCCATTAGGAGATATGGAAACACTTGTAGGGTATCCACTGTTAGCCATAGTTGCTTTTATGGCCGCAAGCTCTTTACCGGAAGTATCAAAAAGTTTAATTCTGGTAATGTCATCATCATCAAGTATTACGGCAACAACGCCCTGCTCAGATACACAGAAATCTCTTATAGGAAGATTCGTTCCAAAACTTCCAAGTGTTCCTTCTGAGTTAGCTACATAGATAGTATTGCCATTGTAATCACCTACAGCAACTGTTTCTCCACAGATTCTCACTACAGGTGACTGCATATCATAGGTCATATTCCAAAGAGCTCTTCCATCCGCAGACAAACAGTTGATACCATCTTTACTATATCTAAGGATATTTTGTCCAAGAGGCATAACTGTAACACCTGACATTCCGGTAAGAGAGGTAGTGCTAAGTACACGTGACTCCGAATACACCTTATTGTGCCAGTTCATATAAATAAATACTATCAGGGATATTGATACTATCAGAAGAAAAATAGTTCTGTAAAAAACTATAAGTCTGTGATTTCTTATCTTTTCCTGATAAGATGGCTCTCTGGAAAAAGATGCACCGGCATCTTCGTCCGGTGCATCTGAATTTCTAAAATATCTGCTGTAATCTCTAAAGTTTCTGACTTCTGCCATCAGTCCTCCATATCAGCAAGTATAATACCAAATCAGTAGATAATTTCAGATCATAAGATCAACTATATTAGTTGAACTTATAAACTGTTACAGCATCATATGGACGCTCCGGTCCATATACAGGGCTTGGGAATGAAGGAGTATTAACTCCATTTGGAAATGTCTGTGTTTCAAGGCAAAGTCCATCATACTGACCATACTCATATCCATTCTTACCCACAAGATCCTTAAGGAAGTTAGCAGAATAGAACTGGAATCCCGGAAGGTTAGTTGATGCATGCATTGTGATTCCTGTTGCAGGATTTGTTACTATAGCAAACTCACGCATCTGTCCTGTAGCATTTCCAACTTCATCAACGCCGCCGTCGATAATAAAGTTATGATCATAACCATTTGCAAGTGCAACCTGCTCATAATCAGAATTGATATCCTGTCCAATTGTCTTAGGAGTTGTGAAATCAAGTGGAGTTCCCTTAACTTCGCGCTTCTCACCTGACGGAATAGAACCTTTATCCTTAACAGGTGTGAAGTAGTGGGAGTTAAGCTGAAGAACGTGACCAAGAATCTTGCCGCTTCCGCTTCCACCAAGATTGAAATATGTATGGTTAGTTACATTTATAAGAGTATCTGCATCACTGTCTGCATGATAATGAAGTGTAAGCTCATTATCATCTGAAAGTGAAACTTCAACTGTGAACTCACGGTTTCCAGGGAAGCCAAGCTCTCCGTCTTTAGCCTTATAGGTAAATCTTACAAGATTATCGCCTTCTTCGCTGTCCCATACAGTCTTGTGGAAACCATTGTCAAAATCTGTGTGAAGGTTATTTATACCATTCTCGTTAAGAGGAAGATGATATTCCTTACCTGCAATAGTATACTTACCACCCTCAACACGGTTAGCAGATGGTCCTATAGTTGATCCAAGTGTAGGCTTGTTGTCCTTGTAGCCCTCAAGATCATCGAATCCAAGAACTACATCGCACTTGTTGCCATTATTGTCTTTTACAAAGACATTCTGAATGTTGATACCATAATTAAGGACTGTAACTTCCATATCATTTTTATTAGTAATATGGAAAAGATATACTGCCTGTCCCTTGTCTGTTTCCCCTACAAATTCTCTCTTTACGCTCATACTTCGGTCCTTCCCTCTAGTGCACGTAACAGTGTCACTTCATCAATATATTCCAGATCCCCTCCAACAGGTACGCCGCTTGCAATACGCGTAACCTTGATGCCTGTGGGTTTCACCAGTTTACTCACATACATAGCTGTCGTTTCGCCTTCAAGACTTGAGCCTGTCGCAAGGATCACTTCCTTTATATCTTCAGTCTGAAGACGTTGTATAAGTTCTTTAAGTCTTATATCTGAAGGGCCCACACCAAGCATCGGTGATATTACCCCTTGGAGTACATGATAAAGACCATTATATTTTCCTGTTCTTTCATATGCTGCAAGATCTCTTGAGTTCTCAACGACCATAATCGTCGACTGATCTCTGCTGTCATTCGAACAGATAGGGCACAGATCCCCATCTGTAAGAGTACAGCACTTCTTACAGTAATGAACATTCTCCCTGGCATCGTTGATAGCACCTGAAAGTCTTGCGACGCGGTCTTTGGGCATATTTATAATATAAAACGCCAGACGCTGCGCTGACTTCCCGCCTATTCCGGGGAGTGAAGCAAGCTCTTCAATAAGCTTGTTAACATGGCCGCTATACAGATCCATTAGAATCCAAATCCTCCGCCAAGGCCGCCAAGTCCTCCGAGACCACCTGTCATCTTACCAAGAGCCTCAGCATTTGCCTTATCAGCTTCACCCATTGCCTCATTAACAGCGGCAACGATTAGGTCCTGAAGCATTTCTACATCATCAGGATCAACAGCTTCAGGAGAGATCTTAATAGCCTTAAGCTCTTTAGATCCTGTAACAGTTGCTTCTACAGCACCGCCACCTGCTTTAGCTGTGAACTCCTTATTCTCAAGTTCCTTCTGATTCTCTTCCATCTGACGCTGCATACGCTGTGCCTGCTTCATCAGATTATTCATGTTACCTGGAATTCCTCCGGGAAAACCTCCACGCTTACTCATAAATTAATACCTCCGTAAAATCCATTTTATAAAAAGACATATGAAAAAATCCTATGTTCTATTTACCACATAATATCAGACGTCCTCTTCAGGTTCATCCTTTTCTTCAAAAGAGCTACCATCATCTTCGGGGCTCATATCCTGAACAAAATCAGGAGCAATATCCTCATATGTACTCTCAGAAGCCATATCCATCTCAGCAGATATATCTTCTTTAGAAGCATCTGCTTCTGATCTTGCATCTGTCTGAGAAGCTACCACAGCTTCCTGATCAGTACTATCTTCTCTTTGCTCATCAGCCGGATGACTCACTTCGTCTTCTGTCACAACATCGAACTGAATAGCAGACTTAATAGCTTCAAGATCCACATAAGACTGCTCAAACTGCTCACCTTTTGCAAGGTTTCTTATCTCAACCTTTATGTCCTTGCCAAAAGTTTCTGCAAGCTCATTTTCAAGAGTACTCTTTTGTGATTCAACAAGTGAACCCTGAATTCCTGTACTAAATACCATCTGAAGAGTATTGTCAGCACCAAGTGAAAGCCTTGGTCTGTCTGTCCTCATTGCTATCTTGAGTGCAGAATCCTTCATTCCACCAAGAAAGCGGTCAAATCCGTCAACAACAGCCTTGATATCTTCAGGAATAGGTCTGTCAAGTTTCTTGGCTTCTACAGTTTTTGAAAACTCAGCTCCTGCAACATTCGCAGATGAAGCCACAGCTATCTGACCGTTTTTGATCTTTCTGATTATATCATCAGATTCTCTGGCCTTTGTTTCAAGCGCTCTTACACGGCTAGCAAGTCCTTCGTCAGATGCACCTTCCATCTGCGGACGACATATCCTTATAAGAGCCATTTCAATCAGAATACGCTTTTGAGCTGCAAAACGCAAACTTGCCTCAAGCTCTGAAAATACGCTTATAAAACGCATTATCGTATCTATATCGCATCCGTCTGCCTGCTCTTTTAAGACCTTAAGATTATCTGTAGAAATATCAACAACATCTTCAACATTATCAGAAGTTGATACAAGCATCAAATTTCTAAGATACCATACAAAATCAGCTATAAACTGTGAAAGCTCTCTACCCTGAATGACTACATCAGCAAGAATATTAAGCGCTTTCTTAGCATCAGCATCATGAAGTGCTTCAAACATCTGTCCGAATACTGCTGTGTCAACAGCGCCAAGAACTCCAAGAACTTTGTCATAAGTAAGCTCTTCGCCATAGTTAAAAGCAACGCACTGATCAAGAAGACTTAGAGAGTCTCGCATAGAGCCATCTGCTGCCCTTGCAATATAACGAAGCGCCTTCTCCTGCGCATTTATACCTTCACTCTCAGTAACTTCCTTTAGTCTTCCTTCTATAGTATCTATAGTAATACGATGAAAATCATATCTTTGGCATCTGGATAAAATAGTGATCGGTATCTTCTGAACTTCAGTAGTAGCCAGAATGAAAAGCACATATTCCGGTGGCTCTTCAAGAGTCTTTAAAAGTGCATTGAAAGCTCCTGTAGAAAGCATGTGAACCTCATCGATGATGTACACTTTCTTTTTGCCCATAGTTGGAGAATAAGAAACTTCATCAATGATGGTTCTGATATTATCGACACCGTTGTTGGAAGCAGCATCGATCTCAACTACGTCAACGCATCTGCCTTCAGCTATAGCCTTGCATCTCTCACACTCGCCGCAAGGATTACCATCTACGGGATTCTCGCAGTTAACGGCACGTGCCAGTATCTTGGCAACTGATGTCTTACCTGTTCCACGGGTTCCGCAAAAAAGGTATGCATGGCCTACGCGGTCCGATCTTATCTGATTTTTAAGAGTAGTTACAATGTGATCCTGACCTTTGACATCTTCAAATGTCGGAGGACGGAATTTTCTATATAAAGCTACGTATGGCATCTGGGTATACCCTTTTCGTTTTTAATGAAGGTTGTCGAGATTCCTGAGGATGGCAGTTAATAAATGATTTTCTTGTCGTGAAAATTATATAAAATTCACCGACATAGAAATACATCCATGTATTTCTAAACATGTCTAGCTACGTCCTGTAACTAGGCATGATATCTGGAATAATATATTCCGGGATTCATAAACTCGCTTCGCGGGGGCAGATGAATCCCAAACAGAATATATTATTCCATCTATCACGCTCTTGAATTTAATATAATTTTCAAAGACAAGAAAATCATTTATTAACTGCCATCCTCAGGAATATTCAAGCTATATTATAACACACTAATTTGAAACCTTGTTCACCTTTAACTAATTGCGTTAATTCCTCACCATAGAGGAATTAACATTTCTATGCCATCAGTCCCCGAAGCAGATTCCCAGCATTTTAGCTTCCTTAATGATGCTTGCATCTTTCGGAAGTTCTTTGAGTTTTCCGGCAACATCCTTAAGTGGAACCTTAACCATCTCACGGTTCTTGTAGGCAATCATGTAGCCGTATTCTTTTTTCAATATGAGTTGACCGGCTTCTACGCCTACGCGGCTTGCGAATACTCTGTCGTAAGGGTCAGGGACGCCTCCTCTTTGCATGTGGCCGGGGACAGTTACTCTTACTTCGCGGCCTGTTTTCTTTTGAATCTGATCGGCGATTTCATAGGACACAGATGGGAAGGGATAATTTGAAAGTTTCTTTTTATATTCCTTCTTAGAAAGCTTGGCATCTTCCTTGGATTTAGCACCCTCTGCAACTGCAAGGATTGTAAATCTTGAACCGTTTTTAGCACGCTTTTCGATAGCTTCTATTACTTTATCTATATCATATGGAATCTCAGGGATAAGGATGATGTCTGCGCCGCCGGCGATTCCGGCATTGAGGGTAAGCCATCCGACCTTATGACCCATTACTTCTACTATGAATACACGTCCGTGAGAATCTGCTGTTGTATGGATGCAGTCGATCGCGTTAGTAGCAACGTCAACTGCGCTCTGGAAACCGAAGGTCATATCGGTGCCCCAGAGATCATTATCTATTGTTTTGGGAAGCGATATTATGTTGAGTCCTTCTTCTCTTAGAAGGTTAGCAGTCTTCTGAGATCCGTTACCGCCAAGAACTACAAGAACATCAAGCTGAAGCTTGTAGTAAGTCTGCTTCATTGATGCAACCTTATCTTTGCCATTTTCATCAGGTTCATGAATTGTCTTAAAAGGAACTCTTGATGAGCCAAGAATAGTTCCGCCTCTTGTAAGAAGTCCCGAGAAATCTCTAGGGGTAAGCATCTTAAAATTACTATTTATAAGGCCTTTATAACCATTGAGAAATCCGTAAATTTCCATTTCAGTTCCACTTGCATCAAGGCACTTAACAACGCCTCGCATTGCTGCATTTAATGCCTGACAGTCACCACCACTTGTAAGCATACCTATTCTAAGCATAGACTCTCCTCCCTTTCAAACCAATTGCCAGTTACTATAATACCATATCCCAAAGAAAAGCTGAGGCGAATTTGAAGCTTGT
Source organism: Butyrivibrio fibrisolvens (assembly GCF_037113525.1). NCBI lineage: Bacteria > Bacillati > Bacillota > Clostridia > Lachnospirales > Lachnospiraceae > Butyrivibrio > Butyrivibrio fibrisolvens. The sequence goes on along the minus strand of NZ_CP146963.1, from coordinate 382,415 downwards.
TATATCAAGCTTCAAATTCGCCACGAATATCATCTGTCGGTGGCTCTTCCGGGTATTTACCTGTAAAGCATCCTTCGCAGATGGACATTTTATTATCAACAAGTTCCTTAAGTCTGTTAAGGCCAAGATAACCAAGGGTATCTGCCCCTATTATCTTTCGTATATCTTCTATACTTTTGTTATATGCAATGAGCTGCTCTCTGGCAGGAATATCAGTTCCAAAGAAGCAGGGCCACAGGAATGGAGGTGAAGAAATTCTCATGTGAACTTCTTTAGCTCCTGCGTCGCGAAGCATTCTGATGATCCTGTCGGAGGTCGTACCTCTAACGATAGAGTCATCTATGATAACAACTCTTTTACCATTTACTGCATGGTTAAGAGCATTAAGCTTAACCTTTACACTACTCTCACGGTTCTTCTGACCGGGCTTTATAAAGGTTCTTCCAATATAAGAGTTCTTAACAAACACCTGTCCGTATGGAATTCCTGATTCCATGGAATAACCAAGCGCTGCCACATTACCTGATTCAGGAACGCCGGCTACGATATCGGCATCTATCGGATCATCCTTGTAAAGGAATCTTCCTGCTTTTATTCTAGCATCATATACACTCTGACCATCAAGAACAGAATCTGGTCTTGCAAAATAGATATATTCAAAGATACAGTGCCCATGCTCTTTTTCAGGGATACATCTTGTTTTATTGGAAAGGATCTGGCCGTCAGCTGTTATCGTTACAATTTCGCCCGGCTCAACATCTCTAATATACTCAGCATCAATAGTATCAAGTGCACAGGTTTCTGAAGCAAAAATATATGCATTATCTCTTTTGCCAAGGACAAGAGGTCTGAAACCGTGGGGATCTCTTGCACCTATAAGTTTACGGGGGGACATGATAACAAGGCTGTATGCGCCCTTTATCTGGGGCATTGCAAGAGCAACAGCTTCTTCTACGCTGCCGGTTTTAAGCCTCTGCCTTGCAATAAGATAAGCGATAAGCTCTGAATCGATAGTAGTCTGGAAGATAGCTCCTGTGTATGCAAGCTCCTGCCTAAGTTCCGGAGCATTGGTAAGATTACCGTTGTGAGCAAGGGCAAGCGTACCCTTAACATAATTAAGAACCAGAGGCTGAGCGTTCTCTCTTACAGAAGATCCGGCAGTAGAATATCTGACATGGCCTACACCTATATTGCCTGCCAGCTTTTCTATATCCTCTCCTGTAAAGACTTCATTAACAAGGCCCATATCCTTATGGGAAAAGACCTTTCCTTTAGGTCCCTTCGTATCGCTTACCGCAATACCACAGCTCTCCTGACCTCTGTGCTGAAGCGACTCAAGTCCATAATAGATGGATCTTGCAACATCACCCCCATCAAGGTCATACATGCCAAATACACCACACTCTTCGCCAATTCGATCTTCTGATAACATCATAGTCTCCTACAAAACTTATAATATTGCCTGCCAGATTGTTCTTTCATAAAATCCGCGGCAGTCACAGATTTTCAAAAGTACATATAACAAATCAAAAAAGCTGATCAAAGGGTGCAGGAAATAATGAGAATCCCTGGCGCCTTTGTCAGCTTTTCTTTAAAATACTTACATTATTCAGATGAAAACAAATTAAAGCATGTAATCATTAACACCGAATTATTATTTCGCCAAATGCCGGTTTTGTCAACCAATTACATATTAACGTTGAACAGATTTCGCAGTTCGTTAACGATATCATCAGAACTTGCATCAATGCAAACTGCTTCATTGATAGAAGAAAGTGTCTGAAGATCTTTTTTGTCTGACTCAGTCATCTCATATCCGATAGTATAAACAGAGATTCCAAGACCTCCTACTATAGGAGTGATCCTCTTAAGCTCATAGCCTGCATTCTGTGCTCCGTCTGAAAGAACGAAAAGCATAAGATTTGCATTCGGAATTTCTTCACTTGCATCAATAAGCATCTTCATTCCAACAAGTACTGCGTCATATGTTGCTGTCTGACCACCAAGTTCAAGATCTTTGACAGCACCACTGAAATATGCTCTTTGCTTGTTATCAAACTGGCCGATAGGAAGGTTGATATAAACCTTGTCACTGTAGCTTACAAGTCCGATATAGCTGTTTGAATCAATATACTGCATTGTATTGAGTAGTGACTCTCTAAGAGCATTGATACGTGTTCCGCTCATTGAGCCGGAAACATCTGTAACAAAGACTGCAATTGTAGGACGTGTTCCGTTCTTATTGGTCTTCCATACTTTCTGAGCAGAAAGATAATCAGAACCGCTCATTCCATAATCCTCAGAAACATAATCCTCATGAAGATTAAAGCCTCTCTCTTTTGCCATATTCTGGCTGTCACTATTCTGGCAATACTCAACGAACAAATTAGCAACTTCCAGCTCATTATCATCTGTCCAGCCAAAAGAATATACAGGATGATCATGACGAACACCTGCAGGAGTGTACACATAGTCTTTAAGCTCAGGTGTGTTAATGTAGGTCTGCTCCTCCATTACCATTGCATCAATGATACCCTTTGCAGCAGATTCTTTAAGAATAGATGTTGTATAAGCAGCTGTCGGTGCATTGTTCTGATACTGGACAAGCTGATCTACGGCACTGTCTGAAAGGGGGTTGGAAGAGTCAAATGCATGAAGCATGGAACAAAGAATGTTCATGCCTGTTGCAGATGTATACGGATTTGTATAAGCAAATACAAGATCTCCTGCGATAGCCGCTTTAAGAACACCATCAACAGTTACATCACCGTACTTTTCTTTATAAGTATTATAAACATCCTTGGACATAAGGATTCCTGCTGTATTACCAGCGATCCTGTCAGTTAACTTTGTTGCACTTACACCACTTGAAACAAGCATATCTCCCCACATCTCATTGGATGGAATGTAGAGATCCGGCTGATATCCGCCACTAGTGATATAAGTAAGTGTCTCACCTGATGAGATCTTTCTGATAGAAACAGAAACGCTCTGGCCATCTACTGTGTAACCGGCTTCGTTAAACTTCTTACCAACTGCCACAAGCCACTCATCAGGATAGGATGATCCGCTGAATTCTGACGGAGCTGCGATCTCAATGTTGATCTGTCCGCTTCCTTCAAGCACAAGATCAAAAGTCGAAATGTCAGCAAGTGAATCTGCAACTGATGCATTATCCATATCCACATCAAGTCTTGCTGTTGTTGTCTTAGGGTCGATCTTTTTAACAAAAGTATTAAGTTCAGTAACAGCATCATCATAGCTAAGCGCATTTTCAAGTGTTGAATTTGAAGTCATGCTGCCATTACATGCTGTGACTGTAAGCGCCAAAGTAAGCGCAAGTGCCCCCTGTAAAAACTTCCCTTTTCTCATCTTTTCTCCTCTTTTCTTATAAATTACAGAACTTTTTAGTTATACGTATGCCTTAAAGACTGACTGATCGCGCTTGCATAGTCCTGGACCAGCGTAACGGCATCCGTATCTTCATTCTGTTCATTTGTATATCTGGCAAGCTCTAAAAGAAAATTCTGTGAATTCTTGATAAGCTCCTCATTTTCTTCTATCACCTTGTCAAACTCTGCTTTAAATTCTCCTGAACTCTCAAGAGCCACAAAAAGATTTACAGCCCCTCTGCAGTTATGGTACAGAGCATTCTTGGCCTGAGAGATGATATCCCTCATACCCTCAAACTCTTTCATATCATTTATGGTAAAAAGCTTGTCGTTTCTTTCAACAAACTCATCCATCTGATTCATATACTTAAGTAAGACATGTCCAGGCTCTGCAAAGTCAGGCTCATCTATAATAAGCTGATTAACAAGGCCTCTGACATCTTCCTTCTTTCTTCGGATGAGTTCTTCCTCTTCAGCCTTTTTCTTAGCTTCTTCCTGAAGCTTTTTATTTCTTTCAGTGACATACTTTATAACAGGTATACCTGTAAAAAGAGCTCCGGCAATAGCCACTACTATAGCTGCTATCATAAGGATCCTGTATATCACGATTCCAAAATTTATGATCATATCACTGGAGTAAACTAAAAGACCTACAACCGCTGCTACTCCGCAAATAAATACCAAAGCACTCTTTACTACATTTTTTATTTTCATAATCTATATCCATCTCCCTTTTGAATCATTGTAAGAAGATTAATTACATCTATTGTTTTCTTTTGCTTCTGGGCAAGTTCCAGCTTTTCTTTGGCGACAGCTGCCACATCAAGCTGAGCATCTATCGAATTAACATAATCACTTGCAGTTGCCTTGGCGTGCATCACCTGAACAAGACTAAGTCTTACAGATTCTGAAAGCTCTGCCCTGTCGAGGCTCTTTTCGATCTCTTCAAGCTTTGCAGCGTCGCCTTCTATCTCTTCCTTTAACTTTAAAAAAGAGCCTTTGTTAACCTGCAACTGCAACATATATGCATTTAATCCTTTAATGGCTGAAGAAATCTCCGATGCATTTGGAGCAAAGACCGCGCCGTAGCGCTTTTGCATCTTACCAAGTCTTTCCGGATAACCTGCAATTTTCCTTTGAATCAAGTTTAAATCCTGACTGTTCATAGACTAAAAATAACCCCGTCCCCCAAAATTATATGTGAGATATTATATATTATTCATCAAAATTTTGCCACCGCGAACTTGCTAAATTAAAGTATGAAAAAGGCAAAAACATAGCAAAATAAACGAATTTACAAAAAGGATCTATCCGCCTATATAAGATGATCAAAAAGCCATCTCATATAACGAATAGATCCTTAATTATAAGTAAACACCTTAGGGTGCACATAGCGCGGTAATTGGCAGCGCTTGCGCTGTCAATTGACAGAGTTGATCTCTGATCAACTCATTTATCGCAGATAAACTCATTATTCCCCGCTTGCGCCGTAGTTTGCAAGTACTCTTGCAGAAGGATCATTTACATCGCAGCCTTCCCACTCCTTATTAGGCATCCAGAAGTCTGCTACCATCTGTGCATTACCAGGATAGTATTTCTCAAAGATATCTCTGTAGAGAAGAGATTCTTTAGTGAAAGGCTTTGCAAAGTCATATTTTTCACAGCCCGCTTCAAACTCTTCATCTGTATAAAGGCTCTCTGCATACTCTACAAGGTCGTCGCGAAGTGAATGTCCAACCGCATCAGAGAAGGCTGCCTTCTCACGCATAAGGATGTTTTCTGGGATCACTTCATCTTCTTCAAAGGCATGTCTTAAAAGATATTTGCCCATGCCATATGTATTAAGCTTAAGTTCCGGGTCTATACCCATTACATAGTTTACAAAATCAAGATCTCCGAATGGAACTCTGGCCTCTAATGAGTTTACAGAGATACATCTGTCAGCACGAAGAACGTCGTACATGTGAAGCTCTCTGATACGCTTTGCAGCTTCGTCCTGAAAGTCCTGTGCAGAAGGTGCAAAATCTGTGTATTTATATCCAAAAAGCTCATCTGAGATTTCGCCTGTAAGGATTACTCTTGTATCAGTATTTTCATGTATCCACTTGCATACAAGGTACATACCGATCGACGCTCTTATAGTTGTAATATCATAGGTTCCAAGAGTTTTGATAACAGTCTCTAAAGCATCGATAACATCATCCCTTGAAATAATAACTTCATGATGGTTACTTCCAATATAATCAGCAACCTCTCTTGCATACTTAAGATCAATAGCATCGATATCCATACCGATAGAATAAGTTTCAAGAGGCTTATCCATAATTTTTGCAGCTACGCCGCATACAAGTGAAGAATCAAGTCCGCCTGAAAGAAGGAATCCGACATTTGCATCAGCATCAAGTCTTTTTACAATGCCCTTTACAAGTCTGTCGTGTATACCTTTACAAATATCCTCAAGATCTCCATCTGTATACTCACCTTCCACGCTTGAAGGATCTGCATATTTTATGAACTTACCGTATTCATAATAGTATCCTGGAGGGAATGGCATTATCTTATCGCATACATCTGTGAGCATCTTAGGCTCAGATGCAAATACGATACAGCTGTCCTTATCATACCCATAATAAAGAGGTCTGATTCCGATCGGATCTCTTGCTGCTACAAAGGTCCTCTTTTTGTGATCATAGATGATAAGAGCAAACTCTGCATCAAGAAGCGAAAACATGGATGTTCCAAGTCTTTCATAAAGTGGCAGTAGAATCTCACAGTCACTGTCAGATTTAAAGCTGTAACCTATACCTTTTAAATAGTCTTTTAGCTTTCTGAAACCATATATCTCACCGTTACATACAACTGTATTGCCATTATGATTAAAAGGCTGCATACCAGCCTCTGAAAGTCCCATAATTGATAATCTTCCAAATCCAAGAACACCCTCTTCAACCCTCTGAACTCTGGCCATATCCGGTCCTCTTGAAGCACATTTTTGCAGCATATTTTCACAAACTTCCTCTTTTGCTCTTCTGCTGCAAAATCCTAGTATTGTGCACATTTTAGTATCCTCCTTGTTATATCTAATTAGCTTCTTCTTTTGTAGAAAATTGCGATAAAATTTGGCCAAAGCCCCTGATATAATCCTCGGGCGTTATCCGTACGAGGAGTGTTCAGGGGCATCGTATGTGAATGCGTAATAAAACTTATATTTTACGATTATCACAAAGCGTTCAGCCAAAGCCCCTACTCCGAGTGGCAAGGTAGCCCGAGGATTATATCAGGGGCATCGGCCAAATTTCCTTACATATTGCTGTATCCCATAAGATACTCATCAACTTCCTTAGCACAGGCTCTTCCTTCTGCGATAGCCCATACTACCAGGGACTGACCTCTGTGCATATCACCTGCAGTAAATACCTTTTTGACATTGGTATTGTACAGATCAGGGTCAGCAGTTGATACTGTATTTCTATTTGAAAGAGCTACGCCAAAGTCCTTGGCAACATATTCCTGACAACCGATAAAGCCAGCCGCTATAAGAAGCAGATCGCATTTAATGGTGTTCTCTGTTCCAGGAACTTCAACGAGTTTACCGTTATCGAACTTAACCTTAACGGTCTTTACTGCAAGAAGCTTTCCGTTCTTTGCGATAACTTCTTTGATAGTTGTCTCATAGATTCTTGGATCGCTTCCAAATACTCCGATGGCTTCTTCCTGACCATAATCAGTCTTTAAGACCTTGGGCCATTCAGGCCATGGGTTAGAAGCAGCTCTCACTGTAGGAGGACATGGCATCATTTCAATCTGGGTAACTGACTTACAACCATGTCTGATACATGTTCCTACGCAGTCATTACCTGTATCACCACCGCCAACGATAACTACATTTTTGTCTTTTGCACTTATATAGGAATTCTCCTTGGCAGATGAAAGCGTAACCTTATCCTGAAGAAGTGCTCCGCTTCCAATGATGGCCTTAGTAGTTGACTTAAGGAAATCAACTGCATAATATATACCATTTGTATTCTTCATATCTGCAGCAGCAAGAGGTCTTGGATTCTTAGCACCGCAACAAAGAACAACTGCATCAAACTGTTTAAGAAGTTCAGAAGCCTTAATATCCTTACCAACATCAACAGATGTTTTGAATACTACTCCTTCAGATTCCATGAGCTTTTGTCTTCTGATGATGACTTCCTTTTGGAGCTTCATATTAGGAATACCATACATAAGAAGTCCGCCTACACGGTCATCTTTTTCATAAACAGTTACGCTGTGTCCTCTGTGGTTAAGCTGGTCTGCTACTGCAAGTCCGGCAGGGCCGCTTCCGATAACAGCAACCTTTTTACCACTTCTTACAAGCGGAATCCTTGGCTTCATGTAACCTTCTTCAAAGCCCTTTTCTATGAGGAAAAGTTCGTTGTTATGAATGGTTACTGAATCTTCTACCGTACCGCATATGCAGGCCTTTTCACAAAGGGCCGGGCATACTCTTCCGGTAAATTCAGGGAAATTACTGGTCTTTAAAAGTCTTGAAAGAGCATGTTCATAATGTCCCTTATATATCTCATCATTCCATTCAGGAATAAGATTGTGGAGAGGACATCCTGTAACCATACCTTTAAGCTTTATAGCTGACTGGCACATTGGAACGCCGCAGTCCATACATCTTGATGCCTGCTGCCTTCTGTCCTCTTCACTTAAATGTCTGTGAAATTCATTAAAAGTCTTTATTCTGTCTTTAACGCTTGCAGAGTTTTCATCAACTCTTTTATATTCCATAAATCCTGTAGACTTGCCCATGATCATGCTCCTTTATGTGTTATTTCATTAAAGGCTTCAAGAACCGCATTACTTCTTTTAAGACCCTGCTCTTCATACTTACTGATCGCTGCAAGGACCTTCTGATAGTCGTTAGGAACTATCTTCTTGAAATGAGGAAGATATTCTTCAAAATTATCAAGTATCTTCTTTCCATGCTCAGAGCCTGTCTCTTTTACATAATCTTCAAGAACATTCTTAAGCTCCTCGATGTCATACTTTTCAGTAACCTCATTTAAAGATGCCATGTTCTTATTCATTCTCTTGTAAAGATCATGCTGCTCATCCAGAACATAAGCTATACCGCCGCTCATACCTGCTGCGAAATTCTTTCCGGTAGATCCAAGTATTACTGCAAGTCCTCCTGTCATATATTCAAGACCGTGGTCACCACATCCTTCTGCAACTGCAACAGCGCCTGAATTTCTGACACAGAATCTTTCTCCTGCAACACCAGCTATATAAGCTTTACCGGATGTAGCACCATAAAGTGCAACATTACCGATAATAATATTTTTAGAAGAATCGAATACTGATCCCTTAGGAGGTACTACAACAAGCTTTCCTCCTGAAAGTCCCTTACCAAATCCATCATTGGCATCACCAGAAAGTCTGAGTGTCACACCCTTAGGAAGGAATGCACCAAATGACTGACCACCGCCACCTTCACAGTTAACTGTAAAGGTATCTTCAGGAAGGCTTTCTCCAAACTTTTCAGTAACTTCAGATCCAAAGATTGTTCCTACTGTTCTGTTAGTACTGCTTATCTTTACGCTTACGCTTGTAGCCTCTCCGGTATTAAGCGCTTTTTTAAACTTGGAAAGAAGAACAGATTCATCAATTGTCTTTTCAAGGTGGAAATCAAAAACCTTGGATGGATCAAAATGTCTTCCAGGCACCTTTGCATAAGATGAATCGATGACCATGTTAAGATCTACAGTTTCAGCTCTTTCTGTTATCTGATGATCCTTCATCTTGAGGCAGTCAGATCTTCCGACCATATCATTAACTGTCTTAAATCCAAGCTCTGCCATGATCTCACGAAGTTCCTGAGCTATGAAATTCATGAAGTTCATAACATATTCAGGCTTACCCTTAAAGTTCTTACGAAGCTCTGCATTCTGAGTTGCGATACCAAAAGGACATGTATCCTTGTTGCAGACTCTCATCATCATACAGCCCATTGTTACAAGTGGAGCTGTAGCAAAGCCGAACTCTTCTGCTCCGAGAAGCGCTGCGATCGCAACATCTCTTCCGCTCATGAGCTTACCATCTGTTTCGATGATTACCTTTTCACGAAGTCCGCTTTCTATTAGAGTGTGGTGCGCTTCTGCAAGTCCAAGCTCCCATGGAAGTCCTGCATGATGGATAGAACTCTGAGGAGCAGCACCTGTTCCTCCGTCATAACCTGATACAAGGATTACCTGGGCACCGGCCTTGGCAACACCTGATGCTATAGTTCCAACACCAGCTTCTGAAACGAGCTTAACTGAGATCCTTGCCTTTCTGTTGGCATTCTTAAGATCGTATATAAGCTGAGCCAGATCTTCGATCGAATAAATATCATGGTGCGGAGGCGGTGATATAAGAGCAACACCCGGTGTTGAATATCTTCTTTCCGCGATCCATGGATAAACCTTTCCGCCAGGAAGGTGACCACCTTCACCAGGCTTAGCACCCTGTGCCATCTTGATCTGGATCTCTTTTGCATTAATAAGGTATTCACTTGTAACGCCAAATCTACCTGATGCAACCTGCTTAATTGCGCTGCACTTCTCTGTTCCAAAGCGGTTAGGATTCTCGCCGCCTTCACCTGTATTGGACTTACCGCCAAGTCTGTTCATGGCAATAGCAAGTGTCTCGTGAGCCTCCTCTGAGATAGATCCATAGGACATGGCACCTGTCTTAAATCTCTTAACGATCTCAGATACAGGTTCTACCTCTTCGATCGGTATAGGCTTGTTTACATGTTCAAATGTGAGAAGTCCTCTAAGTGTATGAGGCTTTTCATTATCAACAAGTGCTGTATATTCTTTAAATCTGTTATAATCACCAGTTCTTGTAGCCTGCTGAAGAGCGATGATAGTCTGAGGATTATAAAGGTGATCCTCTTTCTCATCTCCGCTTCTGAGATTATGGAATCCCATACTGTCAAGGCTGGTATCTGTAACAAGACCCATAGGATCGAAAGCATGATCGTGGCGAAGTGTAACTTCACTTCCTATCTCTTTAAGACCGATTCCGCCTACTCTTGATACTGTTCCGGTAAAATACTTATCGATAAGGTCCTTACTAAGTCCTATAGCCTCAAATATTCTTGCTGACTGGTAAGACTGAAGTGTTGAGATACCCATCTTAGCAGCTGTCTTAACGATTCCGTGAAGGATCGCACTGTTGTAATCAGCGATCGCTGTGTGGTAGTCCTTATCAAGTATTCCTATATCAATAAGCTCTGCGATACACTCATGAGCAAGATAAGGATTTATTGCTCTTGCACCAAATCCAAGAAGTGTTGCCATCTGATGAACATCACGAGGCTCACCGCTTTCAAGGATGATCGAAACAGCAGTTCTTTTCTTAGTAGAAACAAGGTGCTGCTCAACTGCTGATACAGCAAGAAGTGACGGGATCGGAACATGGTTTTCGTCTACTCCTCTGTCAGAAAGGATCACAATGTTGTAGCCCTTTGCATACGCTCTGTCTACTGATACAAGGAGCTGATCCAGTGCTTTTTCAATATGTGTATTCTTATAATATAGAAGTGATATTACCTTAGACTTAAGACCGGGCTGATCCAGGTTCTTGATCTTCATGATATCAACACCTGTAAGAATAGGATTATCGATCTCAAGCACTCTGCAGTTTTCTGAACTTGCATTTAAAAGGTTACCGTCTGAACCAACATAAACTGTTGTATCAGTAACAATCTCTTCACGAAGTGAATCGATCGGAGGGTTTGTAACCTGGGCAAAAAGCTGTTTGAAGTAGTTAAAAAGAGGCTGGCTTCTCTCAGACAAAACTGCAAGTGGTACATCATGGCCCATGGAAGCAGTTGCTTCTATACCATTAGTTGCCATTGGAAGAATGCCTGTCTTAACATCCTCATAGCTATAACCAAATACCTTATAGAGCTTATCTCTCATCTCCTGAGTATGTGTAGGTATCTTCTTATTAGGAATAGAAAGATCCTTAAGAAGCATAAGGTTTCTGTCGAGCCATTCACCATATGGATTCTGGCTTGCATAATACTGCTTACACTCTTCATCAGAGATGATCCTCTTCTTGCTTGTATCTACAAGAAGGATCCTGCCCGGCTGAAGACGTGACTTAACAGTGATATGCTCAGGCTCTATATCAAGTACACCAACTTCAGATGAAAGGATAAGTCTGTTATCATCTGTAATGTAATAGCGGCTTGGTCTAAGACCGTTTCTGTCAAGAGTAGCACCAACGATCTCTCCGTCTGTAAATAAAATTGCAGCAGGGCCATCCCATGGCTCCATCATTGTTGCATAGTAGTGATAGAAGTCTTTTTTGTCATCATCCATGAAATGATTGTGCTTCCATGGTTCAGGAATGGTCATCATTACTGCAAGTGGAAGATCTATACCATTCATATACATAAACTCAAGCGTATTATCCAGCATAGCTGAATCTGATCCCTGAGCAGAGATAACCGGGAATACCTTATCAAGATCACTTCCAAGAGGAGAAGATGTTATAGTCTCTTCTCTTGCAAGCATTCTGTCCTTATTACCTCTTATAGTATTGATCTCACCATTATGGGCGATGAATCTGTATGGATGTGCTCTCTCCCAGCTTGGTGTTGTATTAGTAGAAAAACGTGAATGTACGATCGCAATAGCTGTCTCAAAATCAGGATCTCTTAAATCCTCATAGAATAATCTAAGCTGAGATACAAGGAACATTCCCTTATATACGATAGTTCTTGAAGAAAGGGATGTAATATATGTATCATCAGAACTTTGCTCGAACTCACGACGAAGAACGTAAAGCTTTCTGTCAAAATCTATTCCTCTTGATACATCCTTTGGTCTTTCGATGAAGCACTGCATGATCTCAGGCATACAGTCTCTTGCAACATCGCCAAGGATCTCAGGATGAACTTCAGGTTTTCTCCAGCCAAGGAACTTAAGGCCATTTTTTTCTGTAATGACCTCAAACATACGCATAGCGAATCTTCTCTTAAGATTATCCTGTGGAAAAAAGAACATACCAACGCCATAATCTCTTGCATGTCCCACGTTAATCCCAAGCTTTTTGGCTTCTTTTTTGAAAAAAGCATGAGAGACCTGTGTAAGAATACCTACGCCGTCACCGACTTTGCCACTGGCATCCTTACCGGCTCTGTGCTCAAGCTTTTCAACTATGGTAAGAGCATCATCCAAAACCTTATTGTCAGTATGGCCATCAATATTTACGACAGCACCGATACCACATGCATCATGTTCCATCTGCCAAAACTCTTTTTGACTAAGATCACTATAGTTACTTTGGTTTACCTGTGACATAATCTGTTCCCTTTTCCCTTATTTTTATTACTTTATTCAATAAAAAAAGAGGACGCAGCTCGCACTAATTAAATAGCGCAGAGCAACATCCTCGTTGCATATATATTTATTATTTTCAAACTATATTTTAAATATCGAACTAAGACTCTTATCCCATTAGAGTTATTGAAATAAAATTCATAAACCCGATTCAATTTTTTGTAATTATGCAGCAGACCAATTGGTTTGTCAACCGTAAATATCATTATTATAAACTGATACTTTGATGATTTAAACCGTTAAAACGCTATTTTATTAAAGAAATACGCCCTTTTCAGCCCCATAAACAAAATAAAAATTTAATTTTCAAAAGTTTTTTATTTGATTTTTTTAAAAATTTCTAGTTGACAAATTATTTTTGGGGGATTATTATCTGTCTATCAATTGTTTCGACAATGAGGCCGGGCAGTGGGATACATATCCCAACTGCCCATTTTTATTTCAAAAATGCATACAGGGTCTTATTTTTATAAGACTTGACAGGCAAAGGCGCCAAATTGGTATCGCAAGTAGCGGATCATTTGGCGCCCTTTTTGATTTAAGTTCATTAACAGCAATTTAAAAATACGGAGGTGGATCATGAAGATCGAAGAAAAGGGATTGCCGGAGCTTTTTGGAAGCAATGTATTTAACGAAGAGACAATGAAAGAACGTCTTTCCGGTGAATCTTACAAGGCATGGAAAAAATGCATCACTAACGGGGAGCCACTTGACCTGGCTACTGCAAATGAAATTGCACAGGCCATGAAGCAGTGGGCTGTAGAAAAGGGAGCAACACACTATACACACTGGTTCCAGCCAATGACAGGTGTTACTGCTGAAAAACACGACAGCTTCATTTCTCCTGCAGGCGGCGGTAAGATCGTTATGGACTTCTCAGGTAAGGAGCTTGTAAGAGGTGAGCCCGATGCTTCTTCTTTCCCTTCAGGAGGACTTCGTGCAACATTCGAAGCAAGAGGATATACAGCATGGGATCCTACATCTTTTGCTTTCATTAAAGATGGATCACTTTGCATTCCTACAATCTTCTGCTCTTACTCAGGACAGGCTCTTGATAAGAAGACTCCTCTCCTTCGTTCTATGGATGAGGTTTCAAGACAGGCTATCAGAATCCTGCGCCTCTTCGGAGATACAGAGAGTAAGAGAGTTATCGCACAGGTTGGTCCTGAGCAGGAATACTTCCTTGTAGATAAGGAACTTTATAACGAACGTGAAGACTTAAAGCTCACAGGCCGTACACTCTTTGGTATCAAGCCACCACGCGGACAGGAACTTGAAGATCACTACTTCGGACAGCTTAAGCCAAGAGTTGCAGCTTATATGAAAGATCTTGATGAAGAACTCTGGAAGGTTGGCGTTCTTTCTAAGACAAAGCATAACGAGGTTGCTCCTTCTCAGCACGAGATGGCTCCTGTATATTCAGGTGCTAACGCAGCCTGCGATCAGAACCAGCTTGCTATGGAGATCATGAAGAAGGTTGCTGACAGACACGGTTTTGTATGTCTTCTTCACGAGAAGCCATTCGCAGGAGTAAACGGATCAGGTAAGCATGATAATTGGTCACTTTCTACAGATACAGGTGTGAACCTCTTCAAACCAGGTTCAACTCCAGGCGAAAACGCTCAGTTCCTTCTCTTCCTTGCAGCATTCGTAAAGGGTGTTGATGAATATCAGGAAGCACTCAGATGTACTGTAGCATCTGCAGGTAACGACCACAGACTTGGAGCTCAGGAAGCACCGCCAGCTATCATCTCTATTTTCCTTGGTGATGAGCTTGACGCTGTAGTTCAGAGTATCATCAATGGTAAGTCCTACAAGGGATCAGGCAAGCATTCAATTCAGATCGGTATTGATGTTCTTCCTTCTATTCCTCAGGACAATACTGATAGAAACCGTACATCACCTATGGCATTTACCGGTAACAAGTTTGAGTTCCGTATGCTTGGTTCAGGACAGTCAATCTCCGGTCCTAACATTGCACTTAACACTATCATGGCTCAGGAGCTTAAAGAGTTTGCAGATAAGCTTGAAAAGAGCAAGAACTTCCAGACAGATCTTCAGAAGCTTATCAAGAAGACCTTTACAGATCATCAGAGAATTATCTTCAACGGTAACGGCTATGATGCATCATGGGTTAAGGAAGCTACAAAGAGAGGTCTTGCAAACCTTGTATCTACAGCTGATGCTCTTCCTGAATATGTATCAAAGAAGAACATCGATCTG
Source organism: Butyrivibrio fibrisolvens (assembly GCF_037113525.1). Taxonomy (NCBI): domain Bacteria; kingdom Bacillati; phylum Bacillota; class Clostridia; order Lachnospirales; family Lachnospiraceae; genus Butyrivibrio; species Butyrivibrio fibrisolvens. The sequence goes on along the minus strand of NZ_CP146963.1, from coordinate 367,408 downwards.
TATGTAAAGAACAACGTATACACAGAGGAAGAAGTTCGTGCAAGAGGTGCTATCCACGTAGAGACCTACAATGCAACAATCGAGATCGAAGCACGTACTATGATCGACATGATTCACCGTCAGATCCTTCCTGCAGCATCTGCTTATACAGCTGAGCTGTGCCAGAGAGCTGCTGCACTTAAGGCAGCCGGTGTTGTAGTTGAATACGAAAAGAATACTGCAACTAATACTGCTACACTTACAGATGCTCTTGCAGCTGCATGCAGCAAGCTTGAAGCTGATTTTGCCAAGGTTCCTGCAGATCCTGATAAGGCTATGAAGTACCTTCATAAGACAATCCTTAAGGATATGGCCGAGGCAAGAAGTGCATCAGATGCACTTGAGGCAGTTGTGGACGAGCAGTACTGGCCATTCCCAGTATATGCAGACTTACTCTTCTCGGAATAAGGAGTTTCTTTTCAGAGAAAAGAAACTCTGGAAGGCGATTTATCAGAGATAAATCGACTTCCGGGTAATTGAGGGCGATTTATCAGAGATAAATCGACTTCCAGGTGATATTTTCAATAATTCGACTTCCGATTTAATGGAAAATCCAGCAATGGCGCTGATAGAGTTAAATGCTCTACCAGCGCTTTTTTAATACAAAAAAGTTTGAGCAATCATCGCTCAGTTAGGGAGGAATAATTATGAGTGAAGAAATTCTATCTTACGTGAACTCGCAGATATTTGGTGTGTGGTTCCTGGCAGGTGCTGCACTGGTATTCTGGATGCAGGCTGGTTTTGCAATGGTTGAAACAGGTTTTACCAGAGCTAAGAATGCCGGCAATATCATTATGAAAAACCTTATGGACTTCTGTATCGGAACAGTAATGTTCATCCTTATAGGTTTTGGTCTTTTCCTTGGAGAAGATGCTCTGTTTGGTCTTGTTGGACTTCCAAACTTTGATATCTTCTCACACTACGCAGATTTCGACTGGTCAGGTTTTGTATTCAACCTTGTATTCTGCGCAACAACAGCAACTATCGTATCCGGTGCTATGGCTGAAAGAACAAGATTCATTTCTTACTGCGTATACTCAGCTGTTATCTCAGGTGTTATCTACCCTGTAGAAGCTCACTGGACATGGGGCGGTGGCTGGCTTGCTCAGATGGGATTCCACGATTTTGCAGGTTCTAACTGTATCCACATGGTTGGTGGTATCTGTGCACTTATCGGTGCCTGGATGCTTGGTCCTCGTATCGGTAAGTTTACTAAGGATGCAAATGGTAAGATCACTAAAGTTAATGCTTTCCCTGGACACAACATTCCGATCGGTGCTCTTGGTGTATTCATCCTCTGGCTCGGCTGGTATGGTTTCAACGGAGCAGCAGCTACATCTCTTGAACAGCTCGGTGACATCTTCGTAACAACAACTATCGCTCCTGCAGTTGCAACAGTTGTATGTATGATCTTCACATGGATCAAGTATGGTAAACCTGATGTTTCAATGTGTCTCAACGCTTCACTAGCAGGTCTTGTAGCTATCACAGCTCCCTGCGATACAGTAGATGCTTTTGGTTCAATCGTAATAGGTGTTGTAGCAGGACTTCTTGTAGTATTTGGTGTATGGCTTCTTGATAACGTACTTAGAATTGATGATCCTGTTGGTGCTGTAGCAGTACACATGATGAACGGTATCTGGGGTACTATTGCAGTAGGTCTTTTCTCAACTAATTCTGTTCCTGGATATAGCGTTGCAGATGCAAACGGAAACGAGATGGTAGGTCTTTTCTATGGCGGAGGATTTAAGCTCCTTGGAATCCAGTTCATCGGTATGTTTGCAACAATCGCCTGGACAGTAGTTACTATCATTATCACTTTCGCAGTTATCAAAGCTACACTTGGACTTAGAGCTTCTGAAGAAGAAGAGCTTTCAGGCCTTGATGTTACAGAACATGGTCTTTCATCTGCATATGCAGGCTTCTCCATTATGGATATCACAGGAATGGAGATGGAGGAAAATGAAAATACAGATCTTGGTATCGGGGAATACGATAAAGCTTCTGAAGCACTTAAGAATGCATCTGTTAAGGTTATCAAAGCTCCTACATACCCTGAAGCTGATTCCGGTATCCATAAGGTTGTAATCATAGCTAAGCTTTCACGTTATGACAAGCTCAGAAAAGCTATGAACGATCTTGGTGTAACCGGTATGACAGTAACACAGGTTATGGGATGCGGTATTCAGAAGGGCGCCGGCGAAAGATACCGTGGTGTTGAAATGGATGCAACACTTCTTCCTAAGGTTAAGCTGGAGATCGTAGTTGCCAAGATTCCTGTAGATAAGGTAATCGAGACTGCAAAACGTGCACTTTACACAGGTCACATCGGCGATGGTAAGATCTTCGTTTACAACGTTGGTAAGGTTGTAAAGATCCGTACAGGCGAAGAAGACATTGAGGCTCTAGCAGATGTCGAATGAGATTCACTTTATTTCATAAAGCGAATCTCTAGACATGAAAATTGTAAACAATTTTCATGTCCGTGAGGCAAGAAGAAGAGAAACTCTGGAAGTCGATTTATCTGCGATAAATCGACTTCCGATGAGTTTGTCGCCTTCTGCTAATTATCGTAGATAAAGGAGGTTCTCTTAAAAGAGAACCTCTAGAAGTTGATTTATCAAAGATAAATCAACTTCCAATGAGGTGGTCGTATAATTAAAAAGAAATCCGGTATTATTATAGTCCTTGGAATCTTACCGAAGACTATATATAATACCGGATTTCATTTTTTACTAATACCTTCTATCCGCTTACCCCGCGGAATCTTTAATCATCCCCATCCATAGTAGTGTTACTTTTAATCCTTCTCTTCTTCTCAACATATACTTAGTCGATTTCAATTGTGATCTCTTCTGAATAGATATCATCTGCGTAATAATCGTCTGCATCGTATACGCGGAATGTGAATTCTATTTGTTCGATATCATCTTCATCTTCTATATCGATATCTTCAAGATCTTCAGGATAGAAATCGATATCACTAAGTGCCTGTGTGCCTGGAAGGAGCCACTCAGCCCAGTAGCAATCGATCATATATCCGTTGATTGAAGCATCATCAATTGTGAATACAACATTCTGATCTGTATCATTCAAAAGATATACTTTAAGCTCATAGCCCCAGTACTCATCCATCTCTGTTCCTGTGAGAACGAGTCTTATATCATCATTTTCAGCAAGGATGATATCGGAATCTTCATCTTCTCTTTCAACTATTTCTGCGTTGTCTTCGCCCTTTGGATAAATATGGAACTCTTCATAGAAGATATCATCTGCAGACCAGTCATTTGAATCATAGGCATGCATTACAATAAATATATCTGTAACTTCTCCTATAAGTTCCTCTTCCTCTTCTGAAAGATAGAATTCAAGATCTTCATTTGTTTTTTTGCCGGGTTTAACTTCGGTATATAAGTATGGAGTTACGCATACACCATTTAATGATGCGCTTTCTGCAGAATACATATAAGTAATGTCATCTGAGTTATTCTCAATTGAAACTTTAAGAGTATAGCCCCAGTCTCCATCCTCATCAATATCAACAATCTTAACAGTTGTCTCATCGATATCAACTACAGTATATTCCTCAAAGTCAGTACTACTCTTTGATCCCTTAGCATTTGAATCTACACTAAAAGGTGGAATAACAGCTATGATCATAGCCATAAGAATCGCGGTGAGAGTTTTTACGATAGTCTTCGTCCTAAAATACATACTGTAACCTCCTTAAACACAACTACAACAAAAGGTGGTTGGACTCCTCTACCCGCGTTAGTAATTATATGATATTTCGTTAATCGCTTCAATAACAATTCATTAATATTTCTTAAAAGATGCCTTATTTTCTAATGATTTGAATGAACGTTCTATCGTTTATGATAAGTATATTATATGACGTAAGGGTCAAAAGTCATTTCGATTCGAGCTTGCTCGAAATCGAATATGAATTTATGACCCGCAAAACATGAGCAAAGTAGCACGTAGTGCGGATTTGCGAATGTTTTAGGATTGTGAGAGTTTCGAAGAAACGGAACAATCCGTTAGTCATAAGGTGTCAAAAGGAACTTTTGACACCTACCTCATTATATCCTGTTCATATTAGCCTGTTCAGAAAGCTTAAAATAAAAAAGAGCCATCAAAAGTAACGGCTCTTTTCGTATATTAAAAGCGGAGACGGCGGGATTCGAACCCGCGTGCCCTTGCGGACAAACGCATTTCGAGTGCGCCTCATTACGACCACTTTGATACGTCTCCTTATTATGAAAATGTAATGCGTACAAGTTGCTCCGTACGGAGCACTAGAAAAAGGCGCTTGTACAGCGCCTTTTAATTATATAGCCACGTAAAATACGAGTCAAGATTCATTTAGATTCTTACATCATCTGAGCTATAGCTGTAAGGGCATCAAACTCTGCTTCATAAACTCCGCCCTTATTTTCCATCTCTTCCCAGGTGTACCACTGACCATTGAGCTGAATGGAGCCAACTCCAATATCCGTTACAACAACCTTAAGCGCCCTTCCGCCAGTGATCATATAAACGTACTGATTCACTTCAAAAGGCATATTGTAAACGTGCCCTCTGGATACGACATCTTGGAGCTGCTCTGGGGATAAATTCTTATCAACCGCCTCTGTTTTAGTCATATCCACCTCCTAAAAAGATTATCTACACCACAACAAAATATATATCATTTTGTCTATTCCGCATGCATATAACTTATCGGCAGTTTTACCTTTATGTATTAGTTCAAAATAATTAATATTCCAGGCGATTAATTAAAGATAATCTTCTTTCTTAAGCAGTTTCCACAATGCGTGTCAGGGCTTCTCCGTCAAGGAAATGCTCAACATAACTACTCTTATCGGTATACATCATGACGATATTGGTTATATCAGCCTTAGGAGCTATAACCTTAACCTTTTCAGGTACGCAGCAGAATATAGGCTGAAGGTCAAAGCTCTTAAGAAGCTCTATTGATGCTGCGATCTTACTTTCATCCATCTTATTGAATGCTTCATCAAGGATTACAACTCTAAGTGTATTCTCTCCCTGTGCTGCACGAACCTTCTGTGCTATGGCTGCAAACATGACAATGTAATAAGGTGTCTGGATACCTGATCCTGACTCATCCCTGATTACGTCAGACATATATTTGCTGGATCCTGAGTGGTCTATTGAGCAAAGGTCGAGACGAAGATAGGTTCTGTAGTCTGTATACATCTCAAGCTTCTTTTCTCTTGTAAGTCTTTGCTCAGTTGTCAGGTTCTTCTCATCCATTATAAGCTGCAGAAGTTCATCAAGTTCGTCCTTGTGGGCTTCTTCAAAAAAGCCTGAGAAAATGGATATTCCGCCGTATCCCGGAAGGTCAGGATCAACCTTAACAAGGTTAGGATCCATGAACATATCATAGAAGCGCTCAAAGCCTCTTGCCTTCTCATGGATAAGCCTGTACTTAACATTACCAAACCACTTGGAAGAAAGTACCTCGTTAACCGCGTCGATCTGTTCCTGAGCCTTCTGAATATTGGACTTCAGTTTACCAATAAATTCTACCTTGAACTCATTGGTAGCCTTCTGAGCAGCCTTTTCGATCTCATCCTCAAAGGTTGTAAAGCCGCTTTCTGAAAGGCGCTTATACTCTGTATCGTACTCTTCGTTATCGAACTCTCTGTCAGGATCAAAGCCTGCGACTTCTTCCTGGTTATAGGCAGTTCGCAGTCTCCTTACAGATGTAAAGTGCCTTGACTGCGCTTCAAGAGCATCCTGTCTCATTCTTGTGTGGGCATCACGGATCTTCTTAAGACTTCCTCGTCTGTTCTGACCGGAATCCTCTCTTATCCATGGATCGCCAACATTCATACGCCACTCGGCTGTAAATCTTGATCCGTCAAGTGCCTGACTTTCAAGAGCTGTGACCTCATCTCTTGCTATTGCGATCTTTCTTTGCTCGCTTTCTATCTTGTTCTCAGCTCGTCCGCATTCAATGCTGCTGACTCTTATCTCTTCTGTGATCTCTTCAAGTCTTGCAGTAAGACCCTTAAGCTCATTATGAAGCTCTTCATCACGGGTCGTATCAACATTTCCGATCTGTCTAAGGAGCTCAAGAGACCTTGCTTCAAGAGTCTCGATATCTTCCACATGGCTTATAGCATTGTCAAAAAAGTCTTTGTCTACAAGACACTTTTCTACCCTGTTCATTTTGGTAACAGACAGGTTGGCTTCAACAGTGTCTTTTTCTTCATTAAGCTTTGTAAGCTCATCCATAGACTCTTTCTCCTGCTGCTCTAAAGCGCTCTTACCAATATAGAAAGTCTGACTCGCCTGCTTTCCTCTTGTAACAAATCCCTTGTATATAAGAAGGTCTTTAGTTATAGAACATTTATGCTTATATAGATCTTCTGTATTATCGACCTTAATGATAAAGCCAAGCTTGTAGTCAGCATAAATTCTTGCATCTTCGTTGTCAGTTACAAGCTCATCAGCAAGTGAACCTTCTTCTGCACTACCCTTCCAGTTTTCCTTGATCCTTTTAATATCAATAAGACCTGACTTGTAGGCACGAAGGCTATCCTTAGCTGTTCTGTATATTTTAAGAGCATCATCATAATACTCTTCAGGAACTAAAAGGTCGAACCTCTGATTATCAAGATATCCTTCTACCGCTGCCTGCCAGCTTTGATCACGAACCTCTAAGAGGTCTGCAAAAATAGGTATCTCAACGTCTTTTTTAAACTTCTTTGAAAGCTCTTTTTCAAGGAGGTCTTTAAGTCCCCGCGTCTCTTTAGGATACTGCTTCTGATTACCTGCAAGAGCGCTTATCTTATCTTCCTGATCTTTGATAAGGGCATCGATCTCTACGCTTCTTGTCTTAAGCTTTGCATGAAATGCAGCAAGCTCCTGATATAGATTTCCGATCTTATTATCTACGTCTTCCTCCGGATATGAAGCAAGATCTTCTATTTTAACATTCTGAGCCTTTTCAAGGATTTTTTTATACTCCTCATCACAGGTAAAACCGGCATTCTCAGCTTCCATCAAAAGCATGAGCCAGCTTCCTGCGCGGCTCCTTATTGTCTTGTGAACACTTTCGAGATTATCAAGGTAGCCTTTTCTCTTTTCATCAGCTGCATTCTTCTCATTCTGAAGGCCCTGCTTGATCTGCTCTGTATCAGACTTACCAAGTTCTTCATGAACGCGTCCGATCTTCTCCTGAAGGCGCTTTTGCTTGTCTTTCCTGGTCTCGTTCATGGCCTTGGCCTGATTTATATCCATGGAAAGCTGCTCGATAAGATTCTGAGAAGCTTCCATACTGTTTTCAAGGATCTTCTGCTCGTCACGAAGAAGGGCATAGTCCAAAGTCTTAACAAGAACAGCATCCTCGTGATATACATCGTAGGACTGTCTGATCTTCTCAAGCTTTTCAAGCTTTCTGCGGCTTGACTGGGCTCTGTCTCTAAGATCGTAATAATCATGGATAGTACTTCTAATAGAAGTAAGATCTACACTTTCATTGACAGAGCATATAGAATCAGTAATAAAACTTCCGATGTTCAGGTTCTCACCGATACTGCAGGATACGGCTGCTTTAAGAAGAGAGATATACTCGCTTCTGATCTGACCATAGGCTGCCATTATGTACTTACTGTACTCTGTATCTGTATAGAAATGGTAATTCTCTTCACCTACGTATGTTCCAAGGAATCTCTTGAGCTCGCTGATATTAAGTGCCATATCATCAAGCACGAAAAGATTCTCAGGAATTCCTTTTCCGGAAAAAGACATCCATCTTTCTGTATGTCTTGTGTGATCCTGAGGACAGTCAGCTACAAAGCCATCACAAAAATATGTATCCTTGACATCGTTATAGAATTCAAGCACAACATAGCTTGTAAAAAAGCCGTCATGACGAAGGAACTTCTCCTGGTTATTGGATGCCCAGTATCCGTAAAGGTACTTCTCAACATTTCTTGCTGAATGCTTGTCGGCAGCCTTATTAAAGATTCCCTTCTTCTTACCTGTAAGTACCATCATCACAGCATCGATTATCTGTGATTTACCTGCCTGGTTGGCACCTGACAATAAAGTCACATCGCCAATCGGAAGGAGGGTTGGTTCATCAAACTTACCCCAGTTATATACATAAACTTTATTTAATCTGATCATCAAATATCTCCCATCAACTTTAATCTAAGGTCACAGTCTTTTTTACCAAAAGAAAGATTCTAATAATATCTTCCTTTCATGAACTATTCCTTAAATCTCCTGCTGCTCTTCCATTTCATCCTTAAGCTCTAACAGCTCCGTAACTTTGGCAGCTGATACAAGATGAAGTATTGCAGGAGTTATTCTGAACATAGTCTGAGGGTCTCTCCATTCGCCTTTGCCCTTTTCTATGATATGGAAGCTTACAAATGTCTTAAAATCATTGGCCATCTGCTGCTTGTTGGAAGTAATATCAACCTTAACATTGTCCTTAAGGAACTGAACCACTTCACCAACGTCTGATGTGATCTGGTCTCCTGTGGATGGGTCGCTGTATTTCTTTTGGTATATACATCTAAGTGCCAGTGCGATCCTTGTGGTATTAAGATTAAAATGAAATCTTGCAAAATCCGACTCACTCTGCAGTGCAAAAAGGCCATTGTCCTTGTCGTGTACAAGTTCAAATCCGCCCATTTCAAAATACAGATATAAAAGATCGAAATTGGACTCTATGAAAATATAATCTCCGTTTCTTGAAAGAAGTCCTGTCTCAGTATCATAGTCCATCTGAAGAATATATGTTCCTGACAAAAGAAGTCTTACTGCCCTTTTAAAATATTCCTGATCAGCTCTTCTGAGTCTGTTATAAAGACCTGTTACTGTGCGATCAGCATTGTCCTCAAAGTCACTTTCTCGTAAGCCAAGGCGCTGCCCGGGCACATCAAACTCCATCTGCCCTTCATTATCAAATGTATCATTATTATCAATATAGTCACTCATTATGAATCAGCTCCGCTTTCTTTAATAGTAAAAGTCATATCAGGGATGCTATAAGCTCCTGCCTTAATGTGTCGTCCTGACTTTTGTACCCTGTATTCACCATTTGAAAAGCCATAGAGTGAAGCCATGATAAGAAGTGTATAGTCATCTTCTGTAAACTTATCCATCTCCTTAATGATCTCACCTGTCTCCATGCGCTTTCTGCCATGCATCTTTTCTTTGACATAGCTTCTGGCATCAGCCATTGTATAACCACCAAAGCTCTTCTTAAGAAAGTCTCTGGTCCTGTCTTCATCCTTCTGGTGATGAGGGCGAAGAAGCATTTTGGTCTCGGTTTCTTTCTCAGGTCTGTAGGTGTCAGTTCTTAGTGACCTCTCATCGATAAAGGTCGATCTTACTGCATTAAGTCCTGATTGCACCTTCATGGAATAAGCCTTATTATCTTCCATTCCCTTCATGATACGTACTATCTTACTTACGATAGAATTATCACTTCTAAGGTTATGTATGACAGCCTGAGTGAACCGTCTGTTATAATCGGCATTTCTATCCGTGATCATATCTATCTTGTTATCAGCTTCAGAGAAAGTCCTGTAGATAACATCTATACGTCTTCTTATTTCAAGAATTCTTTCATCTTCATCAAGGCCTGCCATCTCAGCTGAAGCATCGCTTTGCGCCATCTGCCTTATAAGCTCAGGATCTTTTTCCAGATTCCTTACAAATCTTAAAATGTCTCCGCCGTAAAGAGCTATGGAATCACTGGTCTTAAGGGGGTGATAATAAGCATCGATGACGCTCTGCTCGCCGCCTTCCTTAAACCTCTTTTCAAGCATGTCTCTAACCTGCTCATCGTCGGCGTGCTCTTTATAATATTTGCCAATATAGTAATAAAGATTCCTGAAGGTCTTGGAAAGCTGGCCGGCATTCTCTGCGGCAACTTTAAGTGCTCTTGACATTGTACGGGCACGCCTTGTATCGTCTTCTTCACCTGCCATGCTTAAGACCGCATAGGTAGAAAATACGTCACTGTCTGCAAGTTCGCTCCTTGGTCTTGTCTCTCTGTAGAGGACTTCTAACATATCAGAGGCATAATCCGGCATGACTATATCACGCTCGAATCCCTGCTTGGAATCTTCTTCACAAAGCCATCCCTTGTGTATCAGCTTACCAAGAAGGAAAGAAGCCTTTCCCGGAAGAGATTTAAGGAGTTCTTTGTCTATTACTTCTCCTTCTTCAACATCTTCGGACAGATCAGCCTGAGCGATACTGTTTTCAAGCGAGATCAGGATCTGTTCTCTTAAGTCTTTTTTGCTGATAACAAGCTCATCTTCAAAGGCATCACGCACAACAAAAAGAGCTGCAAGATACAGCTCTCTGTTAGGTGACGATAATATACTAAAAAAATCCCCAGGCACATTTGAAAAAAATGCCCCCGATAACCCTTTATAATCCATTCAAAACCTCATAGGCATATTTTAGCCATGAATATAAATATATTTGTAGGCTACGTAATAGTCATCTTCCCAATGATCTGCAGACATCTGCTGTGGTGTTATAAGGAAATAGTTGTAGCGGACAGGAATGCCATATTCTCCCATATCATCCCATGTGACATCAATTGCATATGTCACTCCGCCTATAATAACTTCATTCCAGGCATGCAGTCCTGATTGCAGACCGTTAGTGCCGTATCCTGTAACAATCTTGGATTCTATTCCCACAATATGCATGAACAGGTCAAAAAGCTCTGCATATCCCTGGCATACTGCGGTCCCTTCAGATATTGCATTAAGATAGCTATACTTAGAGTAAGTGTAGTCGTAAGTAAGATTGTAACACATCCAGTCATGAATCGCCAGAACCTTCTGCATCTCGCTCATAGAGCTGTTTGTGATGTTATCAGCAACGTTAATGGTATCAAGAACACCCTGGATCCTGACATCTGTAGAATAAACCTGACGGCCTTCAAGATATCCGTAATTCTTGTAATGCATAAGAAGTGCATATGGATCTGTTCCTACTGCTGCCGCTACATCAGGGTTCTCCGTGGCATAACGTGCTGAATCAAAATTCTCAACTGTAAGGATAGACCTTCTGTCTACCATTGCAATTCTGCCCTCTTCAAATCCATTGTTTACATAATGAGACCAAAGCTTATTTTTGTCATATCCATAAGCCTGATAGAGATCAGGATACATATCAGCATAAGAGTAATAACCGAATCCTTCAGGATTCTCGAACAAAATGTACTCACCGGCATGTGATGTGATCGACATAAAACCTGAGCACATGAAAACTACTGCGAGCGCAACCGCTACTTTTCTAAAAATCTTCATAAAAAATACCACCTTACATAAAACTAATTTTTCCGCCTGACAGCATTAAAAATTTGCAATTTTTTGTACCAGGCTTTTCTATTATATCGGAAAATTATTAATTTTTCGAACCCAATTTGCAAACTGCCCTGCACACCTTTCTTTACTACCATTTGATAATAAAGAAAGGTATGCAGGGCAGTTTATTGTCACAGATTCACAGAACAGTTGTCGGTGCTATAATGTGAATTATTTAAACTTATGGAAAAAGAAATAACCATTTGCATTCCGGGTGAAACCTGAACTTTTTTGATCTGCATCCTGTCAATGGTTCCCGGATATGCTCCCGCAAGTGATGAAGACTCGCAAAACTCTCCATCCAGCGATACTTTGCTTCCGCTAACTCCTACGATTTCATTTTGAAGATTCTTTATACTAAAATATGCGCTGTTATCGGTAATGCCTTCATAGTATATTATTACATTCTCATCCTCATACACCATCACATCCGGCAGCTTATATGAAGCATAATCATCTTCATCATAACCGGGATCTGCATTAAAAAGTATGTAGTCGCTATCGAAAAACTCATCGTAATCAGAATCAAGACACCTGAACTTTATTCCCACTCTTCCAATGTCCGTAATACCGTATGCATCCAGATCCGAAGCGGTCAGCTCTGCATTTATCTCTTTGCCCGCTTCAACGCTACAACTTTTACCACTAAGATCATACCCGTCTTCTTCGTAATCGAATTCTCCGTCAACCATATATCCGTTAATTGACAGGTCTTCAAGCGATACTCTTCTTTCTTCATCGGACTTATTTATGATAGAGATATTAACAACATCTCCTGTCACAGAGTTTGCTCTTATCACGAATCCTTCATCATTGACCAGCGTTACAGGAAGATTTCCAAGATCTGTCATACCAAGATCTTTACTGTCTTCAGGCAAAGAGCTGTCATCCGTTTTTAGTGAAGAGATCATCATTTCAAGACAGGAACCATCGCTTGGATCATCCACCTCTTTGGCATGCATGAACATTGCTTCAACAATTCCATAATCTCCAACAGGAATATAATAAATATGTCCCTGATACGCTATCTTGTCCTGATAGTATGTTCCAAATACTTTGTAACAAAGTCTGGAACCCAGCATTACAGCTTCGCCCCTGATTGCACCGATCCATATATAGTCATAGGCCATTATCGCATCTTCAAAAAGCGCAGGATCTTCTCTTTGCTCTTTGGAAATATCCGTATCTACTTTATATTTGAATCTGACAAAGTCAGGACTTATTGTATCCTCATACAGCAATATATCTTCGCCAAGAGAATCATCCAATTCCCACTCCGACGGAACCCAGAAGCTAATGCCGTTAAACTCAACTTCACTCCAGTCACATTCTGATGCTGTCGTACCTTCTTCAGGCACGTTGTCATCTGCTTCTTCATCTGCAGATGCCAAAGCCCCTGCCTGATCATCAGATTCATTGTCGCCGGACGTATTGGTACATCCTGTAAGGACCAATATCATTATGAGAAAAGAAATATACAGCCTTTTTTTGATCTTGTCCATTTATAAATCTATATCCTTATGGTGAAAAGATTTATGGCCCGAAGCATAGTCACCAACTATATGACCGCCACCTACAAGTTTATATTTGTAAGTAACAAGGCCATCAAGTCCTACAGGTCCTCTTGCGTGAAGCTTACCTGTACTGATGCCAACCTCTGCTCCAAATCCATATCTGTATCCATCAGCAAAACGTGTAGAGCAGTTGCGATAAACTCCCGCACTGTCCACCATCTGCATAAAATAATCCGCAGCTTCATCATCTGTTGTAAGAATGCTGTCAGTATGGTGTGATCCAAAGCGGTTAATGTGATCAGCAGCCTCTTTTACATCGTTTACTAATTTTATAGATACAATGAAATCGTTATACTCAGTTGCAAAGTCATCCTCTTCCATGATCTCTACATCAAAGGCTCCTTCGAGCATATCGTGAACCTCTTTGGTTCCTCTTATCTTAACTCCGTTATCTTCAAAAGCCTTTGCAAGTATAGGAAGAAAATCACCTGCTATCTCTTTATTAACAAGAATAGTCTCTACTGCATTACATGCTGCAGGATACTGTGTCTTAGCATCTATTATAACAGGAATTGCAGCTTCAAAGTCTGCTTTCTTATCAACATAGATGTGACAGATACCGCTGGAATGTCCCATTACAGGAATCTTGGTATTGTCCATGATATATCTGACGAATTTATTAGATCCGCGAGGTATAAGCAGATCCACATCCTGATCACATGCAAGAAGCTCATCTATCTCATTGTGAAGCTCAGCCTGTAATAGGCACTCCTTGGGAAGCCCTGCTTCTACAACACTATCTTTAATTATACGAAAAAGGACTCTGTTTGTCTTCGCTGTTTCTTTGCCGCCTTTTAATATCGCACAATTACCGCTCTTGATACAAAGTGATGCTATCTGAACAAGGGCATCCGGGCGGGCTTCAAAGATAACACCTATTACGCCGATAGGTACACTTACTCTTGTAAGGACAAGACCGTCATCAAGCTGTCTTTTTAAAAGAACCTTTCCGGTAGGATCAGGAAGATCTACCAGCTGCTTTATACCTGCGATCGCATCAGAAAGCTTTTGATCGTTGAACTTAAGTCTTTTAAGGATTGACTGTGCTATTCCATTTGCACTTGCAGCCTCCATGTCTTCATTATTGGCTGCAAATATTTCTTCCTTACCCTTTTCAAGAGCATCAGCTATCATCAAAAGAGCCTTGTTACGCTGGTCTATGGATGTAGCAGCAAGTTTTGGGGATGCAAGTTTCATGTTGCGTGCTTCTGTTTGTATATTCATGATAATCTCCATTTTAAAATTTTCAGTTAAGGCATATATCTACTTTAATATGTTTTTCTTATAACATGAAAAGATTCTTTTCATTGTCAACTTACAAATATACTCTATACATTTGTATCAGGAGTTCATAAGCTGCTGTGCTGTCTTCTTATCATACTTAACAGTCTTAACTCCGCTTGTCTCTATAAGGTACAGTGCATGAGCTGCCATATGTTCTGCTGCCTGCTCAAGGTCTCTTACACCTGAAACATTCTTGTAATGTTCAACTACAACGTCTGCAGCTTCTTTGGTTACAACACACTCTTTTTCACTAAGTCCAAGTCTTCTTAAAACTCTTGGAAGTGAATATTTCAGGAAAATAGTTCTCTTTTCATCATGTGTATAATCAGGAAGCTCTATCACAGCAAACCTTGTAAGAAGAGGATCTGAGATCCTGCTTCTGTCATTGGCTGTAGCTACGGGGTATACTCCTGTTGTAGGAATCATACATTCCATATAGTTGTCTGTATAGCCAAGGTTATCAAGAAGAGTCAGGAGCGCATCTGCAGGATTACCTGATGATGAGTCATTGTCTGCCTTATCAAGCTCGTTGATTATAAATACAAGATTGGACTGACCTGCTCTTGAAAAAGCTTCCATAATGGATCCAGGCTTAGCATTAGCATATATTCTGGAACTTCCTGTAAGCTGCTCGGGATCATGAACCGCACTCATATCAAGAGCTGCCCACGGCAGCTTAAGTATCCTTGCGATCGCATATGCAATCTGGGATTTACCTGTTCCTGCAGGACCTATAAGAAGGATTCCATACGCAGGAAGCTTATGGGTTCTGTTGATCTGGATTATAGTCTCTATTATCCTTTGCTTAACATTCTCCATGCCATAAAGCTCTTCATCAAGAATGCGTCTTGCTGCCACAGGATCAATTGATTCGAAATAGGAATCCTTCCACTGAATGTTCATCATGGTAGAAAGAGCCCTTTGAGCGTGACGTCTTTCTTCACTTGATACTTCATCAGAATTGGCAACTGCAAGATTACGCCTTGCCCAGCTTCTAATATTAGAAGGGAAAGTCTTGCCGGCACATTTCAAAAAGTCTGTAATGGACTGAAGGGATGTAAGCTTCATGCTGTCATCATCAGCTTCTTCCTCCTCGCTACTGCCAGCCTCAAACTCATCTTCTGATATGTGGCTGTCCAGAAGTCTTCCTATCATGTACTGAAGGAATCCGTCCTGAGCAGAAAGCTGTGAGGAAATCCCTGATTCAACTTCTCGTATCTTATATATGGCAAATCCGCCTCTAACGCTTTTACCGGAGAGCCTGACACTTATCTTATTGGCACCAAGCCATTTGACGAATTCTACGAATCTGGCATCGATCTTGACTATGTCTGCCTGAGCATTGGGATCATCTGAAGAAAAAGATGTGCGCTTGGCGGGGTCCATGAAGTGACCGCTGATGTGGTGTTCAAAGGCGCCAGCCGGGTTTCTAAGGACCATTATAGGCTCTCTTGGAGTTGGTATTGAAACATCAGAATAGAAAACTTTATACGTGATCGGGTTCTTATCCGCTACCTTCTTATCATCTTCATCAGAACTAAAATCAAAAACTCTTCTTGCCATAAACTCCTCCTATGTGGTGCGGGGGTATGGGGGCTGTGCCTTCAGGCTTTGGTAAATGAAATCAACGCCTCATGTGAAAATATTACAGATTTTCCTAAGACTCTTCTCCGCTGACGTAAACACGCTGTACTCTCGCTCCAAAGAGTCTAAGGAAAATCAGTAATATTTTCAAAATCGGCTTTTGATTTCATTTACCAAAGTCCTGAATTGCAAGTTCCCGTATTCGCCTGGGTGCTACTGAATCATTATAACGTATCTAGCGCTATAACAGACAAAATCAAACTATAAATAATCAAAAATATTGATTTATAAAAACAGTCTAACAAAAATATTTTAAATAGTGTACAATCAAAAATAGCGCTGTCTATTTTTAATACAGATAAATGTATGTTTATACATTATTTTTGTATATTATACATTATTAGATCAGAAATACAACAGGTATTTATTAATGATTACTTTAAGTAATCCGTATAAATACTGATTTCTCAGTTTTATATAGGAGTTTATTTTCAAATGAAAGACAAAGATTTTTTAATTAAGCTTGCAAAGATAACACTGCCGATTACATTTCAGGCTTTTATGCTGGCACTTGTAGCAGCGGCGGATGCTTTTATGCTGGGGAGTATTGATCAGGATTCTATGTCGGCGGTTTCGCTTGCTACTCAGATTCAGTTCATACAAAATATGATCCTGTCTGCTACTGTTGGTGCTACTGTTATTCTTGGTGCGCAGTATTGGGGTAAGAGGGATCTTGAATCGCTGGATGATATTTTCTGTCTGGCTCTTAGGATATGCGGGGTATTGTCTATTGTTTATTGCATAGGATGTACTCTTTTCCCAAGATATCTTATGTTGTTGTATACAGACAATGAAGATCTTATCGTTATTGGGGTAAGGTATCTTAAGATTGCGGGATTTTCTTATCTTCTTACAGGAATTTCGCAGTGCTATCTTGCTATGATGAAGGTATCAGAGCATGTTAAGACTGTGGCATTTGTATCTGCTACGGCTGTTGTGACCAACATAATATTAAATGCCATTTTTATTTACGGCTTACACCTTGAAGAAAGAGGTGCAGCACTTGCTACGCTTGTTGCAAGGGTCATTGAATTTGGCTGCGTTATCGTGTTGTCGTATCAAAAGGGGTATATACATCCAAAGCTTTCCGGACTTTCAAGATTCAATAAGGTCCTAACGCTTGATTTTATCAGATGTATGTGGCCTCTTCTTGGTGCCTGTCTTCTCTGGGGAATTGGATTTACTTCCTATTCTTCTTTTATGGGACATATAGGAAAAGATGCTGCGGCTGCAAATTCAGTTACAGCAGTAATAAGAGATCTTGTATGCTGCGCAGGTGATGGTCTTGCGAACGGATGCGGCATCATGGTCGGCTATGAACTTGGCGCGGGGAATCTTGAGAGGGGTAAGCTTTATGGTCAGAAGATGGTTGGGATATCTTTTGTCGTAGGTTTTATTTCTACAGGTATTATGTTTTTGTTTACGCCTATCGTATTCATGACAGTTAAGCTTACTGATACAGCAAGACACTATCTGCTACTTATGATGATTGCAATGGCTATCTATATGATAGGGCGAGTGGTTAATTCTGTTCTTATAAATGGTATATTCGCAGCGGGCGGCGATACACTTTTTGATATGTATTCACTTGTCGTGACCATGTGGTTTATGGCAGTACCTCTGGCTTTCCTTGGAACTTATGTATTCCACTGGCCCGTGATCGTGGTATATGCCTGCACATGTCTTGATGAAGTTGGTAAGATTCCTTGGGTTTTACATCACTTCTACAGATATAAGTGGGTTAAGGATCTGACCAGAGAAAGACGATAAATAGATTTGTATATAAGCATCCATTTATCTACATGTCTACTTTTACAAAAACAGGTGTCAAAATCAGCTTTTGACACCTTATGACTAACGGATTGTTCCGTTTCTTCGAAACTCTCACATCTACGTTCCACTCCGGTCGGCGCAAAGCAGACATCCCCCGGATGTCTTGCGCCCTAAATCATTCGCAAATCCGCACTACGTGCTACTTTGCTCATGTTTTGCGGGTCATAAATTCATATTCGATTTCGAGCAAGCTCGAATCGAAATGACTTTTGACCCTTACGTCATCAAATTACTGTCAGAATCTTTTTATCTATACAAACCTGTGCAGCGAAGACTTTTTCTACTGAGCCTTCAAAAAGCACATCAATCTTACCTTCAAGAATACCTCTTACTTTACCTTTTCCATACTTCTTGTGAGATACAGCGCATCCTTCAGGGATATAATTTTTGATTTCATCATCAGAAAGCTTAGCGGAAGCTTTGGCTGCGCCTGGCTGTGAATATGAGTAAGCGTTAGCAACGCTGTAAGCAGGCGCCGTCTTAACTGACGGAGTGGTAAGAAGTGCAGACTTTCGTCCATATTTCTGGCTCTTCATAAGCTTAGTCTGTGCTGCTGCAAGAGCTTTTAACTCTTCAGATGCTTTAAGCTTTTCTGCATAAGCTTTTTCCTGTCGTTTCTTCTCGCTGTAGAGTACGTTTTCTGCAAGACAATCGAGAATGAATTCAAGATTATCGTTAGTAAAGAAATAAATAACATGTGAAAGCTTCTTCTCGTCAGGGTTCTGGAGAAGGCCCTTATTACCGTTTCTGATAAAGAGGATTGCTTTGCTTGCAACTTCCTCATACTGGGAAACCATCATTTCGATTACATCTTTTTTGGATTCCTTTAAAGTAATACCAAGACCGGCATCTTCTGCCTTTTTATGGATAAGGTTGAAATCTTTTTCTGTAGCATAGAGTACATATCTGCTCTGGGAGACGGTGTTTACATGAAGTGAAGATGCATTCTTGGCAAAAGTCCAGATGAACTTGTCTTCAATATCCTCTCTATTATAATGATCAAGACCTTTCTGCTTGATAAGGCCACAAACTTCTTCGTAGATGTATAACTGATTATTCATGGGGATACCTCGTAAAAATTTTCGCTCAAGAATCCAATTATACACTCTTCGGTCTATTATTCCACTTCGCAATTTTTCCAAAAAAGGGAGTGGATATAAAAATATGTATTAGCAAAATGTACAGCCTTCAGAATTACTCATTCCTGTACAACGTGATAACTTCTCCATTATGGAAATATAAAGGATTAACATCAGAAGTGAATCCCTGTTCCTTCAGCGCTTTGATAAGCGTTCGCATAAAAAATCCATGTGTGACTACGCCGCAGCTGGTATTTTTATCCAGTATCTTTTTCACAAATATCCTGGCCCTTCGTCTTGTCTTATCCATTGTTTCAGGTTGTCTGCTACTTCCTGTAATCCACTGGATCCTTGCTACCATATACCAAAACCATAGTGGCATTTTTAGAGACGTTTTAATACCTGCGCACATAGGTACTTCATTTATTAATGATGTGCGTGTAAATATCTTATCTCCAAACATCTTCCTGGCTGTGTAATAGGTTCTTATAAGTTTACTTATGTAGATGTCTGAAACATCACACATTAGAGGATTTAAGGGCGACGTATCAACGGATGCAGTATCATACATACTGCACTGCTCATCAAACTCTGAAGATGTGCACCACTTCTTCCATACGTGATTTACTTTGGCATGCCTGATAATCAAAATTTTCAAATCAAACCTCATATCACAGGTGTTAATAGATGTTTATATAACAGATTCCAATTCCAAATATAGGTCAGTCATCATTTTTTTCGAACAGGTCATCAAGCTGGATTATTTTTCCGATGTAGTTACTGTATTTGTTTGGCTTCAGGCCATATGTAGTAATCATGGCAACCTGTATAGTTTTCCTTGTTCCAGTAGCTTCTCTAAATACCGCAACTTTGTTTTTCAATGATTCATCATATTCCTTGGTTATTTCATAAGGTTGTGTAGAAAATTTATCTTCACATAGACTTATTACATGATCTCGGCGATCGATGAGCATGTCTATCTGAGCACCTTTTTCGTCATCATTTCCCTGTTTATACCAGGATGAAACCGTTGATAATATACCAGGTATTCCCAATTTTTTCTTTACCTGGGCTATATGATCCTTACATATCTGTTCAAAAGTAAGTCCTTGCCATGCATTTCTAGAAGGGTTATCAGTAGTATTACTCCAAAAATGTTCATCTTTTCCATAATTATCACGAACAAAGCGCAAATAGAACATTGTAAAATAGTCGCATAGCTGATATGTCTTTTCCTTGCTTTTATTTCCAAATTTCGTGTTAACCCTAATAAATCCAGACTTTTCAAGATCTGATAGCATTTGTGTCAAATCTCCATTAGCAGGAATTTTGGTTGCTTTCGAAATTTCTCCTCTTGTAAGACCTTTCTTTTTTTGACTTAAAGCTTCAACAATCTTTATATACTGGTCACTATTTTTGAATAGGGTCTGAAATAACTGATCAAATTCATCCCAGAGCTCTGACATTTTATTGAAAAAGATCATGTCTATGTTCTCATTTAAGGACAGCTCTCGATCCAACAACCTCAAATAAAAAGGAATTCCACCCATTATCATATAACACAGCGCAATATCATATCGTGACCAGTATATATCTCTTGAATTAAGATATTTTTCTGTATTATAAAGATCCAACGGAGACAGAATAATTCTACATGTACGACGATTGAAAAGGCCGCCTTTATTATTATCAATATTTTTTACCAGCCAGGATGTTGAAGAGCCGCATACTATAAAGACAAGATTTTTCCTTGCGCTCCCCCATGAATTCCAAAACCATTCAAAAGCTGGAAGAAAGCCAGATAACTGGCTATCCATCCAAGGCATTTCATCAAAAAATACAACCTGCTTCTCATCTGATCCTTTTTTCTCCAAATAATCTCTTAATAGAAAAAAAGCCTCTGTCCAGTCTTTTGGATTATCATATTTTTCATCAGAATAGTGGTTTAGTTCAAGTATGAAATTTTTTAGTTGTTCTTGTCTTGGACGGTTGTATGCCCCGGTAAACTTAAAGTCAAATTTATTTTCAAAGAATTCATTGACAAGAAAAGTTTTGCCTACTCTTCTTCTACCATATACGATTACAAGCTGGGCTTCCTTTTCTTTCATAACCTTGGTCAATCGTTTTATCTCTTTTTCACGTCCAATTAAGTCATTCATCGTATCATACCTCGCATTTTCCTCTATATGTTATATTTTATTCCACATTTAGAGGAAAATCAATTTAATTTTCCTCTAAATGTCTTTTGTAAGGACACATTTAGAGGAAATTTGCTTTCATTTTTCTCTAAATGTCATTTTTAAAAGTACTTATAGAGAAAAACTGCTTAAATGGAATTATATTTCCATGTACTTCTGACAGATTATAATTTCAAGTGTTTTTGCGTGTTATCATATCAACATAGGCTTATAATGGTTACATAACCTTTTTTTACCAAAGGAGATAATACTCATGACCATTGATAAAACTGATGAATCAGGTCATCTAGAAGCACTTCATTCCGTTATTGCCAATCTTGAAAGCGCTGAAAATCGCTCTAATAAAGATAGATGGGTTGAAGATACTGAAATACAGAAACTGATGGGACTACAAAATGAAGAAGAAAACCGATAATCATCCAAAAAGAATATTTAAAAAGTTACTATTATGTATACTTGCAGTTATACTCCTTGTAACCATATGGTTCGAGATTCCTGTCACGGAATACATAAGTCTTGATGGCAATGGAAAGATAGATGCGCCTGTCAGATTTGCGCTAGTTACCGATCTTCACTCTTGCTACTATGGCAAGAATCAAAGTCAGCTTGTAGAAATGATTGATAAAGGGCATCCTGATGCAGTTCTTTTATCAGGAGATATTTTTGATGACAAGTTTTCTGATGATAATTCCAAAATATTTGTAGAAGCCATAGTCTCAAAATATCCCTGTTTTTATGTGACCGGAAATCATGAGTTCTGGAGTGAAAGAGAAACAGAAACAAAGAAATATCTGACATCTATAGGAGTTGTGGTTCTTGAGGGAACTTCCTGCACAATAAACATCAAAGGAAATGATATCGATATATGCGGGGTTGATGATCCAACTTATATGACACCAGATGAGTGGATGGCCCAGTTAGACAATGCCAATACAATGTCTAATCCAGAGCACTATAGGATTCTACTGTCTCATAGGCCTGAGAAAATTAATGAATACACGAATTATAACTTTGATCTTGTAGTTTGTGGTCATGCTCACGGAGGACAGTGGATAAATCCGTTTACGGGAAGAGGCACAATAGCACCAGATCAAGGGCCCTCTCCAAAGTATGTTGATGGTCTGTATGAGATTTCTGATAGTACTAACATGATAGCAAGCAGAGGTCTTGTAAGAGAAAGGATGCCATATCCAAGATTCTTCAATCATCCAGAGATAGTTATTATTGAGATTGGGGCATAGATACACTCTTCAAGAGAATATCCGTCATGTTCGTTGTTGATTCTCAGCCTGTAAGGGTTCTAAAAAGTGCTTACAGGCTGGAAATCAACAATATTCATTAGCTCAAAAATAACTTTCCCCCATAAAAATGTAATGTTATCCCGATTTTCCCAATGATATGTTGTTTTCTTTACTTATGATTTTACATATTATTGCATTTATGCTTAATACTCCGCCCATCTGCTTCTATAATCTCCCCTCAGCTTATGCTATTATTAAGATTGAAAATGAAAGCTTTATGGTACCTGGTAACCCATTTCTTGCCCCATATCAGTCTCCAAAACAATCCAAACGACATCTCATAAAATAGAATCTCATTAGAAAAGCAATTTAATTCATCGATTAAACTCTGTAAGTGCTTGAGCGACAATACCCTTAACTTCGATATATTCCGATTTTAAGATAGGCGGAAACTGTGTATTATTGGCAACATAAACTATCTGTCCATTTATATTATCAACACGTCGTAAATATAGTTTTTTCTCTTTTTTGTCATGCAAAACTACAACATCACCAATCGAAGGCAAAATTGATATTCTTCGAGTAATAAGATCTCTTTTTAGTACTATCTGATCCCCAATATGTATTGTTGGTTCCATCTCAGTTGTTCCCACTTTGTAATCAGCATTAAATTCTATAGAGAGTCCCCACTGATTATTTAGCCTTTTTTCTGATCCTATAAGCTCAATATTATTGTATCCTCCAAACTGGATAGTATTACAATCTACTAACTTTTCTACAGAACAATTAAGATATTTTGCTATGAGCATTAAATCGTACAATTCTACATAATCACATTTTCCAGTATAGTATCTGCGCAACACCTTTTCATCAATACCAGGAATATCCTCGCAATATGTTTGCCTTTCTAAAAGTATAGCTCTGAAATTTTTCCAAAAAAAATCTCCCCAATATTCTTCAACTGTAAAGATACGCTCTAATTCATCAAAATCATCTCCAAAGAATTCAACTACTTTCTGTATGCTTTTCTTTTGAGGATTACGACTATATGGCTTTATCCATCTATTTACCATTGCCTTAGTAACGTCAATTTCATTGGCTAGCTGTGCTTGAGACATTTTTGTCTCATGCAACTTCTTTCGTAAATAATAATTGAATGACATAGCGCCTCCTTGATAATTAATTACTTTAATCATATTTATCAAACCATATTTGTAATATTATATTATCTTATTACTATCTTTTATAGTCTTTTGTAGATAATTATTATCATTTGTATTTTATGTTTTATAAGGCTGAATTGGAATCCGAGATTCCTGTTTGCAAAAGTTAATTCTTGAACGCTGCAATACTTGCATGAACAATTCCTGGTAACTCCTTAGCAAAAGACGTATCGGCTCAACGATCAAATTTACAATTATTATATTTTGAATTATAATAATCTCAAATATAACTATTGGAGGTTGCCATGTCTAAGTTTATAGATCGTATAGATGAACTTGAAACGCTCGAAAGAGAATATGATAGAGATGATGCAGCTTTTGTAGTTATCTATGGACGCCGAAGAGTTGGAAAGACAACTCTTATTAACCATTTTTGTGAAGGCAAAAAATCTATCTATTTTCTTGCTACTGAAGAAAATGAATCTGAGAACAGAAACAGCTTTAAGAATCTTGTGTCTGATAATTTTGGTAATGAGCTTCTTGCAAGCGCAAGTCTTACTAATTGGGAACCTATCTTCAAAGTCATCGCTGAAGAATCCAAGCAAGAACGTCTTATTCTTGTCATAGATGAGTTCCAATATCTATGTAAAGCTAACCCCGCATTTTCTTCTATCATGCAGAAAATCTGGGATGAGACATTGCAAAAGGAAAATGTAATGCTCATCCTATGTGGATCTCTTATAAATATGATGACTTCACAGGTACTGAATTATGATTCTCCTTTATATGGCAGGCGAACTGCACAGATCAAACTTAAACAAATAGATTTTTCCTATTATCATGAGTTTGATGAAAAGCTTTCCCTGGATGATCAGATCCTCCAGTACGCTGTCACAGGTGGAGTTCCAAAGTACATTAATCTTTTCACCAAAAAGAAAAATATCTACACTGCTATAAAAGATAATATCCTTTCAACCGGATCATTCCTTTATGCAGAGCCTGAGTTCCTTCTTCAAAAAGAAGTATCAGAGATAGGAAGTTACTTTTCTGTACTAAAAACAATAGCAGCAGGCAACCATAAATTATCAAAGATTGCAACATCCCTTGGCGTACCGCAGTCAAATCTGACCACTTATCTTAAGAATCTTATAGACCTGGATATAGTTGAAAGAGAAATACCTATAACCGAGGAAAATCCTGAAAAAAGCAAAATGGGATTATACATGATCAAGGATAACTTTATTTCCTTCTGGTTTAAATTCGTATATCCTAACAAAAGCCTTATCGAATCGGGGCAGATGAAGTACGTTGAGGATAAGATTCGTATGAATTTTATTGATAACCATGTCTCCTATGTATTTGAAGACATCTGCCGTACAAAGGTATGGGACCTCCTATCAGAAGGAATCTCTTTCAATCGTGTCGGCAGGTGGTGGGGTGCTAAAGATGTCGAAATTGATATTGTCGCATACGATTCAGTCGGAACTGATATGATCTTTGGAGAATGCAAATACTCGAAGAATAAAAAAGGACTAAGTGTTCTTGAATCGCTCCAAAGCAAAGCAAAATCAGTTAATTGGAAAAAGAACAGCCGCAACGAATACTTCATAATCTATTCCAAAAACGGCTTTACCGATGACCTCATCAAATATTCAAAAGAACACAAAAATGTATTTCTAAAAGATACAAAATGATATTATTAGTGTATAAACACATAAAAAGGAGCTACCTATGAAATTCATCTCATGGAATATAGATTCAATTAATGCAGCACTTACAGGCACAAGCCCTCGTTCAGAGCTTAGCCGCAAGGTGCTCGATACTATTGCTGCGCAGGATGCTGACATCATCGCAATTCAGGAGACCAAGCTTCCTGCAACGGGAATGAATGCAAAGCAGGAAGAAGCACTTAAGTCTTATTTTCCCGAATATGATTTTGTATATGTAAGTTCACATGAGCCTGCGAGGAAGGGCTATGCAGGAACTATGGCTCTTTATAAAAAGGGTATGAAATTAGAAGCGGATTTCCCGACAATAGGGGCTCCTGATACTATGGACTGTGAAGGAAGGATGATCACTCTTGAACATGAGAAGTTCTTCTTCAACCTTGTATACACACCTAATGCAGGTGATGGTTTAAAGCGCCTTAATGATCGTCAGGAATGGGATAAAAAGTATACTGATTATATGAAAAAGCTTGATTCACAAAAGCCTGTTATCTCATGCGGTGATTACAACGTAGCTCATGAAGAGATTGATCTTGCTAATCCCGATAGCAATCACATGTCAGCTGGCTTCACAGATGAGGAACGCGAAGGTTTTACTAATCTTCTTAACGCAGGATTTGTAGATACATTCAGACACGTGAACGGAAATATACCAAATGTATATTCCTGGTGGGCACAGCGTATTAAGACTAGTAAGATCAACAACTCCGGATGGAGAATTGATTACTTCCTTGTTAGTGACAGAATAAAAGATAAGGTTACAAAATCCGAGATGCTGGATTCAGGCGAGCGTCAGGACCACGCACCGATAATCCTTGAACTTGATATCTAAAACAAAAACACTGTTTGAAACACGAACTATCACGTTTCTAAACAGTGTTTTTTCTTAAAGATCAACCTCGCTCAATCTTTTTTCATTGATCTTAATCCACTCATCCAAAGGAAGCGGCTTATAATCTGAATACATACAAAAGCAGTTTATGATCTCGCAAGGGATAGGAATCGTCATCTCATCACCGCCTTTGGGTCTTACAATGCGGGTCCTTCTCCTATTTTCAAGTACATATCTGTCTACAAAATCCTGATCAGATGTTGCATGAATATGACCGTGCAGCATATAAGAATGCGCCTTGCCGTTCACCAAGTCATACTGCCTGTTGTAACACATAATAGGATAATGAGAGCATATGACTCTGCGGTTATTGTCATGTAGCTCCATATAATCAGACATCTTCTGGAAAAGAGTTCTGTCGAAAGCGGTCTTTCTCAGCACATGATCATGATTACCAAGGACCATGAATTTCTTACCATGGAGCCTTAATATAATCTCCTTGGCACGCTTAACATCCTTGGACATAATGAAATCTCCAAGAATCACAACTTCATCCCTCTTCTGGACCACGCTGTTCCACTGGCTGATCATGTACTCGTTCATCTCATCCACTGTTTCAAAGCCGCGCTTATCCATGAGTTTATTAACTATATCATCATCAAAATGCATATCTGCTATATATCGTCTCAAGCCTGTGTTTCTCCTTATAATATCAACCTTATCACTACTATTTTAGCATATATATCTTCATCAAAGATTCCATGATACAGTAAGGTATAAATATGTATGACTTCTTGAATGTAAATTACAGAAACGCGCATTTACTGCGGATTTCGTAAGAAAGTGAATCGGTAGGTAAATAGGCTAGGCACCGAAGGTGTTCTCAATTGGCCTATTTACATGACTTTTGGAACGAAGTGACAAAAAGTCATATAATATACATAACGCTATCACATCATACTTCCCATTTATTTTAAGGGCCAATAACGTAGATTTGGCAGATACCACTGATATAATCCTCGATCGTTATCCGTACGAGGAGTGTCCAGGGGCATCGTATGTTCAATCGTACAATAACTTCACGTTTTCACCACTCAAAGCGCGAACAGCCAAAGCCCCTACGACGAGTGGCAAGGTAGATCGAGGATTATATCAGTGGTATCTGCCAAGGCACAATCCCCCAAATGGGACCTATGCTAAGTCTAAGTTATGCGAGTGTTAAGGTTATGTTAAGGTTCTTTAGGTTTACCGGAAAGGTTCGAATGATATCCTTTGTTCATAAGATAACAACACCGATTGAACAAAACGCAAATTCATTCGGCACTCACATAAACGGAGGATAAAAATCATGTGGACAAGAAAAGAACTTAAAGAAAAGGCAAAGAAATCGTTATCTGTAAACTACTGGAAGACCGTGCTTGTAAGTCTGATACTTGCATTCATACTCGGTTCAACAGGAAGCTCTATTGCAGGAAAGAGTCTTACAGAAAAGAAAGGCACTGATAATACTGTTAATACAGAATATCAGACAGAAAACGTTACAGATAATAATTCAATGAATTTCCCCTTTAGAACTACAGAAGATGGTAAATTAGAATTTTCTGATGGAAATTCCAGCTATGAACTTAGCAATTCACCTGAAAGCATTCCTGGTAGAATCGAACATGTTTCTAACATGATCGATAGTGGTAAATTCGGCGCAGGAATGATAATTGTACTAATCCTCGTACTTGTAACAGTAGTACTTATTTTAATTGGTACAGCTATCGCCATTGATATCCTTATACTCAGCCCTATGGAAGTTGGCTGCAAGAGATTCTTCACAAGAAACCTCAACCAGAAAGCTAATGTAAGTGAAGTTGCATATGCATTTGATAACAATTACAAGACTGTTGTAAAGACTGTTTTCTTCAGAGATCTGTACACAGCTCTTTGGAGTTTGCTCCTCATCATTCCTGGTATTGTAAAAATGTATGAATATCGTATGATCCCTTACATCCTTGCTGATCACCCAGAGCTTACAAGCAAAGAAGTATTCGCTAAGAGTAAAGAAATGATGAAAGGCCAGAAGTGGCACGCATTCGTACTTGACCTCTCTTTCATTGGATGGGGAATCCTTTCATTATTCACACTTGGACTCCTTGGCACATTCTATGTAACACCTTATAGAAACATGACCAACGCAGCTCTTTATGAGAAGCTCGAGTATGGAAGACTTGCTATCGAAGAAAAATAAAAACATTCACTGAAAAAGGAGCCAGCTTATGGACAAGATCCTCATAGCAGATGATGAAGCTGAAATCAGAAGTTTACTAAAACTATATCTCGAAAATGAAGGTTATGCAGTTGCAGAAGCTGGCGATGGCAAAGAAGCTCTTAAAGTTCTTGCAGGCGGAGACGTAAGTCTCTGCCTGCTTGATGTCATGATGCCGGAAATGGACGGTTTTCATGTGCTAAAAGAGCTCAGGAAAAACAATAACATTCCCGTCATCATCATATCCGCCAAGGATACCGATCCTGACAAGATCATAGGTCTCGACCTTGGAGCAGATGACTATATGGTAAAGCCCTTCAACCCTCTTGAAGCTGTTGCAAGAGTCCGTTCCAACCTCCGCCGTTACCACTCTTTAAAAGGAGATATGGAAGTAAAGAAAGAAGGACTTCTTTCTCTCAGAGATCTTAGACTCGACAGAGATGCCTGCATTCTCTATCGCGGTGAAAATAAGATAGAGCTTACCTCAACAGAACTTAAGATGATGGAACTCTTCATGGAAAATCCAGGTAAAGTTTTTACTAAAGAAAAGATCTATGAATATGCCTGGGGAGATAATTACGTAGTCGCTGATAACAATATCATGGTAGCTATAAGCAAGCTAAGGTCCAAGCTTGACGATGACCCATCAGCCTATATCAAAACTGTACGAGGACTTGGTTATCGTATTGAAAAAGAATAAAACGATATTTTTAACCATTGCAGCTTTAATTCAAAAGCCCTCACCTACTACGGATTTCATATACAAATCCACGACTTTGAGAATAAAGAGACATTAGTTCAAATATGAGGTTATCATGGACAAACTCAAAAGCTTTTTAATAAAACGACTGATCCTGATTCTTATAATAGTTGTCACGATAGAATTAATTCTAAACGCAATAGTTAACTTTGCATTTTTTCCTTTAATACAGATGCTTATGGGAGTCTCCGGATCATCCGCCTTATCAATCACTAACATTCCATATTTAATCTGGGGAATTTTAACCGGCAACAACGCATTTATATTCGGTTCATTTAGAACATCCGCAGCCGTATTCCTCATTCTTTTATCAATTTTCCTTCTGGCTCTGCCTGTCATAATAGGCATACTTACATATGCAACAATAGTCACCAAACAGGTAGAAATCTTGGAAAAAGAACGTGATCAGGAACGAAAAGATTTTGAAGCCCAACGTAACCTTATGCTCTCAGATTTCGCCCACGACCTGCGTACTCCAATAATGACAATAGGCGGCTATGCTACAGCCATAAATGATGGCATGGTCAAAGATGATGCTCAGAAAAAAGAGTATCTTACCGCAATAGCTTCAAAGTCAAAGAGAATGACCGAACTCATAACTTTACTATTTGAATACGTCAGAGTCGGAAGTGCCGGATTCACCTTAGACAGAAAAAAAATAGATCTCCATGCTTTCCTTACCGAAATAATCGCAAACAGCTATACAGACCTAGAAGACGCCGGAATGGAAGTAGATATAAATATCCCTGAAGATACCTTCTATATAAGTGCCGACGAACTCCACCTAAAAAGAGTTATAGAAAACCTGATAATCAACATCATCCGTCATAACCCTTCCGGAATAAAAGTAGGTTTTGAAATCACAAAACTTGCCGGTGTCGAATTCCTCGCCGTAGCTGACAGCGGCGATGCAATAACAAAATCCGAAGAAGAACTTTTCGAACCCTTCGTCAAAGGCGAAGACTCCCGCTCCAAGAACAGAGGAAGCGGCCTCGGCCTATCCGTCGCCAAGCAGGTAATGGACATGCATGGATTCGAAATCCACCTCAAACAGCCCTACAAAAACTATACTAAAGCATTTCTACTTAAGTTTACCGAAAGCACGAATACTTATTGAAATATACTATCCAAAAAATAGCTCTCTAATTGTCTGAAAAATAGACGTAGACAAGGCAGATGCCCCTGATATAATCCTCGAGCGTAATCCGTACGAGGAGTGTTCAGGGGCATCGTATGTTAAATCGTACAATATTTTAATTTTAAAGACATCGTAAGGCGCGTACAGCCACAGCCCCTACGACGAGTGGCAAGGTAGCTTGAGGATTATATCAGGGGCATCTGCCGCCTCACGCTACACCCTCACAGTACTTTCGACAAAAATTCCTTAAGTCTGTCGCTCTTTGGATTTTCGAAGATCTCTTCGGGAGTTCCCTCTTCCTTGATTCCCTTTTCATCGAAGAATAGTACTCTGTCGGCAACCTCTCTTGCAAATCTCATCTCATGAGTTACAACTGCCATTGTCATACCATCATCTGCAAGTTCCTTCATTAGTGACAGAACTTCCCCGACCATCTCAGGATCAAGAGCAGATGTGGGCTCATCAAAGAGCATTACTTCAGGATTCATAGCAAGAGATCTTGCTATTGCGATTCTCTGCTTCTGTCCACCGGAAAGACTGTCAGGGTATGCATCTTTTTTATCATAAAGTCCAACTCTTTTTAAGAGTTCACATGCCTTTTCTTCAGCCTCTTTCTTGGACATGATTCCAAGCTTTACAGGTGCAAGTGTAAGATTATTAAGGATGGTCAGATGTGGAAAAAGATTAAAATGCTGGAATACCATTCCCACTCTTCTTCTGATATCGTTGATATTTGCTTCCTTGGATGTGATATCTTCTCCATCCAGATATATATTACCGCCTGATACCTTTTCAAGCTGGTTAAGAGTTCTGATAAAAGTTGACTTACCACAACCTGAAGGTCCGATGATAGCTACAACTTCGCCCTTTTTGATCTGAAGATTTACATTTTCAAGTACGCTGTTATCATCAAAGGACTTAGAAAGATTTTTGACCTCTATTAAGATCTGATCATTTACATTTCCGCTCAAGATTTCTACCTCTGTTTCTCATGTAAATAGTCGTATGACTATTACTTTTGATAATCATTTTTCATTATTACTTTTAACCATTTTATCTTTGATTATTATTCTTTATCTTTGATTAAAAGAATTGATATTATAATGTATCTTCTTTTAATCTCATCTCTCTGACTTGCGAAGGCTCTTTTCCCACTTACCTACAAGTACGGTCAGTATCTCAACGATGATGAGATAGATGATCGCTACTGCAATAAGAGGAAGAAAGGCTTCATAAGTCTGGCTTCTGATGATATCTCCGCCTCTTGTAAGATCCATAAGGCCGATGTAACCGCAGATCGATGTCTCCTTGATAAGAGTGATGAACTCGTTTGCAAGTGCCGGAAGTACGTTCTTGATAGCCTGAGGAAGGATGATGTAGATCATAGTCTGGCGATAGCTAAGGCCGAGGCTTCGTCCTGCCTCAGTCTGGCCGTTATCAACCGACATGATTCCGCCTCTCATGATCTCGGCAACATATGCACCTGAGTTAATGGCAAAGGCGATAACTGCAACAAGTATCTTGGATACATTTACAGACTGGAATACTACGTAGTAAATGATAAGAAGCTGGATCATTGCAGGCGTTCCGCGGATGATAGTAAGGTAGGCTTTACAGATAGTGTTAAGTATCGGAAGCTTACCTGCTTTATCATGAGTAACCCTTACGACTCCAACAAGGAATCCGATAAATACACCAAGGATTACTGCGCAAAGTGCAATGATCAAAGTATTCTTAAGACCTGAAAGGATGTATATCCATCTGTCGTTCTCAACAAAGTTCTGTTTGATCTTCGCTATGAAGCTCGCTTCTACAGCAGATGAATTATTACCTTTTACGATCATTACCTGCTTACTGGTTACATAGGGTGATGAAAAATTGATAGACTTGGCACGTTCCTCGGTCATTGTCATTCCGGCGATGCCGACGTCTGCTTTGTGGGAGCTGACTGCATTGATGATAGCATCAAACTCCATGTCTTCAATCTCTATATTCATGTGGAGCTTATCACCGATAGCACGGATTATATCGATATCAATTCCGACAATATCATTTCCTTCATAGAACTCATACGGCTTGAAAGCTGCATTGGTAGCTACTACAAGTGTGCCGTTCTCATAAGTAGTTCCCTCAGGAATTACATATGGACTTTTACCCTTAGTCGCATCACCTATGTAGTTTGCAATTATGCTATCTACTGTGCCATCTGCCTGAAGCTCGGCAAGCGCTCCGTTAATATCTTCAAGAAGAGCATCATTATCCTTGGCAACAACCATTGCATAATCTTCCAATGCAAACGGCTCATCAAGTATAACAAGACTAGCTTCATTCTCTATTGAAGCAATGGCCGGCTGCTCATCTGCAATTACGCAGTCAATTTTGCCCTGCTTAAGAGCCTGGACAGCATCTGTAACTTTATTAAATCTCTCAACGGTTGAACCATACTCCGGAGCTTCATAATCACTTGCATAGATATCGCCTGTTGTACCAAGCTGAACACCTATGGATGCTCCCGGAAGATCGTCGATTGATTCAACTACTTTGCTGTTGTTATCTGAGCTGCAGCCTGCTGCACTCAGCATCATGATAATAGCTAATACGGAAAATAATTTTTTCTTCATGTATATTTATTCCTATTTGATTTATTTTTATGCAAGAGAAACTATATCACAATTTTAACATCATGGAAAGTATAAATATGCAAAAAATATTAATTTTTATCAAATTCTTTTTCTATATCGGAATCGCTAATACAACTGTAAAGATACATGATCATCAAATCTTTTTTTCCAGATTATTATGCACAGCAAAAAAGCTTCCGGTAACTTAAATACCGAAAGCTTATCTTGTACTTACAACATTTATAATATTGCAACATCAAAACTTATCTGTTATCTCTGATGATCATTCCGCCGCCCGCTATAAACTCACTATCATAGACAACTGCTGCCTGACCGGGTGTTGCAGCTCTTACCTTTTCTTCAAATTCAATACGGATTGTATTGTCATCTACATACTTAACATGGCAGGGAACGCTTGTCTGTGAATATCTGACCTTTGCAGTGTAAGTCTTATTCTCATCAAAATGCTCTTCACCCATGTGATTTATATCTGTTGCATATACAACGTCGCTAAAGAGATCATCGTTTGAACCAAGTATTACTTCGCCTGACTCTACATTTATATCTGTAACATACACAGGACGGCCAAGTGCTACGCCAAGGCCCTTACGCTGACCTATTGTATACTGAACTGTTCCTGTATGCTTTCCTACAACCTGTCCATCTGTAGTTTTGAATACACCGCTCTTACCAAGGCTTCCTGTCTCATCCTTAATAAAGCGTGCATAATCGCCGTCTTCTACAAAGCAGATATCCTGACTGTCCTTCTTGTGTGCAACAGGAAGTCCGAGCTTTTCTGCAAACTTTCTTATCTGAGGCTTAGTGTATTCTCCAACAGGCATAAGTGTATGAGCAAGTTCTTCCTGAGTCAGGTTATAGAGAACGTAGGTCTGATCCTTTTCGGAGGTTACAGACCTTCTAACAGAATATCTTCCGTTAGGAAGCTGTTCTACTCTTGCATAATGACCTGTTGCAAGAAAGTTTGCACCAATTTCTCTTGAGCGTTCAAGGAAGGCTCCCCACTTAACATACCTGTTACATGCGATACATGGGTTTGGAGTAAGGCCCTTCAAATATGAGCCCGTGAAGCGGTCTATAACATCACGCCTGAACTCCTGCCTGAAATTCATTACATAATAAGGGATGTCCAGACACTCTGCTACTCTCCTTGCATCCTCTACAGCAGAGATTCCGCAGCAGCTTCCTTCTTTTTCTATCTTACATTCATCAGACTGCCATATCTGCATGGTAGCTCCGATGACTTCATATCCCTGTTCTTTTAAAAGCCAGGCGCAAACTGATGAATCAACGCCACCTGACATTCCTACTACAACTTTTTCTTTCATATCTATCCTTGTCTAATTCAGATAATAACCTGCCCTAATAAAAAGATAAATTAAAGCCATCATCATATTATGAGGTAGGTGTCAAAAGTGCTTTGAGCACTTCTACCGTCTTTACTATATCATCTTTAGTATTCTCTCTGCCAATACTAAAACGAATTGTCCTTTTAGCTTCATCATCGCTCTTGCCAATAGAAGTCAGAACATGTGACGGTTCTAAGGCACCTGCACTACAGGCGCTTCCTGCTGATGCGCAGATTCCGTTCATATCAAGCCTTATAAGAATTGTTTCGGCGCTGACTGAAGGAAAAGTTACATTTAATGTTCCTGGAAGATGCTCTTTTTCGTTTTCATTGATAACAGCTCCGGGGATTTCTTTTAATATAGAACTTTTAAGTTCTTCTCTTAGAGCATTCTGGTTTTCATGATCGCTTTCCACTGCGCTTTCAGCTATTTCCACGGCCTTGGCAAAGCCGATAATATCAGCAACATTCTCAGTTCCGGGGCGAAGTCCAAGCTCCTGACTTCCGCCAAATAACAGCTTTGCAAACTTTTTTCTGTCTCTTATATAAAGAAGGCCGATTCCTTTTGGTCCATACAGCTTGTGAGCGCTGGCGCTAAGAAGATCGATGTTGCAGTCAGATACGTCTATCTTGATATGGCCAAAAGTCTGCACTGCATCTGTATGGAAAAGAATACCATGTTCATGGGCAATCTTTCCAATCTCCTCAATGGGTTGGATGGTACCTATCTCATTATTGGCATGCATTATCGAAATAAGAACAGTATCCTCTCTAATAGCACTCTTCAGATCATCAAGATCGATGCGACCTGTACTGTCAACATCAA
The DNA here is from genome assembly GCF_037113525.1 of Butyrivibrio fibrisolvens. Lineage (NCBI taxonomy): Bacteria > Bacillati > Bacillota > Clostridia > Lachnospirales > Lachnospiraceae > Butyrivibrio > Butyrivibrio fibrisolvens. The sequence continues at coordinate 332,448 of NZ_CP146963.1, read as the reverse complement.
GATATGTCACATCATATCCCTGCTCTTCCATGAAGCGAACCGTATTGAGCACAGCCGGGTGTTCGATCTTAGTTGTTATTATGTGCTTTCCCTTATCTTCGCTTATTTTTGCGCCCATGCGGATAGCCCAGTTATCAGACTCTGTACCGCCGCTTGTAAAAACGATGCTGTCATATGGAGCATTAATAAACTGCGCAATAGACCTCCTGGCCTTCTCCACCTGCATTCTGGTCCTTACGGCAGGCTGATAGAAAGCTGACGGATTCATATAATTATCTCTTAAAAAAGGAATCATGGCTTCAACAACTTCAGGTTCCGGACGAGTTGTAGCCGCATGATCAAGATATATCATTGGTAACCTCAATTATATTTTCCTACTGATCCACTAGGTAATATATACTCAACCCAAAGACCTGTCAATAAATATTGCATCAAGAAAGCCGCCCTCCGTATGACTAATGTCACCGGACAAGCGGCCCTCAGGTATTTTTAGGTATAGGAGATTTTATTGGTAAAAGATTTTAAGAGGTATATAAAAAGTATTGGCAATTATACTTTTTAGCTAATAAATAATGGCAATTTATTTGTTGTTACACATTTCTAAGCATGTATCAAACTGCTTCTTCCACAAGTTCTGGACTAACCTGCTCTACAGCCTTGAAGCCCTGCTCAAGATCCCAGAGAATATCGTCGATGTGCTCTGTTCCGATTGAGAGACGAATTGTGTTCTGGTAGATTCCGGCTTCCTCAAGCTGCTCAGGAGTCATTTCTGCATGTGTTGTATCGTAAGGATGGATAACAAGGCTCTTAACATCTGCAACGTTTGCAAGAAGTGAGAAGATCTTAAGTCCATCGATGAATGCGTATGCTTCCTTCTGACCGCCCTTAATGTTGAATGTGAATATAGAAGCTCCACCATTAGGGAAATACTTGTTATAAAGCTCGTGATCAGGATGCTCTGGAAGAGAAGGATGATTTACTTTCTCTACAAGAGGGTGGTTCGCAAGGAACTCTACAACCTTCTTGGTATTCTCAGCATGTCTTTCAAGACGAAGAGAAAGTGTCTCAAGTCCCTGAAGGAGGATCCATGCACTGATAGGTGCAAGTGTAGCTCCTGTATCACGAAGAAGGATAGCTCTAATATATGTTACAAATGCTGCAGGGCCTGCTGCATCTACGAAGGATACTCCGTGATAGCTTGCGTTAGGCTCTGTGAACTGAGGGAACTTACCTGATGCCTTCCAGTCGAATTTACCACTGTCTACGATGATGCCACCAAGTGTTGTTCCGTGTCCACCTATGAACTTGGTCGCTGAATGTACAACCACATCAGCGCCATGTTCGATAGGTCTGATAAGGAAAGGTGTACCAAATGTATTATCGATCACAAGCGGTATGCCATGCTTATGAGCAAGCTCTGCGAGTGCATCGATATCCGGAATATCCGAATGAGGATTTCCAAGAGTTTCAATGAAGACTGCTTTAGTCTTATCGTTGATTGCTTTTTCAACTTCGTCAAGGTTATGTACATCTACAAATGTTGTGCTGATGCCATATCCGGGAAGTGTCTGATCAAGGAGGTTGTAGCTTCCTCCGTAGATTGTCTTCTGTGCTACTACATTGTCGCCTGCCTTAGCAAGTGCAAGTATTGCATATGTTACAGCTGCTGCTCCTGCTGCAACTCCAAGTGCTGCTACACCGCCTTCAAGAGCTGCTATTCTCTCTTCAAGTACGCCCTGTGTTGAGTTTGTAAGTCTTCCGTATATGTTACCTGCATCTCTTAAGTTGAATCTGTCTGCAGCATGCTGTGCACTGTGGAATACATATGATGTTGTCTGATAGATCGGTACTGCTCTTGAATCTGTAGTAGGATCCGCCTGTTCCTGACCTACATGTAACTGTAATGTTTCAAATCTGTAATTATGTTCGCTCATACTCTTTTCCTCCGCTGACCGTTTTATTCTTATCTTTGATTTTTCTTTGATGATTTGTTGTTGTGCCTTTGGCTATCTGTGTTCTGTTGTCCTATTCGAATGGATTTCTCTTGCTGTTGAAATTACAATACACCATACGCTAAAGCTTGTATAATTCATAAATCCAAGAACTCGTTATAGTCTTAAACTATAACCACAAAGATTTTGATAGGTGGTTGTGCTTTTAATATGCGTAAAGGTTTTATGGAGTTTGAGCTTAGTTATAGGAAATATGCGCTATTATGAAAAACTTATTCTATTGCACGCTAAACAATGCTATTATAGTGGAGATTACGATTGATACAGGTTTTATGCATTGAAGCGAGGTAAAAGATGACACTTCAGCAGATGAAATATGTTATCGAAATTGCAGAGCGTGGTTCTATTAATGAAGCATCTAAGGCTCTTTTTATATCGCAGCCCAGTCTTTCGGGTGCTGTAAGGGAGATTGAGAAGGAGCTTAATATCAGCATCTTCTCAAGAAGTAATAGAGGTATAACTCTTACAACGCAAGGGAGTGAATTTGTAGGTTATGCCCGTCAGATCTTAGAGCAGTACAAGCTCATGGAAGATCACTACCAGGGTAAGCCTGATAATGAGAAGAAATTCTATGTATCTACACAGCACTATACATTCGCTGTTGAAGCTTTTTCCAAGACAATATTAAAATCCGGTATGGACGAATACGACTACGCTATATACGAGACCAGGACAAGTGAGATCATTCAGGATGTCAAGAATATGAGAAGTGAGCTTGGCATTTTGTACCTTAATACTTTCAATGAGAAGGTTTTGAGCGATGATCTTAAGGAGAACAATCTGGTATTCACAGAGCTTTTTGCCTGCAATACCTACGCATACCTTAGCTCAGATCACCCTCTTGCCAAGGAAAAGAGCGTGTCTATAGTTGATCTTGAAGAGTACCCTTGCCTTTCTTTTCACCAGGGAGAAAAAAATTCTTTCTATTATGCGGAAGAGGTTCTGAGTACCTATCCTTATAAAAAGATAATCCATGTAAATGACAGAGCGACAGCCCTTAATATGATGACTCTGCTTAACGGATTCACTTTGTGCAGCGGTGTTATATGTAAGGAACTTAATGGTGACGGATATACATCTATTCCGCTTCAAAGCGAGGAGATCATGCACATCGGATATATAAAGCGTTCCGATACAAAGCTGTCTCCTATCGCCAAGCAGTTCATTAAAGAAATGAAAAAATATGAAAGTGTATAAACTTAGAAGATCATAATAATTCAAAAAAGCGGCATCATCTGGTAAGTATCCAGAATTCTGGACATATATCAGATGATGCCGCTTTTTATTTATCTTTATGTATAAATTCAGATCATAAACTCAGCATATGATCCGGGATATCCCTTCTTAAGAGCATTGTTGAACTGGCTCTTGATGCGGCCTAAAGTAAGCCAGCCTACAGCCAATAATGCCAGGAAAGGTATAACAAATATAAGAGAAGAGAACATAAGAAGACCACTTCTATATTCCTCAGCAGTATGCTGAATAGTTGAGATTATCATAAATACAGACATGATAAGCATAATAGAACATGCCATGAACAATCCTTTTTTCTTAGCAGCCACATATTCAGATATATTCTGGTTGATAGCACGAAGCTGGTTCTTGTCCAGCTGACCGTTTTCTATAGCTTTCTTTGTATTTGGATCAAGTGTCTTATAATCAATTCTTACGCGCATATGATACTCCTTTTGTAACCAACATTTTAACGCACAGTTGTATATATTATCACGATTACTTCTGCTTATCAAGAAAAATCTCTCCACCGTAAATTTTGATAAATACTGCGCAGATAATAAGTTGTATACGCATAATATACATGTGATAATTATCTCTAGGGTTACGATATAAGCTGATTCTATGAGGCGAAAGAAAATCTGAAGTTTCCGCGTCTCATAGCTCTAAATAGCTCAGAAACGGAGGAACAATATGGGGAATTATAGGAATTTTACGCTGACTACATACTTTGTAGCACAGGCTACTGCTACCATCACAGAAGAAGAGCTTGAAAAACAGCTTGACTTCATCTTAAAGCATATGCGTCTCGACAAGGTATATCTTGAGCCATGGCGCGGCCTTCTTGCATCTGCCGAGCAGGTTGAGATGTGCAAGAAAGTCTTCAACAGACATGGCATCAAAGTTGCAGGCGGTATCACTACTGTCATTCCAACTCCTGAAGGTGATAAGCCCAAGGCAAGACTCTTCGAGACCTTCTGTTACAATGATCCCAAAATGAGAGCAAAGCTTCGCGAAGTTACACACTTTATTGGAGAGCATTTTGATGAATTCATCATTGATGACTTCTTCTTTACAAACTGCATGTGCCCTGAATGCGTTAAGGAAAAGAATGCATTCAACAAGGCCCACGGCATAAAGAGCGGCTGGCAGGAGTATCGCCTTGATCTTCTTAAACGCATCAGTCAGGAAGATATGATAGCTCCGGCCAAAGAGGCTAATCCAAACATTAAGATTACTATCAAATACCCCAACTGGGCAGAAAGCTATCAGGAAACTGGCTACAATCCCAAAGAACAGAGAGAGCTTTTTGACAATATCTATACAGGAACAGAGACACGAGATCCTGTTTCAACCGATCAGCACCTTCCAAGATACCTTAGCTACAGCCTCATGACCTATTTTGAAAATATGTGGCCGGGCCACAACGGCGGCGGATGGTTTGACACCTTCGACATGCACATCACTGAGCATTACCTTGAGCAGGCTTACCTTACCGCATTCTCAAGACCTAAGGAGCTTATGCTGTTCTGCTTCCAGTCTATATATGACAACATGTTTACACCGTCTCTTGGCTTCCAGCTTGATAAGCTTGACGAAGTCATGGACAAGGCCGGTAAGCCTGTTGGAATCACGTGTTATCTTCCTGACAACTGCCAGGGCGAAGATAACATTCAGGACTTCCTTGGAATGGCTGGACTTCCTATCGTATGCAGTCCTTATTTTCCTGAAAATGAAGATCAGATCATGCTCACAAGATCATCAGCCTATGATCCTGATGTCATCGAAAAGCTTGAAAAGTACCTTAGCAAAAAAGGCGGCAACGTCCTTGTAACAACAGGCTTCTGGGAGGCTGTTGGAGAAAAAGGCTACGACCTTACATCCATAAGACTTCGCGGAAGAAAGATAAGTGCAAACAGATACAGAGTGGAAAGTGCCGCTACCAAGGGACACCCTACCTACTCATTCCCATACAGTGATAAGCCTGTCACTCTCCCTGTAGCTGAGTTTAGAAACAATTCAACATGGGCTGTTGTTAAGGCATCTAGCGATGAAGAAAGCTATGGCATACTCCTTCGTGATGATTACTGCGATGGCCATATCTGGACTATTGCAGCACCTGACGCATTCCCTGATTATTACAGAATGCCATCTCCTGTACTTAGCCGCATAAGGCAGGCGCTTCCAGTAAATGGCATATGGTTTGAAGGCCCTTCAAGGATCAGTCTCTTTGCATACGACAACGATTCCTTCATCGTATATCCTTATGTAATGGATAACGTACAGCGTGAAGATATCCTTGTTCATGTAAAAGGAGCTAAAGCTTTAGAGGAATTTCCTAAGCACTTCCCTATGGCGGATAGCCGCATTGAGCCTCTCTATACGGAAGGGGATGATGCTGTATTTAAACTTTCAGCAATGCCGGGAGTATTTAAGATTTATTCGATCGTAAGATAACAATATATAGAAAAAGCCACAGCTAAATTTAATATGAACTTTAGCTGTGGCTCATTTTAAAATAAAGCACTTCTTTCAGTCTTATGGCATTAGTGCGATTATCTCAAGAAATGCATATGTAAACATTGTTCAAGGGAGACTCCTGATAAGTTATCTCCGATGCAGCTGCCTCGGTCTTTTCTTTACATAGAATTTTTTGATCTGTCTGTTGCTTCCCCGGAAACAATATTATACAAAAGTATCCCATCAATTACTCCCATAGAAACAACATCAGGAACTGCTACTTGACAACTAAATCATCAAAATACTTAAATCCCAAGAACACGGATTTGCCATATACATTGTTTTCAGGAGCAGCTTCTTGCGTAGCATATTCATCCAGGGATGATCCTCTTCTGACAAGAGCTTTAGCACCATCCAGGTCTCCATTTTTTATAGATACACTTCCCAAGTCACTAAACTGCAACTCTATCTCTTCCTGATTCTCCCATATCCCAAATATCACTTCTACAGAATCCGGGATCACTACTTTGTCTATATCCAATCCATCAAATGCTGTTGGCCATATTATTTTAACTCCATCGGGAATTACAACCTCTTTTTCATTCCCGTTATATCTGGCAAGAGTATAATCGCCAAACATGGCAAACTCCTCCTGATACCAAGGTTCATCAGCAAAGTACTCTTCAGCATATCCCCAGTCGGATCCACACAAATTCTTACCACCTTTTATTGATTTTAATGAAGTACATCCCTTGAAGGCGTCCAAATATGCCATAGTTGTAACACAATCCGGGATGTACAAACTTTCCAAGGATGAGCAGTTTAAAAAAATTGAGCTTCTAATAACACTGCATGATTCCGATAATGTTACACTCCTTAGACCGGTACATCCTTCAAAAATACAAAACCCTGTATCTTCTAAGCCATTCGGAAGCACGACATTATCCAGTGACGTACAATTCATAAATGCATACTTATTTATGAACCATATTTGATCAGAAAACTTTACTGTTTTCAGACTGGTACAATCTCTGAATGCATAAGCACCAATATATGTAACATTATCAGGTATATTAATGCTGACAAGCTTATTACAATTATCGAACATCCCATCGCTTACTATGGTACAGTTTTCAGAAAGTCTGACAGATGTAAGATTGACATAATCCTTAAATAAATCTTTCTCCACATATGTAACTGTATCAGGAATATATACACTTTCTGCATCCGGATACCCGATATTTGAAATCTTTGTAACTTTCCAAAACCAAAAGAAAGATGGTATTTTAATGTCCTTATCTGACCCTTTATACTGAGTTACGGTCACACCATTGTCATTGAATTCGTATGTGAAATCTATTCCATTAAGCTCCTTAATATTGCGCCCAAAATAAATCACCCCCAATATAGTACATGCTAATGCTACAATTATGATCATTTTATATTTCATCTGCTCCACCTTTCTTTTTAAAAAGATGCTGTTCATGCTATCATTTATAGTATCTTCGTAAAACCTCTTTACCAATTCAGAAAAAAGAGTAAAAAACTCCCCACGATATTGTACATATATCTACAATTTGTCACTTTATAATCCGACGAAATGCATTTTCTATGCGACGAAATACATCTAATGATTTTTTTACATCAACAACAGATTCATGTCACTTTCAAATCATTTCTTTTCTGGCAACAAAAAAGAGCGATGCCATGTGACATCACTCTTTATAAATAATAGACGTTTTCATACGAGCATAAACTTTTTCCGCTTCATTTGCTTGCTCAGGGAATCTTCATTTACTGCAAATTCTTTTTTATACAAAGCTTCTATTCCTGATTCATCCCATTCCCTCTCCACCTCGACCATCTACTTTGAATAAAAAATATCGGGGCCAGGTACTGCAATATTAGCACTTTCCCAGCAATCCCTGACCCTGATTCACTGTATCGATATTGCCTATATTATGTCTCCGGCACTTCCCAACTATCTACTATTTCATAATTAATTCCATTATCAATAGCATATTGTTCTGCTGTGGAACCGGAGGTGGTGATTATAACCGCATTATCAACTCCAATAAAAATACAGTTACCTATAGTTGTAACACTATCCGGAATATATACACGTATATCGCTCTTTTGATCTCCAAAGCATAAATCTTTTATTTCTGTAACAGTATCCGGTATATATACTTCTGAAACCTGAATAGGATAATCATAACCTGGTTCTACATCAAATGCAGGATCCATAACCTTTACTTCGTCCGGCACTACAACTATTTCTGACATTCCTTTATATGCTTCGAGTTTATCTTTTATTATTACAAAATCCGATTTCTGATTTTTTTCCCATGGGGTGTAATTCAAAATCGACGTACCAATAATATCAGCTTTTTCCACCCCAGAAATATCAGTGATTCCACTATATTTAAACGCATAATCTCCAATAGATTCTATTCCGTCATTTAATGATATTTTCTCAAACGATTCACATCTATAAAATGCTCCTTTTCCTATTATCTTAATTGAATCGCCAAGTTCAACATTTTTTAACTTTGTATCATCATTAAATGCATATTCTCCTATAATCTCAATATTTCGAGCATATATGCTTTCTAAGTTTTTACATTCTGAAAATGCAGCATAATCTATTTTAGTCATCTTATCAGGTATAGTAATACTGATAACTGTCTGGGCGTTGCTAAAGCAATCCGGTCCAATATGTTTTACAGGTATACCTAATATTCTTTCAGGAATTATCAGCTCTGAGTCTTCGCCTACATATTCAACCAATGTAATGCTTCCTTCATTAAACGATATCTTGTAATCACTTACTGCCAGAGGCATTTTAATATCATAAAAAAAGGAAATACAATACATTGTTAAAAATAGCAAACCTGCCGTTAAGAAAGGCAATAACAATAATTTCTTTTTATTCTTCATCAATTAATCCTCTTGATCATCATAGTCGTTACCTGTTTTCATGATATCACTTGCCGGACTGTAATCTACCATCTGAGCATCACTATTTTGAGTATCAAATGGATAACGTGGATTTATTGCCTCATATATTCCTAAATATCCACCTCCACCATCTACTTTGAATAAAAAATATCGGGGCCAGGTACTGCAATATTATCACTTTCCCGGCAGTCCCTGACCCTGATTCACTGTAACGATATTGCCTATATTATGTCTCCGGTTCTTCCCAGCCATCTACACTTTAATTAAGACTAGTTTTTATTAATAATAGGTAATTATCTTTGTATTGTTCATATAAAATCATAAAAAACATAAGGTATGTAACATTGGCTCTCCCGCTTTATCTCAATCCTCATCTTTAGCTGTGTCTCCTCCGTTTTTCTCGAAATCAAGATAAAAATCGCGCGTAGAAGAATAAGATTTGCCTCTCCATGTTATTTTTACCACTATTCCCAACTCGTACCCGCCTTCTCCAAAAGCATAGCGAGACACGCGTTCTATATTATCAGGAAGAACAATTGTTTCAAGGTCATAACAGTCCGAAAAGGCACAATCTTTTATCCTTACTGTATTATCAGGAATAACAACATCTATCAAACCCGAGTATGCGAACACTCCAGATGTAATTACTTTAACATTATCAGGTATAGTAATATGCTTTAACTTAAAACAACTTCTAAAAGAATAAACTGATAAATTTGTCATACTGTCTGGCAACAATACCATCTCTAGGTTTATAAAACCTCCAAAAGAGGCTCGTGCCAGTTTTGTGATACCCTCATTAATGACCAGCCATTTGACTTTAATTCTCAGATCATCATACTGATTATCCTTTTCAAGCCTGTACGCATAGTCAAACTCCCCTTCTCCATTAACAACCATAACGCCTTTTCTATAATACCAGTTGATGTTTTCACCGAACTGACCGGTTCGTTCAGCGTTTTCGCTGTTAATGCTCTGTGCTACCTTAAGCAGATCATCCTCAGATTTGATATCATAATCAGAATATTTGAAATAGCATATAGCAATCCCTGTTATCACAATTGCTATCACTATTGCAATTAAGCATGTCACATAGCTTTTTTTTAAATTATTCATTACTATACTCTCCATCTTCACTCTGTACTGAATCATTAATGCTGAACATACCATTCAGTATAACAGTCAATAGCCTTAAGCTGTTCATCAGTAGCATCTGGGTTAAATAACTTTTGGGTAAATGATATAATCAGATCCTCCTATACTTTTTGAAAACATTTAATATTTCTGATTTCTATATGTTGATCGATCAGAAAGTTATAAAAACTCAACAATATCTTACGCTCATTTGCATTTAGTCACCTTAATATACGACGAAATGCATTTTTTATCCGATGAACTGCATTTTAATTACAAATACTTCATCAAACAAAAAACAGCAAATGCCTTTTCCTACTGTGGGTAAAAATCCGGCATTTGCTGCTTAAATCTCTATTTATTCGTCCCTGACCGCCTTGGGTCTTGAAAGATTTATGATCTTGTTAGATACAAGGTTTGTAAGAAGCAGAAGCTCTACATCATCCCTGTATTCAGGCTTTGCAAAGTAGTATGCATAAGTCTTTACAAGAGAAAAGATGTTGGCTGTTCTTCCTTCAATCTTGAAATTTCTAAAGCCCATCGGGATATATTTGTCCCAGATAGCATCAGGGCTTATGTGTGTTTTGTACTGCCTTGTTATTGATGGCATTGAGTTATCGCCATAGGAGCACTCCCATGGAATGAGAGGCTTTTGCTTATCTTTGGGAAGCTTTCTATTCTCCAGAGTAATTCTGTTGTTCTCGCCTATAACTCTGTAATGCTCTGCTCTTCTTGGACAATCCGGAATACAGCAAGCGTTGATAAGAACCTCGCATCTTTCTTTGTCGATGATCTTCTCAAGTTCATCGAAATGGTTATTCATATTGTAATCAAGAACTACGAGGTTATAGTCCTTTTTAAGCTCTTCATTTACCCCGTCAATTGTTCTGATGCACTTGCAGGTTGAACTGTTAAGCTTAAGATTTGGATGAGTTTTTCTAATATAGTCTTCAAGAATAGGTGATACTACGAGTACTCCGTTCATCTTCTTAGGTGTATCAACCTGATCCAGACAGAAATTGCAGAACTCATTATCAAGGTCAGCTTCTGTAATTGTAGGATTAGTGTAGGTATATCTGACAGCTACATTCTTAGCATTTATAGCTCCTATAACGCCTGTAACATATGCTCTTGCACACTGATCTCCAGCGCTGTATCTGCCGCTACTCCAAAGTGATGCTGGAAAATCGCCAAAGCATGAAGCTATTTTTACACCTTCTCTGAAATACTTCGGAAATCTCTCTAACATGTCTATGAGAAGCATATTGAGCGGAAAATTATACCTTAGCCCCGGTATGTGAAATAACGCCTCCATTGTAAATCCCCCTAAAAAAAGATAATAGAATTGCTATATCATTCTAGCAATCCTATTATCATTTTACAATTCTTGCTTTATTTTATCTCACTATATATTGCTTATTATTGGTCACAAATACAGTAAGAAGATCTTTGATCAAATTTCAAACGCAGTTCCTGTAAACTCGAACTTTCCTTCTTTGCCAGTTGCAAATGGTCCTGGGATTATAGCGCCATCTCTCTTTGCTCCATAATAGTCTGTATCAAAAATGATCTCAGATCCGTCAGGATTCTCGAAGCGCTGCTCAGGCTCGAAAGCTTTACCAAGGACATCACTTGTGATAAGTGTATCCTTGAACTCTCCAAGAAGTGAATAAATGTTAGTTTCAAGGCTAAGTTTTCCGTCTTCATTATTCAGAGTAACATTAGCTTTATCCTTGTCGTTTACAAGGTTATTTTTTTCCTTGGAATAAACGTCAGCGCCGTTAAAATATGCGTTACCATCAACCCATACAGGAAGGTGTCCAAAGTGATACTTGGCAAGGTATCCCATGTCAGGCTCTCTATCCATCTGGAAGTTTGATATCCATTCTTCATATGTCGGGAAGATATCAAAGCACTTTGTACCAACGCGCTCGTAGTCATTATCTGCAGGAGTCTTCTTTTCATCAGTCACAGGGAAGTTTTGAACGAAGATATTGTTGTAAATCCTGTCATCTCCGTGGAGGATTGTCATAAAGCCTGCAACCTCAGTCCTGTGGCGGATGTGGTAAGGTGTATATCTTGGTTCTCTCTGACCATTTTCAATACTGTCAACGCCTGAATTGATAAGGCCAAATGCTCCGAGCATAAGGTTGTGAACGCAGGCAATGCCTTCGCTTGGCATGATAACTGACACTTTGGACAGAAGGACATTATTATCAATAAGTGTAGGTCCGTGGCCAACTTCAACGAATACGTCATTAGAGAACATAGCTCCCTGTGCTGGAGTTCTTCCCTCCGGGCGGTGATTGTCATGCATAAGGTTCTGAGTTACTCTTGCGCCCTGAGCTTCCCAGTCAAGCCATACGCCCATGATACAGTTATGAATGTGGTTTCTTCTGATCGTTACATCGATCGCTGCATGGAGCTTAATACCTGCTGTTTCTGCACCGCCAAGCTGCTGTGAATTACAGATATCGTGAATATGGCAGTCTTCAATTGTTGAAAATACGCCGCCCATTCGGCCTACGATACCAGTCTGCTCGCAGTGGTGTACGTTACATCTTCTGATGATGTGATGACCCACATTCTCCTTAAGCCAGCCATGGTACTGGCCTCTGCAGACAGCATCACGCTCCATCTGGGTCGGGCTCTTAACATGCTTGGTATAAAAATACATGTCGTTTTCTTCATCACGATATTTACCAAGTGAAATACCGCAGCATCTTGAATTGCTGATCTCACAATCCTCGATGATCCAGCCCTTACTCCAGTGAGGTCCGACCATTCCGTCCTGATATGCAGCTGGTGGTGCCCATGTGGTTGCAGCTTTATTTACATCAAAGCCGCTTAATGTGATATAGTTAACACCGTTTTTATCAGGCATAAAGCAGTTTCTTCTAACTGCGATATCTACCTTTTCATTATTAGGATCAAGACCCTTAAAGTTAGCATAGAAAACTGTAGCACCGTCTTCCTGAACGCTGAACCACTTGTATGTGGACTCTTCCTGTTTCCATGCGCAAGGATCTGCAGCGCCTTCGATACACTCTTCCAAAGTTACTGTTTCATACATCATCCTGTCATTAAGGTATACGCTTCCTGTATGGCGGACAGTTGGTGCAAAGTACCAGTCTCCGCATACAAATGTAGTGTATGGATTATAGTCACCAAAGATCTTGTTATCAACCCTGGCTGTCCATACGTCGCCCTTGTAGTGATCCCATTTGTCTACTACTTCAGCACCTGTGATAACAGCTTTTAAAGGTTCTGATGATCTATAAGTGATCCTTGCATCTTCTGATCCTGCATTCTTTGGAATAACATGCTCGCGGTAGATTCCTGGCATAACGATCACTTCGTCGCCAGGCTGTGCGATATCTGCTGCCGCCTGAATAGTCTTAAAAGGAGATTCTTTGCTTCCGTCCCCGTTTACAGATGCACTTGCATCTACATAATAGCTTTTTCCCATAGTAACCTCCGTAGAATAATCTTGATCGATAGATAATGGTCATATGCATACAAACAGCGCATAAAACCTGATCCTTTATTCAAAGTAAAACTTATTATTTTTACTATATCATCATTTTCAAAAATAATTTTCGCATTTTATGCTTATTTCTGCTTATCTTTTAACTTTTTAAGCTTTAATTTTGAATCGTTTTTAGGATCAGTTTCCCCAAAGCTTTATATCATTTTCTAAATGCTGTGAAAGAATTCGTTATTTCTTAATGCTTTGTATGTCTATAACCGATAAATATTATAGAAAAAGGATTTTTCTTAGATAATTATTACCGGACAAGGACGTCTGCAGAAAGGCATATTTTAGTATTACAATGGGCGGCTTTGTCATTCAACACAACATAAGTGCGATGAACTCGAATCGTACGCTGAATATCACTACAGGAAACCTGGCGAAATCATCTGAAAAGCTCTCTTCCGGATACAGAGTCAACAGAGCAGCGGATGATGCGGCAGGTCTTGCCATTTCTGAGAAAATGAGAAGGCAGATAAGAGGTCTGTCTCAGGCTTCCAGAAACTGTGAAGACGGTGTATCTCTTATTCAGATCGCAGAAGGTTCCTTACATGAAGTTCACGATATGCTCCAGCGAAGCAACGAACTTGCTGTTAAAGCATCCAATGATACAATGACGGATTCTGACCGTCTTTATATTGAAGCCGAGTACAGGCAGCTCCTTGATCAGATTGACAAAAATGCTGCTTCAACTACCTTTAACGAAATACATCTTTTCCCTTCAGAAGGTTATTCTCCAACAGATTCATTTTCTGTTGACCAGAGTATAAATTTCAATGTGACACTTGGAGCAGACGGCAATATAAGCGCAAATAACATAACAATTTCCTATCCTTCAACAATAGATGGTGTCACAACCCCCGGTACCGAGTGGGATACTCTTGGCGAAGTTATAAGTCAGACCCTTATTCCCAATGCTGTAAACCAGATATTTAATGCACTGCCTTCTCTTCGAAGTGCTTTTAATTCTCAAAGCGGTGGAAGCGAAGTTCCAATCTCCCTTGATATTAAATATGTCGATGGCGGCGGAAGCACTCTTGCCTATGCAAGTCTGGCATCTGCTATAGGTAATGATGGAACGTCCTACTCTGTACATGGAATAACCCTTGGTATGACTGTTGATAAAGATGATTTTTCTAATTCATCCGTTGACGGCAGCACAGGTAACGGAACTAATAAACTTGAAAGTACTATTGCTCACGAACTCATGCATACCATCATGCAGTATACAATGCCCGTTGCCATGGCAAAGGACTTTTTCCCAACATGGTTTACTGAAGGTGTAGCTCAGCTTACTGGTGGCGGCGTTGCAACTAACTGGAATAATGGACTTTATAACGCTGTTTCTGGAATTACAAGTCAGGATGATACAAGTAAGGATGAAGCTGTTGCTAATTATCTTAAGTCCTATACTATGGCTAACAGGCCATACGGACATGGCTACCTTATGTCAGCTTATCTTGGACAGCTTGCAAGTGGTTCTTCAACCGTAAGCGCAAGTAACATTGCAAGCGGTATGAACAGAATAATGCAGGGAATAATTGATGGAGATGACCTTGGAACAGTTCTGCAGAATCTTGGAATAGTGGATGATGCCAACACATATCAGTCAACACTTGCATCTCTTTTCTCAGGAGCAACTGCAAATTCTGATATAACCAAATTCATGAGACAGCTTGCATATAATACGAATTATTCTGGTGGAGGTCAGGGATCTATCATTGGAGATGGCGGTCTTTCTGATGGCGATATCATAAATGGCGGAACAGCATCATCTCCCCTTGTAGTAAGTTCTGATGGTGCTGCTCCTGTAAGTTCAACTTACAATCAGGGCGGCGGTACAGGCGGAGCTCTTACTCCAGGAGCTTCAAGCGGCGGTACAGAAGTCACAGGTGCCAATACTCTTTTTATACAAGCAGGATCTGAAAGTCAGAGAAACAATAAAATTGGTATACGCCTTTTCAATATGAACTCTGAAGCTCTTGGTCTTAAGAACAGCAACATGATGACAGCTAATGATGCCATGAGCGCGATAGATTCTATCAAGAGTGCACTTACTGCAGTAAGCAATGTGCGAAGCTACTATGGTGCTACTCAGAACAGACTTGAACATACCATCAAAAACCTTGATAATGTTGGTGAAAACACATCTTCTGCAGAATCTCAGATAAGAGATACCGATATGGCTGCTGAGATGGTCAGATATTCTAACATGAACATTCTATCCCAGGCAGGACAGTCGATGCTGGCTCAGGCCAATCAGTCCAAGCAGGGCGTCCTTAGCCTGCTTCAGTGATCATATGCTGTGAAATACGCCTACTATGCATATGACCTTTGATAACAAGAAAGGACTAACATGGGAAGTATCATTAAAATATCTTGCAAAAAATGTGGAAGATCATGGGACATTAAAACCGGTATGGGGATGACTCATGCTTTATTAGAGAACTGTCTTGATGATTTTACTTCTGATGTTGCTGACAAGATCCGTAAGAATTTTGAAGGCCAGGAGTTTCCTCATTACACCTTCATGTATAGGGCCGCCATATGTAATAAATGCGGCAAAGTCATATCTGTAGCGCAGCTAGAAGATCTTGATACAAAGCAAAAATATACCGCAGCCTGCCCAGGCTGCGGCTCTTATGACGTCACCATTATAGATGACAAACTCTCTATAACCAAATGTCCTAACTGTGGCCATCATGGCCTTACTTCTGAAACATCAGGACTTTGGGATTAGATCTGGTCCACAAGATTTACCATTTCTATAGCTGCAAGTGCGCAGTCATATCCCTTATTACCAGCCTTGGAACCGGCTCTTTCGATTGCCTGTTCGATATTCTCTGTTGTGATAACTCCAAAGAGTACCGGTACTCCTGTTGAAAGGCTTGCCTGTGCAACTCCCTTGGATACTTCGTTACATACATAATCGTAGTGAGATGTTGAACCTCTGATAACTGCTCCTACTGCGATAACTGCATCGTACTTGCCGCTTGCTGCCATTTTCTGAGCGATAAGCGGGATTTCGAATGCTCCGGGTACCCATGCTGCAATTATATTCTCTTCCTCTACGCCGTGTCTTCTAAGGCCGTCTACAGCTCCGCCTACAAGTTTATTAACGATAATCTCGTTAAATCTTGATGCAACGATGCCAACCTTCATTCCTTCTTTTGCTACTAATTTTCCTTCAAGTAATTTTGTGCTCATGATTATTTCTCCCTTACTATACTATTTGTATTTGTTGTTTGTATTTAGTATCCGCAGTTTTAAATCTATTAAAGATTTCTTCTTCCGATCATTTATTAAATCTTTGCTATTATCAGCTCTTTTACACCGCACTTCTTGGCTGAATCTTCTTGGTACTTTCGTTTAGGAAAATATGTCCCATCTTCTTTTCCTTGGTGAGCATATAAAATTCATCGTACTTCTGAGCTTCGATCTCTATCGGAACTCTTTTATTTATCGTAAGTCCCAGACCGTCAAGGCCGTAAACCTTGCTTGGGTTGTTGGTAAGAAGATTAATTGTTTTAACTCCAAGATCTCTTAAGATCTGAGCTCCTACCCAGTACTCACGAAGATCGGGCGCAAAGCCAAGTTCAAGATTGGCTTCTACTGTATCTCTTCCCTGCTCCTGAAGTTCATATGCCTTTAATTTATTGATAAGACCGATTCCTCTTCCCTCCTGACGCATGTAGAGAAGAATACCTCTTCCTTCTTTTTCTATCTGAGACAAAGCTGCAGATAACTGCTTACCACAATCGCACCTAAGTGACCCAAACACGTCTCCTGTAAGGCACTCTGAATGCACTCTGCAAAGAACGTCTCTACCATCACCAATATCACCCTTAACAAGTGCAATGTGATGCTCTCCTGTAATGTCGCTGACATAGCCGTAAGCCTTGAACATGCCGTATTCTGTAGGAAGGTTGACGCTTGCCTCTCTTACTACATGCTTTTCATTTATCCTGATGTAATCCTGAAGATCTTTGATAGTTGTAAAAGTAAGACCATTATCAGCAGCAAGTTTTTTGAGATCTTCTGTTCTCATCATGTGGCCGTCATCCTGCATTATCTCACAGCAAAGGCCGCACTCCTTAAGACCTGCAAGTCTCATAAAATCTACGGTTGCTTCGGTATGTCCGTTTCTTACAAGGACTCCTCCCTGCCTTGCAACAAGAGGAAACATGTGACCGGGGCGCCTGAAATCCAGGGGAGTAGCTCCATCTTCTACCACCTTCATGGCAGTAAGAGATCTGTCATATGCTGATATCCCTGTACTTGTATCAACATGGTCGATCGATACTGTAAATGCAGTCTCATGATTATCAGTGTTGTTGGTTACCATCATTGGAATCTGGAGCCTATTTGCTATTTCACTGCTCATTGGCATACATATAAGGCCTTTACCTACACTTGCCATGAAGTTCAGATTTTCAGGTGTTGCGAACTGCGCAGCGCAGATAAGATCGCCTTCATTTTCTCTGTCATCATCATCTGTAACTACGATTATTTTTCCATTTTTAAGATCTTCAATAGCTCTTTCTACAGACTCTTTGTCAAAATTATTGTTCATGATCGTTTCCTTTCTTATTCCTTTTCAAACACAAGATTTCTAACTTAAGGTTTTCTTTTTTCAAATATCAAAATCCGTGTTCTGCCAGGAAATCCATTGTTATTCCTGTACTTTTGTTTGCGCCCAAAAGCTTTTGTACGTACTTGGCTATCACATCATTTTCAAGATTGACCTTGTCTCCTCTTTTCTTATCAAGGAGAGTCGTTTCGGATCCTGTATGAGGAATAACTGATACGCTGAAACTATCTTTGGTTACAGCCACGACCGTAAGGCTGATTCCGTCTATGCAGATGGATCCTTTCTCGATTATAAGGTCGAGTATTTCAGGCTTTGCTTCTATGGTCACGACTACAGCATTGCCTTCATGAACCAGCGATACAACGGTTCCTGTTCCATCTATATGGCCGCTTACTATATGACCTCCAAACCTTCCGTCTGCTGCCATTGCTCTTTCAAGGTTGACCTCTGCCATGGAATATAGGTCGCCCAGGTTAGTTCTTCGCAGCGTCTCAGGCATGACATCTGCGATAAAAGAGTTATCATCCATCGCTGTCACTGTAAGACACACACCGTTAACTGCAATGCTGTCTCCAATCCTGGTTCCTTCAAGCACTTTAGATGCTCCTATTTTGACAAAAGAGCTGCTGCCTTGTAGATGTTTATTTAAAAGTTTTCCTTTTTCTTCAACTATTCCCGTGAACATATCTTATATACCTTTAATATATTTTTGTGACGTTTGAATGACCTCTTTAAAATACATAATGATCATATTTTTCTATATAAACTTTTTATCGATCATTCATCGATTAAGGCTATATATTACTTTGCCCTGATCATCCTAAGATTCTCGACATCATACTCAATAAGGATATCTGTATCGAAAGTTCTCACCTTAGGATTCGAAAGCTCTACACTGTCTTTCATCTCCTCTATTCCCATTTCATCAACAGGTGTAAAAGCTCCCTTTCCGCCGACGATCTTATTTCCTACAAATGTATAGATCTTATTGACCTTACCTGCTGAAAGGAATGCGGCATTTATGTGCTTACCACCTTCAACCAGAATTCCATCTATCTGTATGTTTCCTAGTTTTTTAAGAAGATCTTTAACGCATATGTGTTCACCTTTTGAATCAGGAGATATGCCAAGCACCTGAACACCAAGACTCTTTAATTTTTCTACTTTGGAAATCTGATCATTACCTTTTGTATACTCATCAAGACACGCCACGATCACAGTTCCCTGATCTGCTGTTTTAACAAGGTTGCAGTCCAATGGGATATTCAAATGGCTATCCATTACGATCCTTACAGGGTTTCTTCCTCCTGGAATCCTGCAGGTAAGAAGCGGATCATCAGCAAGTACAGTACCAATCCCTGCAAGAATACCTGTGTAGGTAGACCTAAGTTCATGTACATATGACCTTGCACTTTCACCTGTTATCCACTTTGAACTTCCCTTATCTGTAGCGATCCTTCCATCTGCTGTCATCGCATACTTTAAGGCTACATAAGGTTCTTTTCTAGAAATATAATGGAAAAAGACGGGGTTTATCTCATCGCACTCATCTCTTAAATAGTCTTCTATGACTTCGATTCCGTGCTCACGAAGATATGCCGTTCCCTTTCCTGAAACCAGCGGATTGGGATCTCTTGAGCCGATAACGACTCTGCTTATCCCGGCTTCCACTATCGCAAGAGTACACGGAGGCTGCTTTCCATAGTGACAACAGGGCTCAAGTGTCACGTATATGGTCGCTCCCTCAGCACTTTCATTAAGACTTTTTATCGCATTCCTCTCAGCATGAAGATCTCCATATTTTTGATGACAGCCTTCGCCGATCACTCTTCCATCCTTAACGATAACAGCGCCAACAAGTGGATTTGGATTAGTATGGCCTTTAGCAGTAAGGGCAAGTTCTATTGCCCGTCTCATGTATGAAGGATCTAATAATTCTTTATTCAAATGTCCCCCTTTTGGTCGGGGCTTTTAAGTGGGAAGATTTAAGACATTCGGTTTCAAACTGTAATAATTCCCTAAGTATGTAGGGATCAGTTTAAACGATGTGAATGAATTTTCTTTGAATAATGTTATGCATGATAATGATAGATATTGTCTAGTTATTTTACCGAATAGGGGTTCCTCTTCAATAAAAAATGTGCCCCTTCGGAAAGAGACACATCACCATCTATCATTTGCAGGATAGATATCTATTTAGTATAGATATCATCTTAGCATAACGGTAATCTCACTTCTCTCATCCAGACTTTACTGTCGGCCCCGGAATTTCACCGGATCATGCCTTTTGGCTCGCGGGCTATACCGCCGGTTGGGAATTGCACCCAGCCCCGAAGTAATATTAGTATTATTTAATTTTGAAAGTTAGCTTTTGCTCACTTCGCTTAGTATAAGTTAGGACACTTATACTTGTCAACCCAAAAGATATACGTGGAATTTTATCTTTCATGCAAAATTCCAAATCGCATTCATCAGTTCATTCCAAGCTGCTCACGAAGCTGTGCAAGTGTTGGAGCCTTTGAATCCTTCTCAGAGATCTGATTGAGGTCACTTCTGTCTATATCAATAGGCCACTTTATCTTAAGTTCAGGATCGAGTGGGCAAAGCGCTGTTCCCGGCATACCAGGAGCCCATTCATTATCAAAGAAATACAGGTATTCTGTATCTTCAAGAGCCTGGAATCCATTGCATACACCCTGAGGAACAAATACCTGAACTCCAGGTGTGATGTGAACTGTCTGAACAGCGCCAAATGTTTTGCTGTCAGGTCTTGTATCAACATATGCACCAAAAACAGAACCATATGCTACTGTAACGAGTTTGTTCATAGCTTCGCCGTGAAGACCTCTTACAGCTCCTTTTTTAGTTCTTGTAAGATTGATCTGCTTCCATCCTGTTACTGTCTCAGGAAGAACTTCTGAATATACGCTTCCACGGAATAATTCGCGAACAGTTCCGCGGTCATCTGTAGCAGTCTTTGCGCTTATAACTTTTAATCCTTCTATATTGGAATCCTTTGCATTAAATGGCTCTATCTGTACACCCATTATTATCTCCTTGTTTTTTGACAAAACCTCTGTCAAATGTTTGTTTTTTCGATTCTATAAAATGAGGTAGGTGTCAAAAGTTCCTTATTGACACCTTATGACTAACGGATTGTTCCGTTTCTTCGAGACTCTCACATCTACGTTTCACTCCGGTCGGCGCAAAGCAGACATCCCCCGGATGTCTTGCGCCCTAAAACATTCGCAAATCCGCACTACGTGCTACTTTGCTCATGTTTTGCGGGTCATAAATTCATATTCGATTTCGAGCAAGCTCGAATCGAAATGACTTTTGACCCTTACGTCATAATATAGGAATCAACCACTGAAATATACACCAAACTTCGCACAAAGTAAATAGCAAAAATCAGCCCCGGAAGCTTTCTGCACTACCAAGCTTCCGGGGCTTTGAATTCTCTCTTTATTTTTTATTTTCCTGTTTTTTCTTTCTCATTAATCTTCGTTAACAGGCTTATCTCTCATAAGATAATCTTTATCATCATCGATCATTTCCAGCATAATATCAGCGAACTTGGGATCGAACTGGCTTCCTTTGCCTTTTTCTATTTCGCCTCTTACCTTTTCCTGAGGGAGTGCCCCTCTATAACTTCTGTTGCTGGTCATGGCATCGTATGCATCGGCTACTGCAATGATCCTTGCTTCTTCAGGAATATCATCTCCGGAAAGTCCCTGTGGATATCCCTTTCCATCGTATCTTTCATGGTGCCATTTGGCTCCTGCTGCAAGTTCCGGCATCTCCTTGATATTGCTTAGGATCTTGCCGCCTATTCCAGGATGCTTTTTGATACATGCAAACTCTTCATCTGTAAGTCTTCCGGGCTTATTTATTACTTCGTCAGGCACGCCGATCTTGCCAACATCGTGAAGAAGTCCCATCATAAAGATCTTCTCCTGATGCTTTTCATCATAGCCATATCTACTTGCTATCTCTTTAGAATACTCCGCCACTCTTCCCGAGTGACCATTTGTATAGTTATCCTTAGCATCAATAGCATCCGCAAGACTCTCAACGACGTGTAGGAAAAGATTCTCATTCTCCCTTGTCTTTTCATCTACCATGCTCTCAAGATCTTTTTGAAGTCTTACAAGTTCTACTGCATGCTTAACTCTAAGTACCAGAACACTTACTATAAAGGGTTTTCTGATAAAATCCATTGCGCCAAGCGAAAGGCCCTTAGTCTCCGTATCCTCATCTTCATTGGCAGTCAAAAAGATAACAGGAGTATCTCTCCATGAAGAGGCACTCTTTTTGAGTTCCTTAATAACTTCAAAGCCGTCCATCTCCGGCATGTTGATATCCATAAGAATAAGATCAGGCGCAGGATTATCTGTCGTATATTCCAAAAGAGCTTTGCCCGACTTGAGCACAACCACCTTAAACCCGGCATCCGTAAGAGTATTCCAGGCTTTCTTTAAAATTATAGGGTCGTCATCAACAACTATAATTTGTGGTATCATACTAACCTCATGTCACGAGTGAAACGAGTGGCTAATGGTTGGAATTGGTGGAGCTCGCGACACCAATTCGCGGAGTTTATCGTAGATAAACTCATAACCTCATGCTGCGAGTGAAACGAGTGGCTAATGGTTGAATTGGTGGAGCTCGCGACACCAATTCGTAGAGTTTATCGTAGATAAACTCATAACCTCCGAAAATATTTTCCTATAGATTAATGATATCTTAAAACCGTTTATTCATCAACTTTATAGTGGTATACTCAAAATATGCAAACCGCCCACATATCCATGGAGGAACGCTATTTATGAACATTAATATCCCCGGTATTGATATAGAAAAAGCCATCAAAAACTCAGGTTCTGAAGAACTCTTCATAGAGCTTCTTAATGATGTCTACAAACTCATGGATGATAAAAGTTCTCTGATAGAAACATACCTTAAAGATAAAGACATTCAAAACTACACAATTCAGGTTCATTCCCTCAAGACCACCTGCCGCATGATCGGCGCTATGGATCTTGGAGAGGATTTCTTTACTCTTGAAAAGCTTGGAAAAGAAAACAATCTGGAGCAAATTGAAAAACTCACTCCAGATGTTTTAAACTCTTTTAGATCCTTAAAGCCTTATCTTGAACCCTTTGCTTCAAAAAAGGGTGGGGCAAAAAATGCTTTTGATAAGAATGCCTTTTCTGAAATCCTGCATAAACTTATTGCCGCTATAGATGACTTTGATCTTGGCGCCTGTGAAGAAGCGATGAAAAAGCTTCTTTCTTATAACTGTACAACTGAACTTTTCGGTAAGGTGGAAGCCTTGGATAAACTTGTTTCCAATCTTGATTATGATGAGGCCAAAAATTTATCTAGCCAAATATTAGACAAGCTCTAACAAAACCTACCATAACTACCTTAGTCCGGTCTGAAAATATATACTATCTATTTTCTCAATCTTTACACATATAAAACAAACTAAAACTTTGATATTCATGAGGATGGCAGCCCAGGTTTATTTTCCAGCTATCGTTCCATAGGCTGCCACCGCCTCATCCACTGTCATCTCGCCATTTATAACAGCATATGCTGCTGCCCTGAATTCTTTTACCGCAGTATCAAGTATTTCTGTATCTCTAAAGTTAACAGTCCTATCCTCCGGGAATCCCGAAAGCGAAGCATAAACTTCATCCAGAGAATAATCCTTAGTAGGAGTTATAAGCCTCTTTTCCTGCGCCATAAGTCCAAGCTCTTTTTCACTTGTAAGGAATCTTATGAATTCATTAGTCATATCGAGGCTATCACTATTTTTATTGACGCTAAACAGGATAGACATGGAATCCATATAGTATCCGCCATCATCTCCTGAAGGAGCTACATAGAAGTCATACTTGAAAGGATTCGCTGTAAAAGCTTCTGATTTACTCTCACGTTTTTTGGTTCCGGACACAACGTCACCGGAGCAGATCATCATAGGCACATCGCCTTCAAAAAATCGCATGATAACAGCATTATAATCGTCTTCAATTTCTGCTTTGCATTTGTCTATATCTATGCAGCCGCTGTCCACAAGCTCTTTTAACCTGGTCAAAGGCTCTCTCATCACTTCGCCTGCAGAAGGAACAAGATTGTTAAGATCACCTTCTACACTTCTGTCATCCTTAACTTTTTTGGCGAACATTGGATAAGCAAAGGAGTAGCCTATTCCCGGTGTTGTATTGGTATCAGCGCCCATAACAGGAGAAGCATAGCCTGCTGCCTTAAGCTTTTCGCAGGTTTCTTTCAGCTCTCCAAAGGTCTTAGGTACTTCGAGGTTTTCTTTTTCAAATATATCCATGTTTACAAGCATTCCATAGGACGTGGCAAATACCGGAAGCGCCAGTATTTCTCCATCATTCATCTCCCATCTAAGTCCCTGACGAATGCAATCAAGATTTATATTAAGTTCAGGATCAGAAAGGACTTCAGCCCCATCAAACAAAGGATCAAACCGCTCGTCGCCATACATCCAGGGCTGAACGACATAAATATCCGGCGGCTCCTGACCTGCCAGAGCCTGCCCGATGGTATTGCTGTAATCATCAAGGTAGGTATACACGATCTCGCCATTTGGATAGTAAGTATAGAATCTCTCAAAGACACTTTCCAAAGACTCAAAGTTAGAATATGTACCAGCTACAGACAGCTTATACGTGGTATCCGATGAGTATTTAGGTGTAAACTCTTTACTTTTATTTGTACTCTGACTACACCCTGCTGTGCCAAGTACCAGCATTATTACAAGAGCCGTGGAAATGATTTTTGTAATGTGTTTACTCATGCCGTTTGCTACTCCTTCCTGTATCAATACCATTTGTAGAGCCTTACGTTCCGAAACCTACAAGCGTGTTATGGTAGAATCGTCAAAAAACTCATTTACTTGTGATATGATCTCGTCACGATCTATTTCTCTGAAATTATTTCGGATGATCTTTGATTTATCAAAACCGTTTTGCGATTCCTCGTTCAGATCAATAAGTATAAGATCAGCATCATGCTTTTCAAGATACGTAAGAGCCTGTTCTTTAGACTTGACCACTACTACGTTATAGCTATCTGATAACCACTCCTTAACCTGTCGCAAAAAAGCTATATCACTATCTACTACTAATATGCTGCGCTTAGCTTCAGCTTTTTTATCATCATCTCCCGAAGTATCCGCCGGCTTCTCCACCAGCTCCGGAGGCAGGTACCTAAGGAGCATGCTCTCAAGTCTTCCTGTATCAATAGGCTTTGTCAGGTAGTCATCAAATCCTGCATTTATGTACATCTCGCGCATTCCGGAAACTGCGTTAGCTGTAAGGCAGATCACAGGTGTATCCTTATTAGGCGTATCCAAAAGAGCCTTCATTTCCTTCAAGGTTTCAATGCCATCCTTGTCTGGCATCATGTGATCAAGGAAGATCACATCGTAACGAATCCGCTTAAATAAAGCTATGCAGGCATCTCCGCTATCTGCAGTTTCTATCTGCATCCTGGTCTCACTAAGGAGGCTACAGAACACCTTCAGGTTAACCTCTGTATCGTCAACCACCAGCATTTTTGCCTTTGGTGCCACAAACTGTACCCTGTACTTCTTCCGTTCGCTAAGGAAGCGCTTGAAGGCAGTATCAAAATCTCCAATCGGCTCCCACTTTACGACCTTCTGTTTTAGGTCAAAAGAAAAGACAGATCCCTTGCCATATTCGCTTTCCACCTGTAGTTTACTATCCATCATTTCAAGGAAGCTCTGGGCAATAGCCATTCCAAGGCCGGTACCTTCAATGTTTCGATTCCTCTTTTCCTCAATTCTCTCAAAGGCTACAAAAAGCCTGTCAAGGTCTTCTTTCTTAATTCCTATTCCGGTATCCTTCACACTGACATGAAGGATCACGTAGTCTTCATTATCTTCACATTTTTGTCCTGATACGGAAAAAACAATGCCGCCTTCTTTGGTGTATTTGACAGCGTTTGAAAGGATGTTGGTTATAACCTGCTTAATCCTTATCTCGTCGCCGTGCATAATTCCCGGTATATTTCTATCAACATCAAGTTCAAAAGACAGCCCTTTTTCCTCAGCCCTGCGCTGAACCATATTTACAAGATCGTTCAAAAGAGATACAAAGTTATAATCTACATCTATGATCTCCATCTTGCCCGCTTCAATCTTGGAAAAATCGAGAATATCATTGATAATCCCAAGAAGGGTGTTCCCTGCAGTCCTGATGCTCTCGGAATACATCAGAGTCTCATCATCACTACTTTTTCTTAATATCATTTCATTCATGCCGATGATGGCATTCATAGGCGTTCTGATATCATGAGACATGGTGGACAGGAAAAGAGATTTGGCTTCATTAGCCTGATTGGCCGCCTGCGCTGCAACAGAGAGCTTTCTATTAAATTTAAGGAGTATAAAAATATTGAAATGAAGAAGGACCATAAGGCCTACTGATACTATTCCCAATAGTAGCCAGTCTATGGACCTGCTGGCCGTCAGCTCTTTTGCCGGGATATAAGCCACCAGGAACCAGGACTCAATACCGCTTAACGGCGTATAGGCAATCACACTGTCTTCTCTTTTTGAATTACGGATATGCATGGAACCTGTACCTGTGCGGATAGCATCCATCACCTTGTTATATTCCTGAGTAGACATTGGATTATAGGATTTGAAGTACTCAAAGAAATTACTGTTTTTGAGGGACTTGCCGTGGATCATGTAGTCGCCATCCCAGTCTATAAGGGATATTTCTACATTTTCGTACTCACCCTTCAAAAAAACCAGCTTTTGCTCAAGACGGCTAACAGGTACTACGCGGATGATAAGCCCCTCTCTCATAGCGCCTGTTTCACTATCCACAACCTTTACATTGTTTAGAAAGGCTATGGACTGAACACCGTTAAGCGGATTGGTATAAGCCCTTGTCAGGTTGACAGCGCCGTTTACGTTACTGATCTCAAGGTTTTCAAAAATAGATATATGGGAATATTTTACAGAATAATCCGACGGGTCAGTAGTGCTGGCAGTAGTTGAAATTCCAGCCATGGATCCGTCATCGATATAGATTAGGTGTCCTGATATTTCAGGAGATATCTTTGCTTTTCTAATATATGATATGGCCTCTTCAATTGTCATCGGAGTTCCAGCATCCGCTGACCCGTTTATATAGTTGGCCCAAATGTCGCACAGATGCTGCTCATCCTCCAGATAATTGGCGATGATCTGCGCTGTTGTGGTCGTCATATTCTCAAAAGACGCAATCGAAGAATAGTCTGATTCTGTTGCCCTATCGTTGGCATACTTCACGATAATGAAAAGAATCAAACCTATTATCAATATATTAATGATAATGATATATCTTTTCTTCAATCTGTATCCTCGGTATTAAGATTAACAGTTTACGAATCAATACAGATTAATTGTACCATTTATCGTTAATTTGTGTTACTAAAAATAGAATGTCTTTTATGTCTCGCTAAGTTCCATGAAATCGACGCCTTCATTTGTTGTTACGCCAACATACGCCTTATCTGTTGTACGTCCAACTTCATAATAATGCTTAACTACATACTTAGCAGTAAATGGCATTTCGAGGCCTACAATTTCATCAATTGGAAACCATTTAGATATACCTTCGTTGGATTTTAGATCATCATTTACATTATCTTTAAGTTCTGCAAAGAAATAGTAATTCTGTCTTATCTCATCCTTAGTATATCTGAGGGTTACATATCTCAATGTAAGACCGTCAATATCTTCCGGATTTAAGCCAAGTTCTTCTTTCATCTCTCTAATGACACAGGCCTTTGCATCATTTAACTCATTTTCTTCAAAATGACCACCTGCAGAGCCTGTCCACACGTCATTAACGACTCTTCCGCCTTGTCTGTATAAGAGCAAAACTTTATCATTTTTCATAAGATAGATACTTGTCATATTTCTGAGCTTAGCATTCATTTGTAGTCCTCCCATTAGTGATCATTTGCATCTACGACGATATGTAGTTCTTGTGTACTTAGCTGCACATCTATTTAATAGCTATAGCTGTAAACTCCCCTGGGAGCATATTATTTTCCCAAGATGGGTGCTCATCAAATCTCTCCAATATGAACCCATTTCCGATTATAGAATTGATGATCTCGCTGATTGTATACTTTCTGTATAGGCACTTTGGAATCTGCTTACGGATTTCTTCGTCATAGAACCTTGCATGTGCCATCTCACCTTCGAATATATCTGTGGAGAAGTAGCTCATTGTAGGCTGCTGTAATCCGAGTGCATCAGAAATCTTGGTGAAAGGATGAAAATCGCTGCAGATCATCTTTCCACCGGGTTTAAGAAGGTTGTTCATAACTTTCATAAAGGCGTCTATATCATGGAAGTAATGAAGGATTCCACCTTCCATGAATACTACATCAAAGAAACCTGCGTATTTGTTCATATCGATTTCCATAATGTCACAGACTTCGTAGCCTATTTTGACACCTGCTGCATCTGCTGTTTCTACTGCATATTTTTTGTTCGCTTCCGATATGTCAAAAACAGTTACTTCGGCTCCTAGAAGTGCCAGCGGAATTGCTTTTTTGCCGCATGATCCGCATATATTGGCAACTTTGATTCCCTTATATGAATCAAAATAGTTTGCATACTGTTTCAGCATTTTCTTGGGATTTTCTTTGTCCTTCGCTGCTCTTTCCTCCGGCGTTCCTGCAGTCCTAACCCAGAACTCGTAAGCATCAAACTCCCAGGCTTTCTTATGTTGCATGCTGTAATCTTTCAAATGTTTCTCCCCCTTATTAGTTCTTTTTCCGATCAAGAATGATCTTCTATGATCTTAACTGCATCAGTTTCTACCCATGCAGGTCTGAATCCGCTTTTAATGGCAATGTTTTGTGACATGATATTAGCTGCTGCCGTTCCATAAAAAGGTGTATCGTCCATCTCAATGATCTTGTTCTTTAATAGTGTCACCAGGTAAGTGCCAATTCCTCTTGACCTGTATTCAGGAAGCACATCAATTCCAACCTGCTGCCAGTGCGGCGCATCTTCCGAGCAGCCTGCCATTCCCATAATATTATCTCCATCGGTAGCAATGACTACGATCCTGTCAGGCCGTACCGGGCAAGGCTCTGGATATGCAATCGCATTGGGAAAGCGCGGATCTCCGTAGAACTGCTTTATTTCACTATCATAAAGCCACTTCACCTGAAAACGTTCTGATACGGTTACATCAAGGCAGGGCAAAAACATATGATGTGTAGAATTCATCTGATAACCATACTGTTTCAGCTCGTCATTTAGCTTTAGAAGATTATCAAGTTCAAACAGTCTATGCCCCTCCACATCTTTGATAAAACCGTGCAAAAACTCATGCAGGCATTCATCAGCCATGATCACTGTGCTTGCTCCAAGTGTCGCCATTTGCAAAAAAGGCATATCCGGGCTGTAACTTCTTCTGCCATCATTCCATTCTGATTTTGTGATGATGATCTCACCCTTCCTCAAATCTTCCGGAGTACAGTTATAATCAACAGCTATCTGCTTAAAAAGCTTTTCATAATATTTTTTTAACATCTTTTATCATCCTTGCTTATCTTTTTCACTTATGATTTTTTGCAAATTCATATACCTTCTCTGACCATGCCCAAATATCAGCACAGTCATTTTCTATGTAAAATACTCTATCTTTTAAATTAGCTGGAATGCATGATTCTAGTATATTTCTTTTATCTAATGGAATAATAATTGTGTGAACCCAATCTGACAAAACCACTTCGTCTTTGACCTTTAGCGGCAAGACGCCCTCGAAAGTGGCATTAGGATGTTTTACGATTTTATCATATTTGAAGAAAAATCTCACTCCCGGAGTGAAATTTTCGCTCAAATCTTCGTCAGTGGGAAAGTGTTTCAGTTTTCTTTCCATGACCAGTCTGTCCCCGGCCTGACAATTCCCCCATGCAAACATTACATAATCAAAATAGTCTTCCGGATCATTTGCGGCATTTCTGCTTTCTGCCTTTAATACAGATGCCGGAACACCTCTCCATTTAGTAGGTGCTCTAAGCGCTCCGCACTCGAAAATGCTGATCGCATTTTCAATAGGTGTAGTGTGGCATACAAAATCCGTCATGCAGCCTTTATACTTAGGACAGGCTACGCATTCTGTGATCTTATCAGGAACTGCAACACGCTGTCCAAAGTCATAAAGCTTCCTATAATCGTCAATTGCATTTATGATCTTTATATCCGCTTCAATTTGGCAGTCTCTGCCATTGTCACGTTCGTAGCGTTCAAAATCCAGTATTGTCTGAATTTCCCATTTTGAAATGTCAGGATATGATGACAATTTTTTATAAAAAACTCCGTCCCAACATTCAGTGCAATCGAAATCGCCTATTTTAATCAACATATATGATCCCCAATTTTTCTACCATTGTTTCGTTGTTCTATAAAAATAATTTTTAAGATATATATGATTGTCCCTTGAATTATGAGACATTTAGAAAAAGCAGATTTCTAATTAGCGATTATAATAAAATATGCTTATACTCTTCTAACAAATCATGTGAATACTCTTTTTTTATATCAGACTCTCTGACAATCTTCCAAAGAGCTGCAGCAGCTTTCAGCCTCTCATTGAATATACCGGTTGCTTCGTCCGCGCAGAAATCTTTTACAAACTTATTCCACTGAAGAGCTGACTTATCGTATGTAGCATACGTCTTTTTCCCATAATATATATCCAAGAGATCTCCAAGGGTAAAGCTTTCGTCGCCGCTTTCTTTAACCGCTTTTGCAGTAGCAACCATATCGACATTGAACTTAAAGTTCTCTTCCCTTGTCTGCTGCTTAAAGAACTCTCTGAATCTATTTCCAAATGTGAAGCCGCAGGCAATCAGTCCTGTATCTAATGTAAGCTCTGTTACCACTACCTCTTTCTTTTTAGCTGATTTCTTCTTTTCCGGAAGAATCTTTTCACCTGAAAAATAAGCCTCCACAACCTTATTAAGTTCTATCTTGCTGCCGGTAGCTTTAAGACCATGAGCCTTGCAAATCTTGATAAGTTCGTCTCTATACCAATAGTATTTGCAGAATTCTGTATAATCTTTTATGCTGTCAAATTCTGGTCGTTGCACAATTTATGATCCATCCTTTTGTTTTTCTTTATATAGCTGCAATTGTTTCATATTAAGTTTCAGCTAGCTATAATCAAAAATTCAATATATGTTTATTCTCCTAAACACACCCTACAATGATAACATAAAAAAATAAATCATTTCTTGTCTTGCGTTATTTACTGATATTGTTTTAATATATAAATCATGAAATTAAGAAAGGTGGTAACACACATGGTTATGTTCTTAAAGTTAAGAAATATCTAATAGCATGAAACTTATAGAATAGTTTCATGCTTCGATCAACTCGAAACGAAAACTATTTTTATAAGGAGAATCCAAATGATATTTCAAGACAATATAATTAAAGAGTATTTACGCAACGTTTATTTTATTTCAGGCACTGCTTGCGGCGGCAAGACAACAGTTACTAAGGCGCTCAGTGAAAAATACGGTATTCCCGTATATATTATTGATGATCAGTTCACAGTTCATCAGCTTATGTCAGACAAAGAGCATCAGCCCTCTATGAATACCCATTTCAGAGATGCGGATGAGTTCTTTGGAAGAAGCGTAGATGAGTATAAAAAATGGCTTTTGGGAAATAAGAGAGAGCAGCTCGACTATGTACTGCTTGATCTTATCAAACTTTCGAGAGATCAGATCATTTTGTGCGATCTCCATATCGTTGTAGAAGAAGCTGACATAATTACAGATCCTTCCAGAATTGCTTTCATGATTTCCAAGCCTGAGAATATTGTGGATACATATTGTAACCGTCCGGATCACAAACCGTTCAGCGATTTCATCCACAGTGCAACTGATTACGAAAAAGCCAAGGCAACATGTGAGCAGACTTTGACTGAACTAAACATTGAAGCATACAACTATATCAAGCAGAGCGATTACTTCTGGGTTGAGCGTGATAATAGCAGAAGTGTTGAAGATACTGCTGCTTTAGTTGCGAATCATTTCGGATGGCGTCTGCTGGATGATCTGTCTATCGAAAAGGTCGATAAAGGAACCGATCTTGCAAATGAACTCCTGTCTTTTATAGAGAACTGTTCTTGGACTGAAGCAAAAGATCACATTGCAGATCTCGTAAGGAACTGGGAATTTACCGATTGGGAGACATTGTTTGTTGCAAAGAGCAAGGGCAAAATAATCGGAATGGCATCCGCCATGAAAAAGGATTATTATCCCCTGCCTGATATTTATCCTTGGATATCCTGTGTATTTGTATCTGAAGAATACCGCGGACAAAGGATCAGCGAAAAGCTGATCGATCATGCAAATGAGTATCTGAAAGAGCATGGATTTAGAAAAAGCTATATCCCAGCACCTGTAGAAAATGTTGGATTGTATGAGCACTACGGATATTCGTTTGTAAAAGAGATCACTAATTACGGTGGCGGTGATGATCTTCTGTATTCAAAAGATATTTAATAATTCTTTTTACAAAATAAGGATGTGCATTTTAAAAGGATCGGAGTAAAATCCGATCCTTTTCTATATTCATCTCCCAACTGTGTATTTTTCTTCTGCAACTACCTCAAAAGGCTCTTTCTTGAAATTGAAGCAACTGACGGCATTGCAAGCGGATAACATATTTTCCAGCCTCTTTTTGGTCAAAGGAAATGTTACCAGGTCCAGCGCTTCATCTCTGCGAACCCATTTTACATCCAGACTTTCATCACTTGTTACAAAGTTTCCGCCTGAGTATTTGCAGGAAAAATCTATATTAACTATGTCTTTCTGAATGTTTTTACATACTCCTATGAAGCCGGTAATTTCAACGTCTACGCCGGTTTCTTCTTTTACTTCTCTGATCAGTGCATCCTGAAGTGTTTCACCTGGCTCAACCATTCCGCCGGGATATTCCCAGCCTCTAGTGGGACTTTTTAGTAAAAGGATCTCGTCCTTGTCATTGCATACAAGACCTGCTACAGAAACAAAATGTGTGTATTCCACGTTTCGTCCTCCTAATTTTCCTTAAGCCTTGCGATAAATTCCATCATTTCTATTTCTGTTTTTTCCGGATATGGAAATCCGCAGCTATCTGCAACCATATTTCCGGCTTTATTCCAAAGAGTCGCCACCGCATTAAATGCGCTCCAGATCTGATCATAGTCAGCGCTCGGATATGTCTTTTTGTAAAGAGCAAAAAGTTCGTCCTCAAGCAATGCTTCAAGCCTACTATCCAAGACGCCCATATCTACAGGCTTACCTGATTCCAGGTATATATGCCATCTAAGCATTTTATTTAGAAGATCCCTGACTGCTACGTTAAGATAAAACATTGCGGATGGAAGCTCTTTTCTCAAAGTATACTCAGCAAATGTTTTCATCACCCACCAGAATTCATTGCAGGTATTATCGAATATCTCTTTAGTTGGCGTATCTGCAAATATAGTCTGTGTTTCCTCAAGGCGCTCTATTTCAGGAAGTATATTATCCTTGTCCAGAATCTTTTGATAAGTATCACCTATCCAAACATTTTCATAGGTATTTTCTCTGTTGAACCTGCTAAGGAATGTAGCTTTGTCCATGGTGTTAATGACAAGAGTAATTCCGTCCTCAAATACCATCAGATGAGCTTTGGCACCTGGAAACATCTCCGGATAGTTCTTATCACCTCTGTATAGCAAGACTCTTTTCCCAAAGCATATCTCGAAAGTTTTGTCATCATCGTATTTTTCAATATCATCCACGATGAAACAAAACTGGTACGAATATAAATACTTCCTGACCGGAAGAAGATCTGTTCTAATGACTGCTCTGACGGCGTCATCGGCTCTTGCTGTATCTAAAACTATATCTAGTATTTCGTTTTCTGTTCTCATCTGTTATCTCTCTGATATCGCAGCATCCCACTTTTTTCTATCTATCCATTTAGGGCTGCCATTTTTATTTTTCCCTATCATTACGTATCTTTCAGCAGGTCTCGCGTTTTTCCCATTGCCTATTCCAGGTCGTCTTTTCTCTACTACCCAACTCTTTTATTAAATCATCTAATTTGCTCATAAACTTTTCCTCTAAAGACGCCTCTATATAGCGCACTTCCTATCTCTACAATTACGCAACAACTTGTTTCGCAATTATAAATCATCATCTTTTAGCTCAGATTCAATTTCTTCAATTGTTTCACCTGGCTCAACCATTCCGCCGGGATATCCCCAGCCTCTAGTGGGACTTTTTAGCAAAAGGATCTCGTCCTTGTCATTGCATACAAGACCTGCTACAGAAACAAAATGTGTGTATTCCACGTTTCATCCTCCTAATTTTCCTTAAGCCTTGCGATAAATTCCATCATTTCTATTTCTGTTTTTTCCGGATATGGAAATCCGCAGCTATCTGCAACCATATTCCCAGCTTTATTCCAAAGCGTCGCCACCGCATTAAATGCGCTCCAGATCTGATCATAGTCAGCGCTCGGATAAGTCTTTTTGTAAAGAGCAAAAAGCTCGTCCTCAAGTAATTCTTCAAACTTACTATCTAAAACGCCCATATCTACAGGCTTACCTGATTCCAGGTATATATGCCATCTGAGCATTTTATTTAGAAGATCCCTGATTGCTACATTAAGATAAAACATTGCGGATGGAAGCTCTTTTCTCAAAGTATACTCAGCAAATGTTTTCATCACCCACCAGAATTCATTGCAGGTATTATCGAATATCTCTTTAGTTGGCGTATCTGCAAATATAGTCTGTGTTTCCTCAAGGCAGTTCACTTATGAATGGTTTGAATGTATTCAATACAATTTTCTAAGATTGTATTGTCATTTTATTGTCACAAGTGACAATGTGGTTGTACCACAGTTATCACTTTTTCAACACCTTTGTTTTACCAATCTTTATCGCTTTGACATTATACCTATCGATTCATCGAGTGGCACTTTTATTTCGTCTGTCGCAAGACTCCCATCGCCGTAAACGCTGTGATCTGACCTATAAACAACTATCAATCTTATAGATAAAAGTATTAACGCAACTCCAAATATTGCATAAGATCTGATCCAGATTGCCGCACCTACCCGGGGCTGCGCAAGATTTATGTCATCTGTATAGTATAGTACTATTGAATCACCATCATGCTCAGCTCCCATTCCTGTTATATTGTAGGAATGATAGTGGTTATCATCACCCGTAAAAGTAGCAATTTCTCTGCCTTTTTCAGAAGAATATTTTGCAACTACACTATTAGCGCCTTTAATACTTTTGTACTCAGAATACTGCATTCTAACAGTATAAGCTAAGATA
Organism: Butyrivibrio fibrisolvens; assembly: GCF_037113525.1. Taxonomy (NCBI): domain Bacteria; kingdom Bacillati; phylum Bacillota; class Clostridia; order Lachnospirales; family Lachnospiraceae; genus Butyrivibrio; species Butyrivibrio fibrisolvens. Next base: position 297,114 of record NZ_CP146963.1, on the reverse strand, counting down.
AGAAAGCAAATCACCCACAACACCCACCATACTGTTGCTGCATATCGCCTTGCATTCCTTTTTGCTTCCTTTTCTGTATGAAACTCCCGATATCTACCCATTTTGTAAACCCCATTTCTCTAAATTTTTATTTCTTGATAACAAGCCTATCATTCTATCATAATTTCTTCAGTACGAAAAGAATGGATATTCAGGTCAGTATCCCAGGACATCAGAATGCAAAATTCTGTTTCATTTCGTTATATTTATCGGCTGTCATAAGAGCAGTTTCCTGCGTATCCTTAAGAGTTACGGTGTAGGTCCACCTGCCGTATATCTCAAGTTTTTTTACAGCATCTGTTCTGATGATGTAGGACTTATGACACCTCATGAATCTGGCCGGATTGAGCTTTTCCTGAACGGAAGATAGCGATGTCGTTGTTAAAAAAACTTCGTCTTTTGTTACTATCCTGGTCATCCCATCAGTTCTTTCAACCATGATTATGTCTTCGGTGTCAATGAGGTTAATCTCCTCCTTACCTCGGATCACAAGTTTATCAAAAGAAAAATCGCTTTTTCCGGTTGGCACTTCTAAGGATGCTGTTTCAGTCATGCTCTTTATTCTTGCCAGTGTCTTGCTGATTCTCTCAAGGTCGAAAGGCTTTACCAAATAATCAAAAGCATAGATTTCAAAAGCATTTGCCATATACTCGCTGTGAGCTGTTGCAAAGACAATTTTCACCTTAGGGTCCACCTCTGTGATAGCTTTGGCACAGTCAAGGCCGCTCTCACCGCCCAGGTCTATATCCATGAAAACTACGTCGGGACGAAGCTTTATAAAATCACTGATGGCAGCTGCAAAATTTCCGCATGAGGACACCACCTGACATCCCTCGCTTTTTTCTATCATCTTGCCGAGGATCATACGAATCTGCTCGTCGTCCTCCACCACCATTACCTTTAGCATAAATGAAACTCCTTAATTACTGTTTGTCCTTTTTATTCTCTACGTACTGCATAACACCTGTTCCGATGTCGTTTTTCATCTTGGTATCAGCCTGAACATTCTTTAAATTGTAATAATCCAGAACACCGAGCTTACCTGATCTGAGCGCTTCCGCCATCGCTCTTGGAATGTCAGCCTCCGCCTTTACTACCTCAGCCTTCATCTCCTGCTCAAGGGCTACCGCCATAGCTCTTCTTTCTTCTGCCTTTGCCTGAGCAATCTTGGTGTTAGCTTCCGCCTGAAGGCTCTGAAGGTTAGCACCAATGTTTCTTCCAATGTCAATATCGGCTATATCAATTGACATGATGTCATAAGCTGTACCTGAATCAAGTCCCTTTTCCAAAACAACCTTTGAAATGTCATCGGGATTTTCAAGAACGCTACTGTGGGTCTGGGCAGAGCCTACTGTTGTTACAATGCCTTCACCTACTCTTGCAAGAACTGTAGCTTCACCAGCACCACCAATGAGATGATCGATGTTGGTTCTTACTGTTACACGAGCCTTTACCAGAAGCTCGATACCATCTTTTGCTACCGCTGCGATCTGAGGGGTCTCGATAACCTTTGGGGTTACGCTCATGGTAACAGCTTCGAATACGTCACGGCCTGCCAAATCGATAGCTGAGGCCTGCTCAAATGAGAGGTCCATGCTGGCTCTTTCAGCAGCAATCAAAGCATTAACTACGTTGTCAACATTACCACCTGCAAGGTAATGAGCCTCCAGCTGATTGGTAGTAACCTTGAGTCCTGCCTTTGTAGCTTTGATCATAGGATCTACAATCTTGGCTGGTTTTACACGTCGAAGCTTCATTCCTACCAGAGTAAAGATACTTATCTTAACGCCGCTGGCTACCGCTGAAATCCACATTCCAACGGGAATTATTGTAAAAAATACCACTACCAATACTATTATAAGAGCTGCGATTATTATAGTTGTTGTCATTTATTTCCCCTCCTGAACGATTATCCTGTTGTTTTTTACTTCTGTTATCACAAGTGCCGAATCCTTTTTTATGTAGTAATTTGATGAAAGAATATCTAGCTTAACTCCATCAAACTCGCCTTTTCCTGAGGGACGAAGGTCCGTAAGAGCAACACCTTTTTTACCAATAAGATATTCCATATCGGTTTCATCAATAAACAGATTCTTGCCCTGAAGATCAGTATCCAGCTTGATTGGAGATTTGATCTTCTTAGAACTGAATACTACGATGCTTATTACCAGCATTACCGCAATCACCACAATCGCGATGACTCCCACCAGAATTCTTTCTGAAGCATTTCTTCCGGTTAAAAAAATACCTGCCGCAGCACATATTATTCCTGATATTCCCGGTAGTCCAAAACCCGGCATGTAGAATTCAACGCCTATAAGTAGGATACCCACAATCAGTACTACAATACCCAATATCTGAACTGCTCCCATTTTACTCTTCCTTTCCAAAGCTGACAGTAAAGCTTGTTTCTTCTTTGTCAGATTTAAGTTCTATTTTTCCTTTTGCTTTACTTACTATCTCAGAGACAATTGCAAGCCCCATTCCATGTCCATCTTCCTTTTTGGTAGTAAAGCCTTTTTTGAAAATGCTGTCTCTAATCTCCAACGGAATTTCCGGACCATTGTTCTCAACACTGAAAATGTATTGTTGCGGCGATTCCGTGATGTTTACTCTGATTTTCTTTTCCTGAACATCACTGTCCTCAAGAACTTTTATCGCATTATCCATGAGGTTTGATAACACCTTGCATAGCTCCCAGTCTTCGATATGGAGTTCTTTTAGATCAGACTTCACCTCTATCAGAAACTCAATACCACCAGTTTCAGCCTCTGCTGATTTAGCCGCCAGGAGTGCATTTATTGCGGGCTTAGACGTCTTAACAGCTTTTCCCGTTTTTAACAGCTCCTTATAAACTTTTCTGAGATAGGAATTCATCTCTTCATATTCCTCAAGCTCCATCAGTCCGTATACAACCTGTAGCTGATTAAGGTAATCATGTCTGTCCATTCTGAGTTTGTCATTGAGTCTAGACAGATTGTCTATGGTCTCAATAAGCGCATCGTTCCTGTTTAACAGTTTCAAATAATTCCTTATCAAAATGATTATGCAGCCGGTTAATATCACCACCAGCGCTACACAAAAGATAAGATATAGTGACCTGTCTTCCACAACCGCCTCCGTGTTTGTTTATAGTCAAATGATATCATTTTCAAATCCGTAAACAACTCAAATTCTTTCAATTATACAAAAACAGGGCTGAAATGTCAGAAATGTGATGCTGCTCTCCATAATGCCCATTAAAAAAACCCCCGAATTCGGGGGTTTAAAATCACTCAAGATATTGTCTATTAGCAGGAGCTTCATTTAAAACAGACATTTTATTAAATGGCTGATTATTGCAACCATTTTGCAACCAGACAATTTAAAAATCCAGTATTTATGCCCGTTTCCAGCGACAATCCATTATTCCATCTCAATAGTTCCCGGCGGCTTAGAAGTAAGATCATACATTACTCTGTTAACGCCCTTAACTTCATTGATGATACGTGTCATACATTTCTGAAGGACGTTCCACGGGATTTCGGCAGCTTCTGCTGTCATGAAGTCAGAAGTAATAACTCCGCGGAGTGCAATCGCATAGTCATACGTACGCTCATCACCCATTACACCTACGCTACGCATATTTGTAAGTGCTGCGAAGAACTGGCCTTTACCCATATCGATGCCGGCCTTTTCAAGCTCTGTACGGTAGATGTAATCAGCATCCTGAACGATTCTAACCTTTTCAGGTGTAACATCGCCGATGATTCTGATTCCAAGTCCAGGACCTGGGAATGGCTGACGGAATACAAGCTTTTCAGGTATTCCAAGTTCAAGGCCAACCTGTCTTACTTCGTCTTTGAAGAGCATTCTAAGAGGCTCAACGATCTCTTTGAAATCTACATGATCAGGAAGTCCGCCTACGTTGTGGTGGGACTTGATAGTAGCGCCCTTACCGATTCCGGATTCTACAACGTCAGGATAGATTGTTCCCTGAGCAAGGAAATCAACAGCGCCGATCTTCTTGGCTTCCTTTTCAAATACGTTTATGAATTCAGCTCCGATTATCTTACGCTTGGTTTCAGGATCTGTCTGTCCTGCAAGCTTCTCATAGAAATAATCCTGAGCATTTACTCTGATAAAATTGAGTTCATATGGTCCTTCAGGTCCGAATACAGCCTCAACTTCATCGCCTTCATCCTTACGAAGAAGACCATGATCAACAAACACGCATGTAAGCTGCTTGCCGATAGCCTTGGACAGAAGAACTGCACAAACAGAAGAGTCAACGCCACCTGAAAGTGCGCACAGTACCTTACCATCGCCGATCTTCTCACGAAGTTCCTTAACAGTAGTTTCTACAAATGATGACATCTTCCAGTCGCCTGCGCATCCACATACATCACGGACAAAGCCTCTGATCATCTTTGTTCCCTGAGGTGTATGAAGAACTTCAGGATGGAACTGTACTGCATAAAGCTTCTTAGCTGCATTCTCCATAGCTGCAACAGGGCAGTTTCTGGTGTGAGCTGTTATCATGAAGCCTTCAGGAGCCTTGGCAATATAGTCTGTGTGGCTCATCCAGCAGCTTGTGTTGCCATCACCATCTGTTTCTATATTCTGGAAAATAAGACTGTCGAGTGCCTCTATAGTAACTTCAGTATGGCCATACTCTGAAACAGGTGCTGTCTTAACTACGCCGCCCATTCTGTATGCCATAAGCTGTGAACCATAGCAGATTCCAAGGACCGGAATACCACATTCAAAAAGTTCACGAGAGTAAGTCGGTGAATCTTCTTTGTACACACTTGCAGGGCCACCTGTAAGAATAATTCCCTTGGGATTTTTTGCTTTGATTTCTTCAATAGGCATTGTATACGGGTGAATTTCACAATAAACATTGCATTCCCTGACACGCCTTGCGATCAGCTGCTTGTACTGACCACCGAAATCAAGAACGATAATAAGTTCCTGTGCCATAAACTCTCCTTGCAAATCTTGATATATCTAAAATTTATTGTTACCAGGATTGATATGATATACAGTCTGAAAAGTAATATAATCCAGACAATATCTATATTCTATGAATGCATTAGATTGATCTATATTAACCAAAATCTGAATGAACATTCAAACAACTATTACTCTACATAACTTGTCTAAATTTCGCAAGTAAAAAAAACACTACAAAAACCCTATTTTATCCGACATATTGCTCTAATAAGTCTTCTATATTCATCACAGAAATATATTTACATATCATTATACAAACCTTCGTACTGACGTAATTGTACGATAAGTAGCATATCCATACTTAATACCTGTCTTAGCAGAACTTGCATGAACGATTCGTCCATTACCAAGATATATAGCACAGTGTCCGGCATATACTATTACATCTCCGGGCCTTGCTTCTTCATAGGAAACACCTGTTCCTGCTGAATTAAGGGCATAAGATGTTCTTGGAACTGTTATTCCAAAAGCTTTATATACTGAATATACAAAACCTGAGCAGTCACATCCGTCAGTAAGGCTTGTTCCGCCAAATACATAAGGATTACCAACAAACTGACATGCATAAGCTGCTATATTGTCACCGGTTGCTTCACCTGCCGGAGCATATGTCTTATTTGAATTAGATGAAGATGATGAGCCAGATCCTGATCCTGAAGAATTTGAAGCTTCCTGAGCTGCTTTCTTGGCAGCTTCTTCAGCGGCTTTCCTTGCAGCCTCTTCTTCTGCTTCCTTTGCTTTTATCTCAGAATCAAGTGACGCTATCTGCTGAGTCTGATTCTTGAGCTGCTCTTTATAGGCTGCTGCCTGAGCCTGTGCATTAGCAAGCTGCGTTTCATAATCAGCATAGAGAGTTTTGTACTCTTCCAGGGTTTCCTGAAGCAGTGCCTGTTCCTCTGCAAGTTCTTCCTTAGTGGTCTCTAGCTCTGCCTTTTCCTCTTCAAGCTGAACCTTATAGATTGCCTTTTCCTGCTGAACCTGAACATAAGCTTCAAGCTGCTGCCTGTCATAATCATAAAGCTGTTTTACATACTCGGCCTTAGTTGTAAAGTCAGAGAAGCTTGTGGCATTCATAAGGATCTCTACATATGTGGTCTCGCCCTTTTCATACATATACTTGATACGGGCGCACATCTCTGTGTAGAGCTGCTCTTCCTGTGCCTTGGCTTCATCATATGCCGCCTGAGTTGTTTCTATCTCACCTTCCTTGGTTTCTATTTCATCTTCGATAAGTGAGATATCTGCAAGAAGTCCTACAAGCTGATCATTTGCAACATCGATCTGCTCTCCAAGCTCTGACTGCTCTGCTGCAATTTCCTGAGCAGCATCTGTTGCACTGTCATAGGCATCCTGGGTTTCCGACTTCTTATTCTCAAGCTCTTCTTTCTGCTTTTTTAAATCAGAACTGGTGGTGGCACACACGGGCACCGCCACCAGCTGAATTGTTGTTAACAATGCTATGATTAATACGGAAAAAATCCTTTTGATTCTTGTCATAATATGCTCCCCGGCGAACGTATCCCTCTGGAAACTATTTTATCACACTTGATGTGATGTTTCGACCTCAATCAGGCGAACACGAACACTAAAAAACTGATTCCCATAAGACTACACGTAAAAAAGCTGCCACACTGTAAGTGTGACAGCCTATAGTTCTAATATATATTGAAATATTAGTAGTTGAGGTTACCAGGTGTTCTTGGGAAAGGTATTACGTCTCTGATGTTCTCAATACCTGTTAAGTACATGATAAGACGCTCAAAGCCCATTCCATATCCTGAGTGGTAGCATCCGCCAAACTTTCTGAGGTTTACATACCATTCAACCTGGCTTCTGTCTACTCCATGGATCTTGATAAGCTCTTCAAGCTTGTCCAGGTCAACTTCTCTTTCAGATCCGCCCATAAGCTCGCCTGAGCCAGGAACTTCAAGGTCAACAGCAGCAACTGTCTTGCCGTCATCGTTGAGTTTCATGTACCATGCCTTGATATCCTTAGGCCAGTTGTAGATGAATACAGGCGCTCCAAAGTGCTCTGTGATCCACTTCTCGTGCTCTTTGGCAATATCTGATTCATAATCAGGAGTAAACTCCCATTTCTCTCCGGAACCCAGAAGAAGGTCGATAGCATCATGGTGAGAGATTCTTACAAAGTCAGAATTAACAACCTTTTCAAGCTTATCCTTAAGTCCCTTTGATACAAACTGGTTAAGGAACTCGATCTCAGCAGCACCCTTTTCAAGAGTGTATCTGATAACGTACTTGAGCATATCCTCTTCTGCATCCATAAGACCATCAAGATGAGTGAAAGCCATCTCAGGCTCGATCATCCAGAACTCGTTAGCATGAGTCTTAGTATTGGAATCCTCTGTTCTGAAAGTAGGTCCGAATGTATAGATCTTCTTGAATGCCATAGCATAAGTTTCGCCGTGAAGCTGACCGGAACCTGTGATATAAGCCTCTTTGCTGAAAAGATCCTGTGAATAATCAACCTGTCCATCCTCTGTCTTCGGAACATCAGCAAGGTCAAATGTTGTAACCTTGAACATCTGATTGGATCCTTCACAGTCAGAGTTAGTCATGATAGGTGTGTGAACATATGTATAGTTATTGTTCTGGAAATACTCATGTATTCCTGCAGCTGCGATTGATCTGATCTTAAATACTGCCTGAAACATCTTGGTTCTTGGACGAAGATAAGCCTGGCTTCTTAAGAACTCAACTGTATGTCTCTTAGGCTGAATCGGGTAGTCTGTAGGGCAGTCACCGATAAGCGTGATGCTTTCAGGCTTAAGCTCATATTCCTGCTTACCATTGGACTCAACCAATGTTCCTTTCACTTCTACAGCTGAACCCGGATGAATCTTTGTGATCTCATCGAAATTTGAAAGTTCTTTTGTATATACAACCTGAAGTGTATTAACGGAAGTACCATCATAGAAATCTATGAATCCAAACTCTTTCTGGTCACGGTTATTTCGAACCCAGCCCTCGATTTCTACCGTATCTCCGATCTTTTTTGTCTTAAAAACATCAATTAAATCCATACTGCTCCTTTCCTCCCGAATTATGGGAGAGTATTGTAAATATAATTTTTAGAACCATTTGCTTACGTAATAAGCAATGGGATTCTTATCTTAAATAATCGATATTATATCTCTAAGTCAAACAAAATTATTCTGCTACTGTCTCTTCAGTTTCAGCTTCTTCTGCTTCCTCAGCTTCAAGTTCAGAAGCTTCAACTTCTACAAGTGTAGCATTCTCTGAAAGGAAATCCTGTGCCTTTTCTGATATAAGCTGCTCAGCTGCAAGCTCTCTAACGTCTCTTCCGTATGTTGTGCTATAGAATTCTGCAAAAGAATCTACGTCTGCATATCCTGACTGAGTTGCAATCTCAAGAAGCTCTGCTTCAACGTCTTCAGCAGTAACTTCAAGACCTTCTGCCTCTGCGATAGCTCTTTCAAGGAAGATATACTGAAGCTGCTCTATAGCCTGCTCGTTCTTGTATGATTCAACTTCTTCAGGTGCGATTCCAAAATTCTGTGCAATATAATCATCTACTGATGAATAAGATACGCCATAGTAATAGCTGTACATCTGCATGTAATACTCAAGCGTATCTTCATAGTCAGCTATAAATCTGTCGATAAGTACCTGAGGGAACTCCTCAGTAAAAGTTGCATTATCATATGCCATCTCAAGAGCAGATGATCTTGCTGTTTCCTTATTTTCCTCTTCTGCCTGAGTCTTAAGATCTTCCTTGATATACTCAAGAAGTCCTGCCTTATCAGTAACGCCTTCAATACCAAGAGCTGTAACCTCTTCGTCTGTATAAGCAGGTGCAGAGATCTTATTGATAGTAACTGAAAAGATTACATCTACACCGGCAAGGTCAGGTGCCTGATAATCTTCAGGGAATGTAAGGTTGATATCTACAGTAGTTCCAACTTCTGCTCCGATAAGACCATCTTCGAATCCAGGAATGAAAGAACCTGAACCTATTACAAGGTCATATCCTTCCTCTGAATCATCTGTGCCGCCCTCGAAAGCTTCAAGTGTATCAGCATATTTACCTACATAGTTGATATTAGCTGTATCTCCGAGTCTTACATCTGTACGGTCTGTAACCTCTACAGCTTCAAAAGATGATCCATAGCTTGAAAGGAGTGTCTCCTCTGCATCTTCATCAGTTACATTAACGATCGGAACCTTAACTTCAAGGCCCTTATACTCTCCAAGTGTTACATAATCACTTGCTGTATATTTGGACAGGTATCCATCCTCTGAAAGAGGTTCAGCAGCTTCAGCAGATCCATCAACAGCTCCCTGAAGTGACTCTGCATTGATACCATCTGCAAGTGATGCTGATGTATTTGCGCTGTTTCCTTCAGCAGAATTATTTGTTTTGTTACATCCTGCAAGTAAAGCCCCACTTAAAACTGTTGCCAATAAAATAGTCAGTTTCTTTTTCATAAATAAAAATCCCTTCTTTTGTGCCTGTTGGCATTATATATTCAGCATAAGCCGAAATCAGATTTGAACTTCCAGTAATACAGAATCTTTTGTGCAAGTCAACTTTTACCATATTACCATACCTTACCCTGTCTTTAAAGCCTCAATAACAATAGCAATAAAAAATTTGTTAAATATGTAGGGAAGCGTTGCCTGTTTTTTTTAAAAATGTTAATATGTACTACGCACCAACTGTTTTTAGTTAATTATTTGGGAGGTTAAGTTTTGAACGCACTTAAAGAAAATTGGAAGGTTGCTCTTGTTGACGCCCTTGTCCTTGTAGTTGTAGTATTTTTGTTTGTATTTCGTCATCCAGTCCTTGCTATAGTTACTCTTGTTCTTGGCATTGCCGGAACAGTTCTCTATATTATTGGATCTAAGAGACTTGCACAGCAGGAAGAGTCTAAAGCACAGCTTGAAGCTGCTAAGCAGACTGTATCAATGTTCATCATCAGTAAGAAAAAGATGAAACTCAAGGATGCAGGACTTCCTTCAGCAGCACTTGAATCTGTTGGAAAACTCGCTCGTAACCAGAAGGTTCCTGTACTCAAGGTTAAGGTTGGATCTCAGATCATGACTCTTCTCTGCGAGCCTGAAATATTCGATTCTGTTCCTGAGAAGAAAGAAGTTAAGGCTACTGTAGCCGGTCTTTATGTAACTTCTGTTAAGGGTCTTCACGGAAACAAAGGCGTTAAGAAGGTTGAAGAAAAGAAGGGATTCTGGAAGAGAACTCTTGAAAAGGCTCAAGAAAAAGCCGGAGCTAAGCAGATTAAATAAATCAGTATCATATCGATTACTATAATAAAATCCGCAGTGACTGCGGATTTTATTTTTTGTTTAAATATAAAATTGTACCAGATTCTTCTTATTATCTGATTCTTTCTATATTAGATAATAGCAAACACTTCCCATATCAGACACTTTATATGTCGTATTCATTTATATGTCATATACTTTCGATATCGATCTTGATATCTGAATTTGATGTCACCTGTCCATCCATTTCAAGCACGTACTTAACATGAGCGCAAAGATGATCTTTTTCTTCTGTAACTTCAAGGATATCAGTTTTGACCTTCATATCCATTGCGCCATATGGTGTGTTATAGGTTGATACGTGATCAACGCCTTTTTCAAATACCATTACAGATGCAAAACTTCCCTTCCTTACCATCTTGATCCTGGTGGGTGTTATACGAAAAGAAGTCGTTACCATCTCGCCTGATTCATCTTTGGCTTCATCGCCCTTTATCACATTAGTTCCATCATCTGTAACGTCCCATGTACAGGTTCCTTTAGACTCGATAGTATCAGGGCTTGATTCTCCTCTATCGTGGATTCCTATAACCGTTATATTGGCTTTTTTCTCCATTGTTATCCTCATTTCTTTACTTTATATCTATGAAATATCTCTTATATCCTCATATAATCTAGTACATAAAAAGCCCTTAGATAAAGCTGATTCCAGACTTTAATGATATATGTTCCATCCTATTCAAGGATATATCAAAAATACCATCCAAATCAACTTTATCCAAGGGCTCATTTTTATAGCTGGAGGCCTGCCTCAATTCCTTCGTACACAGCAGTCCTTACCTGTCCGTCTTTCATCGTGATCGTTACAGGTCCAAAAGCTCCGCTATTCCATGGATCCGAATATCCTATCTTTTTAACAGGGAACAGCTCATCATCTGTAAAGTCCTCGTGACTTTCTTTTGTGATAGTCTGCGATATGAGAACATAAGGCTTTGAAGCATCATAAAGCTTAGGCCCTGACTTCATTCTTGCATATACAACTATAGATTTTTCAGAATCAGGATTTGTACCTGTAGATCTTACCAAATCTATATCTTCCCAGCCTGCAAAAATTGTCATTGCAAGCTGCTTTTCTTTTCCCATATGGTCTTTGCCCTTAAGGATTATTGCTTTATAATCGCCTTCTTCCCTGCGAATTACTTCTGTGCCGTTGTCAGGAAATCCGTATGAACCAAGGGTTATGGTTACAGGTCTTTTAAATAAAGCCAGCTTATCTACACGAACAAGACCTGAAGGCACAGGAAAATCTGCAAAGTCCATGCTTTGAACCCAGTGTCTTTCATCTTCAATCTTATAATCAAAGAACGCACGCCTGTACAAAAGTCCGTCTCTTGACCCTGACCAGAAAATCGCATTGGGATAGAGCTTCTTCCCATTATGATCATCGCCAATAACATACATCTGGGACTCTACTGCAAGGTCATTTCCTGTTACAGGCGTTGATTCCCATGGATACTTGCTGTTATAAGACAGCTTATTGTAGTTCCACATGCCATGCATGTCGTTTGATGTCTTAAACACCTTGGCACTTCTAAGTATCGTCTCGCCGTTATCCTTATGGTTCGTAAAGCAAAGCGCCGGCCCACCAAGCACAGTCTCCTTTACTTCATGCATCCTTATCTTGTCAAAAGAATTCTCCGTTTCCTTACTAGTCCAGAAGGGGTGATCCTTGGGAAGGTGGAGGCAAAGGAATGCCTTACCAAGCCAAAACGGTGACTCTGCACAGGAATAGCCCTGAACAAGCGGCGTAAACTGTCCGTAAAATCCAAGAGTAGGGACTCCGTTCCACAAAAAATCGTCACGCGAAAGGAACTGAAGAAGCGAACCTGAGCAGATACGCCTGGAAAGTCCCGGATCAGCCTCTGAATTTCTAAGGAACATATTTGCATCAAAAGCACTTGTTGCTGCGTTCCTGTAAATACAACTTCTGCCCCACATGTTGGTGAATCCGTCATTATCGAACATGTCGCTATAGGTCTTCATGAGAGCATTGGAAGCTTCTTCTATCTTCTTTGCAACATAGGGCATCTTCTCATAGCCGTACCAGTTGCACCATATAGGGCCATAGACATTGAATGCCCAACAGGAATAATAATCAAAGCACTGTCCATCCCTGTACCAGCCATCACCAACATAGTAGTTAAGGATCGCCTGAGCATGGTCGCCCATTATCTCATCATCAATCTCGTATCCGCATTTATAAAGAAATGCCAGATCCAGCATGTTGAAAAAACGCCAGTTCTGTGGAACTGTAGGGTTATATGCATAGCTTTTCAAAAAGGACGCTATATCACCTTTTTCCTTGTCAGTATACTTATCCCATATTTCCTCGCGGCAGGCATCAAGGCCTATCACAAGAGCGCAGGTTTCAACTGTCTGCTGAAAGGGCTTTATAGGGTCATCAGCAAACTTGCCAACATGGAGCTCTTCGTATGTACCTACATATGCAGGGTCATCCTTTTGACAACAGCTCTTATAGATCTGGTGCTTGTAGTAATCAGCAAGCTTTATGCCATTAATAGTAATTTCAGGCTCGTTATGGATCATTACAGACCCTATGAAAAAAGATCTGGTGAGCCCTTCAAATATTTCCGCTTTCTGCTCGGCAATGAGGGCTTCTCCTGTGCTTGCCTTATGAGGATAGGTTACATCCGTTTCCTTTCGCGGCATTACAACAGGCTTATCTATAGAATCTATGTGATTAAAAACACCTTCAAGCATATACCTTCCAGCGCTAAGCCAGCTGTCTAACGTAAGTCCCGTGTAGGGGCTAAGCTCAAAATCTGTAAACTCAGGTACCCATTTATTCTTCTCTGTCATAATACTTCTCCAATTTCAAGACCGTATCTATAACAGCAGCAATATATTATCTACTGTTACTTATCTTCATTAATCACCCGCTTACCAGATATATGTCTCTTCACCTGTAATTCTGAATATCGCCTCTATAAGATAGTAATCTCCATAGATTATCGGGAATTCATGTTCCTTGTCATGATATGCTGCAGTGCAGGACTTAAGTATATTGTCTGTGTCTGGATTCCAGTCACTGTCTTTTTCTACCAGATAACGAAGTATTCTTTCTACTGTCTGTTCATATTTTACCGCAGTTTCTTCTGCTCCATCTATAAGGTCTTTGCCCTCATTTCTAAGCGTCTTTGCAAGAAGGAGCATTCCGCTTGCTGCTATGGATGCGGCACAGGAGTCTGTATAGTCAGGCTCTTTGGGCTGTCTGAAGTCTACCGGTATTCTTCCACTTTCAGGAGTATTGTCGGCAAAAAAGTCTGCGCATCTTACGGCAGTTTCAAGATATCTCTTTTCTCCTGTATGAAGAAAGCTCATTGTAAAGCCGTATAAAGCCCAGCTCTGGCCTCTAGTCCATACTGATCCCTTTCCATATCCCTGGCCGCCCGGCTCATCAACGAAATCGCCTGTCTCTGGGGCAAATATTACGATATGTCTTGCAGATCCGTCTTCCCTTATAAAGTGCTTGATTGCTGTATCTGCGTGGATCATAGCGATCTTTTTAAATCTTGGATCGCCTGTGAGCTTTGTAGCAATATATAAAAGGGGAAGATTCATAAGACAGTCGATTATCGCCCAGCCTGCATTATCGCCCTTTTCATCATTCCAGGCACGGATGAAGCCTGCAGGATTGAACCTTCCTGCAAGATTAGCTGCTGCCAGAAGGAGTCTGTTTTTGGACTCGTTGCTACCAGTAAGGATCATGGAAGCGTGAGAAGTTGTAAGCCATTTAAAGCCTGAATCATGGTCCATTCCATTGTAATTCATAAGGTTTCCATCAAGCTTTTCTTCAAGCTCCATAGCTTTTGTTTTAAATATATCTTCTTTGGTAGCCCCATAAAGCTGCCACATCATTCCGCCCCAAAAGCCGTTGGTCCACCAGCACAGGTTCTTATCTGTCCAGTCATCGAATACACCATCATAGGCAGTGTACGGAATTTTATCTCCTATCCTTCCGGCAACGGCCAGTTCCTTATTTTTGATCTTTAATGAAATCTCTTTAGCATAATCTAACATATCGTGTCTTCCTTCCATTATTATCTTATGTAGATGTCAAAGGTATCATTTGAAACCTTTTTATATATTTACTTATAACTTGCTCTATTCACAGTCGATGCCATCATCTTCCTGACATCTGTGTCCAATAGCTTATTAGTGCCGGCATATTGCTTAAAGCTCTGATATCAGTTTAATAAATTGACTGTTCTTTTATAATATCTGATAATACATAATAACTAACATTTTCTGCTATTTATGTTTTTATTATATGGAGAAAAAATATGTACGAAGTCTATTACGGAGGCATAAGCAAAGTGCATCCCACAGGTTTTATGATGTCACGTCCAAACGGGGCAGGTCACTATGTTATTCTGCTGATAAGATCAGGTGGCACATATAATATCGCAGGTTGCGAGAAAATTGTCCCCCCTGGAAGCGCTGTTATCCTTGACCCTAAGGTTCCCTACTCATATTCAAATCCCAAGGGACAGTATATAGATGACTGGCTCCACTTTACTTTCGAAGGAGAAAACCTGATATCTAAAAAGCTCCTTCCCCTTAACACTTTTTTCCAGATAAGTGATATTGAAGATCCTGCAACGCTTCTTGGACAGGTTCTGTTCGAGATGTCTTATACCAAAAACGCAGATATTCAAAGAGATAATATAGACTGCCTTATGAACGTCCTTATGAACCATCTCTATAGCGCTTATACCATGCAGGATGATCCAAGGTATAAGAATCCATTCTATCCACAGTTTCAGGCTCTGCGCCTATCCATGCAGGGAGGAAATTTTGATGACATCAGTATGGCAAGAAAGGCTGAATCCATGTCTATAAGCGTGTCCTATTTTCAGCATCTGTATAAGGATTTCTTTGGAATATCTTATCAAAAAGATGTGATAGACATGAGGATTGAATATGCCAAGAGAATGGTGAAATCAACTGACAATAAAATAGAGCTTATTGCTAAGCTCTGCGGATATAGTAACGAAATACATTTCTATCGTCAGTTTAAAGAGATAACCGGAATGACTCCGAAACAATATAAAGAGCTGAATTCGTAAATTCAGCTCTTTTAATAATTAATAGACGAGTTATTTGGTTTATTCTGAATGTGTCAGTACACTAGTTTTGATTGTTTGAATCCTTACCCGTCAAGGTGTCACAGGTGTCTGACTAGGCGTAGCATTAGGATCTGCCGCCGGCGCTGCATTAGGGTCAGCCGGTACTGCATTGGGATCAGTAGGGGTCTGCGCCGCAGCGTTTGGATCTGCAGGTGCTGCTGTTGCCGCATTTGGATCTGTAGTCGTAGCATCAGGTGTAGTAGACTGAGTTCCCTGAGAAGAACTTTCACCTGGATAAACAACATTACCTGTTGCCGGATCTGCCATTGCTCCTGTTGGCTGACCTGTAGCAGGATCGATAACAGCACCTGTATATGGATCATACCATACAACGCCGCCAGTATGAGGATCTATCATAGACATAAGACCTGCATATGGATCCGTCGTCTCTTCCTGAGTGGTACTAGGCGTCGTAGTCTGAGTACTTGTCGTTGTAGTAGTATTATTTGTGTTCTTGTAATATCCGGAAACTACATTACCATCTTCATCAAGAGTATATCCGGAATCAGCCTGGATCTTTTCACTATATTCAAGGACTTTGGAAGACGGGCTGTAATTTTCTTCTCCAAAAAGATATTCATGGAGCCATATTACATTAGCTTCAAGGGTAACAGGAACTACGCAGCTTCCCTTTCTTCCAAGTGTTGCACCTGTTCTCATGTCAGAATTCGGGATACCTGTCGTATCTACTATGCTGTAGCTTGTGATGTTAGATACGTATCCAAGAATTTCTGATGTGGACAGTGATGTATATATTTCATCAGTTACTGCATCAATTATGGCATTAAGCTCTGAAAGCGAAGCCTTGCTGGCTGCTTCAAATACTTTTTCCAAAACGATTCGCTGTCTCTCGGTTCTCTTAAAGTCATCACCTGAGGTGTATCTGATCCTGCAATATGCAGTTGCCTGAAGACCGTTAAGGTGCTGATATCCTGACTGGGTAACAGCTATATATTCCTTGCCCTGCTGACGGGCCATTATCTTCTGGTAGTCATTAAGGTGCTTAACTTCTGCATCTGTAAGCTCTAAGTCTATTCCGCCAAGAGCATCTATTACATCAACAAGTCCCTCAAAACCTACTGTGATGAAATCTGTGATATTAAGATCCAGATTCATGTTTAGCATGTTGATAGCCTGTGTAGGTCCGCCCTGTGCATAAGCACTGTTGGCTTTGTTATAAGAGTCATTACCAAGATTAAGATATGTGTCTCTGTAAACTGAAACCAGCTTAACTTCTTTGGTCGAGTTGTTGATAGAAGCAATAAGGATAGTATCACTTCTTGTATTGTTCTCAAGATCACCGGTTCTTGTATCTACACCGAAAAGAGCAATATTGGTATAACCCTTCATCTGTCCGCTTTCAGCATTAGCCTTAACTTCAGCACTGATATTTTCCTGAAGTTCATCTACTGAAATGGCGACCTTCTGGACACGATCAAGTTTTTTTACAACATAAAGAACAGCGCCTTCGAAAAGTATCACAAGAATCTCCAGAATGATGATAGCCATTCTGAGCTTTCTTGATCTGCTCATCTTAGACGCTTTCCTCTTGGTCGGCACCTCTTTATTTTCAGTTTCTAAAATTTCTTCTTTGATATCCACAATAAGACCTCGATATTCTCGAACTATCATTCAAGTTTACTTGTAACCCCTGAATCTATAATTCAAGTCTGTATTCTAATATATATCATCCCCAAGGTCAAATTATCGCGGAATTTTTAACACTTTTTTAAGAAAAAGATATACGAAATACAACTGGATAATCTGACTTAATATCTGAATGAATGTGCAATCCATCAGTTTTGTGCTGGAAACTGCAACTTCCTCCAAGCACTTCTACATCACTTATTACCCCAGTAAAATGATTCTGATCCTCGTCGCGCCTTCTTGCAAAACTTTTCACATGATAGTCTCCGTTTAAAGACGCCTTCATTACTATAACATACATGTGATCATCTTTGACAGTAAATCTGAAATCTTCTGAAGTGTATTCCTTTGCTGTTTCAGTAAAATAGCCATCTTCTACCTTGGTAGGTCCTTCTGAAGATCTTTCATAAGGCTTTGTTCCGTATATGGCTTCACCGTTTACTTTAAGCCAGCTTCCTATCTCTTTTAACACCTTAGTCTCTTCCTCGCAGATAGTTCCATCGCCCTTAGGACCTACGTTAAGAAGAAGTCTTCCGTTTTTGGAAACTACATCCACAAGGTTCTCTATGATCTGTCTTGAAGTCTTATAACGGTTGTCAGGAATATATCCCCAGGAATAATCTCCTATAGATGTATCTGTCTGCCATATATATGGCTTAGCCTCAGCAAACTGGCCTCTCTCAACATCAGGAACGCCGCAGCCAAAAGGAAGTGCTCCATACTTGTAGTTTACGATTCCTGTAAGGCCAAGCTTCTCCATATGATTGTAATAGTACGCCATCATCTTCCTTACATAAGGTCTTGCAGCGCTGTGGTGTATCCACCAGTCAAAATAAAGAACTCTTGGCGCAAATCGGTCTATAAGTTCAACTGTTCTTGCAAGCCAGTCCTGAAGGAATTCTTCTGAAGGAGTCGGCTCGGAGAAAGGATCCATCTGATCTTCGCATTCCTTCATTGACGGCCAGTAGATATGACCTCTTTCTTCCTTGCCAGTCATATCTGAATCAAACTCTCTTGCATGGGACAAAAACCACCAGTGCTCTATCCTGTGTGATGATACTCCTGCTATCATCCCGTGCTCTCTTATAGAGTCTTCCATCTCGCCGACTACATCGCGCATAGGTCCCATCTTAGCTGCATTCCAGTCAGATATCTTACTTTTGTACATCTGAAATCCGTCGTGATGTTCGCCTACAGGAACTACATACTCAGCTCCGGCTTCTTTAAAAAGGTCATTCCACTCATCAGCACTGAACTTCTCTGCCTTAAAAAGCGGAATGAAGTCTTTGTATCCAAACTCTTTGTGAGGACCATGTGTCTTGACATGATGCTCAAATTCTCTTGTTCCCTGAATATACATCCCGCGTGGATACCATTCATTGGCATAAGCAGTCTGTGAACATACACTAAAATGTATGAATATTCCGAATTTGGCATCAGCGTACCACTTTGGTACAGGATATGTAGAAATAGATTCCCAGGTATCTTTATAAGGCCCCTTTGCTATCTGGTCGTCTATACGGGCCATTTCTTTTTGAAGATCGAATTTCATATTTAACCTCTTATCGCGAGCAAAGCAAATGGCTAATGGTTCAAATTGGCGGAGCTCGCGACACCAATTTGGTCTTGAAAAAGGAACATTTTCAAACTTAACCTCGTTATTTTTTACAATTTCTGAGTTATATAACCCGATAAAGCGATTTGCATAATACAAATCGCTTTATCTGATCATCTTGATATATTTGCCATAAAAATCATTATACTCTCTTAAATACAGGGATACTGTCTATAGGAGCCGGCGCCTTAACTGTGCATCCGCCTTCATATACCTTGCCATCACGGATGTCTTCCCACTTTCCTTCAGGAAGGTATACTTCTCTTTCTGATACACCTGCTTCAAGGACAGGTGCTACAAGGTACTTACTACCGAACATGTACTGATCATCGAGTTCCCAGCACTTCGCATCTTCAGGGAATTCAAGGAACATAGCACGCATGATTGGAAGACCTGTCTTATGAGCCTCTTTGTTGAGCTCGTCAATATATGGAACAAGACTTTCGCGAAGCTCTAAGTTCTTTTTCATAACATTAAAGACTTCATCGCCGCATGCCCACATCTCAGTAGGTGCGCCTGTGTGGAGGTATCCGCCGCCCCAGTCCTTGGTAGTGTCAAGTGCAGGGATGTTCATAGGTTCTCTATCTCCGTGGAGACGAAGGATAGGTGTGAATATAGCAAACTCGAACCATCTCTGAGCCAGCTCTTTAAAGTATTCTGTAGTCATATCACCATTCATGAAGCCGGCAACGTCTGTATTCCACCATGGGATACCTGCAATACCCATATTAAGGCCTTGGCCAACTGCTGACTGCAGAGCTTCCCAGGTTGACTGGATATCACCGTTCCATAGAAGTGTGCCGTACTTCTGTGATCCAACCCAGCCGCATCTGATAAGCGAGAAGATCTTGTCATTGCCATCAGCTTTCTGACCATCGTAGAAAGCCTTAGCATAAAGCTTAGGATAGATGTTGCTGCAGGAAAGAGCAGTCCCCATACGATAGCGGTAGTTGTCAAAATCATATACGCCAAAGTCAGGCTCAGCATTATCAAGCCAGAACATATCAATGCCGTAGTCATAGTAGTTCTTCTTGCAGATATCCCAGATATACTGACGAGCCTCAGGGTTAGTGCAATCTATCTCTACGCAGTCTCCCTGATAGTCGTAAGTCTGGTTTGAACCATGCTCTGTACGGATAAGATATCCCTTATCCCACATCTCATTAAAATGAATGGACTTCTTATCAACTGAAGGCCATACAGATACGATTACCTTTGTACCGCCAGCGTGAAGCTCATCTATCATTGACTTTGGATCAGGCCAATACTCAGGATCGAACTGCCAGTCACCCTGCCTTGTCCAATGGAAAAAGTCTATTACGATAACGTCAAGCTTGATGCCAAGCTCCTTATATTTTCTTGCTACAGAAAGAACCTCTTCCTGAGTTCTGTAACGAAGTCTTGACTGCCAAAGGCCAAATACGTCATTTCTGATCTCTGGAGCTCTACCTGTAACTTCTGTATATCTTTCTACAATCTTTGCAGGTGTATCTTCTGCTACGATCCAGTAATCAAGTTCCTTGGTTGCATATGCTTCAAACTCTGTATAGTTCTTACCAAAAGAAGCTTTACCTACTGCTGGGTTATTCCATAAGAATCCAAAGCCCTTGCTTGAAAGAGCAAAAGGAATTGATGTCTGGGAGTTACGCTGTGCAAGCTCAAGTACGCATCCTTTAAGGTCCATGTACTTTTGCTGATAGCAGCCCATACCAAAGATCTTCTCATCGTCATTGGGCTCAAAGCGCATAGTAAGCTTGTAATCTCCGCCCACTATAGGCTTAAAGTTCCTGGCAATGAGTTTAAGACATATGCTCTCCTTGGTTACAGAGGCATCATAGCTTCTATAATATTCCTTGAGAATCTTCTGTCCATTTTTGAAAAATGTGATAACACCTGAATTATTGATATGAGCAGATATATTACCATTTTCAATCGTAGCATGATCATCAAAAGTCTCGATCCTGGCACTTCCATGATCTATATCTTCCTCTAGTCCCCAGTTATTACCTGTAAATTCAGGATACATTGTAGAGCGAACACGAAGAGCATTCTTGCCCCAAGGCTCAATTCTGAGAGTCTCTCCCTCTCTTTTCCCAATTAGGATATTTCCATCCTGTGCAAAAAACATACTTTCCTCCTTATGCTGTGATCTTATGAGATCATAACTATTATTTCCAAAAAATCATTACACTCCAAAGGCTCATAAAAGCCTTATAACGAACCTGTAGCATTAAATTGTAAGTCTTATATCACGTGAAGATGAACCTATCGCATACTTGACAGACTTATTAAAGCTCTTGGAAAGCTCTGTCTCTGAGTCAAGTTCTACAGCTATATCCACGCTTCTTTCTTCGCCTGCGCGAAGGTATACTTTTTCAAAACCTGCAAGTTCCTGGAATACTTCTGCGCTTTCTCTTCTTGCATAAACCTGCACGGTTTCAAAGCCTGATACTTTTCCTATATTTTTGATACTAACTGTAATAACCTTATTACCCTTATCATCAAGCGCCAACTTAGGATCTGAATATTCAAAGCTCGTATAAGACAGACCATATCCAAACGGGAACAAAGGCTCTACATTATCAGTATCATTAAAGCGGTATCCAACCTTGAAGCCTTCTGTATAATGCGCTGTTTCAGGCTCAGGGAATCTTGCCAGAAAGTGACTTCCATAATCACTAAGGTCATGCCCTATAGTCTCTGCAAGCTTGCCGGAAGGATTGACATTGCCAAGGATCACATCTGCAAGGGCATTGCCTCCCTCAATTCCGTTATAGTAAGTCCAGATAAGAGTCTTAACCGTGTCTGCCCATGGAGTCATATTAAGAGGACTTCCTGCTACCATAACTACCACAAGATCAGGACGTATCTTAACAAGCTCTTCTATGAGCTCGTTTTGCTCATAAGGAATATCCATGTTTATCCTGTCTGTCCCTTCAGAATCAAAATCGTGATTGATTCCGCCTATGAATATAACCTGCTCATAAGACGGATCCTTTGCCATCGACAGGGCTTCCTCACGGAGCTTAGCACGAAGCTTTGACAGTTTTTTGTCTACTTTAATAACAGACTGAGTCTTACCACCGCCATTTTCAAGGGAAGCTTCCTGCCAGTTAGCTTCTGCTGCCTTCCTTATAGCATCGAGCCTCTGCCAGTTGGTTCCGCCATCTTCGAAGGCTGACGGCTCATCTGCTCTGAACCTTGAAGTATAGCCCTCTGCATAATCGATCTTGCAATTACCACCTATATGACTTCTAAGTCCCATAAGAGGAGTTATCTCATATAGAGCCTTGATCTCTGCTGATCCTCCGGCATTTGAATGGATCCTGTCACCGTTTTCACCAATTACAAGGATCTTTCTAAGCTTATCTCTCTTAAGCGGAAGTGTCTTATTATCATTTTTAAGAAGGATCACACCTTCTCTTGCAACATCAAGTGCTATCTGCCTGTGCATCGGAGTATTGTAACTTCCGCACTTTCTCACAAAGCCTTCCATCATATTAAGGCGATACATAAGAAGAAGGAGATGATAGACTTTTTTGTCAATATATGACTCATCTATCTTACCTTTTTGAACCATCTTCTTAAGAGGCCTTGCCATAACATAATCATCGAAGTTGTCTCTTACAGACATCTCAAGATCAAGGTCTGACACGGCTGCTTTATCAGTATTGTGGACACCGCCCCAGTCTGATATTACCGCTCCGTCCCACTTCCACTCATCTCTTAGTACCTTGGTAAGTAGGAATGGATTCTCATTGCAATAATCGCCCCTGAACTTGTTATAGGCACCCATTACGCTGTAGGCTCCGCCATCTTTTAACACCTTATGGAAGGCTCTTAGATATATACGACGAAGTACCTCTTCATCAACATCAGCGTCCACTTCAAGGCGCTGCGTCTCCTGATTGTTAAGTGCAAAATGCTTGACGCAGGCTGCAACGTCCCACTCCTGAAGCCCCTTAACAAACTCTGATGCAAGCTCACCTGTTATATAAGGATCTTCACTAAAATATTCAAAATTCCTTCCGCAAAGGGGAGTCCTCTTGATATTGATACCCGGAGCAAGGCTTATATCCTTGCCTCTTCCTCTGTTCTCTTCACCAAGGACGCTTCCCATATCCCTTGCAAGAGACCTGTTCCAGGTAGAAGCAAGAGATGAATTGCATGGAAGGTATGTAACCTCGTCGCTTGCATGTTGCGCCGGTATCCACTTATCAGGCTCAAAATCTGCCCTTACGCCCATAGGGCCGTCTGACATTGTAAGCGGCGGAATATTAAGATGATCCACTTTCCCGTTTTGAAAAAGGTGTGCGCCGTGGATCATGGCAATCTTGTCGTCAAGAGTCATCTTACTGATGACTTTTTCTATTTCCTCTTTAAAATCTTCTTTCATTAAAACCCTCGTACCAATAATTATTTTTGTGCATCACAAAAAGCCCCAAGAATTCTTCCCTTTGATCAAGTCCTCTAAACCTTGATCCTGTAACAGGTTAGAAATCCCTGAGCTTATCATCATCTGTAAGCTCGGTATTCTCAATCTTTTTGATTATCACGTCATAGTTATAATCCTTGCTTATAACTATATTGACGCGGTCTCCTACCTTATGTCCCATCAGGGCTTTACCAAGCGGAGATTCCACACTTATGGTTCCTTTAAGGGAGTCCGCTCTTATGGTAGTGACGATCTTATACACTTCCTCGACATCATCTTCCTCAACATAGACAGTTACAGTCTTGTTCATGCCTACCTGATCATCACTTGAGTCATCATCAATGATCTTGGCTGTCTTGATCATCCTTTCAAGAAAGCGTATGCGGCTCTCGTTCTGGTTCTTGGCCCTCTTGGCTGCATAGTACTCAAAGTTCTCGGACAGATCGCCCTGAGCCCTTGCCTCTTTGACATCCTCAAGAAGCTCTTTCCTTATATTGATCTTGCGGTTGTCAATTTCAGCCTGCATATCTTCTATGTCTTTTTTAGTCAGTTCGTTGTGCATATAAAAAACCTCACTTATAATTCCTGCTTATTCAATTTTATGATAAGAAAAAAACCATTTCAACAGGATAAAAAATACTTTAATAACTGAAAAACTAAAGAAATTTTAAACCACAGATCTTATGAGAAAATATCTGATATTGCTTGGATCATCATCTACAAACAGCCTGATATAGGGGATGTCATGGAATGCTGATTTTCTTGACGTTTTTGCAATAAATCTTTATTATATAGGGAGTAAAAGGGAGTAGCTGATCTATATATTGGCAAGGTATATAGATTTCCGGTATTCGTCAGCACAATGATCGGCAAAGGTCATTCGGAACCGGATATAACGCAGCAGACGTTTTTGTCATATCTTATGGCAAAAAAGACGGCAACTACTTATCTGCTGATATCCATGAAAAGCAAGACTTTTACCATGTTACTTTAGCTGATGGCACTTACCACCATGAATGTCATTTGCTTCCCGCTATATGCGGTCAACCACATGGCAAGGTCTTTTTTATTTTGCCAAAATCATCACAAAGGAGACAAAATGTTAACATCCAAAACCATCGCGATAGCACTTTTTGTACTTATGTATGTACTCATGGTGCTATTACCAAAGAAAAGAGCTGTTGTAGCACTTTCAACAGCGGCAATCTATGTAATCCTTACACTCATAGGAGTAGGCGGTGATCCTATCCTTCCAATCACTCAGGTACCCAGTGCTATCGACTGGAACATACTTATGATGCTGGTAGGAACCATGGTCATCGTAGACTATTTCATCGAATCCAAGATGCCCAATGTTATTGCTGAGTGGCTGCTTAGACTCGCACCCAACGTATTGTGGGTTACAATTCTCATGTCACTTTTCTCAGGTATCATCTCAGCTTTCATCGACAACGTAGCTACAGTACTTATGGTAGCTCCTGTTGGACTTGCTATCTGTAAGAAGCTGAACATATCTCCTGTATCCATGATCATCTGTATCGCAGTATCCTCAAACCTTCAGGGCGCTGCAACACTTGTTGGTGATACAACATCTATCATGCTTGCAGGCGCTGCCGGCATGAACTTCAATGACTTCTTCGTATTCCATGGAAGAGCCGGTATCTTCTTTGCTGTAGAGCTTGGTGCTCTTCTTACTGTTCCGATCATGATGATCCTCTTCCACAAGGACAAAGAGCCTGTTACATCAACAGAGCATACAGTTGTAACTGACTATGTTCCAACTATCACAATGCTGGGACATGTGGTACTTCTTATCATCGCATCCTTCATTCCTGAAGAGATGAAGCCTGAGACAACTAATGGTATCATCTGTCTTGTATGCGGCGTCCTCACTGTAGTATGGGAGATTGCCAAGCAGAAGAGCACAGATGGAATGTGGCACTCACTTAAGGCTATGGACTGGGATACAATGCTCCTTCTTACAGGTCTGTTCTGCGTTATAGCTGGTATCACCAATGTTGGTGTTATCGACGATCTTGCAACTATGATCTCCAAGGCAGGTAGCAGCAATGTATTCATTTTGTATTCAATTGTAGTATGGGGTTCTGTTCTTATCTCTGCTTTCATAGACAACATACCTTACGTTGCAACTATGCTCCCTATCCTGGGCTCTGTTGCAGCAACACTTAATATAGATGCTAACTTCCTGTATTTCGGTCTCCTTATAGGAGCAACCCTTGGCGGTAACATCACTCCTATCGGAGCCTCTGCCAATATCGCAGGTGTTGGTATGCTTAGAAAAGAAGGTTATGAGGTTAAGTTCAGAGACTTCTTCAAGATCGGTATTCCATTTACACTTACAGCTGTTATAACAGGTTATCTCTTCGTATGGCTTGTTTGGAAACCATGATAAAAGAATAATAGCTAAAGCAAAAGACCTCGGGATCAATCCGTTTGGAAAGATTCCGAGGTCTTATTTTTTATGTTTTAACCAATTATGTCATCAGATTGTATTCTCAGAACCAAGAACGTTCTTGATCTTGTGAGCTACGATATCCTTAACATACTTACGTCCATCGCCAATATACTGACGAGGATCGAAGTGATCAGGATTTGCTACGAAGTGCT
Source organism: Butyrivibrio fibrisolvens (assembly GCF_037113525.1). NCBI lineage: Bacteria > Bacillati > Bacillota > Clostridia > Lachnospirales > Lachnospiraceae > Butyrivibrio > Butyrivibrio fibrisolvens. The sequence continues at coordinate 271,280 of NZ_CP146963.1, read as the reverse complement.
CTCTGATACCTGCTGTCATACCAAGACGAAGGTCAGAGTCGATGTTGATCTTGCATACAGCGCCTCTTGCAGCTTCACGAAGCTGATCTTCCGGAACACCGATAGCATCTTTTAACTTGCCGCCGTGCTCGTTGATGATCTTAACATATTCCTGAGGAACAGAGCTTGATCCGTGAAGAACGATAGGGAATCCGGGAAGTCTTCTTGAAACTTCTGCAAGGATATCAAGACGAAGCTTAGGATTTGTTCCAGGTTTGAACTTGTATGCACCATGGCTTGTTCCGATAGCGATAGCAAGTGAATCAACGCCTGTCTTGTTAACGAATTCTTCTACCTGATCAGGATCTGTGAACATAGCCTTATCAGCATCTACTGATACAGCATCTTCAATACCTGCCAAAGTTCCAAGCTCGGCTTCTACTACTACGCCATGCTCGTGAGCGTACTCAGCAACTTTTCTTGACTCTTCAATGTTCTCTTCAAAAGAATGGCTTGAATAGTCGATCATAACTGATGTAAATCCGTTATCGATACAATCCTTACATGTTGCAAAATCTGCACCATGATCAAGATGAAGAACCATAGGAACTTCAGGATGAATCTCATTAGCAGCCTCTACCAGCTTTACAAGGTATACAGAGTTAGCATACTTTCTTGCACCCTGTGATGCCTGAAGGATTACAGGGCTCTTAAGCTCTGCTGCTGCGTCAGTGATAGCCTGAACGATTTCCATGTTGTTGATGTTGAAAGCACCAATAGCGTATCCGCCATTATAAGCTTTCTTGAACATTTCGGTTGATGTAACCAGTGCCATAGTAATACCACCTTTCTTAAATTTTGTCCTTTGGATTAGTCAGGAAAAAAGAACTCCTTCCCCCCATTGAAATAGTAAACGAATAATAGTGACTATCCTCCCGATTCCAACTTGTTTAGTATCGAATAATAGCAACTTTATATGTTTACTACCGTTATTAACAACGAATTAATTATATCGCAAAATAAAAAAAGTTACATATCAAATGTATGTAACTTTTTTACTATTATTGCCTTTTAGCGCCATTTTATTCTATATTAAAATGAAAAAATATCTCAATGCCAAAGCTTTCCTGAGGATGGTTGCAGATTATTGAATCCTCTTTATCTTAATACAGTATTTCGTATTGTTCCAATTGATATATATCCATCTATGACAGCCTGCATATCACTGCCTTCCTCAGCCTTTTCAATTGGTATAGTCTTAAGAAGAACTTCTTTCTCGCCGTCAGCATTTTCTTCAAGAACATACTGATCATCCCAGAACGCGCTCTGGGCAGGAAATCTGTCATACAAAACGCCTTTGTACTCATCAAGGCTGCATGAAGGGAAATTAACATTCCATGCAAGACCTTTTTCAAGAGGCTTTGCGATCAGTTCACTAAGTATATCTTCTATATACTTTTCTGCTACATCAGTATGGCACTCATGCTCATCAGTAAAATAGTTCTGTGAAAAGCAGATAGCAGGAACTTCGTATAAAAGAGCCTCCATGGCAGCACCAACTGTTGCAGAATACTGAATATCAAAGCCGCAGTTAGCTCCCTTGTTAACACCCGAAAGTACAAGATCAGGCTTTTCACCTTCTTTAAAAAGTCCAAGGTATGAAGCTCTTACGCAGTCTGCAGGTGTTCCTGCAAAAGCATAAGCATCAACTCCTGGCACGCCGAATTCATGCTTTCTTATAGTCATCTTATCGCGAAGGGTGATATGGTGTGACATTGCACTGCACTGCTCTTCCGGTGCAATAACTATCACTTCTCCAAACTTTTTTGCAGTTTTTGCAAGAAGCTGTATGCCTTCTGCATTTATTCCATCATCATTAGTAACAAGTATTTTCATGAATATATCCTCATACAACACACTTGACTAATGACCAGACAGCATAACTATAGTGCTACAGAAGCAAATATAAGAAGCAAAGTTAATTACTCTTCATTATCACTTTGATAATCTCAGTATTACAGAAGAATACTCTTTAAGTGTTATATTCAAGTCTCTTCCACTAGTATGGTACTTTACACTGTCTACATCAAAGCCTGCTTCATCCGTTAATATAAGTCTTTCAAAGCTGCAATCTGTAGGCACTCCCAAAGGTCTTAAGTCAAGCGCTATTTCTTTTTCTCTATTATTATTATTTAAGATTATGACAGATACGGCATCTGCTGTAAACCTTCCGTAGGTGAGGATGCCTTTGACCTTATGCTCTCCAAGCGGGATGAGTGCACCATCGGTAAATTCAGGATATTTTTTATGTATATCAATAATAGTCTTATGGAACTCGATAAGCTCCTTATCCTCATGTCCCCAAGGATAGGTTCTTCTGTTATCAGGATCTGTAAATCCGCAAACTCCAGCTTCGTCGCCGTAGTAGAGAGTCGGAGCTCCCGGCCATGTCATCTGGATAACAGTAGCTTCTTTGTATATCCCTTTGTTGGTGCCCTTATCAGCAGCCTTAGGGCCTGCCGGATCAGAAGATCTTCCGGGCTTCATATTGGTTCTTGTCATGAATCTTGAGTGATCATGGTTATCAAGCTGGTTCATAGAAGTGTACATGGAAAAGTTACCAAAGTTCTCTCCAATAGCCTTCTTCATTGACTTCCAGAAAAGAGCTGTATTATTAAGTCGTTCTTTTTTGAACTCATCCGAATGCTTCTCTTCGCCTGTAAGGAACCATGTAACAGGCTCCATGAAGGCATCGTAGTTCATGATAGTATCCCATTCATTACCTTCAAGCCAGTTTCTTGAAGAACCATAATTTTCTGCAAGAATGATCGCATTAGGATTAGCATCTCTTACTGCATTTCTAAAACGCTGCCAGAATTCGTGGTTGAAACTTTCCGAATGTCCAAGATCTGTTGCAACGTCAAGTCTCCAGCCATCAGCATTAAAGGGCGCAGAAACCCACTTTCTTGCAAGTCGTAAGACATATTCCTGAAGTGTTTTGGAACCCTCAAAATTAAGTTTTGGAAGGGTGTCATATCCCCACCATCCGTCATAGGAATTATTCTGCGGCCATTTCTTTTTCTTAAAATCAAACCACTTATGGTATGGGCTGTCTTCTGATTCATAAGCTCCGCCGCCGTATATAAGTTCTCTGTCGAGCCACTTGTTAAAAGAACCGCAGTGGTTAAATACGCCGTCGATTATGACCTTCATATTCCTTTTGTGGGCTTCATCAACAAGCTCTGCAAAAAGAAGATCTCCTGCTTCAAGATTTTTTATATTTGTAACTCTGTTTACGAATTTTGTAGCTTCTCTATTATCAGTAACATCTTCTTCAAGAAGTTTACCTTCATCTTCTACGATTCTGCCAAAGTGTGGATCAATATGATCATAGTCCATGGTATCGTACTTATGGCTTGAAGGAGATGCAAAGATCGGATTAAGATAAAGTACATCTATTCCAAGATCATGCAGATAATCAAGCTTATCTATAACGCCCTGAAGGTCTCCACCATAGAATTCCTTATAGCTTTCTGAAGGATGAGGATACTTGTCCCAATCATCTACATGAACAGTATGGCCGCCATTATAGTGATACTCATTTGTAAGAACATCATTGGACTTATCGCCATTGCAGAACCTGTCCACGAATATCTGATACATTACAGCACCTCTAGCCCATCCCGGAACATGAGCCCCTGGGAAAAGACGAAATGCCATATGGTTATCAGCTGAAGGCTTTCTTAAGTACGCGCCTCTGAAATCATAAAATACAACGTGCGCATCTTCCTTATCACCATTTACTTCAATCTTAAACGCGTAAGAAAACGGCTTATCACCAAGTTTTACTGTCACTTCATAAAAATCAAATATATCGCCAGCTCCGCTAAATCCTCTCTCTGATGCCTTGTCCGCACCCATAAGACTCATAGGATACTCATATTCCTCTGTATAAAGAAATACTGTAGCAGCCTGACCTTTGCCAACTCTAAAATATATAGTTACATCACTAAAAATATCCTGTTCTTCAGGACTTACAAACTGACCGGAAATATCATGAAATAACAGTTTTGAATCAAACAAAGCGTTTCCTCCTTTGTTGTTTTCGCATTTTTTCGTATATTGTCATTATAGCATACGCCTCCCCAAAAACGCCACCGTTTTCCATCAAAAATAATCCGTCTTTTTAATCAGATTCAAAGCCGGTATAATTCAGTTTCATCGCACTTCTCGATCAACTTAGCACTAAAAATCCCTGCCATCGAAGCAGGGATGATTAATGCACCGCATTTTTCGTACATTTTCGTACAATTCCTAAAACTTTCAGATTCCTGAGGGTAGCAACCTATAAATGATTTTCGGGTCTTTGAAAAATATATTAAATTCAAGAGCTTGATAGATGGAATGAGATATTCTGTTTGGGATTTATTGTCTGAGCGAAGCGAGTTTATAAATCCCAGAATATATCATTCCAGATATCATGCCTTGAATTTTATATATTTTTCATGACCCGAAAATCATTTATAGGCTGCCACCCTCAGGAATCGGCACAACCCAGCTATTACGTACGTCTTATCCCTTTACCGCACCTGCCGTAAGTCCTTCTACGATCTGGTTACTGAAGATACTGTAGACAACGATAGTAGGAATAACTGCGATAACAATAGCTGCAAACATCTGTACATAGTTTGTTGCGTATGGTCCTACGAAATATGTAAGAGTTACAGGAAGTGTCTTTTTCTCAGGATCAGAAATGAATACCATTGCAACAAGCAGTTCGTTCCAGGTATTAACGAAGCTCATCATTCCAGTTACAAATATACCTGTCTTGGAAAGAGGAAGTGCTATTGAGAAAAATGTCTTGTAAATTGAACATCCGTCAATACATGCTGCTTCGAAAAGCTCACCCGGCATACTTCTAAAGAAGCCAACAAGGATGAATATTGTCATCGGAAGAGCAAATGTAATATATGGAATAACGATTCCGATAAGGCTGTTTGTAAATCTGATCTCAAAAAGAGGAGTAGTAATCTTCATTTTTGAAAACATCACAAACAGAGGAATGAGTACGCAGTGTACAGGAACCATCATACCTATCATAAAGTATGTAAGTGTTGCTCCTGAAAGCTTAAATCTCATTCTTGCAATTCCAAACGCAGCCATTGCTCCAAGAAGAAGGCTTATTGCAAGTGTAAACACACATACAAATACTGAGTTCCAAAGAGCTACTCCAAGTTTACCTTTGGTCCATGCAAAAATATAGTTACCTAGCTGCCAAACCTGTGGTACCCCAAACGGATTAGAAAATACTTCCGCATTGGTCTTAAATGATACAAGCACAATCCATACAAGCGGGGCTACATATAAAACAGCTATAAGTGTCAACACAATATATATGATGACCTTAGATATGGTTATCTTTTTCATAGTAATGCCCCCTTAGTTTTCAAAATCTTTAACACTGATACATCTGTTTATGATTAATGTCACGAGCAGGCACATAATAAGAAGGATTATGGATATAGCACTTGCGTATCCGTATTTAAAATATGAAAAGCCTTCAAAATACAGCCATGTTGCCATTGTCTGTGTCTTATTATTAGGACCACCCTGTGTCATGTTATATACAAGATCAAAGAATTTGAGAGATCCGATACATGTAAGTGAAATTGTAGTTCTTGCCATTGGCTTAAGAAGCGGAAGCGTTACATGCCAGAATGTCTTTGTCTTACCTGCGCCATCAATATACGCTGCTTCAAGAAGGCTCTTGTCTATCCCGGCAATTCCTGCCATATAGAGCATCATTGTAGTACCAACATAAATCCAGAGAGCAACAACGCCGATTACCCACATGGTAAGCGGAATGTATCCGTTAACTGACATAAGCCAGTTAGGTCCCTGTATTCCAAATATTGCAAGAAGCTGATTAAGACCCATATTAGGTTTCAAAATAAAGCTGAACAAAAGACCCAGCGCTGCCGACGAAAGAACGCATGGAAGATATATTATGTTCTTATAAACATTCTTACCATAACGAAGTCCTGAAAGAATAGCAGCAAGTATAAGACCGATTATCTGCTGAGTAACCAGCGAAAAGATCATAAAGAAAATTGAATTCTTAAGAGACGTTAAAAATACATCGTCCTTTGTGAAAAGAGCTTTGAAGTTCTTTAAGCCAATGAATTTGGGCTTACTAAGTGCATTCCAATCACAAAGGGAAATATAGCCGGCATATAATATTGGTCCAAACAAAACCAATGTAAAAAGAAGTGCTGCCGGTAATATAAAGAACAGGATAGCTTTTTTATCCCTAAGTGCTTTATTCATAGCATTCCCCCATATTCTTATATAGAGAAACACGGAGATATCCGTTTATAGGGAATATCCCCGTGCTTCTAAGTTATCTAGCCAATTTACCATAATTTTGAATCAAAGATCCAAAATTACAAGAATTCCGACTTTACTGCCAAGCATTCTCTTTATAGAAGTCTTCTATATTCTGCAAGCCTTCTTCGATAGTCTCATCTCCCATTACGATTGAAACCATGTTGTTATCGAATGTATCGCCTGCTTCTACAGATACTAATGACTCATTGTAGAATCCGATTGTTCCTGTAAGGTTTGCAAGAAGATCTGAAACATAACCAAACTGCTTAGGAGCCTTGGATGTATCAACTTCAACCTTAGTTACAGGGATCTTACCAGCCTGCTCAGCTGTAGCTTTCTGTGCTGTCTCGTCTGTGAGCATCTTAAGGAATGCAACACATGCTTCAGGATGCTCAGTTGTAGCTGACATAAGGACGTTGTCTGTCTTAACGATCATATCGCCGATGCTGCCATCTACACTAGGGAATGAGAATACGCCGCACTTATCTTCGATAGTCGCAGAGTTACCATTCATCTGAGCAATGCACCATGAACCCTGGATAAGGATAGCTGCTTCTTCATTATAGAAGTGAGCTGTAGCGTCATCATTGGAATCTCCAAGATATGTATCCTGGAAGAATTTGCTTATAGCAACGAGGTCTTCACAACCCTTTACGCAGTTCTCATCTGTCCAGTGAGCTGTTCCTGCATTAAGAGCTTCTGTGTCAACGCCTTCTCTGTTCATGCAGTAACCAGCGATCATTGAAAGACACCATGCTGTTGAAGCTGAACATGTAAGAGGTGTGTATCCTGCATCTTTAAGCTTCTGGCAAGCATCAAGGAAGCCTTCCATATCTGAAGGAACTTCTGAGATCCCTGCAGCTTCGAACATCTCTGTGTTATAGAAACAGCAAGCTGCTGCAAAGTTTGTAGGAATACCATAGATGTCGCTGCCATATGTTACTCTGTCGAACATACCGCCGGCAAAAGAATCTCTCCACTCAGGATCAGCATCAAGATACTGGTTAAGAGGCTGAACAACGCCTGCGTCTACATATACGTCTGCGTTTGGTCCAGGGTTACAGATGAGAAGGTCAGGTGTATCACCTGCAGCGATCAACGCATTAACTTTAGAGTCATACTCTTCAAGGTTAGTTGTAATAACGTTTACATGGTAACCATTGTCTTCAGCATTGAAGCGCTCAACTGTCTGTGCATACAACTGAGTCATCTGGTCTGTACTAGCTTCAAGATCATCCCAGAATACCCAGGTAATCTCTTCTTCATCAGCAGAAGCTGTACTTGTGTCTGTAGTTTCTGTCTTGTTCTCAGTAGAACCTGTTGTATCAGTTCCTGTCTCTGTGCCTGCACCATCTGTTGATGGAGTAGTCTCACCAGTATCGGTAGAAACTGAACATCCAGTAAGAGCTGCTGCTACCATTGATACTGACAGCAGGATTGATAATGCCTTGCTTTTCATAATAACCCTCCTTATCTTTTTGCATCAGTTCAGTACTGATGCCCCCTCATTAACATTTACAACCTTAGATTATCAATATTACATATATTCATCTTTACAATGATTGCTATTTAATTACTAATAATTGCTATTCTTCTTCTCATAATATTGATAATCGTTAAGGCAAATGTTATATTTATGATGCTTTAAAGGTCGTAATGACTAATGTTTTGAAAGTTTTTCGAAAATCTCAGTCATATTGACTAAAACCAACGTGCAATTATTAGTAATTTTTAATTAGGAAAAAGTTAAATTAATATAGGGAGGAGTAAATATGATAGAGAATCTTAACGGGTTACATGAGACCGTTAACTATGCGTCTACAGGCAGTGTCAGACTCTATGAGAATGACGACTTTGAAGCATACCCTTCTCACTGGCATCTTCCAATAGAGATCATTATGCCAATTCAGAACAATTACAAAGTCGAGAGTTGTGGACATGTTTTTGATATAGCCGAGGACGAAATGATATTCATATGCCCCGGTGTAATACATTCCATGCCAGCTCTTCCCGGTAAAAGGCTCATCTTCCAGATCGATATATCCATGCTTCAGGCCATAAGCGGTTTCGATCATGTAGTATCACTTATATATCCTGTATATGTGATCAACCGTTCTAACTGCGCATGCTACGATCAGTTCCATTCACTTTTCAGAAAGATGTGCGAAAGTTATACCAATGCAGGGCTTATGGCAGAGCCTGAAATATATACAAATATGGCTCAGATGCTCCTTCTTCTTGGAAAGAACTATCATCAGATAAATAATTCACTTGCAGATACTAGTATTAAAAAACAAAGGGAATACGCTGAACAGATCAACAGAATATGTGATTACTTAAAGATCCACTATGCAGAGGACATAAGTCTTGAGTCTGCTTCAAAGATCGCCGGTTTTAGTAAATACCACTTCTCAAGAGTATTTAAGCAGCTCACTGGTGTAACATTCTACAGATATATAAATCAGGTTCGTATCCAGAAAGCTAAGCTCTTCCTTATGGATTCTGATTCTACTATTACCAATATAGCCATCAACTGCGGATTTAGTAGTATGTCATCCTTTATAAGGATGTTCAGGATCATCACAGGATATACTCCTACCAAGTTCAGGAGTCTTTATGACAGCAACTTTAAAACGTCCAAAGAAGAACCAGAACAATACGAACAACTTAATGCCTAGTAATCGAGTAGGCTGACACCTACTCGTTTTCGCACACGAACAGCAAATGAATTTGTATGCAAGCATCCATTCGCTTGCCGGTCTTGTGCATCAAAAAAGGAAAGCAATCGGCGCTTTCCTTTTTTATTGCTATTTTTAGGCAGCAAAAAAGACAGCTTTAGGGGTTGCTGTCTTTTTTAGAGAAGGTATTTCTTTCTTATGGGGTATAGCAAAAAACTATATAATATTGGGGGGTTACGAGTATTATAATAGCATCCGTCCCCCATACTCACAATGAACAGGTTCAACAAAATTGCCAAAGAGGCATGGGGTTTTTTGGTCATTTTTTCAGGCATTTCGTGTAAACGCTTACATCTCTTGTGATTATCACCAATTATCCTAAAAAACCCCCGAAAATCTGCATTTCGGCAGACCTCCGGGGATTTCAGTTTCTTGATTTTTATAATTTTGTAAGCGAAATTTTTATGTAAGTGAAAATACCGGCTTAGAAAGATCAATAGAAGACTCGTTTCTGTTAAAAAGTGCCTCGAATTCTTCTCTTCCAATCTTTTCTTTCTCAATAAGAAGATTAGCTGACTTATGAAGTACGTCCTGATTGTCCATAATGATCTGCTTAGCCTTCTTGTAGCATTCATCAATGATAGACTTAACTTCTCTGTCAATCTCTCCGCTCATAAGTTCTGAGTGGCTCTTTCTGTGGCCTATATCATAACCGATGAATACGTCATCTTCATTCTCGTCATAGTTGATAACACCGATATTAGATGACATACCATACTTGGTTACCATATTTCTTGCCATATTGGTAGCTTTCTGAATATCATTGGAAGCTCCTGTTGTTATATCATCGAAGACGATCTCTTCTGCGATACGTCCACCAAGGTCAACCATGATCTCTTCAAGCATCTTAGTCTTTGTAAGGAACATTTCATCCTTTTCAGGAAGTGGCATTGTATAACCTGCTGCACCTGCACCTGTAGGAATAACTGATACTGTGTATACAGGGCCCACGTGAGGAAGCACATGAAAAAGAATTGCATGACCGGACTCGTGATAAGCTGTGATCTTCTTTTCCTCAGGAGAAATAAGATGGCTCTTCTTCTCAGTTCCGATACCAACCTGAACAAATGCCTTCTTGATATCTTCCTGGAGAATGTATGGACGCTTGTCCATTGCAGCATTGATTGCAGCTTCATTGAGAAGGTTCTCAAGATCTGCACCTGTAAATCCAGCTGTTGTCTGAGCGATCTGGCTAAGATCCACGTCATCTCCAAGAGGCTTGTTCTTGGCATGTACATTAAGGATCTCTTCACGACCTCTTATATCAGGACGGCCAACAGTTATCTTTCTGTCAAAACGTCCCGGACGAAGGATAGCAGGATCAAGGATATCAACACGGTTGGTTGCCGCCATAACAATGATTCCTTCATTGACGCCGAAACCATCCATCTCTACAAGGAGCTGGTTAAGAGTCTGCTCACGTTCATCGTGACCTCCTCCCATACCGGTTCCTCTACGTCTTGCTACCGCATCTATCTCATCGATAAAGATGATACATGGGCTGTTCTTCTTGGCCTCTTCAAAAAGGTCACGCACACGGGATGCACCAACGCCGACGAACATCTCTACGAAATCAGAACCTGAAATGGAGAAGAACGGAACACCGGCTTCTCCTGCAACAGCTCTTGCAAGAAGTGTCTTACCTGTACCGGGAGCACCTTCAAGAAGTACGCCCTTAGGAATACGCGCTCCGACTTTAGTGAACTGGTCAGGATTCTTAAGGAACTCAATGATCTCTGCAAGCTGCTCTTTCTCTTCCTGAAGACCTGCAACATCATCAAGCTTGACCTTGTTGTCATCACCAACAGTCATCCTTGCTCTGCTTCTTCCAAAGTTAAGCATTCTGTTGTTGGTGGCGCTTCCTGATGACTGGGATCCATTCATCATGGACAGGAACATTACAAATATGATCACTACGACCAGTATCGGCAATGCCCAGTTAAAGAGCCAGCTGTCATCAGACACATCCCTGACTTCAGCATCAACGCCATATTCATTAAGCAGTTTTCTTACCTCTGTAACATTAGTAACATACAGAGTCTCGGTATTCTTAGTTCCATCTTTGAATTCAATGTTTACAGCACCAGTAGCATTATCGCCATTAGGAAGGATCACAGCGCTCTTTATATCACCTTCCGCCAGATCCGTCTGGAGTTTCCCGATAGTGTATGCCTGTGCGTCTGCCGTACGATTGCTGTCTCCGAAAAACTCAAGGACAACCAACAGCAGTAGCAGAACTATGATAAATCCGAAGATCGTTCCAAAACTTCTTCTGCGATTTTCCACTACTTCCTCCTTTATCTATCATCCGCTTTCTGCGGAATTGAACTTTTTTCATATTTCTGTAGATTTGAATTACAGGATGTAATTTGCACCTGTTCAGAAGTACATGGATGTACTTCTAGGTGCCTGAATTACAGGATGTAATTCGTACCTGTTTAGAAGTACATGGATGTACTTCTAGGTGCCTGAATTACAGGATGTAATTCGTACCTGTTTAGAAGTACATGGATGTACTTCTAGGTACTTTAATCAAACTCTACAACTCCGATATAAGGAAGGTTACGATATCTCTGATCATAATCAAGACCATAACCTACAACGAACTCATCCGGAATAACAAATCCTGTATAATCAACCTTGATATCTGTAACACGACGATCAGGCTTATCAAGAAGAGTTGTAAGCTTGATGCTGGACGGACCTCTGTCTCCAAGCATCTTCATAAGATAGCTGAGTGTACGTCCTGAATCTACGATATCTTCAACAATAAGAACGTCTTTATCCTTAAGAGGCTCATCAAGATCCTTAACGATCTTTACAACGCCGCTTGACTTAGTGGATGAACCATAGCTTGATGCGCTCATGAAATCAAGAGTTACCGGAACTGTGATTCGCTTGGCAAGCTCTGTCATATAAAAGCTTCCACCCTTAAGAACACAAATAAGATGTACTGTCTTGCCTGCATAATCTTTGCTGATCTGTTCACCGAGTTCTCTGATCCTCTTATCAACTTCCTCTTCAGTGAACATAACTCTAACTCTTTCTGCCATTACTGTTACTACCTCATTCCTTTTTAATTTACTGATAACGCATCTATTTCAAGGATGTGTTTTGTATTTTCTGAAATCTCATAAGCACAGCTCGACCGATGACCTATGGCCCACATAATGTTGTCGCCATCTGCCAAAAGTACTACACTGTTTCTGGATTTTTCAGGGATTTTTGCATCTGTCATAAACTTCTTAAGGCTCTTCTTATGACCCTGTCTGTCTACAACGATATAATCGCCCGGTTTACGAAAGCGAAAAGTCGGGCACGATAGTATTTTATCATAATCGAACCATTTAGTATATGGCAAGCGGGGAACCTTTGAAATAAAATCTTGTGCTTTGCCATCGGGTATTTCGTACAGTCGTGCGCGATAATCTGTTCCATTATAAGAAAAAAAACTTTCATTTTTTATTCTCATATCATCGCAAGAAGGAGCTTCTTCTGCCTTATCTGACTGGAATTCAAGAACATATTCATCGCCATTATCATCACGATCTTCAGTTTCATCGTTTTCATCAAGGATCACGATCTTAAGATCATCATAAGCTCTCAAAACACGGATCCCGTAAGGAAGGTGAAGCTCTTCACTTCCGCTTTTATTCATGCAAAGCTTGTCTATAGCTTCAATATGAGTTCCTGTTATATCCTTGCGCATGCTTGTAACAAGGTTAAGTAGCTCCATAATGATGTATTTACGGATTATATAGGGCTCTGTCCTTAACTCTTTAAGGTCAATGACAGGAGGCCTTTTGCTTTCAGATAAATCGATCTTCCTGTCTTTAAGCCATTTTCCAGCCTGCATTTCCATATATTCCTGAGCATAAGAAAGCTCATTAGCAGCGCTTGATATATGAAGGAGAGTTTCTGAATTGATCTCTTTTTCCAGATAAGGAAGGACATGGTGACGAATCCTGTTCCTTGTATGCTCATCTTCAAGATTGGTCGCATCTGTCATAAATGATATATTATTTTCTTTAAGATATACCTCAATATCCTCACGACTTGTAAGAAGGAGGGGTCTTATGATCCTGTCTCTTACTGCCCTGATCCCTGAAAGACCTCGAAGACCGCTCCCTCTTGCGAGGTTCATGATAAAGGTCTCAGCCTGATCGTTCATATTGTGGGCTATTGCAAGCTTAGAAGCTCCGATCTCATCCATCTTTTTGTAAAAAAGATCGTACCTTGCAAATCTTCCTGCTTCTTCCTCTCCAACGGACATCTCTTTGGACAAGGCAGGCACATCCACTTCCTCTATGAAACAGGGAATATTGTGCTGACTGCACAAATTCCTGACAAAATCAGCATCACAGGATGCCTCCTGCCTGATGCCGTGATTAACATGAAGGACTGAAAGCTTAAAATCAAGCTCCTTCATAAGTGAATGCAGCAAAATAAAAAGGCATACCGAATCAGCCCCGCCGGAAACCCCTGCGAGAACGTGGTCGCCTTTTTCTATCATATTCTCTTTCCTTATGTACTCAAGAACGCTCTGCCTTAAATTCATATCACTTAAACAATCCCTGTACATTGAAATGCATCCATGCATTTCAATACATGTACCAATTACATCCTGTAGTCCCTTAACGTAAACAGTGCAAACTCCCGAAAACCCAGAAGTTTGCACCCCTAATTCGATTTTTTTTCAAAAATAATCTCGCCGGGATAAACAAGTCCCAGCTTCTGTCTTGCTATATCTTCTATATATTTACGCGTTTGCGTCTCTTTTACGAACTCATCGATCTCGGTGCTTCTTAGCTCCTCTTTTGCCATCTCACTCTGAAGCTGTTCTATCCTTGTCTCATTCTCACGGACCTGCCTCAGTAAGTCTATACTCCTGACTGACACTACAAAAGTAAGTAACAGCACCACAATCGCAGCAAGGAGGATACCAAAGCGGTTCTCCCTGCGTCTTGTTCTATATCTTGCTTTCATATAGAACTCCTCTCTGCGGTCTGGATTATATTCTAAATTACATGGTAAAGATCAATTTCTGAAACAATATAGACAATTAGCTATATTAATCTTACCACCTCAGGAGTTTCGGCGCAACGACGTTTTGTTATCAATATTAAATATATTTGTATAATTCTCCTGCATTTTCCTTGTGTACAGTTTCCTGAACATCAAGTACTTCTACATTTACGTCCTTGTTACCAAACTGAATCGTAAGGTGGTCTCCAACCTTAACCTCTGTACCTGCCTTGGCCGGTCTTCCGTTGATCTGAACACGGCCTGCATCACAGGCTTCATTTGCAACACTTCTTCTTTTAATAAGGCGTGATACCTTTAAATACTTATCAAGTCTCATACTTAAACCCCGTATCCGGAAATGATCCGGAACTTTTACAAAAGCCTGCAGAGTTAAATCTCCGCAGGCCTCAAACTCGTGTATTAACACTTGTCGCTGATATTAGAAATGGTATATTGACCAATTCTATAAAAACAATTCAATTAGTGAATTATTTCTTGTTTACAGCGTCCTTAAGTGCCTTACCAGCTTTGAACTTAGGAGCAACTGATGCTGCGATCTTCATTGTAGCACCTGTCTGAGGATTTCTGCCCTGTCTTGCTGCTCTCTTAGCAACTTCGAATGTACCGAAGCCTACAAGCTGAACCTTACCCTTTTTCTTAAGCTCTGCTGTAACTGCGTCTGTGAATGCCTTAAGAGCCTTCTCAGCGTCCTTCTTTGATAATCCTGCATCTTCTGCAATTGCTGCTACTAATTCTGTCTTGTTCATTAGGAAATTCCTCCTGTAAGTATATTGCGCTTTATAGCGCCGCTTTATAGCACCGCTAAAATAGCGCTTTTGTGTACCAGCTCTGTGTGGTATATATTTACTTATATACGTTTTTGCAAAAGTTGTCAAGGAAAACCCTTATTTTAAGCCATTTTTTAGACCTTTCGTTCCAATTTGCTCCTAGTTTACTGCGTTTAAGTAGCTTCGTTTTTTCGATTTTTAGTCAGAATCTGGATTTGCGTCGTTTTCATTATCAGCAGTACTATTATCAGGATTTTCCGGTGCTGCTTCACCTCCTCCAGACTCCTCACCTCCAGTATCATTGCCGTTTTCAGCGTTTTGATCACCCTGGTTTGTATCGCCTGATTCTTCGCCTGCGTTTCCATTTTCTGTTGTTCCGCCGGCATTTGATGATGCACTTGTTGAATCATCACTTCCCGTATCGCCGCTTTGAGATCCGGAACCAGAATTATCATCAGGATCCTGACCTTCGTCACCTGTCCTTTCACCTGTAGTATCAGAATCAGATGCATCCGAAGAAGAGCCTGTCGACGCTTCTTCTGAAGAATCCGTTGACGCAGTGCTGGCGCTATCAGATGAGTCACCGCTTCCAGGATCATCTTCGCCCGAAGATTCTTTTTCCTGCCTGTCAGCATAATAGTGGGAATCTACGCCGTCGTAATTACTTACGTTTATCTCTTCTTCTATAGTCTTGTAGTCTTCAAGCTCAAGCTTTATGGTAGACGGGCCGTCGCACTGAGAATCCGGAACCTTGGTAAAGCTTACCGGATTACCATCTTCTATAACGCCTATGGATTCTCCATCAATATAAACTTCTGTCCCGTCAAGTGCATATACATCAACATTTCTTTCAAGAGCCGGGAATTCGTATACCTTGTCTTTCTTATTCCCGTCAATATATACGGAATAACTTTTTGTGACATATCCGTCTCTAGTGAGGGTTATGGTATGGCTTCCCTTAACCTTATCAAAGGAACACGGAACACTTCCCACCTCTTCTCCGTCAACATAGAGGGTCGAGCCGTAAGGAGCATCAACATATACTCCATAGCCTTCTATCTTGGTTCCGTCAGGTTCTTCCGTGCTGGCCGTACTTGCAGCTGCAGCAGGATCTACTTTCAGTTCCTCAAAAGCATACTCTTTATCTTTTTTCTCAGAATCTATACTAATGGTATAGTCCTTGGTCAGATAACCTTCCTTCTTAAGTCTTATTACATGATCACCTGTTATCTTGGTAAAAGAGCATGGAGTTATTCCAATGTAGGTGCCGTCATCATCCTTTTTGTTCTTATCAGGATCAAGATAGACTTCTACTCCCTTGGGGGCTGTGATCCTTACATAATATCCGCTTATAAGGGTTCCGGGCTTAACTGTCGCAGCTGTTGTAGCTGCTGTCGGTGTCTTGGTCTTAGTCTTGGATTTACCTGTAGAACTGTTATTGCTGTTATTTGTTTCTTTGCTGCTATCATTGGCAGAATCATTAGATGGTGTATTATCGATTGAGGCCGCCGTCGTGCTTGTATCTTCTTCCTTCTTATAATCCTCATCAACAGGAAGAGTGATCTCAACTTCTGCCTTGGATGAACCTACATGAAGATACTCTGAGCAGGGAAGATATCCTTCCGCCGTAGCTTCTATCTTGTGGGTTCCATATGTAAGTTCAATAGGCCATGCAGGATTTATTTCCTCGCCGTCTACATAAAGGCGCGCCTCAGCCGGTACTACAGTAAATGTAACAAGGCCATAATTATATTCAATCTCTATCTGGCTTGTATCTACTATAGTCTCTTTATCGCGGTCTACTGTGATCGTAGTCTCATAATCAACTCCTTTTCCCGTAAGATAGAGCTGATATGTGCCTTCAGGAACGCTTACAAGCATTCCGTCAGTAACACGGTAAACATTTCTTTCACCGATCTCAAGATAAGCTCCTGATATACTTTCATCACCTATCATGCTGGAAGAAAGAGATACATAGCCGTGTCCCTGTTTTACTTCCACACAGTATATCTCTGTGCCTACGCCCGAGACTTTAATACTGTCACCCGGAAGTACGTCTGCAATTCGCCCTGCCTTACCATCTATCAGAACCAGTGATCTGTCTGTAATATGATAATAACTTGTACCGATCTGCGCCGTTTCAGGTCCAGCCTGAAGGTCATAACCATAAGACCTTTCTATACTAAAGGCATCAGCACTTATATCAAGAGTATTAAGGTGCCTTGAACCTGACAAAAAGGTGATATCAGCTATTTCTCCAACTTCAAGGAGTGCAGCCGACAGCGCCCTTCCATATTCACTATAAATAAAAGTGGTATTGTCATAAGAAAGCGTGTAGTCACGCCCTGTATCGATATTTCGGAAGGTAATTGTCTTACCCTCCGTATCAACTGATTTGATGATGGCAAGATCCGATGAATCGTACTTGCCAACCAAAGAGACTGTATTAACAGTCTGAGCATATGAAACCGTCTGGCCTATAAAACCAGCTGGAAAAAAAGCTATAGCCACAGCTAAAGTAATAACAACAGTGAAAGTTTTTCTGAAGAAATTACGCATATCCATCTCCCCTTTATATATAACCCTTTGGTTTAACGGCATATTACAATTTCGAAAACAGACATTCCATGTCATTAATATATCGGCTATTATTATCTGTGTCTTAAGGCTTAAATCTCAGGTTTATTATAGTTCTTTAAATGCCTGATCAGATATTCTTTGTCATTATGATTAGGGTGCCTTAAAACATCCATAAGCATATTGTTAAGAATTGTTCCTATTTCCTTACCCGGAGTAACTCCTAGTGAAAGAAGGTCCTTACCTCCAACTGCAAGTTCTTTTAAAGACAGACAGTCTTTTCTTTCAAGGATTTCATGGCCAATTTTTTCAAGAAGCTTAAGTCGTCTTTCTTTTTCTTCACGCTCGAAAGTACTCTGAGCCAGCATATCAGCTCTTTTTACCTTAAGAAGGTCCTCAAAATTATCCGGTCCTACATAGTAAAGAGTTCTGCGAACATTTACATCATTAGGCTCATCCTTCATGAAGATATCATGGCATCTTACAAGATTACGCACAGCATTGGTTGTTGCATTATCGAACTTAAGCCTTCTCATGATCTCTTCAACCATCATTGAACCTTCAAACGCATGGCCCTTAAAATGGTCTCCGTACTCATCCGTAGTCTTACATTTGGGCTTTGCTATATCATGCAGGATCATAGTGAGCCTTAAAACCTTATCAGCAGGAACCTCCATTACAGAATGGATCATATGCTCGCCAACTGTATAGCAGTGGTGCTCAGTGTTTTGCTCACATTCCATACACTCATCAAACTCCGGCAAAAAAACTTTCGTAATGCCAAGTTTATAAGCATCCCTGATAACTTCAGGATGCGCAGATGTCATCATCTTGATAAATTCTGTCTGTATACGCTCTGCACTGATATTGGAAAGTGTAGGTGCAAGCTCCCCTGCCGCTTTGGCAGTTTCAGGATCTATAGTATAACCAAGCTGACCAGAAAATCTTACTGCTCTTAAAATACGAAGAGCATCCTCTTCAAATCTTTTAACAGGATCTCCTACACATCTTATAATTTTATTTTCAAGGTCACTGATTCCATCAAATTCATCAACAAGGCCTTCTTTATCGTTGTAGGCCATTGCATTTATAGTAAAATCTCGTCTCTTAAGATCCTCTATCAGACTTCTTGTAAATGTAACTTCCTTTGGGTGTCTGTGATCTTCATAAACACCGTCAAGGCGGTAAGTAGTTACTTCATAGCCTTCCTTACCCTTCATTATAGTCACGGTACCGTGCTTAATACCTGTATCAATGGTACGTTTAAAAAGCTTTTTTACTTCCTGGGGAAGGGCACTTGTAGTGATATCCCAGTCTCCGGGCACTCTGCCAAGGATACTGTCACGAACGCATCCGCCTACAATGTAAGCTTCGTATCCGGCTTCATGTAATGTGTTTAATATTTCTGCTGCCGCACTGGGCATTTCAATTTTTATATCTTCTATACGCATGTTATTACTCCTACGCATATTGTACCAAATCGTTTAAAAATAGACAAAAAAGGGCGCCGCACCAAGGTGTGACGCCCACAGTAAGTTTCTTTTGGCAGACGACGCAAAGCAATAAGCTTTCTGTCATCTCAAAAAACGCTTAATAACAATATCAATAAGCTCTGCCCCAGTAAACCATCTTAGTTGCAGGTTTTCCGCAGATCACGCACTTATCTGAGATGTTCTCCTGCTCGAAAGGTATACAACGGCTTGTAACATTGTAATCTTCCTTGATCTTGTCTTCACATTCGCGGCATCCGCACCACATAGCCTTAACAAAGCCCTTTGTCTCCTTGAAGTTCTCAGCAAACTCGTCTTTGTCATGTGCAACATATGTATGTGCTTCAAGATGAGCCTTAGCGCGGTTGTACATATCCTTCTGGATTGTCTCAAGAAGCTCTCCAACCTTTGAAGGAACTTCATCAATAGCGCACTCGTATTTCTCACGTGTATCACGTCTTACAAGAACGCACTTACCAGCTTCCATATCCTTAGGTCCGATCTCAACACGGATCGGGATACCATGCATTTCCTGTTCAGCGAACTTGAATCCAGGGCTTCTGTCTGTAAGATCGATAGATGCTCTGAAGTCGTTAAGGCTTTCATAGATCTTCTGTGCACAGTCAAGAACGCCTTCCTTCTTCTGCTGGATCGGAATTACAACTACCTGAGTAGGAGCAATCTTAGGAGGCATTACAAGGCCTTCGTTATCACCGTGAACCATGATCATAGCGCCAATAGTTCTTGTTGTAAGCCCCCATGATGTCTGGAATACGTAGTGAGGCTTATTGTCTTTACCCTGATACTGAATCTCAAATGCCTTAGCAAAACCATCACCAAAGTTGTGAGATGTAGCTGACTGAAGAGCACGGCAGTCATGCATAAGAGCTTCTACTGTGTATGTATGCTCAGCACCTGCAAACTTCTCTTTTTCTGTCTTCTGACCCTTGATAACAGGGATAGCCATATCGTTCTCTAAGAAGTCAGCATATACATTGAGCATCTGAACTGTACGCTCTTCTGCCTCTTCAAGAGTAGCATGAGCTGTGTGGCCTTCCTGCCATAAGAACTCACGTGAACGAAGGAAAGGACGTGTCTCCTTCTCCCATCTGACTACTGAACACCACTGGTTGAGAACCTGTGGAAGATCCTTGTAGGAGTGGATCTCTCCCTTATAATAATCGCAGAATAATGTCTCTGATGTAGGACGAACACAGTAACGCTCTGCAAGTGGCTCAAGTCCACCATGAGTTACCCATGCAACTTCAGGAGCGAAGCCCTCTACGTGATCCTTCTCCTTCTGAAGAAGTGATTCAGGAATGAACATTGGTAAATAAACATTTTTTACCCCTGTCTTTTTGAACCTCTCATCAAGATGCTTCTGGATAAGCTCCCAGATTGCATAACCTGAAGGCTTAATAACCATGCAGCCCTTGATATTAGAGTAGCTGATAAGACCTGCTTTGATACACACATCTGTGTACCACTGTGTGAAATCCTCATCCATGGATGTGATCTCAGATACCATTTTCTTCTTTTCGTTTGCCATAGTATTCTCCTTATTTGTACCCAGGACCAAGGCCTTTTCATTACATCCGGCAATAATATGCATAAAAAAACCTTCAGTCCATGTTTAATTAAAAACAGGGACCAAAGGTTATAAATTCATCTTCGGCGGTACCACCCTATTTAAATCTGCTTTTAGAAAAAGAAAAACAGATTTCTCTCAACTATCCCTTAACGCGGGAAACGCTATGCTTACGTCATAACACGTTTATATTATAACTTTCACATAGAACTCCAAGGCAGGTTCACGGACATCTCTGTAAAGACTTCGCACCAGATAAGTCTTCTCTCTGGGACAGGACAGTTCCATTACTATTCCTCTTCAACGTTACGTTTGATTGTAATCAATTCATAATTTATTGTCAAGGGTACCTAGAAATACATCCATGTATTTCTATACAGGTACTAGATACATCCTGTATCCGGGCACATAGAAATACATCCATGTATTTCTGGACATGTGCTAGATACATCCTGTATCCGGCTACCTAGAAATACATCCCTGAAAAGCAACTGCTTGGCCGCTTACAAGTGTGTGAAATTACAGTATATATAAGGAGTGGCTTTGAAAAACGTCGGTACTTACGATGCGTGTTTTGCATCGTTAGTACCGCTACGTTTTTCACAGAGCGGGAGCGTCCCGACGTTATATACTGTAATTTTACATACTTGTAAGCGGCCAAGCAGTTGCCGCCCACGTTCTAAATTACGCTTTTGATGCCTCAATGAGCTTATCCTTAAGCTGGGATTCGATCTGGCCGAGTTCGGCTTCGGCGGCTCTTCTCTTTTCTTTTCCATCCTTCTGGATAGCAAGAACTTCGTCGATGGTGCTGATAAGAGTCTCGTTGGTATGGCGAAGCGTCTCCATATCTATGATGCCTCTCTCAGATTCCTTGGCTGTTGCGATAGTAGCCTGTTTGAGCTTATCAGCGTTCTTCTTAAGAAGTGCATTGGTCATATCGTTAACTTCACGCTCAGCTTTAGCTGCCTGATTAGCATGCTCAACACCGATAGCGATTACCATCTGGTTCTTCCAGAGAGGAATAGTGTTAACGATTGTAGACTGGATCTTCTCAGCCATTATTGTATCTGAAGACTGTACCATTCTGATCTGAGGTCCGGTCTGCATAGCGATGGTACGAGTAAGCTCAAGGTCATAGATCTTCTTTTCAAATCTATCGCAAAGGTTTGAAAGATCCTTGGCCTTTTCTGCATCTTCCTGAAGTCCTGATGCCTGAGCCTTGTTCTGAAGTTCAACAAGTGTTGTGGATCTTACTTCTTCAAGCTTCTTCTTACCAGCCTGAATGTACATTGTAAGTTCCTTGAAGTAGTTAAGGTTAAGTGCATACATCTGATCAAGAAGAGCTACGTCCTTCATCAGTGTTACCTGATGCTGCTCAAGCTTTGATGTGATGGCATTAACATTAGTCTCAACTGTAGAATATTTAGCTTTAATAGCATTTACTCTGTTAGCGCTCTTTTTGAAAAAGGACATGATTCCTTTTTCTTCTTCATCAACGTCAAAATCCTTAAGTTCTGTAACAAGGCCTGAGAGCATGTCGCCAACTTCTCCCATGTCCTTTGTTCTTACATTATCAATAGCCTTCTGAGAGAAATCAGCAAGCTTCTTCTGTGTTCCAACACCGTAGTTCATTACTGCCTGGGAATTTGTGATATCGATCTGCTTTACAAATTCATCAACCTGTTTCTGCTCTTCAGGAGTCAGCTGAACATCTGCTTCAAACTGTCTTGTGCTCTGCTCTTTGGTCTCAGGTGCGGGAGCTGCCTGAGCAGCTGCTGCCTGTGGCTGCGGATCTCCGAATGAGAGTGTTGGTGCTGATGGCTGTGAATTAAATTCTGAAAACTGTCCTTCCATATTTTCCTCCAAATGTTAAAAACTTATTTTCAAATAATTCCTTTATCAAATGTATTTTTGGCATTTATAAATATATGCTTTAGTATTTTAGTTGCCAGTCTGGCTTTGCATCATACCGTCCTGAGCCGCCATGGCCTGTCCCTGCATAAGGCCGTCCTGAGACATCATAGTCTGCATTACAGAAATATCAGAAGCAATATCCCATGCCTGCTCCTGGAACAGATCATCAAAAAGCTTCTCAAAAGCTGTATTTATAGTGTTAAGTGCATCAGATATCTGTCTCTTGGTATCCTTGATATTGTCTCCAACCTCAGGCTGGGCATCAAGCTGTACATAAGCATTTAATAATTTCTCCGTTGTAGGGAGATAATAATTCATGAACTTACGAAGATCCTGAGCTTTCTCCGGATGCTGACCCACATGCTCGAATATCCTCTTCATGATATTCTCAAGAGCATAGAGCTTATCTGACATGTGCTCTTCATCATTATCAGGGATCATGTCATTGATCTGTCTTACCTTAACAAGGTATTCATTACCCTCATCTATAACATGCTGAGAATCTGATGTTACATTCATTCCCTGAGTATCAACCTGACTTGCCCTGTTATACATCTCCTGTTCACGCTGACTTTGAAGGAACTTCTTGTATTCATCAAAAGCATGCTCTGAAAGAATAAGTGTAGACTCGGAATCATCAAATCTTGCACCGATGAGAACGCCCTTGTTTATCATCTTCTTGATCCATTTTTTAATTTCATCTTCAGGCATCTGAACAAGATCTGAAAATTCTCTGATCGATATATATTCTCTGTCTCCTAAAGCCTTTTTAAATAAATGAAATTTCTTGGCAAGATTCTTTTTGTCATGTGCTCTCTTCCATCCAATTCCAAAGGCCGCTGTAAAAGCTGCAAAGAAGAATAATACTCCAAATCCGACAGCCTCAGCATCCGCGATCGCCATTGGAAGGCATACAAGCGTGATAACACCAAATACTACTGTAAAAATACCTAAAACAAAACTGGAAAAGGCTCCTGTAAGCTTTCCTACATGAGCTTTCTGGAATACGCTTATCTTTTTCTTGTTGAGAATATACTGCTCTGTCATATTGACATTATTTCTGTTAGACGAAGCAGTTGATGACATAAACGAATTGTATACTTTATTATTTAACGTCTGCTGTTTGAACCTTTGTGCAGTACCGTTAACTGAAGCTGATATATCACTGCTCAGCCTGCTGAAGTCACCGGTCTCAACAGCCTTGGTAACTGTATCGGCCACATCCATGACTCCCTGCATTATCTCATCACCGAATGACATTTTCCTCTCCAATCTACCCGAAACACATTCTAAGTGCATAATTATTTTCTAAAAGATGTCTACTCTATTATACACAAGCATTCAAGTGAAAAAAACTGATTTTTAAATAAAATAAGAGGATTTAAACTGTGAACAGGTAAGATTTATATACTTGAACGCCCAATTAAAACTAGGCTACAATTACCTATAGAAACCCATGTTTATTCGATAAGGAATCTTTATGGAAAAAGCTTATAAATTAGAGTTTACAGCTGAAGAAAATGAAAGCCTTTATGTGACAAGCTGCGGTCTGTCCAAGACTCAGCCACATCACCACTTTGGCCCTGCAATAAAGCCTCATCACATGATCCACTACATCTTAAGCGGCAAGGGCATTTTCAGGTTGAAGGGAAAAGAGTATAAGCTTACCGAAGGAACAGGTTTTCTTATCACACCTGATGAGCTCTCCTATTATGAAGCTGATGAAAACGATCCCTGGACATATGTATGGGTAGGTTTTGGAGGAAAGCTTGCTGCATCTATCGTTGAACAGCTCTCTCTTTCTGCAGACCAGCCAATATTCAGAAATAGTGATTCCGACAAAATTTATTCCATCGTTCATGACATGATGGAACACAATACTTTTAGTATAGCTGATTCCCTTGAAAGAAATGGTCAGCTCCACCTTTTCCTTTCTGTTGTCGCAGGAAGTCAGACTTCGGAAAGGGGCGAATCAGAAAGTGCCAATAACTATGTACAAAAGGCAATTTCTTTTATCAGGGGTAACTACTATAACCCTATAAAGATCACTGATGTTGCAGATTACGTGTGCATTAACAGGAGTTATCTATACACTCTTTTTGAAAAGACTCTTGGCGTGTCACCACAGCAGTACCTTAGTTCCTACAGAATATCAAAGGCCTGTGACCTTTTAAAAGTCACAGACCTTCCAATCGAAAGTATCGCTATATCTTCGGGTTACAACGACCCGCTCGTTTTTACAAAAGCATTTAAACTGGATAAGGGCATGTCACCCTCAAGCTATCGCAAGGCTCACAAACACGAATCTCTTAGCGGTGGAAAAGAACATCTCAAACAGCTCGAGAAATATCTGGAAGGAAAAACGAAGTAATCTTTATCGGCGATAAGTCTATATAAAGGCTTAAGCCAAATCTGGATTATTTTTTACGTATCCTCTTCCTGCTTTCTCGCTTCTTCCTGCTGCTGTGCCTTTCTTGCTTCTTTTTCCATCTTATTGCGGATCCTTAATTCAAGGAAGAACTTCTTAAGAATGCTGCTACACTCTTCTTCCATAACATCCCTCACAACTTCGCACTGATGGTTAAAGTCAGGGTTTTCAAGGATGTTAAGAAGAGTTCCTCCGCATCCTGATTTCTGGCTCCTGCTTCCTATTACGACCTTGGGGATCCTGGCCTGAACTATGGCGCCTGCACACATCTGGCAGGGTTCAAGTGTTACATATAAGGTGCAGTCTTCAAGGCGCCAGTCTTTAATGATCTTACCGGCCTTTTTCATGGCTGATATCTCGGCATGGCAAAGCACTGATTTATCAGTATTTCTCCTGTTGTAGCCTCTGCCTATTATCTCGCCGTCATACACTATTACGCATCCAATAGGTACTTCGCCAATGGCATATGCCTTTTTAGCCTGCTTCAGGGCCTCTTTCATGTAGTAATTATGCTCTTTTTCTATATTATCAAAAATTTTTTTCATTTTTTCAAATCAAATCATACTATTCTGGTAGGTTTTGTGTTATAATAAATTCACTCCATAAATATATTGCTATCATAAGCATTATTTATGTGGCCAAAAAGATTATCGGCCGGTTTATGTGAAGATTATATATAAGTTATATATTCCATGCAACAATACAGATTTACAGATTACAAAAGAGGAAAGCATTATGAAAATTTCAACTAAAGGAAGATACGCACTCAGAGTCATGATCGATCTGGCTCTTCACGATAGTGGCGAATATATTGCACTTAAAGATATCTCTGAAAGACAGGGAATCACAGTGAAGTACCTTGAGCAGATCGTAACGAATCTTAACAAGGCAGGTTTTCTTCGCAGCATGCGCGGCAACAATGGCGGCCACAGACTTGCAAGAAGACCTTATGAATATAAGGTAGGCGATATCCTCCGCACAATGGAAGGAAGTCTTTCTCCTATTGAGTGTCTTGCTGATGCCGGAAGCGACGGCGTTAACTGTCCCCGCTCAGAAGATTGTCCAACCCTCGGATTTTGGCGCGGTCTTGATAAGGTCATCAATGATTATGTAGACCGCTATACTCTTCAGGACCTGATCGATCAGGAACAGATGATCGCAGGCGGATATGACTACTCTATCTAAACTTACATAATGACTTTGCAAAAAGAGCCTTTATCCAAGGCTCTTTTTTATAATCCGCTGTAGTCAAAGGCAGGTATGAAGCTGCTCTTATCAGTTTCATCGCCCTGTATAAACGCGTTCTCAACTCCAATATCTATAGCGTGGTCAATAAGCTTATCATAATCATCACTGCTCACTGTATTAGTAAGCTCTGGAAATACAGCACTATGCGGCATGGGAGTATACTGATTCATAAGGCTTATATAGATCTTATCTCCAAACTTTTCATGAAGTTTTGTAACGATCTTAATAGAATCATCAAGATGCCCCGGCAAAAGAAGGTGTCTGACAATGGTTCCCTTCTTCATAAGAGGTCCTGTATAATCAGAGCTTTCTGTATCTTCTAAAGACTCATCTCCTGCAACAATATCATTATATTTATCAGCAGATATACTTTTATTGCAATCCTCATCGCTTGAACTTCCCGGATGGACATGCGGCATATAAAAAGACGGACTTCCTGTCTGCCTTACCATCTCTTCAATCGCAGGAAGCGCTTTTTCAAAATAGTCTGCTGCCTTACTGTATTTTGCAGATAGATCACCACTATAATATTTACAATCAGGAAGATAGATATCAACAAGGCCGTCTAAAAGCTTTAGTGACTCCACGTTTTCATAAGAACTTGTGTTATATACAACAGGAATCTTAAGTCCCTTATTCTTGGCGCTTTCCAAAGCCATTACTATACCCGGAATAAAATGCGTAGGAGTTACCAGGTTAATATTGGCAGCTTTTTTATCCTGAAGTTCAAGGAATATATCAGCTAACCTGTCTTGCGTAATCTCTTTTCTCACCTCGTCATGTGCTATCTCATAGTTTTGGCAGAAAACACATCCCATATTACAGCCTGAAAAGAAGACCGCTCCTGATCCGGTCTGACCTGATATGCAGGGTTCTTCCCAGAAATGAAGCGCAGCCCTTGCCGCTGCAGGATTTCCGCTTTCCCTGCAAAATCCCTTTTGTCCGGCAGTCCTGTCTACCCTACACATACGGGGACATAATGTGCAATTTTTATATAAACTGTTTAAATCATCTTTCATATTTTTTATCAATAGAAGCTATTCTATAATTCCTGTGATCAAAGATTTTAATGTCTTCAACCTGCGCTTTTACTAAAACGAAAATGCGACCCTGTGACGGATGCACATACCCTGCATAATAACAAGGCACCTTACAACACATGAGATGAAATGCTTAGTGCTGCTTCGTTCCCGACCTGACACGTTTCGCAAAGTCCCATTGCATAAGACCCGGCTATTTACAAAATATATGCACCCTTCACAGAGCCGCAATGCTAGTAATATATCCTTTTTTCGTTTATTTGTCAATACTGATTGGCATCAAGGTATTTGATATAGTTTGATACCATAAGGGCAATCTTGAATGTAAGTGCATCATCAAATTTACGTATATCAAGGCCTGTACTTCTCTCAAGCTTCTCAATACGATATACGAGCGTGTTACGATGTACGAACAGCTGACGTGATGTCTCTGATACATTAAGATTATTCTCAAAGAACTTGGCTATTGTACTAAGCGTCTCTTCATCAAGCTGATCGAGAACATCATTTTCTCCAAATATCTCTTCAAGGAAAATATGACACAGGTTAACAGGAAGCTGATAAATAAGTCTTCCTATACCAAGTGTGTTGTAAGCATTAACATTCTTTTCTGCATAGAAGATCTTACCTACTTCAAGTGCCATCTTGGCTTCTTTATATGACTTTGAAAGATCCTTAAGTTCTCCAACAATTGTACCGTAAGCAACACGGGCATTAAGCATAGCCTCTGTGTTCATCATGTCTACGATTGTTGTTGCAACATGAGCGATCTCATCATAGTTATCAGGATTATCTACTGACTTGATAAGAATGATACTGTTCTCATCAACAGCAGTGATATAATCACCAGCCTGAGTTGTGTAGATACTTCCAAGAAGCTCTGATACGGTATTATCATTGTCCTTGCCTGTCTCTACGATTATTACAACTCGTGGTCTTACTGCATCTATGTGGAGCTTTTTAGCTCTGTTATAGATATCTATAAGAAGAAGGTTATCAAGCATCAGATTCTGGAAGAAGTTGTTTCTGTCAAACCTCTCCTTATAAGCAACTATAAGATCCTGAAGCTGGCATACACATATCTTACCAACTGTGTATACTCCTTCATCATTGCCGCTGGCAATAAGGATATAGGCAGGCTCGCTCTCATCCATAATTTTAAGAAGATGTCTGTTGCCTATTGCCTGTGAATCTACAGGTGAATTTGCAAAGCTGACAATAAGACTTGAGTCCATCTCCTCATTGTCCTTAGTACTTGCAACAATATTACCGGAAAGATCCATAACTGTAAGATCTACCCTTGTAATAGCCTGCAACTGGCTTATACTCTGCTTGATTATCTGTGCGGAAATCATTAGTTAACCTCATTTCATATGTCATAAATACATAACAATGGTAATTTTAGCTTATTTTACGTATGTATGCAAATATCGTTATTTTTTCTTCTACTCAACAACTACAAGGTAGCTGCTGACACAATACAAGGTCTGGCCGTTATATACTACTCTGCTCCAGCCCGTTGTAGAATTATAGCCTGTTCTTGTTACTGTCTCGCCGTTCTTGATCTGTGCTATAACAACAGAGCCCTCTCCCTGGCTTGGACGATCACGAAGATTAAGTACGTCCTTACAGGTAACTGTCTCATTAACTTCTGTAAACTGCATACCAGACTCAACATTAGCTGTAACGCTTTCTGTTGCAGTATCAGACTTCTTCGAGCTTGTACCTGAATAGCCAAAGTATGCTATATCTATATCAACATTACCATTAATTCCAGGAACAGAACCTTTACTTGTATACTGCCACATACAGTAGGAACCTGAATATCCCGGGCTTGTAACAGATGGATCTGAAGGATAATATGCAAGCCAGATCTTGTTACTTCCTGCAAGAGATCCTGTATCCCAGTCTTTTCCATTAGAAAGCTCATTACGGGAAGCGTAGAACATAGGTGTATATCCGGCACTCTGAACAGTTGAAAGGAAAGTCTGTGCATAAGATGATCTGTCCTGCATGGAAATACCATACTGACGGCTTGTAGACTTATTGTATCCCTCACAGTTATAAGCAACAGGATAGGTAATTGAGTATCCACTTATTATACTGATGCAAAGGTTAGCTTCCTGAGTAGCTTCTTCTGAGCTCGTAGCTCTGGAAAAGAAATATGCGCCTGTCTTTATACCATATTTATTAGCTTCCTGGAGATTGTATCTTGCATTGGCATCTTCATGAAGAACACCGTCGTTAGATCTGTAACCAACTCTGACCATTGCAAAGCCAACGCCTGATGCAGCAACTTTCTCCCAGTTTATAACACCCTGATAGGAAGCAACATCTATACCATAAGTAACATCTCCTGTTTCAGATGCAACTGTCTTCTCCTGTACTTCTTCTACAGTTGTAGCCTCTGCAGAAGATGAACTCTCAGTTGTAGCAGTGTTTTCTTCCTGAGACTCTGCAACAAGTTTTGTTACATCAACATCTGTACCCTGAGACTGGTCATTAAGCACCATGGAATCATCTTCCTTGGAATCTGAATCGCTGACTACAGCAGGAGTACCCTCCACATAAAAAGTTTGAGCAGGAGATCCTTCTACTACAAATGTGCTTGCAGATGTAGCCGCATTTGCACTGTCGTCCTCTACCTCGATAACTACATCAGTTGTATACTCCGTGGAAGCATCCTGAATTGTATCATATGAAACTGCATCGTCAGAAAGAGCAGCCTCCTCCATGCTGGTAAGCATAACAGCAGTAGCCCCTGTATCCGGTGCCGTATACGTGCTCTCGCATCCTGTAAGAACAAGTGCAAGTATCATAACAAGGCATAATGCCGTTTCTACAGCGCCTGCAAGAATTCCGGATCTATGTAAATTATGTCTCATCTCCCATTAGTTCCCTTCATTTCCGTACAATTCCTAGTCAAACAACTTACATTATACATTAATAAACCTTAAATATGGCGGAAACTACTAAAGTTTTATCATAAATATCCGATATAGTAGTTGAAAGGAAGTAATACTATGATAAATAAAATCCTATAAAATGTCCTGTCTGCTGAGTATATCTCCGGGCAGGGCCTTTTTTTGCCTGATTTTCAACAGATCAAAATATCTGAGATGTAATTAGCACAAAAAAGGCAGAGCCAAAAGCTCTGCCTTTAAATAAACTATTATTAGTTTGTGATTGTCTTCTCTGTCTCTTTGTCGAATACGTGGATCTTCTCAACATCGAAACCGAACTTAACCTTATCACCAGGTCTAGCTGTTGTACGAGAATCAACTCTTGCTGTGATAGGGAATCCTTCGAGATCGAAGTACAGATAAACTTCTGCACCAAGAAGCTCGTATACGTTGATTGTTGACTCGAATACAGCCTTAGAAGTGTTAACGAACATCTCTGAATCATCAACATCTTCAGGACGGATACCGAATGTAACCTTCTTACCGTTGTAGTTACCCTCGATAAGCTTCTTGGACTTAGCCGGAGGAAGCTCAATCTTCTGATCAGCGATCTTGAGGTATGCTGTATCTCCAGCAACTTCAACATCAGCATCAAGGAAGTTCATCTGAGGTGATCCCATGAATCCAGCAACGAAGAGGTTTTCTGGCTTGTCATAGAGGTTCTGAGGTGTATCTACCTGCTGAACAACACCATCCTTCATAACTACGATTCTTGTACCAAGAGTCATAGCCTCTGTCTGGTCGTGTGTAACGTAGATGATTGTTGTGCCGAGTCTCTGGTGAAGCTTAGCGATCTCTGTTCTCATCTGAACACGGAGCTTAGCATCAAGGTTTGAAAGAGGCTCATCCATAAGGAATACCTTAGGATTACGAACGATAGCACGTCCCATAGCTACACGCTGTCTCTGACCACCTGAAAGAGCCTTTGGCTTACGATCAAGAAGGTTAGAAAGATCAAGGATCTTAGCTGCAGCCTTAACTTTCTGGTCGATCTCTTCCTTCGGAACTTTACGAAGTTTAAGACCGAATGCCATGTTATCATATACTGTCATATGAGGATACAGAGCGTAGTTCTGGAATACCATCGCGATATCACGATCCTTAGGCTCTACATCGTTCATTACTTTGCCGCCGATTTTAAGTGTACCTGAAGAGATATCTTCAAGACCTGCGATCATACGCAGTGTTGTTGATTTTCCGCATCCTGAAGGACCAACGAAAATGATGAATTCCTTATCTTCAACATCAAGGTTAAAGTCCTTAACAGCTACGAAACCGTTAGGATACTGTTTTGTAATATGCTCTAACTGTAAGCTTGCCATTTTTATAATCCTCCCATTCAAATAAAAGAAATAGTAGTCTGGATTTTTTCAATCCTTACTCAGTATATCGTTTACTCTGTTTTTTGTGTATGGAGCGATTTACCAAAATTAATCACAGGTCTTAGACAATATGTCCATTGGTAATTTTATTATCTGGTTTTTATGTCAATCTGACGAATAAACCGAAAACTTTTACGTCAGATTGACAAGATTACATTAGAACGTTTGTTCAATAACAGTATTCATCTGCTTTTCATATAGTCATAATTCTAAAAAGCCTGTAAAAAAGACCCGTCGACATTGTCGACAGGTCCAAAGCTTATTACTTATCGTCTTCGTCCATTCCATCATCCTGAATGATTCTGGCAACTTCATCATACTCAGCATCATCAGCACCCTGGATAGCTCTTGCAGCTGCAAGAAGTTCCTCTTCTGTAGAGAGCTCTTCTTCTTTGACTTCAGGCTCAAATCTCTTGAAAAGAGGGCTGTACAAAAGCGCACATAAAAATCCCGGAAGTGTAAGTCCAAAAAGGATGTATATCGGGAATATGCGATATATAAGATCCGGAACAAGCACAGGGAGCATAAATGCTACGCCTGTTATGACCATCATTCCAAGTGTTCTTGGAAGTCCCAGGATCGACATAAGAAAAGAGTTCTTAAGCGTATTACCAATTGTATTGGAGAATCTTGAAAGAACAGGAAATACATATAAATAAATGATAAACACGATCACTGCTACAACGCCTGTCATAATGAGCATAACCTTAGGAAAGGTATCAGAACCCATATAAATCTTGTAGTCCAAAACAAGAAGGAATGCTGCAACTTCAAAGATCAGCCATATAACTGACGCCTGCTTAAAGTTAAGCTTGAAGGATTTCCAGAAATCCTTAACAATATAAGCTTCGTCGCCTCTTACCATTTTAAGAAGAACGAAATGCATTCCGGTAATAGCACTACCCATCGGAATAGATAAAACTATGAACATCAGTATTGCCGGAAGATTAACGATTCCCTCTGTAGTATAGATCTGAAGTGCTACATAGCCTGAAAAAAGGCCCGGAACACAAAACAGAAGTGTTGAAACATTTAAGATCATAAGGTCTGCAACCTTATTAAGAATTCTCATTAAAGGACTGTCTAAATCAAATAACTTACTCATAACCCACCATTTCCTGTACTTAAAATCTTATCCTGATTCACATATACCAAATATATAAATATATTTTGAGTATATACATCAAAAAAACCAATCACAACTTTAGTTCCATAGGGAGATACCTGATGCCGTCTTCGAACTGCTCGATCTTGGCTTCTTTAAATCCCTCGTGTTTATAAAAAGGCACTGCAAAGCGCGATGCGTTAACACTCATCTTAAAACGTCTTCCTTTTTTCCTCACATACTTGGAAGCGCATTCGATAAGCTTGTGCCCTATCCCTTTACCATGGAGATCACCATCAACGAAAAGAAGAGAAATATGCCTGTTTTCGCGCAAAAGGAGCATCCCAACCATTGAGCTTTGATCAAATGCGGTTATAAGCTCATAGTTTCCGATGGCATATTGCTGATACAGTTCAGGTCCAAAGAGAAATTTTCTGAAGTTCTCCTCTCCCTCACTGCTGTAATCAGCAGCATTAAACATTTCAAACGTCCTCCATGCCAGCTCCATAGCATCGTCCCAGTCACTGGCATATCCCTTTCTGATAGTTAGCTCCATGATAACTCCCAAGAGTCAAAGCTATACAAACTGCCTAAGACCCTTATCAAAATCTGCTTATGTCAGTTCAAATGTTTTGGTCAATAAATGCAAGATAATCATTGTAGACCTTTTGTCTTTCTGGCTCATTGTGCATCTCGTGACGCATATGATCGTAGAGCTTCAAAGAAACATTCAGGCCTATATCATTTTTGTAAATATTATAAAGCTGCTCAACGCCTTCGCCGTAGTTTCCTACAGGATCTTCTTTTCCTGCTGCAAGAAGGATGGGCAGATCATGAGGAATCATCTGCATCCTCTTCTTATCACCTATAAGCAAAAGAAGTTTTGCCATGGTCTCGAATCCATTAATGGTAAAAGTAAACGTACACCATGGATTTTTGCAATAAGCTGCAACATTCTCTTCGTTATAGGAAAGCCAGTCTGAAGGAGTCTTTGGATTTTCTATCTTTGAGAGATAGGATTTAAAAGAGATATCATTCAGCATTTTTGCAACATGCTTATCGCCAAGGAATAGTTTCTGGCATCTTGCTACAAAAAGGCCGCCCTTTGCAACGCTCGCAGGCTGATTGGCTGTTCCTGAAAGGATCGCCACATCAACGTCTTTTCCAAATCTTGCAAGGTATTCTCTTGTGATAAAAGAGCCAAAGCTGTGACCAAGGATCACATACTTAAGGCCTTTATATTTCTCTTTCATCATAAGAGTAAGCTGATGTGAATCCTCAGGAAGCACCTTCTGAGGATCCTGCTTACAAAAGTACCCATACATTCCGCCTTCTGAAACGCTTTCGCCGTGTCCTAAGTGATCTTCACCGCACACGACAAAACCACGCTGTGCAAAAAACTGGGCGAATTCTTCGTACCTGTCAATATATTCCTGCATGCCATGAACTATCTGAAGGATAGCACGAGGCTCTCCTTCAGGTGTCCATATACTTGCATGGATCTTATCAGTACCATCAGCTGACTGAAAGAACATACTTTCTTTTTTTAATGTATTTCCCATGTAACCCCCACATTAGAAAAATAGTCTGTATTAGCAGATCTCAGCGCCTGAAGGCATCTTCTTTTCAGGAACCATGAGTGAAAGATTGCCATCTGCATCTTCTGCACAAAGAAGCATACCCTCTGAAGTAACTCCTGCAAGCTTAGCAGGCTTAAGGTTTACAAGGACCATAACCTTCTTACCGACCATATCTTCAGGTTCATAGTACTTATGAATTCCTGATACGATCTGAAGTGTTCTTGATCCAACCTTAACCTGTGAGCAAAGAAGCTTCTTGGACTTCGGTACTGCTTCACACTTAATAACTTCACCAACCTGGAACTGCATAGCTGCAAAATCGTCATATGCGATCTCAGCCTTAGGCTCGATATCGATAGCTTCTTCGTCAGAAGATCCTGCATCACCGCCGCGAAGCTTCTTAAGGTTTTCGCGGATCTTGTCAGCATCCTGAGATCTTCCTGCTTTATCAAGGTTAGCTGCTGCTGTTTCCTGGCTTTCAAAGAACTCAGCCTTCTGCTTCTCTGTAATTTCTGCTGTCTGCTTAAGAACTGACTCAAGATCTTTTCTTGCAAAAAGCATCACAGGCTCAGCTGATACCTTGTTGCCGTTTGGATATGTTCCAAATGTTGAAAGTGTTTCAAATCCTCTGAGCTGATCGTTGAAATTCTTAGCTGTCTGCTCAGCTGTTTCAGGCATGAACGGAGCAAGAAGTGATACACCGATCATGATTGATTCTGTAAGGTTATAGAGAACTGTAGCAAGACGGTCCTTCTTGGAATCGTCCTTTGCAAGTACCCACGGCTCTGTCTCGTCGATGTACTTGTTGCATCTCTTGAAGAGGTTGAATATCTCTGTAAGAGAATCTGCAACTCTAAGCTCATCCATCTTCTCTTCTACAACTTTATATGTTCCTGTTACAACGCTCTTAAGATCGTCATCTACAGGCTCAGTTACACCCTTATCTTCAACTACTCCGTCAAAATACTTATTGCTCATTGCAATAGTACGGCTTACAAGGTTACCAAGTGTATTAGCAAGGTCAGAGTTGAAACGCTCTACCATAAGTTCCCATGTGATAGTTCCGTCGTTATCGAAAGGCATCTCATGAAGAACAAAATAGCGTACTGCATCAACACCAAAAAGATCTACAAGATCATCAGCATAGATAACGTTTCCTTTGGACTTGGACATCTTTTCACCGCCCTGAAGGAGCCACGGGTGACCGAAGATCTGCTTTGGAAGCGGAAGATCAAGAGCCATAAGGAAGATTGGCCAGTAAATTGTATGGAATCTTAAAATGTCTTTTCCTATAAGGTGAAGATCTGCAGGCCAGTACTTCTTGAATTCTTCTGTACTGTTGCCATCGCAGTCATAGCCAATACCTGTTATATAGTTTGCAAGAGCATCAAGCCATACGTATACAACGTGCTTGTCATCAAAATCTACAGGAATTCCCCACTTAAAGCTTGTTCTGGATACGCAAAGATCCTGAACACCTGGAAGGAGGAAATTGTTCATCATCTCGTTCTTACGGGACTCAGGCTGAATAAACTCAGGATGCTCGTTGATGTAATCGATAAGTCTCTGAGTGTAGTTGCTCATCTTGAAGAAGTAAGCTTCCTCTTCTGAATCGTGTACATCGCCGCCGCATACAGGGCACTTGCCTTCGTTGAGCTGGGAATCTGTATAGAATGCCTCACACTCTGTACAGTATTTGCCCTTATATGAGCCCTTGTAGATGTCGCCCTGATCATAGAATTTCTTGAAGATCTTCTGAACCTGTTTAACGTGATCATCATCTGTTGTACGGATGAATCTGTCATAAGATGTTCCAACCTTGTTCCAGATATCCTTGATAACGCCTGAAACCTGATCTACGAATTCCTTAGGGCTGTCGCAGCCTGCTTCAATAGCTCTGGACTCAATCTTCTGACCGTGCTCGTCAGAACCTGTCTGGAAGTGAACATCATAGCCGTCAGCTCTCTTATAACGAACGATAGCATCTGCAAGGATTGCTTCGTAGGTGTTACCTATATGAGGCTTACCTGAAGTATAGGCAATAGCCGTAGTAAGATAATATTTGCCTTTGTTTTGCATGTAAAACTCCTTTATCTATATCTTTATAATTTTCTTTTAAAATGCTATATATGCCTTTAAACGTCTGCTACGGATATTAGTAAGTAAGAATCTCGCAGCCATCTTCTGTAACAAGTACCTGTACTTCCCACTGAGCTGAAGGCTTGTGGTCAGCTGTGTATACTGTCCAGTCATTTTCTTCATCAACGAAGATGCGATTAGTTCCCATGTTTACCATTGGCTCAATGGTAAATGTCATTCCGGGTACCATGAGCATCTCTGTTCCGGGTCTTGATACGAAGCTTACGAATGGATCTTCATGGAATTCTATACCGCATCCATGTCCGCCTATTTCTCTTACAACTGTATATCCGTTATCAAGTGCATGCTGATGTACGGCATTGCCCATATCGCCCAGGAATGTCCATGGCTTAACCATCTTGATACCGATCTCTACACATTCTTTGGTAACTTCAACGAGTTTTTTCTTCTCAGGAGATACGTCTCCAATGCAGAACATTCTGGATGAATCTGAATAATATCCGTTAAGGATAGTAGAACAGTCTACATTTATGATATCGCCGTCTTTTAATATATCGTGTGGTGAAGGGATTCCGTGACATACCTGATCATTGATTGAGGTACATACGCTCTTGGGGAAGCCTTCATAATTAAGAGGAGCCGGGATGCCGCCCATTTCCCTTGTAGTTTCTGCTACTATATGATCTATCTCTTCAGTTGACATGCCTGCGTGAATCTCTTTAGCCACGCGGTCAAGACAAGCTATGTTGATCTTGGCGCTTGCTTTTATGCCTTCTACCTGTTCTTTGGTCTTGATGATCCTGCGGGGTGGAACTTCATGCCCTTTAAGCTCAAACCCTATAATGCGTTCATCAAACTGCTCGTGGCACTTTTTGTACTTCTTGCCGCTGCCACACCAGCAGGGTTCGTTACTACCGATCTTTGTGTACATTTTACCTTCTTTCCGGCCTCACAGCGCGAATGATGCGCCTGGACCTGTGGCGATGCATCTTTGCTACACGCAATATCCGCATCTTATAATTTCGATTATTTATCACGCTATAGTATATCGTTAACGGGCGAAATATGCAATTGTGGAAATTCGTGAGGGGTGGTGGCGGGGGGGACGGGCGATAATAAATAATATCCCTTGCCTCATGTGAAAAAGATGCGGATATTTCTAAGGGTCTTATCCGCTGACGTGGACACGCTGTACTTTCGCTCCTAAGACCCTAAGAACTATCCGCATCTTTTTCAAAATCGGCTAGGGATATTATTTATTATCGCCCTGACTTTTGCCAAAACTTGGGCACGAAAGGCACTGCGTGCT
This sequence comes from Butyrivibrio fibrisolvens, assembly GCF_037113525.1. Lineage (NCBI taxonomy): Bacteria > Bacillati > Bacillota > Clostridia > Lachnospirales > Lachnospiraceae > Butyrivibrio > Butyrivibrio fibrisolvens. The sequence continues at coordinate 233,639 of NZ_CP146963.1, read as the reverse complement.
TCGTGCTTCGGCGGCCACACAACAAGGGGCTTCGCTGAAGGAGAGTCAAGATTGCCTATTGGTAACCGATCCATTGAATTACGAAATGCGTAGTAAATGTGCGCTTCTATTTCAAGGTCGCGAATATATGTAACTATCTGGAGTATAATTAGCATATGAATATAAACACTTTATCTGATTATTTAAAAAGAACATATGGATGCAAGGTTTACAAATTGTCGCTTCAATCCGGTTGTACTTGTCCTAATCGAGATGGGACTGTGGGAAATGGTGGGTGCACGTTCTGTTCGGAAGGAGGGTCTGGGGATTTTGCGGCTTTTTTTCTGACGAAGGATAAGAATGGCAATTCCATTTCTATAGAAGAAAATATCGACAGGCAGATTGAAGCTGCAAAGGAAAAGGTGGCAGCCAAGCTTAAGGGGAAGGATCATAAGTATATAGCCTATTTTCAGTCGTTTACAAATACTTATGGGAATCCGGCAATCTTAGAAAAGATTTATAGACAGGCTTTGTTACATCCTGAGATTGTCGCTTTGTCTATTGGGACAAGGCCGGATTGTCTTCCGGACGAGATTTTGGTGATGCTGGAATCGCTTCGGAATGAGTACAAAAAGGATATCTGGATCGAGCTTGGGCTTCAGACTATTAATGAAGACACGGCACGGCACTTTAGAAGGGGATATGAGCTGCCTGTATTTGAAGATGCTTATAGAAGGTTAAAAGAAAAAGGCTTTACTGTCATAGTTCATGTGATATTGGGACTTCCGGGAGAAAGTGAAGAGGATATGCTTGCAACTGTAGGATATCTGGCAGAATTATCACCGAGGCTTGATGGTATAAAACTTCAGCTTTTACATGTGCTTAAGGGAACTGATCTTGCAAAAGAATTTGAAGAGACTGGTTTTCATGTTTTTACGCTTGAGGAATACTGCGATTTAGTGGTCAAGTGTTTGAAGCTTCTTCCTAAAGATATCGTAGTTCACAGGATAACAGGAGACGGACCAAAAAGGCTGCTGATTGCGCCCTTATGGTCCGCCAATAAAAAGCTGGTTCTTAATACACTTAATAAAGCTATTGCTGAAGCGTGATCATCAGTCAGATACATCAATATCTGCCGCAATCTGGAATGTGCATTCAGGGAAGGTTTCTTTGAGATCTTTATTTATGATCTCAAGTGCCTTCTCAGGTTCGATGGCAAAGCTAAGTACTACGTCAAATCTAACTTCTTTTGTTTCAAAATCAACATAAAAGCCATGCATCTGAACGGTAAAGTCATAAGCAAGGACTTTTTCTGAAATGGCATTACGAAGTTTTGAAGCTTCGTTATCTCCTGTATTGTAGGAGTATACTCCTACGCCGACAAGATATACCCCGGTCTCTTTCATGACCTTTTTTTCCAAACGTCTTGTAAGTTCATCAAGCTTATCAACTGTCATGGTATCAGGGACTTCGATATGGACTGTGGCCTGGTTATTGTCAGGGCCGTAGTTGTACATGATGAGGTCGTACGCACCTCTTACTTCAGGCTCCTGTTTGATAAGATTCTTGATCTTCTGTGTCATCTCCTTATCTGCTCTTACGCCGAGGATCTCGTCCAGTGTGTCTTTCATCATTTCGATACCTGACTTAATGATGATAACTGAGATGAGAGCTCCGACATACGCTTCTAAAGATACTCCTGTGAAACGAAATATGACTGCGGAAGCAAGTACTGAAGTGGATAATAAAGCATCAAATGATGCATCTTTACCAGATGCTATAAGGGATTCTGAATTAACCTTTTCACCCTGAGATTTGACGTACCTTCCTAAAATGAGTTTAACAATGATAGCTGATACGATGATCACAAGTGATACTGTGCTGTAATCGGCCTTCTCGGGATGTATTATCTTCTTTACAGACTCTACAAGTGAGGTCAAACCCGCATAAAGAACGATACCTGATACGATCATAGCGCTAAGGTACTCTATTCTTCCGTATCCAAAGGGGTGCTTCTTGTTAGGGAGCTTACCTGCAAGCTTGGTTCCAATGATCGTAATTATGGATGAAAGCGCATCTGAAAGGTTGTTAACCGCATCCAGAGTTACTGCTATAGAATTAGATACTATACCGACAAATGCTTTGAAAGAAGCAAGGAATACATTTGCGATGATGCCTATGATACTGGTTCTTATAATAACTTTATCTCTACTATTTTCCATAAAAAGCCTTTCTAAAAAAATGTCCGCAATAAATATATCAAAACAATTATATCATGTAATATAGTAAAAACTTCCCAGTTGTTTTGAAGAGATAATATAGTGTATCTGAAAGATTTCGTCAAAATCTTCGAACAGCACCATTACTCTCGCCAAAACAACTGGGAAGTTATATTTAATCAAGCTTTGAAAAAATATCATTAGCCTTTTTTATCTGCATGAAATAGCTTATATAATATGCAGCCGCTCCGATCACATAAGGGATAGTGACTGAGATGAACATATCCTTGTAAGCAGAGGGAGCCATATCCGTAAAGTTGCCGGCAATCCATATCAGGGCAAAAATGACTCCTATCAGGAAGATATACTGTCCTATCACAACGGGAATAAAAGGAAAGCGCTGGAGATAATAATGCATTGCCAGAACAAATGTAGCCAGTACGCATACTCCAAGGCATGTAAATATATTTTCAGTATAAAACCGATCCGTAAATCCGATCATCTTCTCAAAAAGGAGCTTTCCGCATACGATCAATGTAAAGCTTACACATACAACAGATAAAAAATTATGTCTGTCTATTATCTTCATAGTCATTTATCCCTTCTTTCCCTGGAGCATGTTAAGAGCCTTGTAGAATTCAGCTCTGTAGCCTCTGTTCATTACAAGGCACTCATCATTTTTAAGGTATATCAGGGTTCTCATATTCAGGTCACCCTGAAGCTTTTTTATCTTATAAAGGTTTACGATCGAGGACTTGCTGATCCTAACAAAGCCTGCGTTTGAATAATCATCTATTATTCCCTGCAGGGTCTCTTTGACTTCTATACAGGTATCCTTTGTATATCCAAAGGTCTTCCTGTCTACGGTCTCGAAGTAAAACATGTCAGAAAGCGGGACAGTAACCCTTTTTTCATCCAACGTTCCTTCTATATATTTAAGAGCAGATCGTAATCTATCAAGGACTCCAATCGTCTCATCATCAACTTCATCATAGTGAAGTTCCAAATAATTCTCGGTTAAAAATTCTTCCTTTGTCTTAATCAGTTTCATCTCAAACCCAACACCACGTTTTGTAATAGTTTCATCATTACATCCTGTCCGGAATCCCTTACCCTTTAATTACGAAAACGCCGGTAACTATCGTAGTCTTTACAGGATGAACATAATGCAGAGGAAGAGGTAAGTCAGCTTAATGTTTCTGTTTGTAAGAAGATATGCACCGCCAAATACAAATCCACCAATTGCTGTATAGATACCCATACCAAGAGATCCCTTTGTGAACCAGTGTCCAAGACCCCAGGTAAGTGCTACCAGAATTCCTCCATATGGAATCTTATCATTTTTGAACCATTTTTCAAATGCATACTGTCCGAATACGATGATAAGAAGTACCATAACAACTTCAACCAGATAATACATATACTGGAATGGGAAAAGAATACCACGATGCATAAACTCTCTTACAACCTTACTGCCGTCCCAGTCGATCCATGTAGAGATCAGACAAAAAACTGTTCCTGTAATAAGAAGTCCCCACTGAAGCACTGACATTTCTTTTGCTCCCTTAACAAGACTGTTTTCTTTGAAATTCTTGTAGAGATCTACTTCTGACTTTTTAGCTGCTTCTCTTACAACATACCAGATTCCAAAGATCCATACGCCGCATGTTAAAAACCAGTGCAGTACTGTCTGAAATTTTGTGTAATCCTTGAAATCTGAGTAGCCATATAAATTAAACTCAATAACGTAAGCAAGTAAAAGTTCAAATCCGATAAATGCAAATATCTCAAGTCCGTAACTAAGAAAATCAAGTCCCTGGAAAAATCTGTTTTTGTTTTTTGTAAGTGTAAGTGTCTTCATTTGTGTGCTCCTTTTTTGTTTTTTATGAGATATATTTTTATGTCATTCATTTATTGGATGTAAACTGACAAGTTCAGAAATGCTTTGTTCATGAATGATTTCTGTGTCGTTCGTTTACAGGATGTAAACTGACATGTTCAGAAATACAGGGATGTATTTCTATGTCATCTCCATCTGATAGACATAGGTTATCTCAGAAGAAGCCTACCTACAATGCTTTAGGTACTAAGTTGCAATCAGGGATGTTTAAGTTGCAATTAATACTCTGATCTCCCTATTAACACGGTCTTTTCAGTCTGATAAAAAAGCTATTTGCATACAAAAAACGCCGGTACCCACTACTATGGATACCGACGCAATCTTATTATTACTATAGGATGTAGTAAGTACATGTCCAGAAATATGGAGTTCTAGAAGAAACTCCTATGCACTTCCATGTACTAATTACAGGACGCTCAATTAGTATAACTTTGCACCTGCAGGAATGTGGTTATCAACCATGAGAAGGTGGAGCTTCTCTTCTCCTTCTTCTGTGTGTACAGCTGAAAGGAGCATTCCGTTAGACTCAATTCCCATCATTGCACGAGGAGGAAGATTTGTAATAGCGATAAGTGTCTTACCTACAAGTTCTTCCGGCTCATAATATGCATGAATACCTGAAAGGATTGTTCTATCCTTTCCTGTTCCGTCATCAAGTGTGAACTGAAGGAGCTTCTTGCTCTTAGCTACAGCTTCACAAGCCTTAACCTTAACTGCTCTGAAGTCTGACTTTGAGAATGTCTCGAAATCAACATCTTCTTCGAACATAGGCTCTACATTAACCTTTGAGAAATCGATCTTGTTGTTAGGTGTAAAGAAACCTGTTGACTCCTCAGCAGCTTCTGCAGCCTTTCTTGCACTTGGATCAAGTGACTTAAGTGCAGGCCAGAGAAGTACGTCACGAATGCTAGGTGCATTTGTAAGGAGCATGCAAAGTCTGTCTATACCGTAACCGATACCACCTGTCGGAGGCATACCGATCTCCATAGCGTTAAGGAAGTCTTCATCAGTGTGGTTAGCTTCTTCGTCACCAGCTGCTGCAAGAGCATCCTGAGCCTTGAAACGCTCTCTCTGATCGATAGGATCGTTAAGCTCTGAATAAGCGTTACACATTTCCCAACCATTGATGTAGAGCTCGAAACGCTCAACCTTGGAAGGATCTGAAGGCTTTCTCTTTGTAAGAGGTGAGATCTCAACAGGGTGATCCATGATGAATGTAGGCTGGATCATCTTGTCTTCACAGAACTCTTCGAAGAAGAGGTTAAGGATATCACCCTTTGTATCATGACCAGGCTCGATCTCAAGTCCTTTTTCCTTAGCAAGAGCTATAGCAGCTTCTGCGGACTCGATAGTCTCGAAATCAACACCTGCATATTCTTTAACAGCATCTGACATAGTAAGTCTCTTGAAAGGCTTACCAAGGTCGATGACCTTATCACCATATGTGATCTGAGTTGTGCCACATACAGTCTCTGCAAGATATCTGAACATGGACTCTGTAAGTTCCATCATTCCTTCATAATCTGTATATGCCTGATAGAGCTCCATAAGTGTGAACTCAGGATTGTGACGAGGATCTGTTCCTTCGTTACGGAATACACGACCAATCTCGTATACTCTTTCCATTCCACCTACGATAAGTCTCTTAAGGTAAAGCTCAAGAGAGATACGAAGCTTTCTGTCTTCTCCGAGTGCGTTGTAGTGTGTGATGAATGGTCTTGCTGCAGCACCACCTGCATTTTCAACAAGCATAGGTGTCTCAACTTCCATGAAATCACGTCCTGATAAGAAGTTACGGATCTCGCGAAGGATAGCTGATCTCTTCTTGAATGTCTCTTTAACTTCCTCATTCATTACAAGGTCAACGTATCTCTGTCTGTATCTTGTCTCTGTATCTGTAAGGCCATGGAACTTCTCAGGAAGTGGCATAAGAGACTTGGAAAGAAGAGTAAGCTCGAATGCATGAACTGAAAGCTCACCAGTCTTAGTCTTGAAAACAAAACCCTTGATTCCTACGATATCACCGATATCCATACGCTTGAACTCAGCATATGCTTCATCGCCAAGGTCGTTACGTGATACATATACCTGCATACGTCCGTCTCTATCCTGGATATTGCAGAAAGATGCCTTACCCATTACACGCTTGGACATCATACGGCCTGCGATTGATACGATCTTCTCTGCAGGAACAGACTCTCTTGAAGGAGTGATTGTTCTTCCATCTTCTCCAACTTCAAGAACTGTCTCAAGTTTTTCAACATTATCACGGATTTCCTGTGTGTGATGTGTCTGATCGTATTTAACTATCTGGAAAGGATCCTTACCGGCATCCTGTAATTCCTTAAGCTTATCACGTCTTACCTGACGAAGCCTTCCTACGTCCTGCTCTTCTGCGGGCGCTGCGCCCTTGTTCTGCTGATTGTTATCTGCCATTTCTTACCTCACTTTATTTACGCAACAAAAGTCCTGTGCATAACACAGGACCTTCTTTTTGAGTCATCCATTCCCAAACACAAGTCTTAGAATCCGCAGCCAATGCGATTTCTAACAGTATTCAGGAAGTCATACACTATTATTAGCTAAACACTTAGCCGCTTACAGGATATAACTTAAGCGATCTGAGGGCGCTCGATCTCAAGAACTTTGAACTTGAGAACGCCAACCTGAGTCTCAACCTTAACTGTCTGGTTCTTCTTAGCTCCGATAAGAGCCTTACCAACAGGAGACTCGTTAGAGATCTTACCCTTAAGTGAATCAGCTTCTGAAGATCCTACAATCTTATAAACAACTTCTTCATCAAGCTCCATATCTTTAACTTTGACTTTGCAGCCGATGGAGATCTTATCAAGATCAACTTCTTCTTCAACTACAACTTCTGCATTTTTGAGAATCTTCTCAAGCTCTTCGATTCTAGCTTCGATATCACGCTGCTCATCTTTAGCTGCATCATACTCAGCGTTCTCAGAAAGGTCACCCTGCTCACGAGCTTCTTTGATCTTCTCTGCAACTTCTTTTCTCTTAACTACCTTAAGATTCTCGAGCTCGTCCTCGTATCTCTTCAGGCCTTCGTAAGTTAAAATCTTCTTCTCATCCATGGTCTGCATCCGCCTCCTAAAAATCTTTATTTAAAACATTATTCTTGTCAAATTTCGTTTAAGCAGTATAGAACTCGATATATTCTACATTAATATATTTCAAAACGCAATAGGGATAATCCCAAATCTTGTTAATGTTCACCTGTCTATCAGTGTGTAATTGTTATAACATAGTTTTCCTGAATCAATGATTCCAAAATATAATAATGTATAATTCTATTTTTATTCTGCTAAAAAGACGTCTCTGCAAGCTTTTCTAAGACTGTCCATATCTTCCATAGCATTAACAGCATCGCGAAGCTTTGCGGAATTGGGATATCCTGTCGTATACCACGAAACATGCTTTCGCATCTCTCTTATTCCGATATACTCACCCTTGTACTGAAGCTGAAGGTCCGCATGTCTCATGATCATATCATATACTTCATGTTTGGTTGGACGATCAGGAATCTCTTCTCCCTTAAGGCCTGCGGCTATCTCTCTGAATATCCAGGGATTACCCTGAGCAGCTCTTGCAACCATTATGCCATCGCATCCGGTCTCATCGATCATCCTCTTTGCAGATTCAGAATCTACGATATCACCGTTACCTATAACAGGTATATCAAGCGCCTCTTTAACTTTTGCAATGATGCTCCAGTCAGCTTTACCGCTATAATACTGCTCTCTGGTACGACCATGAACAGCAACCGCGTCTGCACCCCCTGCCTGGGCAGCAAGTGCGCACTCTACTGCGTTGACACGTTTATCGGTAAATCCTTTTCGTATCTTAACAGTTACAGGACGATCCGTTACGCTTTTTACACTTCTGACAAGCTCTTCTATTAATGAAGGATTCTTCATAAGAGCAGAACCTTCTCCATTAGATACAACCTTGGGAACAGGACATCCCATATTGATATCAAGAATGTCAAAAGGCCTGCCAGATATCATCTCTGCTGCCTTAGCAAGCGTATCAGGTTCCGAACCAAAAAGCTGGAGTGATACAGGATGCTCACCTTCATGGATTTCCATAAGGTCCCCTGTTTTCTTGTTCTTGTATGTAATGGCCTTACCTGACACCATTTCCATACACACAAGACCAGCCCCCTGCTCATGGCAAAGCAAACGAAATGGCAGGTCTGAAACACCTGCCATAGGGCCAAGGATTATATTATTAGGAATCGTTACGCTGCCAATCTGCAGCTCGTGATAATATTTCATCAAACAAACCTCTTGGTTCAACATTGATGGAATTACAGGATGTAGTTAGTACCTGTTTTGAAGTACATGGATGTACTTCAAGGTCGGGAACTACAGGACGTAGTTACGACATGTTTAGAAGTTCATGGATGAACTTCTATGTCGGGAACTTAGTAACATCAATGTTCGGAGTTAATCGAAGATTAACGCCCAACCTCATGATTCGACTGCAAGGAGAATCTAATGAGTTGAGCGTAGCTCAACTCATTAGTCCTCATCATCCGTTTCATCTTCATTAAGAAGCTCTGATATATCATGATGAAGCACTATAACTTTGTAATATGTTTCAAGTGCCTTGAAAAGATCCTGACGCTGTCTTCTTATCTCTCCAATAAGAAGTCCTGCACTTACTTCATCATAAGTGATATCTTCTTCGTCGGCATTAGTCTCCATCGTAATGGTTCCGTCTTCTTCAAATTCAATAGTAAAGACGCCGCCGGCATTCTGTGTATAGAGAACACAGATAATACGAAGCTCTTTCTGGATACTCTCAGGTACCTTACGGAAAAGAGGATTGAAGTAATACTTCTCTTCGTAAGCATTGGCACCGCAAAGGACGATCCTTCCACTTGCAGATACAGAACCAAGCATTCCATCTTCAGTAACGATATCTATAGTCTGAACCTCTTCACCTGTCTTTGCATTTATAACCTTACCGGTTTCCTTATTGATGATAAGATGCTGAGGCTCTCTCTTCTGACCTTCAAGGGTCTCTGAATGAATCTCTTCATCTACCTGATCAGGAGCCATACCGTCCTTATTTTCTTTTATCTCATTGTTATCAAAATCTTTATTACTCATATCCCAACCTCATGATTCTACTGTAAGGAGAATCTAATGGTTCGTAATTGATGGAATTTTATTCCATCAATTCGTGGAGTTAATCGAAGATTAACTCCCAACCTCATGCACTAATTTGCATTATCCTCATAATCGCTTTCCTTGGGCTGAACTTTTCTGTTCTTTTCATAAAGAATTCTAAGTCCCTCAAGTGTAAGCGCAGGATTATACTCATCAATCTCCGGTATATCGTCCACCAGCATTCTTCCAAGTCCGCCTGTAGCTACAACTTTCATGTTTGTAAGACCGGACTCCTCTTTCATGCGGCTTATTATATACTTGGTCTGACCGATTTGTCCATACATGAGACCAGCCTGCATACTTGAAATAGTTTCTTTAGCCAGTATTGATGAAGGTTTCCTTATCTCAATCTCAGGAAGCTTGGCAGTATCCTGCCAAAGAGCCTTGGCTGAAATTCTGATTCCCGGTGAAATAACACCTGTAAAGAATTCGCCCTTTTCATTAATGATCTCATAAGTTGTTGCTGTTCCAAAGTCAATGACCATGACAGGGCCGCCGTAAAGCTCAAATCCCGCAACAGCATCTACTATAAGATCCGGGCCTATCTCCTTGGGATTTTCTGTAGTTATCTTGATACCCGTCTTGATCCCGGGACCTACTATGTAAGGCCTTATGCCCAGATATTTGATAAGCGCTGATACAAATGCATGCATTACCTGAGGCACAACGCTGGCTACTATGATGCCTTCGATATCTTCTTTCTCAATACCATTAGCACCCAGCATAGCGATAAGCTCTATTCCGTACTCATCAGAAGTATGTGTATTCTGAGACATCATGCGGAAAGTAGCGATCTGCTTCTTGCCTTCGAAAACTCCGAATGTAAAATTTGTATTTCCTATATCTACTACAAGTACCAGTTTATTCTTCATGATAACTCGTCTCCTTTTATATTATCTTCAGATAGTATGGTAAAAGATTTATCATCAACATGTCCAGAATTGCATTAATGTAATTCAATATCACATTTACAGAACCGCTCAGACATACCCATACAATCCACGCACAGACACTTCGCCTGAATTTATAACGACTCTGCTTCCATCCTCTTTTTCCACAATAAGTTCACCCGTGTCCGTTATACCAAGCGCCGTTCCCTGATACTCACCATTAGGATCAAGCACTTTCACCGGTTTATCCTTATTAATGAGACGCTCTTCATAGTCATTTTTCAGAAGCTTCAGATTTTCATTCTCAATGAAAAGATCATAGTCTATTTCAAAAGCATTCATGACCTGAGCAATGACCTCATTCCTATCATACTCTTTACCTGTCTGTGTGAAAAGAGACCCAGCCATGTCTGCAATTTCAGGTGCAAACTCTTCCTGATTAACATTGATCCCAACACCTATAACAACATCACACTTACCATCATGCAGATACATCTCCGTAAGTATACCGCACAACTTATGCTTATCAAGAACTATATCATTAGGCCACTTAATAGAAACCTTCTGCCCGCAAACCTTCTCAATCCCCTGCGCAAGTGCAAGCCCCATTACAAGAGTAAGCATAGGCGCCTTAGCAGGATCAGACTCCGGATGCAAAAGAAGACTCATAGCTACATTCTTCTCTTTAGGCGTATGCCAATACCTTCCATTCCTCCCCCGCCCCTTAGTCTGCTCATCTGCAACAATAAGTGTCCCATGAGCTTCACCATTAAGCCCTGCCATCTTTGCATCATCATTAGTAGACCCAGTTTCCTTCTTCACATAAAGATTTCGCCCTGCCCACTTTGTATTAAGCAATTCTTTAATCTTGCCTTCTGTCATTTCCTGCATCCTAGACCTCTTATATACACAACGCTATTGGGAATCTGATAAAAGCCTTTTCATCATCTCTCTACCAATTCCTCCTTAATTATACGCAATAATCACTCCTACGCAACTTCACTCATTATCAACATTTCCAACGTAGTAAATAAATACACAGCCAAATAATTGAGATAATTAAGAATGAGACACTACACAAACTATTACAATAACTGAGAATCAGGACAATAAAAAATAAAATCATTAGCCGATTTTGAAAATAACCTTGCTTTTTCTTAGGGTCTTAAACGCTGAAGTATAGCATGTCCACATAAGCGTTTAAGACCCTTAGAAAAATCAAGGTTATTTTCACCTGAGGCTAACGATTTTATTTTTTATTGTCCTGCGGCACAGCTTAAATAGTCGCGTACATCACCGCCTTGATCGTGTGCATTCTGTTTTCGGCTTCCTGAAACACAAGAGACTGCTCAGATTCAAAGACTTCATCCGTAACTTCCATTTCATCAAGACCATATTTTTCCTTGATCTTCTGACCCATCTTAGTATTCAGGTCATGATATGAAGGAAGACAGTGCATAAATACCGCCTTATCACCAGCATTCTTCATAACATCACTTGTAACTGCGTATGGAGAAAGGTCTTTGATTCGCTCTTCCCATACCTCTTCAGGCTCACCCATTGAAACCCAGATGTCAGTTGCAATAACGTCAGCTCCCTTAGTTCCTTCCATAACATCTTCTGAAAAATCTATTACCGCTCCGGTCTCTTTTGCAATCTCAAGGCATGTATCAATGAGCTTTTGATCCGGATAATATTTCTTATTGGAAACAGCAGTAAAATGCATTCCCATCTTTGCACATGCAACCATCAGAGAGTTACCTGTATTGTATCTTGCATCGCCAAGATAGCACAGGTGAATTCCCTTAAGATGTCCGAAGTGCTCTTTGATAGTAAGAAGGTCTGCAAGCATCTGTGTTGGATGGAATTCATTAGTAAGGCCGTTCCATACAGGCACCTTGGAATACTTGGCAAGAGTCTCAACTATCTCCTGATCAAAACCTCTATACTCGATTCCGTCATACATGCTGGCAAGTACTCTTGCTGTATCAGCAATACTTTCCTTATGACCGATCTGTGAACCTGTAGGCTCAAGGTAAGTCGAACCCATTCCAAGATCATGAGCTGCAACTTCAAAAGAGCATCTTGTACGAGTTGATGTCTTCTCAAAAATAAGGGCAACATTCTTGGTTGGATACTCGTTATGAGGAATACCCTTTTTCTTTTTATCCTTAAAATCTGCTGCTAAATCTAATAAATATTCAATCTCCTCGGGAGTAAAATCCAAAAGTTTCAAAAAATCCCTGCCATGTAAGTTAATCTCTGCCATAACCGCTATTCCTTTCATCTCTAAAAGCCAAATCGTTTGTAAGATATTAAAGATTATAATGCATAATTATACTTTTAACAACCCCATACATGTATATTTATTTATAAAATATGCAAAAGATCACACCTTTGTTTTTCTCATGATCGATAAATTATCAAAACCTGATTTTACGCCGTATATAATATATTATGAGGTAGATGTCAAAAGTTACTTTTGACACCATATGACTACCGGATTGTTCCGTTTCTTTGAAACTCAAACTATCCAATCTACAAAAGCTGTAACCTCGAAATCTATTACTATGACCAAAATCACATAAATGCAGGAGATTTTTATGAAAAGTCTTTCAGAAATAGGAAGAACCTTTCGTGAACTTAGAATCAATAATCACATAAGCCTTAAACAGGCCTCAGATGAAAACGTGTCCATGTCACAACTGTCTCGTTTTGAAAGAGGGCAGGCAGATCTGTCTATATCAAAATTTATATCGGCCCTTAAAAATATACAGACAGAACCCGGTGAATTCTTCAGCGCTCTTAACGACCATCAAAAGTCAGAAACAATCGAATTCATGTCTAAATTATCTAAGCTTGAGTATGAAAGAGATATAGAAGGATTCAGAAGTTTATATAAAGAACAAAAAGAGAAATATTGCAGCAATCCATCTGTATACCAATACCATTTGAATATGATCCTGGCACAGAGTTTTATCTGTAAATGTGACAGAAGCATTCCTTTTCCAAAGGAATATGAACGTGAAATTGCAGACTACCTCTTCGTAACAGATGAATGGAATATCTATGAACTGATACTGATCGGCAACATCTACATGTTCATAGACATCCCCCTTCTACATAAGATGGGCACAGAAGTTTTAGACAAAGTCACAAAAACAGGCGCCAACAAAAACCTTGCAACTATAGTGCTATTAAACATCTTCGAAACCTGTGTCTATAGAAACAACAAAGATGTCGCCACCTACTATAAAGACAACATACCGGCTCTAATTTCCGATGAAACCAAACTATATGAGCGAAACCTCTACCACTTCTTACTAGGCATGTATACATACAAATGGGAAGATAAAACCAGAGGCAAAGAAATCATGGAAGAAGCAATCAAAATCTACGACTACCTAGGCTGCATAAATCTAGCAAAAAACTACCGCCAAGACATGACTGATTATATATAATGAGGTAGGTGTCAAAAGTTCCTTTTGACACCATATGACTAACGGATTGTTCCGTTTCTTCGAAACTCTCACAATCCTAAAACATTCGCAAATCCGCACTACGTGCTACTTTGCTCATGTTTTGCGGGTCATAAATTCATATTCGATTTCGAGCAAGCTCGAATCGAAATGACTTTTGACCCTTACGTCATATAATAACTTAAAACTCCCATTCAGGCGGCGTGGTATCATTGAAGACTTTGCATATGTGACCAAGCTCACAGACTGACAGAATATAAGTCATTGCCACACTTTTTAATTGTTTTGCTAAATTCATGAGCGTAACAGATGGAGTTTTTTATTCTTCCCAGGGTCCACCTGTCTGAGCGTAGCGAGTTTGGACCCTAGAATAAAAAGCTCCAGATATTGCGCCATGAATTTCAAAACAATTATAAGCGTGGCAATGACTTATATTCTGTCAGCCTGTGAGCTTGGTCACATATGCAAAGTCTTCAATGATACCACACCGCCTAGGCGAAGCTAAAGTCAATAACATAGCCAAAGGCAGTGGATCATCTCCACTGCCCGTTTTCGTAGTCAAGTATCTTGGAAGTCTGACCGGGACTGATGATAGAATCTCCAGCCTCATTGATAACACATTTCATACCGGGGAATCCGTTAAGATAAGCGGTTATGATGTTGTGTACATGCACTCCCTCTATGTCCGGAACCTCCATTGCACAGTACATAGGAATAGAATTATCTCTATTGTATAGGTATACACCCAGACCTGCCGCATAGAAAGATGTAACATCATCAGAAACCTTGAAGGAAGCATACCCGAATCTTTTCCCATCAGGACTTATCCACTGTCCCTTGTCAGGAACATCATATGGAACCTCACTTTGATACATGATGCAGGTTCCGCCGTTACCGTTCCACAGCGTCTGATATCCGTTAAAGTGCTCTACCATCAGAGCATACATAGTGACATTGTCGCCGTTTATGATGATACCGTTCTCGCAGGTATTACGATCCCAGCCAACATTGTCACCATGGTCGGCTCTCCATACCCAGAGATTATCACCTACTGTATTATCAAGATCTACAGTGATGCATGCCTTGGTCTTACAAGGTCTGTCTGATGGAATACCGCCCACTCTAAAGTACATATCGCATAGAAGGGATGGCTTTGCACTATCCTTAGCGCCCAGATGTACCAGATTATCAGATTCACTTGTACCTGCATCTACAAGAAGTCCTGCAAGCATCAGATCATCAGCATTATCCGATACGATGCATTCATTTCCGTTTGCGGATCTAAGCGTTGCAAGGCCCATTCCAAGAAGGATAGTCCCTGAATTTTGAATATTAAGAGCCTTATCAAGTTTATATATTCCAGGAGTGAAAATAATATTTTTGCCCTCAGAAAGAGCCTTGTTTATGGTATCTGCATTATCTGTTTTTTCTTTTGCAATATAAAAATCACTAATAGGAAGAACCTTGCCCTCATTAGTATCCTGCTGCCAGCCATAAGATGCGCTGTCGTTCTTCCAATCAGGCACATAGACTCCAAAGCCGTCCTTGTCATCATATACAAGGAATGGCTTTTCTCTAACCACTTTTGTAGTATCTACTACGGTATAAGCAGCTTCAGGCCATGTCTTATCCGGCACTCCAGAAGCCTTGTCACCAGCCATTACAATGTTCCAGTTCTGACCTGTCCAGCCTTTATAGCTGTTATTCCTGGACAGCCACTGCTGCTGACTTCCGGAATCCACTATCCCTTCAATTCTGGAATCTGCAAGAAATCCTCCACTTGCCCAGCCATATTCATCATGAAGAGTAAGGTTCCCATCTACCTGAACTCTTCTCATACCAGTTGCCTGAGACACAGCCCACACTACATCTGACGTGATCTCAACATTCTCAATGCTTCGCCAGAAATTACAAGTTGCGTTATGATTAGAAGGGTCATCCGAAAGCCACCTTGCATAAGTATTGATAGCAGATATCTTAGTATCTGTAGGAAGCATGCCAAGTCCTGCTATCTGAGTATAAAAGCCTGCACTTGTAGATACCTCATAGGATCCGGGCATAAAATATATGGCATAGCGCGCATCATCAAACTGCGCTGTCTCCTGCTTTTCATATATCTTATCAAGAGTTTCCTGCACTTTAGACATATCATCTTCCGGAGAAAAAATATAAACGTTATCTCCAAAGATGTCTGTGTGGAAATCTTTAATCTTAACTTTACTTTTTCCGCATCCAACAGCAATCCCAATAAGTGCCACAAGTCCTATAAATAACAAGTATCTCTTTTTTATCATGAGTGCATTCCCCCTGCATATACCGCTATACCAAAGTCTTCCTACTGATATTGCCTTCCTGCACATCGACACGCCAACTTCCACGATAGCTACAGTCTTATTATGTAGAAAACTTTGGTGTACTAAAAATATAGCTTTATTTTTCTTATATAAAGAATATAGAAAATGCTTACTCCGAAAAAGGTTTCATTTTATACCATGGTGTTCTTTTTATTACAAATCAAACTCCCCCATACTAAGAATTTCATATATTTGCAGACTTACTGCTTAGACGGTGCAGTTTATTATATCTTCGCCATTATCCATTTCTTCTTTCGATAGCCTTTAATATGAAAATGCTCATAAGTGACAAGATCACTATGCCGCCTCCAACAATTGCAAAGCTTCCCACACTCTTAGCATTTACAAAAGCTGAAAAAGAAAATGATCCTACCGGCATGAACAGTACTGCTACTGTAAAAATAATGCTAAACACCCTTCCAAGGAAGTTCTCATCAACAGATACCTGAACATGTGACATAAGTATAATATTGAAAACCGTAAGCGCTATACCAAAGAGTGCAAAAGGAACAAGGCACAGATACATATTCTGCGTCAAAGCAAGACACGGCTCACAAAGCATCGCTATACCCGTTCCTGACAAGAACAGTATCATGATATAAACATTATCCTTGAACCTGTCAGCAACTTTAGAGATAACTACAGATCCAAGTATCCCTCCTACAGCTTCCATGGCAAGGGCTTTACTATAGAAATTATCGAAGATACCCTTGTACATCACATCCGTATATGGAAGTAGCAAATTGTATCCTGCCAGGAAGAAATTAACAAGAGCTGATAGTATCACCAAAAAGAAGATCTGCTTCTTGCTTACAAGATACTTTATTCCTTCGATTATATCTGTAAAAACATTATTACTGCTCTTACCTTTGGGCAGCGCATCCGTAACTCTTACAAGACAGCATTCAAGAAGTGCTGATACCAAAAATGTCATAGCATCAAACAAAAGAGCTCCCCTTGTTCCTATAAGAGCTACAAGCCCTACACTTAGTATTGGGCCTGTAATACCTATGATCTCGCTTCCTGCATGAGCTATAGAGTTAAAAAAGCCTATACGATCTTTGTAGATCATCTCCCTGACAAGAGATTTATAAGTTGGTGAATTAAAGGCATATACAAGGGCAAGAAGCGCATTGGCAGCTATTATAGCCATAGCCATCCTGCCGGAATCAACCAAAAAGCTAAGGACAAAGCATATAAGAGCCGCCAGTAAATCCGTTATTACGACAAGCCTTTTTCTATTGCCATTGTCAGCCTTGACACCGCCCACAAGATTGAAAATGATCTGGATTATCGTTTCTGAACTTTGGTATAAAGCCAGCACTACAGGTTTTCCGGCAAAAAAGCTAACGATACTTATACTATTAGCATAGTCGAATACAATATTGCCAAATCTGGAAGTCCAGCTGCCTAGCCATAGAAGAGCTTCATTCTTTTTTATTCCCTTTTTTATTTCCTTTTCATTCATACAAAAACCTCCGCCTGCTTGATTTATGCTGAGTATAGCATTGACAGATCGGAAGCTTTTTATATTTGCATATATGCAATTTTTTATGAAACAAAAAGGTTTCAAGCCAAAGCCTGAAACCTTTTATCAATATCAATATTATTCTTTATATGGAATCATCTTTACATTCCAATATGATAATTCTCGGAATGATCTTTATATCCCAATCTAATCATTTCTTAGAATGATCTTTTTATTCCAGTCTAATTATTTCTTGGAATCATCCTTAACGATTTCCTTGAAGGATGTTGCAAGGCCGGCAAGACCCTGGACCTCTGAAGGGATGATGATCTTTGTAGCATTACCGTTAGCAGCTTTTTCAAGTGCTTCAAGAGACTTGATAGTAAGAACTGCATCATCAGCGCCAGCTTCCTTGATCATGCGGATACCTTCTGCATTAGCAGACTGTACGGCACGGATAGCTTCTGCTCTACCTTCAGCTTCACGGATTTCTTTTTCCTTCTGAGCTTCAGCAGCAAGGATTGTAGCCTGCTTCTTTGCTTCAGCTTCAAGGATCTGAGACTCTTTTTTACCTTCTGCAACAAGAATTGTAGACTTCTTCTCACCTTCTGCACGGAGGATAGCTTCACGTCTTTCACGTTCTGCCTTCATCTGCTTCTCCATTGCATCTCTGATAGCTACAGGAGGATTGATGTTCTTAAGCTCTACTCTTGTAACCTTGATGCCCCATGGATCTGTTGCGATATCAAGAAGTGATCTCATCTGAGTATTGATAGTCTCACGGCTTGTAAGTGTCTGGTCAAGTTCCATATCACCGATGATGTTACGAAGAGTTGTTGCTGTAAGAGTCTCAATAGCCATGATAGGATTCTCAACACGATATGTGTAAAGCTTAGGATCTGTGATCATGAAGAATACTACTGAGTCGATCTGCATTGTAACGTTATCTTTAGTGATAACAGGCTGAGGCGGGAAGTCACATACCTGCTCTTTTAAGTTAACTCTCTTTGCAACTCTGTCAAAGAAAGGTACCAGGAAATGTATTCCGGCTTTCCATGTAGTTCTGTATGTACCAAGATTTTCAATAACATATTCATATGACTGTGGTACGATCTTAACGCATGATGCGAAAAGAATGACAATGATAACTAGAATTACCATGATAATAATTGCGATATCCATTATTCTCCTCCTTAATGTGCAATGTTTTCTACTATTAGTTTAACACCGTCAATTGCTTTTATTATAACAGTTTCGCCGGCAGATATCTTAACCTCATCATATGATGATCTTGCAGACCATTCCATACCTTCAACAGTGACTTTTCCTTCACCAAGATCATTATCAATATCTGCTATAACATGAGCTTTCTTGCCAACAAGGCTTCCCGCATTGGTCTCGACGACCTTATTGTTAAAGTGTTCTTTGGCAATAGGCCTTATAACCGCCATGATCAGCAAAGAAACTATTGCAAAAGCAACTACCTGAGCCACAAGCGGAACTCCTATCTGAGCCATAACTGCTGCCACAAGACAGCCAAATATAAACCAGATACTTACAAGTGATGTTGTCAAAGCTTCAACAACGACAGCTACAAGAAGCAGAGCCAGCCAGACAACCACCATGTTTACTCCATCCATAGCTACTCCTTTCTCCCAAAAGATATCTTTAGGTTTTTCCCTGTTTTCTATAGTATAAACCAAACATTATGTCTGATAAATATATAACAAGTACAATTTATCATATTATAATTACGCAGATTTAATAAATATCCGTATTTAAAGTTAGTCTCACGCATCACAGAGGGTATATCATTTGAATAAAAACTCCCCTGCCATCTGATGATGTACAGGGGAGTTAAAGTTCTATATTTAGTTTTACCAGAATACGTGATCCTGAATTACGTATCCGCCATCGTGATGACCTACTCTCTTAAAGTGAGTTGCACCGCCTACTGTTGTCTCTCCGTTAATGGCTGCCTGAGCTGCCTGCATGCAGCTTTCACTTATCTTGCCGCTATTATAGACCTCAGCAACCTTACCGTTTAAGGCAGGTGTAAACTGACCTGAAGCGTAGATTACATCATATATTGTATTAGGATATGCAGCGCTCTTAACGCGGTTCATAACAACAGCGCCAACGCCGACCTTGCCTTCATATGGCTGGTTACCTGCTTCGCACTGGATAAGTGCTGCAAGGAGCTTAACCTCATCACCATCAGCCTGAACAGCTTCACGCTGACGAGTCATCTCAGCCTTCTTGGCTTCCTCTTCACGAAGCTTGATCGCAGCAACTGTCTCGCCGACGTCAAGTCTGAAATCCGTAACTACGTATTTACCCTGAACATAGCCTTCTTTATCGTCATATTCAACGCTGATCCAGCCATTTCCAAGATCTTCGATTATGTCGAGCTGATCGCCCTTTGTAATAACACCAAGCGAATCTGAAGAAGTAGTAGCTTCACTTCTTACATAAAGAGCACCGGTATTAACTGTTATGACCTCACTTCCAACTTCAGAAGCAAGTTTCTGGGCATCATCTCCAAAAAGAAGATAATCGTCGTCTGCCCATCCTACCAGATCACCTGATTGAATTTTTGTCCATCCGTCCTTCTGATCCAGAATGCGTCCGCCACAGTCCTTATAAAGTACTCCGGCCTTCTCTGCACTCTCGCTCGGTTCGGTTCTGACATTCAGTGTCTTGCTGACATTGGCCATGACCAGATCTGAGCTGTACCCTGCGACATATGATGTACCTCCATCATTTGTCTTCTCTGCGTTCTCTGAAATAGCCTGTGCTGATTCCTGTGCTTTATCCAATTCACCCTTTTCTGTTTCATCGGAGGCACCGATCACAGAAGCTACACCAACCCCACCGGCCTGTGCTGTAATACCAAGATCTGGTGTAAGCATTAAAGCTGACAGCAAAAGGCTCGTGAGAAGAACACTCGCTCTATTCTTTTTCATAAGCTTTGTCCCTCTTATGGATTTTTTGTTAATTTTCTTTTAAAAATCCACAAGAAACATCTTAACATTTGGACATTGCTTTGTCAAATTCAGGCCCAGTCTGTGCCTGCTTCCAGGCTGATTTTTCCTTTATTTTCAAGCTTTTTTCAGTGCATAATCTCATTAGATTCTTATAAAAAAATCAAAAGATTTATTACCATTTTTTAGGATTATTAAGACAGGCTTAATTTGTATTTTCTAATCGATAATACAAAAATCCATCACACAGATTTTTTCAAAAAAAATCTAAAAAGATGTGACCTCACGGATTTTATTTCCGTCACATATATTGAAGGCGATAAAAAAGGAAATGTTAACCGCCTCAAAAACACTCTTTTAAAGATAAACATCAAAATAATCACAATATATAAAATACAAAGGAGACCTATAAAACCATGAAAAAAAGAATCATAGCATCACTTCTTTCAATAGTAACTGTTTCAAGTCTTATAACAGGATGTTCCAGTCCCAAAATTCTTGGAAGCAGCAACATCCCAGACATTACCAGCCTCTATGATCCATCAAGTGTATCAGCAGAAACTCTTGCCGGCCGTAATGCTGACTACAATAATGCACTTATCCAATACGTTGAAAAAAATGGTTTTGCTCAGGAAAACTACATGATATCCCCAACTTCCTTCAGAGCTGCCATGGCTCTTGCTATCGCAGGTGCCGATAATGAAACCAAAGATGAACTATTACACGCCATGGGCTTTAATGACATGGATGAACTTGTAGCATGGTACGTGAGCGTAACTGAATCTGTAGATAAATATAGCGAATGGCTGGAAGATGCCCAGAAAGATTTTGATAAAAACAAAGATGATTACGGCGATGATGCTACAGAGCCAAGCGGAGCCTTTGACCTCGAGAATTCCATCTGGCGTAACACTACAGCCGCAAGCGGAGAACTTTCTCAGGATTATATGGATTATGTGGCAAAGAACTTTGGTGCTGCAGCAAACAATGTTTCTGCCGATGAGATCACAGATGCAGTCAATAACTGGGTCAATGAAAATACAGACGGTCTTATTCCGTCTATCAGCAACAATCTGTCAGCTGCTGATCTTGTCCTTATCAATACCTTGTACCTTAAATCCTCCTGGAGAAACGATTTTAGTGAATATGATACTGAAGAAGGCGACTTTACAACAATTACAGGAGATGTAGTTCAGAAAGACTTCATGAATCAGACAGAAGAATTCATGTACTATGAAGATGATGATTGCAAATTTGTTATTCTTCCTATGAACGGCGGAGTAGATGCAGTATTTATCTTAGGTGATGCTACAGGCATAATGGATAAGATACCTGAAGCTTCCAGAGAAGATGTTAGCGTAAGTATCCCAAAATTTGAAACTGAAACTTCTTTTAGCCAGAACGAGCTTATAGGCTTTTGCAAAGAGCGAGGTGCAACCTCTGCATTTGAAGAAGGAGCAGACTTTTCTCTTATGAGTGATGAGATGAGCCTTTTCATAACAGATATCATTCAGAAAACAAAAATAGAAGTTGATGAAAAAGGCGTTAAGGCAGCTGCTGCCACAGATATCATGATGTGCGACGCATGTGCACAGGAAGAAGAAAAGCCAAAGGAATTCATTGCTGACCAGCCATTTACATACATGATCCTCACGGACAGTGAAATTCCTGAGCTCCTGTTCTATGGCCAGCTTGTAAAATAAGCTTTATACATTTTCAAAAATTCTATTTTGTAATCCTCCTAAAAAAGAACTCCATGTATAAGAAATATATCTTTCCTATACATGGAGTTCTTTACTATTGCCTTATTTACAGCTGCTTGGTCTTATCTATGCAAGCTTTGATAGCATCGATAACCGCACCTCTGAATCCCTTTTCTTCAAGAACTCTTACAGCAGCGATAGTTGTTCCTCCTGGTGAACATACCATATCCTTAAGTTCTCCCGGATGCTTACCTGTTTCAAGAACCATCTTTGCACTACCAAGAAGAGACTGGGCAGCAAACTGATAAGCCTGCTTTCTAGGCATACCGCCTTCAACAGCTGCATCAGCCATAGCTTCTATGAACATGAACGCATAGGCAGGGCTTGATCCGCTTACACCTCCAACTACGTCCATAAGATTTTCATTAACAACACTTGCCTGTCCAAAGCTTTCGAAGATAGACATTGCAAATGCAAGCTCCTCGTCAGATACAAGCTCATTTCTGCATACTGCAGTGCAACCTTCGCCTACAAGCGCCGGTGTATTAGGCATTACACGGATAAGCTTAACCTTCTTCTCAAAAGCGCCCTCGATCCATTTCAGGGTCTTGCCTGCTGCAATTGAAATAACAAGCTTATTCTCATCTACATCATCCATTATCTCAGCTATTACTTGGGTAAAATACTGAGGCTTAACAGCAAGGATTATAACATCAGCTTCCTGAGCCACCTTACGGTTTGAATCCCTTGTCTGAATGCCAAATTTCTCACTGACTTTCTCACAAGTCTTCTTAGTAGCAGCTGAACCGATTATATCTTCACAGGATACGATATCCTTCTTCAAGATGCCACCGATCATGGCCTTAGCCATATTTCCGAGTCCGATAAAACCTATAACCATTGCACGCCTCCTTATATACCTATTGTATTTAAAATATAGTATATCCAATTCAGATATTCTATACAGACAGTTTATCTGAACCAGATAATTATTTCATAATTGTAGTTTGAGCATTTAACCCATACGCCTCTGCCTTGCCGCTTCAAACCCAAGCAGCGCCGCGGATGTTGCCGCATTCATCGACTCTACCTGCCCCAGCATCGGTATCAACAGATACTCATCCGCCGCATCTGCGATCTCCTTACTAAGACCATTTCCTTCGTTACCTATAAGAAATGCTGTTCCCTTTGTAAAGTCTAGCTCATCATAATTCTTAGTTCCCTTAAGATGAGCCGCATAACTAACTATGCCCTTATCTTTCAACATCTTTATAGTTCCCAGAAGATCATCCGTATACCTGAACGGCTGACGGAATATAG
The DNA here is from genome assembly GCF_037113525.1 of Butyrivibrio fibrisolvens. NCBI lineage: Bacteria > Bacillati > Bacillota > Clostridia > Lachnospirales > Lachnospiraceae > Butyrivibrio > Butyrivibrio fibrisolvens. Next base: position 210,142 of record NZ_CP146963.1, on the reverse strand, counting down.
CTCCCATAGTAGATCTTACAACCTTAGAGTTATACACATCCGCGCAGTCGCTACTCATATATATCCCGGTAACCCCAGCACCTTCCGCACTTCTAAATATCGTCCCCAGATTCCCCGGATCCTGAATCCCTTCAAGAATAAGAATCAGCGGCTTAAGCCCCGTACTTGATCCATCCCTATTCTTAGCAGGCATAAACAAATCTTCATCCTTATACTCAACCTGCCTTACCAGCGATAGAATCCCCTGCGGCGCCTTAGTATCCGACATCTTCTTAAACACCTGCTCCGTCACCGCTTCATATCCATTAGGAAGACTCATCAAATACTCTTTATCCTTCCCTGATGCCTTTTCCAAAAATGATTCAGACACATAAGTCTCAAGAATAAGCTCCGCCGGAATTTCCACCTGCATTCTTATTCCTTCAACTATAAAAACCTTATCTTCCCTACGAAGGCGGTTTTTAGCATTATACGCTGCAATCTTTTTTACTTTTTCATTAGCTGCACTACTTATCATACGACTCCATTTAGTAACTTTCTAAGCTCTCCGCTTTCATGCGAACATTTTATTTCAAAATACTATTTTACTAATATAATATCCTATTATCTCAAACTACGCACACCTATTATGCCGCTTACGCGTAGAAGATTCCTGAGGGCTGGCAGTTTATAAATGATTTTCGTGTCTTTAAAAGAATTTTTAGGCTTCAAGAGCTTGATAGATGGATATTTATATTTTGCTCAGGGTCCGCATGTTTGAGCGAAGCGAGTTTCGGACCCTAAAATATAAATATCCAGATATCATGCCTTGAAGCCAAAAATTCTTTTACGACACGAAAATCATTTATAAACTGCCAGCCCTCAGGAATCCCCCCGCGCCCGCGATATCCCCATATTCGCAAAAGACACCGGATTGCTCCGGTGTCCTGAAATTTTTATATGTACACGTATTACAGTATTCTTGCGATCTGATACATGTATTCGTCGATTGACTTCTCCATGTTGAGAGCTTCCTCGATATCGAAATCCTGGAACTTACCATCGCGATATCCAACAACCCTGTTAGTCTTGCCCTGAGTCATGATATCTGCTGCATAAGCACCCATCATAGAAGCATATACACGGTCTTTACATGTTGGCGAACCACCACGCTGCATGTAACCAAGAATTGTAGCTCTTGTCTCAATACCTGTAGCTGCCTCGATACGACGAGCCATAGATGTTGAATGTCCGATACCCTCAGCATTGATGATGATGTGGTGTGTCTTACCTCTCTTACGGTTGTCGATGATGTTGTCGATAACCTTCTGCTCGTTGAAGTCATATTTCTCAGGAATGAGAATATCATCACCGCCGTTAGCGATAGAACACCAGAGTGCGATATAACCTGCGTGACGACCCATAACCTCGATGATAGAGCATCTCTCATGTGAAGATGATGTATCACGAACCTTATCGATAGCCTGCATAGCTGTGTTGATAGCTGTATCGAAACCGATAGTATAATCTGTACAGGAAATATCAAGGTCGATTGTTCCAGGAATACCGATTGTATTGATTCCGTGCTGTGAAAGTTTCTGAGCTCCTCTGTAAGAACCGTCACCACCGATTACGATAACGCCATCGATTCCGTGATTGTGACAGATCTCTGCTGCCTTCTGCTGTCCTTCTTCAGTCTTGAACTCCATACATCTTGCTGTTCCAAGAACTGTACCACCTCTCTGGATGATATCTGAAACAGAATGACGATCCATTTCTATGAACTCTTCATTAAGAAGTCCCTGATAACCTTTTTTAATACCTACTACCTGGAGTCCGTTTGCGATTGACTTACGTACTACTGCTCTGATAGCTGCATTCATACCAGGTGCATCGCCACCGCTGGTAAGTACGCCAATCTTCTTAATCTCTTTTGCCATAATCCATGCTTCCTTTCAATACTTCTCTAGCCAATTTCTTTCAGAAGTTTGACAAAAAAATATCAATATAAATTTCAAAAATACTTCTTTATAAGTTTATCGCAACAAAGTTCTTCTTGCAATGAAAAACTCAAAAATATGTTATGATTATTGGATATAGAGAACTATTTGGGGAGATTTTTATGTCATTTACTCATCTGCACGTCCACACTGAGTATTCTCTTCTAGACGGTGCCAACAAGATAACTGAATATATAAAGAGGTTAAAAGAGCTAAACATGACCGCCGGTGCCATCACAGACCACGGCGTTATGTACGGCGTTATCGACTTCTATAAGGAAGCTAAAGCAAACGGCATAAAGCCCATCATCGGCTGCGAAGTCTATGTAGCTCCCGCTTCCCGATTTGATAAAGACACTTCAAGTGAAGACAGATACTTCCACCTGATCCTCCTTGCTGAGAATAATACAGGATATGCCAACCTTTCTCACATCGTAAGCAGAGGCTTTACCGAAGGCTATTACTACAAGCCCCGTGTCGATATTGATCTGTTAAAAGAGTATCACGAAGGAATCATATGCCTGTCAGCATGCCTTGCAGGTGCTATTCCGCGTGCCATCACGCAGGGAAGCTATGAAAGAGCCGTAGAGATTGCCAAAGAATATGACGACATCTTCGGACACGGCAACTTCTTCCTTGAAATGCAGGATCATGGCATCCCGGAGCAGTCAGACGTAAATGCAGCTCTTCTTCGCATGTCAAGAGAGCTTGATATTCCGCTTGTTGCAACCAATGACTGCCATTATACAAGAGCAGAGGATGCTGCATCCCAAGACGTACTTCTTTGTATCCAGACACAGAAAAAGGTCTCCGACGATGACCGTATGAGAATGGGCGGAAAGCCTGACTACTACGTTAAGAGCGAAGAAGAGATGAGAGCTCTTTTCCCATACGCACTGGAGGCAATTGATAATACTCAGCTTATAGCTGACAGGTGTAACGTCGATATTGAGTTTGGCGTAACCAAGCTCCCGCATTTCGATGTGCCGGAAGGTTACGATTCCTGGACATACCTTAATAAACTCTGCGACGACGGACTCAAAGAGCGCTATCCTGATGACGACGGAACAGTAAGAAAGCAGCTTGACTACGAACTTTCTGTAATCAAGAAAATGGGCTATGTTGACTACTTCCTCATCGTATGGGACTACATCAACTGGTCAAGAGAGCATGATATAGCAGTAGGCCCCGGAAGAGGCTCTGCAGCCGGATCTGTCGTATCCTACTGCATGCATATTACTAATATAGATCCTGTTAAGTATGACCTGCTCTTCGAAAGATTCCTTAACCCGGAACGTGTCAGCATGCCTGATATAGACGTTGACTTTGAATATACCCACCGTCAGGACGTTATTGACCATGTGACGAGAAAGTATGGAAAAGATAAAGTCGTTCAGATCATAACTTTTGGTACCATGGCTGCAAGAGGCGTAATAAAGGACGTTGCCAGAGCCATGGATATTCCTTATGCATATGCAGATACTCTGTCCAAGATGATACCGATGGAGCTTAAGATAACCCTCGATAAAGCTCTTGAGATGAATCCTGAACTCAGAAAAGAATATGAAGAAAACGACCAGGCGCACGAACTCATAGAAATGTGCCGTAAGCTTGAAGGCCTTCCAAGGCATACCTCGATCCATGCAGCCGGCGTAGTAATATGCTCAGCGCCTGCAGAAGACCTGATCCCTCTTTCAAGATCTGCTGAAGGATCCATAACAACTCAGTTCACAATGACAACAATTGAAGAGCTGGGTCTTCTTAAGATGGATTTTTTAGGACTACGTACTCTCACCGTAATAAAGGATGCCGTTAACGCGGCCAACGCTTCTATTGGAGCAAAAAAAGGCGATCCAAACTACATCGATATAGACAACATAGATTACAACGATCCCAAAGTCCTTGCTTCTATAGGAAGCGGACACGCAGATGGAATCTTCCAGCTTGAATCAGGCGGAATGCAGGCTTTCATGAAGGATCTTAAGCCTCAGTCACTTGAAGATGTCATAGCGGGAATATCTCTTTTCCGTCCGGGCCCAATGGATTTCATACCTAAATATATTCAGGGCAAGAACGACCAGTCATCCATAACCTATGACACGCCTGAACTTGAATCTATCCTAAAGCCAACTTACGGCTGTATCGTATACCAGGAGCAGGTTATGCAGATCGTTCAGCAGCTGGGCGGTTATACTCTGGGCCGAGCTGACCTTGTAAGACGTGCCATGAGTAAGAAAAAGCAGCACGTCATGGAAGTTGAACGCAATAACTTCGTTAATGGCAACCCTGATGAAAATGTTCCCGGATGCGCATCCAAAGGAATATCTGCGGATATTGCAAATACCATCTACGACTCCATGATGGACTTTGCCAAGTACGCATTTAATAAATCCCACGCTGCATGCTACGCCGTTGTTGCAATGCAGACAGCATGGCTTAAGTACTATTACCCTGTTGAGTTCATGGCTTCCCTCATGACCTCCGTAATAGATGTACCATCCAAGATTTCCTATTACATATCCGTATGTCACTCTATGGGTATAGAGATCCTGGCTCCCGACATCAATCAGGGCGAAGTAGGATTTTCCGTAAGTACCTATACTGATGAAAAAGGCGATACCAAGAAAGCAATCCTCTATGCCCTCACTGCAATTAAGTCAGTCGGAACCCCAGTCATTGAAGCTGTAGTAGCTGAGCGCCACCTAAACGGTAAGTTCAGAAATTTAAACGACTTCCTTACAAGAATGTCAGGCGATGGCCAGCTCAACAAGCGCGCCGTAGAAGCCTTCATCAAGTCAGGCGCCCTTGACTGCCTTGGTGGAAACAGACGCCAGTACATGTACGCATATTCTGGCATCATGGACTCTCTTCACAACAACAAGAACACCATGGCAGGTCAGATGTCACTCTTCGATCTGGCGACTCCTGAGGTTAAAAGACAGTTCGAAATACCTCTTCCTAATGTTGCCGAATTCGAGAAGGAAGAACTTCTTGCTTTTGAAAAAGAAGTCCTCGGCTTTTATGTAAGTGGTCACCCGCTTGAAGCCTATGCTTCCTTCATGAAAAAACGTACGTCCAACATCACTACAGATTTCTATCTGGATGAAGAAACAGGTATACCGGAAGTTAAGGACGGCCAGAAAGCTATTCTTGCAGGAATGATAACTGAAAGAAGAACAAAATATACCAAAAATGACAAAATGATGGCATTCGTAACACTGGAAGACCTGACAGGAGCAGTTGAAGTAATCGTCTTCCCCAAGACTTACGAACGCGCTGCCATGAAGCTTAATGAAGATGCCCACGTAATAATAGAAGGCCATGTATCTGTAGAAGATGAAAAGAATGCCAAGCTTATCGCTGACAAAGTCATGACCTTTGAAGAGGTGCCCAGAACCGTATGGGTACAGTTTGCAAACAGGGATGCCTTTGATAGTAGCGAAAAAGAAATGCTTGGAATAATAGAAGGCCATGGCGGTAAAGATTCCATAATCGCCTACCTCAAAGACACAAAGCAGATGAAAAAATATCCTGCCATCAAATTCAATGCCGGTAATGAAGTAATGAATATGCTTCAGGACCGCTTTGGAAATGAAAATGTACAGATAACCTAAAAAAGCGCCCCTTGAATTTCTTCAAGGGGCGCTTATATATTTATGCTCTTACCAACTTATTATGCATTAACTGCTGCCTTGAGCTCTTCAACCTTGTTAGTCTGCTCCCAAGGAAGGTTAAGGTCGTTACGTCCGAAGTGGCCGTAAGCTGCTGTCTGCTTGTAGATAGGACGACGAAGGTCGAGCATCTTGATGATTCCAGCAGGACGAAGATCGAATACTTTACGAACTGCCTCTGTAAGCTTCTCATCAGAAACCTTACCTGTTCCGAATGTATCTACAAGGATTGATGTAGGCTGTGCTACACCGATAGCGTATGAAAGCTGGATCTCAGCTCTGTCTGCAAGGCCTGCTGCTACGATATTCTTAGCAACGTATCTTGCTGCATATGCAGCAGAACGGTCAACCTTTGTGCAGTCCTTACCAGAGAAAGCACCGCCGCCGTGACGAGCTGCTCCGCCGTAAGTATCAACGATGATCTTACGACCTGTAAGACCAGCATCACCCTGAGGTCCGCCGATTACGAAACGGCCTGTAGGATTGATATAGATCTTAGTATTGTCATCAACGAGTGAAAGGTCTACAACTGCATCGATAACGTACTTTCTGATATCCTCATGAATCTGCTCCTGAGTTACCTTTTCATCATGCTGAGTTGAGATAACGATAGCTTCAAGTCTCTTAACCTTACCGTTCTCATCATACTCAACAGAAACCTGGCTCTTACCATCTGCTCTGAGGTAGTCAAGTGTGCCGTTCTTACGAACTTCTGTAAGCTTCTTTGTAAGCTTGTGTGCAAGGCTGATTGCATAAGGCATGTACTCTTCTGTCTCGTTTGTAGCATAACCGAACATCATACCCTGGTCACCAGCACCGATAGCTTCGAGCTGCTCATCTGTCATCTGGTTCTCTCTTGCTTCAAGAGCCTTATCAACACCCATAGCGATATCAGCTGACTGCTGGTCAAGAGCTACAAGTACAGCACATGTGTTACCATCAAAACCCTTAGCTGAGTTGTCATAACCGATCTCGCAGATTGTCTGGCGAGCGATCTTAGCATAGTCAACGTTAGCCTTTGTTGTGATCTCACCTGTGATGAGAACGAAACCTGTGCAGGCTGCTGTCTCGCAGGCAACGCGGCTCATTGGGTCCTGTGCCATGCAGGCATCAAGAATTGCGTCAGAGATGTTGTCGCAGATTTTATCAGGATGTCCTTCTGTAACTGACTCTGATGTGAAAATAAACTTATCCATTATGTTTCCTTTCTGTGTGCGAACACACCACGGTCATGGCAGCTCTGCCATAACGCGTAAAAAATCCGCTTGTTGCGTGCACAAACAAGCGGAACTGATTATTGGCTTCAGATCCTCTTATTGCTCGTAATTTGCACGCTCAGGTTGGCACCTTCCTAATAATTAAGGGGTTGCCGTGGCTTCACAGGTCCTATGTACCTCCACCACTCTGAATAAGAGAACTTATAAAAATATGTGTGGGCGCAATTCACATACGTCCACACATATACTACAATACAATTTCTTATATATCAATAGACAATTTACCGTTTTTATCCGCAAAACCCAAATACTTACAGTAAGAATTCAACAATCACAAGTTATCGTATCAATAATAATTATCAAAACAAACGATAAATTGTATTTTTATACTAACAGAAACATTAGACTAGGATGCATAAGAGTATTACTCAGAACCCGCATCTCCTCCAGAATCTTCCGGAGGGGTTTCCTGCGGAGCTTCTTCCGGCGGCGCAGCATCAGGCGGCGTGGTTTCTTCCGGCTGAGCCTGCTCAGGTTGTGCTTCTTCCGGCGGATTTTCAGCAGGTGCTGCTTCCTGCGGCGCAGGATCCCCCGGTGCACTTTCTTCAGAGCTCCCTCCGCCATCAGACTTTTTATTGGTAACCCATCTGTAGAAAAAGGCATGGTTACCGATCATTGTATACTCACTGATCCCATAATAATCTGCCCAGTACTGTGTCATAAAGAACAGATAATCACCAACACGGGCACCGTCCAAAACTTCCTGTGCCGCCTGAATACAGGTGGAATTGGGACCGTTTGCTATTATAAGCTCAACCTTACCTGAACGGTAGGATGCAAACTGCATATTCTGAGTAATGACACTGACGATATCATTAGGGAATGCGGAACTTTTAACCCTGTTCATTATAACGGAGCCAACTGCAAGCTTACCTGTATAGGATTCACCTCCGGCTTCAGCCTGTATGGTAGCTGCAAGCCATTCAAGCTCAGATGCAGATGCAGCGTAGGAACCTGATGTATCTTCCTTGGTAAGCGCAAGTCTTTCTGCGATCTGCTTAGCAAGTTCTGCCTGAGCAGCTGCGGTCTGAGACTCAAGAGATTTCATTTTCTCGTCAAGTTCAGAAAGCTGCTTTTCATAATCATCGAGCTTACTTCTTTCAGAAGAAAGGGCGCTGTTTGTGGATGAAAGCTGTCCCATAACTGTATCTGTAAGATCTGCTAGTTCTCCATGCTTTTCATCAAGGCTTGCCTGATATTCATTAAGCTCAGCTTCTTTAAGCTCAATTTCTGCAACCTGGGCAGCAATGCTGTCGACAAGCGCCTGATATTCTGCAATCTTGGTCTGATCATATACGACTACATCATTTATATACTCATATAATGTCAGAAAATCCTTAAGCGATTTTGCATCAAACAAGATCATAAGAAGGCTTTCTTCGCCTCCTCGTTCGTAGATCATCTGCATTCGCTTTTTAAGGCTCTCATATCGCTCTTTTCTTAAGGCTTCTGTCTCCTGAAGCTTTGCATTAAGTTCCACGATCTGCGCAGAAACCTCTGCCATAGCACTTTCAGTATCAGCTATCTCTGCGCTCAGAGTATCAAGTTTGTCAGAATAATCATCAACCGTATCCTGCAGGTCAGATTTCTGATCCTGAAGGCTTGATACGTTATTCTGAGTCTGCTGCTTCTGCTCATTTAGCTCATTTATAGCATCCTGAGTCTCCTTGGTCTGCTTTTCAAGGTCTGATATCTTTTCCTTGGTCTCAGCTTCCTGAGCCTCCATGTCCGCTATAGTTTCATCCATGCTGCTGCCAATGCTTACTATAGACAGCTGCCCGAACAGAACCGTTATGAGAAGAAGAGCAGATAAGATTTTTTTCCTCATATACCTCTATCCAATAATCACGTAAACAAGGCTTTACACCTACTATTTCAAAGTCACAAGATATATCATTTCTGAGCCTTGATTTTCATTGTAAGACCGATTCTCTGTTTCTTGATATCTACTTCTATTACCTGAACTTCAACGATATCTCCAACGCTCACAGCTTCAAGCGGATGCTTGATGAAGCGGTCTGTGATCTGAGATATGTGAACAAGTCCGTCCTGGTGAACACCTATATCAACGAAGGCGCCGAAATCTACGATATTACGGACTGTTCCCTTAAGGATCATTCCCGGCTTTAAGTCCTTCATATCCATTACATCTGAACGAAGAACAGGTGCCGGCATGCTCTCACGAGGGTCACGGCTTGGCTTTTCAAGCTCAGATACGATATCAGTAAGAGTTATCTCACCGATTCCAAGATCTGCTGCAAGCTTTGCCTTATCCTTGATCTTGGCAGAAAGACTTGAAGATGCGCCAGCAGTTGATGCTCCCGCATTATTTGAAGAGTTCTTATTATTAGATGCACCCTTACCTGATGACTTATTATCAGAAGCATCAGAAACAAATGCTCCGCCAAGTGCTGCTGCCAAAGCTGCACCCATAGCTGTGCCTGTATTTCTTATTACTACTTTATTGTTATTCTTTCGATTTCCATCATTTTTGGAACCCGCATTTTTACTCTTTTGCTCTGCCGCAGCCTTCTGCGCTCCTGGAGCGATGCTCTTTGCTGCTGCCTTTTGAGCTTTTCTTACATCCTCCATTGTAATGCCAAGTGTCTCCATAAGCTTTCTTGTAGCACCATAAGTCTCAGGATGAACTGATGTGTCATCAAGAGGATTATCACCATCATGAATTCGGAGGAAACCTGCGCACTGCTCATAAGCCTTCGGTCCAAGCTTAGGAACGTTAAGGAGCTGGTCACGGGATGTGAATCTGCCGTTCTTCTCTCTATACTCAACAATATTCTTGGCGATAGGCTTGCTGATACCTGAAATATATGTAAGAAGAGGTGCTGATGCTGTATTAAGATCTACACCAACCTTGTTAACGCAGTCTTCTACAACTCCGCCAAGTGCTTCTGCAAGCTTCTTCTGGTTCATGTCGTGCTGGTACTGACCGACACCGATTGACTGAGGATCAATCTTAACAAGCTCTGCAAGAGGATCCTGAAGACGTCTTGCAATTGACGCAGCAGACCTTTGACCTACATCAAACTGAGGGAATTCCTCTGTTGCAAGCTTACTTGCAGAATATACAGATGCACCCGCCTCATTAACGATAACGTACTGGAGAGGAGTATCAACTTCCTTAATAAGCTCTACGATAACCTGCTCAGACTCACGGGACGCTGTTCCGTTACCAACTGAGATAAGGTTTATTCCATACTGCTTTATAAGCTTCTTAAGTTCAAACTTAGCCTCATCCACCTTATTCTGAGGTGCTGTTGGGAAAATAACCTTTGTATCCAGAACTTTACCAGTAGAATCTACTACTGCAAGCTTACATCCTGTTCTGAAAGCTGGATCCCATCCAAGTACAGTCTTACCTGCGATTGGAGGCTGCATAAGAAGCTGCTGGAGGTTCTTACCAAATACTGTGATGGCAGAATCTTCAGCTTTTTCTGTAAGCTCGTTTCTTATATCTCTTTCGATAGCAGGTGCGATAAGACGATCATATGAATCCTGGCAGATCTCTGCTATTACAGGAGAAAGAGAATTCTCTCCATCAGGACTAAGTGTCTTATTAAGGAACATCTGAATCCTGTCTACAGGTGCTGTTATCTTAACGTTTAAGAATTTCTCTTTTTCGCCGCGGTTAAGAGCAAGAACTCTGTGGCCTACGATCTTACTTACCGGCTCTTCATAAGCATAGTACTGCTCGTATACGCTCTCTGCCTTTTCATCCTTGGCAGTTGATGATATAACACCTTCCTGCATTGTTGCTTCACGGATATATGTACGAACATCCGCATTATCAGAAAGGTCCTCAGCGATGATGTCCTTTGCTCCCTGAAGAGCGTCTTTAACATTCTTAACTTCCTTATCTGCAGGTACATCGCCTGATGTAACAAACTCTGCTGCCTTTGCGATAAGTTCATCAATAGTGATCTTCTGCTCTTTTATAATATCAGCAAGCTTCTCAAGACCCTTTTCTCTTGCAACGCTTGCTCTTGTTTTCCTCTTAGGTCTGTAAGGAAGATAGAGATCATCTACAGCTACGATCGTTTCAGCTGCTATGATCTTATTTTTAAGTTCCTCTGTAAGCTTACCCTGCTCTTCAATTGATGCAAGAACGGTCTGCTTCTTTTCCTCAAGTCCTCTTAAATATTTAAGTCTCTCGTCAAGGTTTCTAAGCTGCTCATCATTAAGTGAACCTGTCACTTCTTTTCTATATCTGGAAATAAAAGGGATTGTATTACCCTCATCGATAAGCTTAATGGCTGCTTCAACCTGCCATTTATTAACATTAAGTTCCTGGGTGATTTTAAGTGCGATATCCATGCTAATACTCCTCCATGTCGTACTTTAGATGTACTTGCTATTTATAAGTTCAATGCGCAGTCATCTGTAACGATTCCTGACACCTTTAAACAATAGCTACAAACACTTCTATAGTATATCACAACCTCAATTGGAAAAAGAACTATTAGATCAGATTGACCTTAAAGCGGCCACATTGGATCAGTCTTCTTTCATTATTCATTGATTAAAAGAGTAAAATATTTTTTCAGCATGAATTTTCACTAATTTATCAGTCCGAAGAGTCCGAAATAAGCTTTAGTCGTCGGTCTTATCGTTTTTTATAAGTAAATCTTAAAAAAAATGAGGTGATCCTATGAAGAACCTGAAAGTAAGAACCAAACTCAGCATGCTTCTTGCAGCAATGATAATCGCCATGGTAGCTCTCGTTGCCATGTCTATCTCCGGCATGAACGGAATTCAGACTTCTGCCGTTTCCACTATCACGGAATCAATCAGTCAGGATTATGATGACCAGATCAGAAACGAAGTTGAGACTGCCATCTCAATCTGCGAAATGTATAATCAGTTAACCCAAAGCGGAATGACTATAGAGGAAGCAAAGGAGTATTCTGCTACCGTAATAAGAGGTATCAGATATGGCGAAGCAGGTTACCTCTGGGTTGATACATACGATGGCGATAATGTAGTACTTCTTGGAAATGATACAGAGGGTACTAACAGACTTGGTGCCAAAGACAGTCAGGGCTTCGCAATGGTTGCTGACTTTATCGAAGGTGCCAAAAAAAATCCCGAAACCGGATATTTTAATGAATACTACTTCCCAAAAGAAGGCGAGACCGTGGCTTCTCCCAAGAGAGCTTATACAAAGGTTTATGAACCTTTCCAATGGGTAATCGGAACAGGTAACTATATCGATTATATTGAAACCACAACAGCTAAGCACGAAACCACCCTGCAGAACAAGGCAACAAACATTGGAATCCTGTCTATATCAGTAGGTATTGTACTTATCATAATCGCAATAGTCCTTACCGTTATGATCACAAGATCTATCGTTAATCCTCTCAAAGACACCTCCGTCTGGCTTGACGAAATGGGAGGCGGCGACTTCTCAAGGCATATCGAACCAAAATATGAAAATCAGACAGATGACTTTGGTAACCTGATGCAGCAGCTCGAAAAGACAAGACATTCTGTAAGTAAACTGTTAAAGGGTGCCAAAAACAATTCTGCAACCGTCAACAATTCTTCTATAGAACTTGCACACGGTGCTGCACAAACCAAGGACAACAGTGCGAATATCACCATTGCAGTAAGTGAAATTGCTGACGGTGCTACAAATCAGGCAGAAAGTGTTCAGGACGGCGTTAATGCTATTCAGGAAATTCTTTCTAACGTTGAAACACTCAACACAGAAGTAGATGCAGCTGATGAAAAAGCTACTGCGATGGCTGAATCTTCTGATAACATGCAGGCTAATTTTGAAAAATTAAAAGACGCAATGACCCAGTCCGCTAATTCGCTTCTTGATGTATCAGAAAAAGTTAAAGCTATGGGCGATTCTGTAGAAGAAGTTCAGAATGCTGTTGCTGCTATCAACGAGATAAGCTCACGTACAAATCTTCTTTCACTCAACGCTTCCATTGAAGCTGCAAGAGCAGGTGAAGCAGGTAAGGGATTCGCAGTTGTTGCTACTGAGATTCAGGATCTGTCTGTGCAATCATCTCAGTCAGCTCAGCGTATCGGCGAGATCATGAAAGGTCTCCTGGATAGTTCCGAATCAGCTGTATCAACCGTTAGTCAGCTCAACGAAGCTGTTAGCGGACAGCAGCAGATCAGTGATGAAACTGCAGACGCTGTAAGAGATGTTATAAACATGATCGCAGATGTACGCGAAAACTTCTCAAAAGCAAAAGATGCTGCTGAACTTACAAGAACCAAGTGCGTAGATCTTAATGATACAATGAGCAGCCTTTCGGCAATATCTGAAGAAAATGCAGCAAGTGCTCAGGAAACAAGTGCTTCCATGCAGGAAGTTAATAATACCGTTGAGAATATCAGCGACTTGTCAGCTACTCTTGAAAATGTATCAAACGAACTGACAGCACTCCTCGAGGTATTCCGCGTATCTGATCTGTAAAAACTACATCAAAGTATGACTTTTGGAACGAAGTGACAAAAAGTCATATTTTTGGTATATAACTCATTTTTTAAGTCATTGCTGTAATGTTTTTAAAAGGCCCCGGAATCCTATATAAAAAATTCCGGGGACTTTTTTAACATAAAGCACCTTTCTTAGAATATATCTATTCTTCCCACTAATTCATTATTGTATCTTTTGTACATAATAATACGATGAACCGACATTTTTATAGGATAGAAGGTTCTTGAAAATACCCTTGTTATGGGTTTTAATATTAGTAGTTCTGAAATAGGGTTATGCTCACATGACAAGAGGATAAATTATGAAAAAACGTTTAGTTACATTGCTACTTGCTTCTATGATCACTGCTGTCCTTATCGGATGTAGCAGCAGTGATCTTGCCAATATTTCCGGATCAGATGATTCTACATCTGAAGTTTCTGTTATAGATGAACCGGATGCATCAAATGAATCCGAATCTGTAGATGACTCATCATCTGATAGCAGTATCACCACTATTGACGATGAATCAACAGCTCTTATTTCTTCATATGAAAATTCCATTGCAGCAATAGATCTTTTTGACGAGCTCTTTTTAAATGTTCCAACTGAAATTGATACAACCCAGCTTGAAACTCTCCAAAACGGTGCTTCAGAATGTACGGGTGACAGTTTTATCGGTACCTGGAACAGAACCTTTGTAACAATGGGACAGGAAGCCGATATCACTATAGAAAAAGCTGATGACAATACCTGTACTATAAACGGCTGGTTTGATCACTATGGAAACACAGGTGATATTGTTGATCTAACTGGATATTTCCTTACAGAAAATATGATGTATGCAGAAGATGAAGAATGGGACGCAGTTTATCTGTTTAAGGTAACTGCAGACTCAATGGAAGTTAAACAGATCGGCTTTGGATGCATGGGAGCAGGTTGCAGTGCTAACGGAACCTATGTAACAGGCGATCCTGAATATCTGAATGCACACGATATTGAATTTGCTTTTACAGAAGACGAACTTGATGCTATCAAAGAACTTCTCGAACAAAACGGTCTTGATTATAACGAATATTTCGAAGATGCGATTCTTTTAGGTTATTTTGAAACATCTCAGGGCGAAGCAACATTTGATGATGGCGAAGTTGTATCAGGAAGATGGTTTACATCTGTTGCTCCTCATGGATGTACAAGGAACCTGAACCTTTTCATTTCAGACGATGGAAAAATTTATCTGGAATCAGGTTTTAATTATCCGGATGATACCGAGTTTTATACAACCGATGAAAATGTAACTACTATGCCTACAAACACTAGCGAAGACAACTAATAATATATATAAGTAATTTCTCACACCGCTCAAGACAAGTTTTTCCTAATAAAAAAACGATTCTGCCTTATATGACAGAATCGTTTTTTATTTATGCTGTGATGAATGTACCTGCGCGTCCCTTAAGTGCTTCTGATACATGATCAAGTGATGTTATAAGAACTGAACCTTCAGGATTTGCTTCAAGGAAAGTGATGGCAGCTTCGATCTTAGGAAGCATATCATCTTCTCCAAACTCACCTTTTTCAATAAAGCTTTTAGCTTCAGCTACAGTCATCTTCTCTATAGGAGCCTGATCCTCTTTTCCAAAAGATGTATAAACACTAGGAACAGATGTAAGGATAACAAGGCGGTCAACCTTAAGATCTGCTGCAAGCTTTCCAGCAATTGCATCCTTTTCGATCACTGCTGATGCTCCCTTAAATTTGTGCTCCTGTTCAAGAACCGGGATTCCGCCACCGCCGCAGGCGATTACTTCCTGTCCTGCATCTGCAAGAAGCTTAATCGTATCAAGCTCAACAATGCTGATAGGCTTTGGTGCTGCTACGATCCTGAGATATCCTTTGCCAGGAATCTCTTTTACAAAATTACCCTTCTTGATCTCAGCATCTGCGTCCTCTTTGGACATGAATCTTCCGATCCTTTTGGTTGGTGAATAGAAAGCTTCATCATAAGGATCAACAGTTACCTGTGTAAGAATAGTTGCAACGGATCTGGAAATGCCCCTCTTTTCAAGCTCGCTGTGAAGTGAACTCTGAAGGTCATAACCTACATAGCCCTGGCTCATAGCAGAGCAGACACTCATTGGCGCTGCAGTGTAGTCAATATATATTCTGTGGAGCTCAGTCATTGCCTTATGTATCATGCTGACCTGTGGACCGTTAGAATGAGTTATTGTAAGCTGATAGCCTGCCTCTACAAGATCAGCAAGTGCTTTTGCAGTTTTAGATACTGCTTCTTTCTGTTCATTAGTTGTATATCCAAGTGCTTCGTGACCAAGTGATACAACTGCTTTTTTATTTTCCATGGCAAGGACCCCCGAAATTAGAATGATATGAGGCAATTATAGCATAAAATTTGGCGTTCGGCCTCTAAGCCTTCCTTCTTTCCAAATTTTATTCGTGATAACGTCCTGTTATAGCATAAAATTTGGCGTTCGACCTCTAAGCCTTCCTTCTTTCCAAATTTTATTCGTAATAACGTCCCATCAATCAAGCTTCAGTATCATCATAAGTACACGCTTTGCGCATATTTCCAAGTCGCTTCTATGTATAGCTCCCATCTCCATGGCTTTCCTTACTCTGTCCGGATAGCCATTGGCCATCTTAACATCATTGCCTGCAAGGATCTCTTTGTACTGCTCTGCCCTGTTCCACCAGTCACTGGTTACCATTCCTTTAAAACCCCATTCATCTCTAAGGATTCCTGTAAGAAGGTCCTTGGATTCTGATGCTCTCTGGCCATTGACTGCGTTATAGGCTGACATGATGGTCCATGGATCTGCCTCTTTGACTATTATCTCGAAGGCCTTTAGGTATATCTCTCTAAGGGCTCTTTCGGATACTCTAGAATCGCTGTGTTTCCTATTGGTCTCCTTGTTGTTGGCTGCAAAGTGCTTGACACTTGCTGCTACGCCCAGAGACTGGATACCCTTTACAAGACTTGATGCAAGCTTTCCTGCAAGATATGGATCTTCGGAATAGTACTCGAAGTTCCTTCCGCACAGAGGGCTTCTGTGGATATTAACAGCCGGTGTGAGCCAGATCTGGAGATTATTTTCCTTAAGTTCCTTGCCTCCTGCTTCGCCGACTTTATAAAGCAGTTCCTTGTTCCAGGTAGATGCCAGAAGAGTAGCGCAGGGCCATGCTGTTGTAACTACGCCGCAGTCAGGATTTATACGAACTCCTGCAGGGCCGTCTGCTGTCATGACGTTAGGTACGCCGTATTCCGGCTTATTGCCCATGCCCCAGGTATTGGCAACGCCTCTGTTGGGCTGACCTCCCAGAAGGTCTATAAGATCATCATCACTTAGCTGTGCTATAAAGTCTTCAATAGATATTTTCCCTTCATAGACTTCTATAAGGGGCTTTGTATCCTTGGTCTTATAAGGATCCATAAGAAGATACGGTTCTCTTCCTCTGTCCGCAGGAACTACAGCTTCTTCTGTTCCCGGAACCATCTTTTCAAATATGCACTCGTTAATATCAGCATCAGGACCTGTAGGGAGGTCTTCATAGCTTCCGTCTGCAAGGAGCCTCTTTTTCAAAGATACCGGTGCAAGCTTTCTTGAAAGCTTCTTATAAACTATGTCTTCAGACGCCTTAAACTTATACTCTGTCTCGAAGGCATCTTCTACGCTTGATCCAAGGTAGAAGCTGTATTCTCCCTTTTCTATAACATAGGAGGACTCTTCTATCTTGCCAAGATCATCGTAGGATGACAGCTGGTATCTGGATACATACAGCTCCATAACCTGAGCATCTCCTGCTTCAAGAAGTCTTGTCTTTTCGAATGCAACAAGGACTCTTGAGGGCTTTTGAAGTTGGCCCATAGGTGCTGACATATAGATAGCAGCAACTTCCTTACCGGCGAGCTTACCTGTATTGGTAACTCGTATTCTGAATGTGAAGCCGTCATCTTCTTCAACTACTTTGATCAGCTCTTTGTCAAAAGATGTATAGGAAAGACCGTATCCAAAAGGATATACTACGCGTTCTTTGGCACCTTCTATAGTCTCAAAATATCTGTAGCCAACATATATATCTTCTGTATAGTCTACATAATCTACCGATTCATGGAAGCCTTCTGTAGACGGGTAGTCATCTATATCTATGGCAAAAGAGTCAGGAAGCTTACCAGACGGGTTATCTATACCCATGAGTATCCTTGCAGCTGCAAGGCCTCCTTCCATTCCGCCCTGCCAAGCAAGAAGAGCCGCACCTATCTTCTCACCGCACTTGATCCACTTGGTATCTACGATGCCGCCCACATTAAGGACTACTATAGTCTTTGCAAACTTGCCGCTTACTTTGCTGATCATCTCCTGCTCAGCATCTGTAAGATAGAAATCTCCCTTTGGGAAGATCCTGCCTGCAGTTTTGGGCATGCTGACTTCTGTCTCCCAGGGATTGTACTCGCCGTTATACTCTACATCTGAACGATCCCATCCCTCGCCGGAGAATCTGCTGATACTGATGATGGCTGTATCTGTATAAAATCCTGCTGATGTTAATAGATCGTCAGGAAGCTCCGGCTCTACTGTCATGCCCGGCGCTGCTCCTTTTTGATACTGGCTATCTACATCTTTTTTGTAATACTCGCATAAAGGCTCGAATACATCTACTCCAAGAGATTTGAAGCCTTCATAGATATTCCTTACGTACTTGGTATATACGTCTCCTGATCCGCCGCCTCCTTTTACGTAGTCAAAAGTTCCTTTGCCAAAAAGAGCAACCCTAGTCCCTTTTGCAAGTGGAAGTATATCCTTCTCGTTTTTGAGAAGTACCATTCCTTCGGCTGCTGCCCGCATTGACAGCTCTATATGCTCAGCGCTTGCTGTAACTTTCTTATCTCCTTCAAGAGGAAGATTTGGTTGAAAATTAGCTCTTGTCCATTTTTTCATATGATCAAATACCTTTCCGGCGCATGTAACCTGCGCACCCCATGTGACATGGCTGTTTTGTACAATCAAAGCAGCTATGTCATCATCATACCATTCTATGATAAAATGTATACGCTACCTTTTTTTATTTTTAGTGTGCAAATTTTAGAAGTTTTGTGTATCTTACTCAAACTTCCCACTTGGACGGTGCAGTATCACCCAAGGCTTTGCTGGGACAAGCAGTATATAGATCATTGCCATGCTTTTTAAGCGTTTTATTAAATTCATGAGCATGATAGATGGAGATTTCCATTCTTCCCGGGGTCCACCTGTCTGAGCGAAGCGAGTTTGGACCCCAGAATGGGAATCACCAGATATCATGCCATGAATTATAAAACGATTAACAGCATGGCAATGATCTATATACTGCTTGTCCCAGCAAAACCTTGGGTGCTACTGCACCGTCCAAGTGGGAAGTTTGAATATCTTATTTTATAAATTTTGGGTTTAATAACACTTTGATCTTATGAAGCAGATCAAAGCTTGGGTATATGATGAATTGGGGGATTATGTTTAGTAAAAAAATAGCTCTTTTTATCTCACACATTTATGGCGAATATCAAAAGAATCTCACACAGGGAATAATCGATAAGGCGCTTGAACACGGCTATCAGACGCAGGTATTCACAACCAATGACGGCGAGTCACTTGGAGATCTTTCTAATATAGAAGAGTGCATACTAAGGCTCCCGGTTTATGAGAATCTAAGCGGCGTCATATTCGCATCCGGAACATATGCATCCAGAGATCTCAGAGATAAGATCTCTGGTGCTATAAAAAAGTCCGGGCTTCCGGTTATTGAAGTCAATGATACGGATCCTTTTTTTCCAAATGTAACTATGGATAATAGTACGATGTTCTCTGTCATTACAGAGCACTTTGTAAGCATGCACGGTGCAAAGCGCATATGCTACCTTGGGTGTAAGAGTGAATCAGATATTTCTGAATTAAGACTTGGCATCATCAAAGAGACCCTGTCCCATCACGGTCTGTCATTAGATGATAACGACTACTATGTATGTGATGAAACACCTGATGATTTCGATAGGGCTCTTGATCATCTTACCCAAAAAGGGACTAATATCCCGGATGCCATCATCTGCTATAACGACAGGCTTGCCTATGAGCTGATAATCACTGCAGAAAATAAAGGATATAAGATCCCGGAGGATTTCGGCGTATCAGGATGTGATAACCTGCCTGCAGGACAGAACATGATACCGGCACTTACAACCATATCTTATCCTGTATATGACCTTGGACGTATCGCAGTAAGCAACCTTCACAGCCTTATCCGAGGACGCGAGAGGTCTAATACAAGCGTTTTTGCCAAAGTGATATATGGAGGATCCTGCGGCTGCAGCTACCCTTCTGACAGAAGAGTTCATATGTATACTCACACGCTTCTGCATCAGATATCTGACCTTGAAAAATCTATCATGATGTCTTCCACGATAGCTTCTGCCTTCGGCCCTGCAAGCGATCTTGAAGATATGCTGGATCTTATAGAAGAGTATGCAAGAGAAATTGAAAACTGTAATGGATTCTACCTGGCTCTTAGCGACAGCTGGTGCAATCTGTCAGACAAGATACTAACTCTGACAGCTTCCACAGATTCTATAAGCTATGAAAAGAGCTCCGACACCCTTACTATGTATCTGGCTTTGCAAAACGGCAAAAGGCTCCCTTCCTGCACTTTCAAAAATAATACGCTGCTGCCTGACTTCCTAATGTCAGATAAGGAAAATGCCATAATCGTATCTCCTATATATAACCATGCAGGCTCTATAGGATATATAGTTATGACCTTTGAGAACAACAGGATAAAGTATCCATTTAAGCTAATACAGTATCTTGTGAACTTATCACAGCTACTTAATAACATAAGGAACAGAAAGAAATCCGATGCCATGGCTACGCATCTTGAAGAGCTGTATATGAAAGATGAACTTACAGGGCTGTATAGCAGCGCGGGATTTGAATATTATAAGAATAAAAACAGTTCAGATAGTATAGATGATAGCGATGCAGCCAATATCCTAATGATCGTGAATACAGAAGATCTTGATAGCATAAACAAAGATCACGGTCAGGAAGCCGGGAACTTTGCAATATCTGTAATCTCTCAGGCTATCAGGAACTCTATACCGGAAGGTGCGATCGCAGGGCGTGTAAATAAGGGAACATTCCATATACTGCTTAATAAGAATGCTGCATCTACTGATGAAGTTAAGAAGAAGATACTGACATATCTTGATAACTATAACAGACTTAATCCGAAGGAATATAAGATAAGCGCGCGGATATAGCCTGGTAGATAGGCCTAATGCCGAAGGCATTCTCAATCGGCCTATTTGCTACATTCTTGCCAGTGGCAAGTGATCCCTTTGCTCTAAGTCATGAGATCATCTGCCACCATTTCACCATCAGGTTGTCATATTCTTCCTATACTCTCCGGGAGATACTCCGCACATGGCTTTGAAGGTCTTCATAAAGTGCTTCTCATTGTCATAGCCAACCTCCTGGCTTATCTCTATCACCTTAAGGTCGGTACTTGTCAATAGTTCCTTGGCCTTCTCTATCCTTATCTCCTTCAAATAATTCACAAAATTCTTGCCGGTATATCCCTTAAATGAATAGGAAAAAAGCGAATAGTTCATGGACACATAGTTAGATACAACGGCCATATTCAGATCTTTATTATAATTATCATTTATATACTTCCTGGCCAGTTCTATCTTCTGTCTTATGTTACTGTCATCTGGTCTGTTGCCAAGCCTTTGGTTTAAATTAAGGAGCCAGTCCATAAAAAGGTTCTGATATTCAGACAGGTTGTCGTATTCACTAAGCTTTTTCAAAGACTCTACCATTTTAAGATCGTCATCTGTAACATTGTCCCTATAAACCTGCGGTATCGAAGAAAGGCTCGCGTCCATTTCATCGCAGAACTCTTCAATATCTATCTGACCATTTTCCAGCACCTTAAAGAGCTGCTTCCATCTGTATATGACATCTTCTGTCTTATCAGTTCCTATGATCTGAATCCTCTTGGTGCGCTCAGTTTCTGTCAGAAGCTCTTTTGCTTTTTCTTTTAAATTAGGATTTACACTTTCAAACTTATCGGATCCATATACGCATGTTTTTCCTTTGATAAAAGAAAGCTTACGCATAGATACAGCTTCCTTGTATGCATCCAACAGGCTTGACAGCCCTTCATGAACATCGCTTAACCCCGCGCACTTATCAGGCATTTCATTATTGATAAAAGCTCTGACCATGTCCTCTTTTAGTATGACCACTGATCCGTCCTGATCGTCAAAAGAAATGGCTTCATACTGATCTGAGTAGTTATTACCATCCATTTTGGAGCCAGGATCTTCATGACCTTGATGCCTGGCATCGTCTGCGCTGTTACCTGCTTTACTCTTTTCACACTTATATATACATACCCTATATAAAGTATCAAAAAAGTATAAAGAATACTTATCTATTATCAGCTTCTTTTTCTGTTCATCAAGCTCCTTATCAAGCAGATCTCTTATCTGCCTAAGTCCAAGCTCTTTATCCTTATTTTGCTCATCAGTTCTTTCTTCAAGTTCGGCATTAAGCTTTCTAAGGATTTCGGCTATCTTATCTCTCTCAACAGGTTTTAACAGGTACTCTCTAACGCCGTTTCTAAGCATCTCAACAGCATATGAAAAGTCGTCATAGCCGCTTATTGCAACTATGAGCGGCTTATCGTCAAGCTCTCCTACCCTTCTTACAAGCTCGATCCCGTCCATCTTCTGCATTCTGATATCTGTGAACATGACATCAACATGGGTTGTATGCATTAGATTAAGCGCATCCTCCCCGTTAGAGCACTCAAGGATATTGTCAACAGGAACACCGCTTCTTTGTACCATAGCTTTTATACCCTGTCGTATCATTTTCTCATCTTCTACGATCAATAATGTATGCATGTTCACCTGCCACTTCTTTATATACAGCTGACCTGCTTATATTTCACATATCTGTTATTTGAAATTTGAGCAAGTCAGTACACCAGTATTTACGAACTACTTTTTCTCCAGATCTCTTCTTGGAAGTACTATAGAAACCTTAGTATATTTAAGGGGCTTAGAATATACTTCCAGTCCGTACTCTGATCCAAACGTCAGCTTAATACGGTCCTCAACATTTTTAAGCCCTATGCCGTTTCCTCTTCCGCCGCTTTCTTCTATCTCACCATGTATACGTTTTAAAAGGTTTTGAAGCTCACCTTCATCCATGCCCTTACCGGAATCCGTAATCTCTATGCGGAATCTATCATCATCTTCCCAGGCTTTGATATAAATAGTCGTATCTGCTGCCACAGGCTCTATGCCGTGAAGTACCGCGTTCTCTACTATAGGCTGCAGTGACATCTTAGGTATCTCCTGACTTAGAAGATCCCCAGGTACATTCAGCGACAATATAACTTCAAAATCATACCTTAAGTTTATAAGGAGCACATAGTTCTTGATATATTCAAGCTCATCACTAAGATGCACATTGCCAAAGCCCTGCTTTATGCTATATCTCATAAGCTTGCCAAGAGAAGTTATGGCATCCGATATCTCATACTTTTCATCTATCTCGGCCATCATCTTGATAGACTCAAGTACATTGTAGATGAAATGGGCATTGATCTGGTTTTGAAGAGATCTAAGTTCTGAGCTTTTGGACAGCACCTCTTTCTGGAAACGCCTTACAATCCTGTATATAAGACCTGCTGTGACGAACAGGACTATAGTCATTATAAAGACAAAAATATTGCGCCTATGATATACGGCCCATACCTGACTGGTAATATCCTGGACACTATACATAACACCATCAAGGCTTCGTATAGGATACCGCGCTATAGTCAGGTATCTTCCTGAGATCTTCTTGTATATTATCTGCCTGTCAAGATCTCCAAGATCTGTAGTAAATGCGTCTATAATAAGACTTTCATCCACTTTATCAGATCTATAATATGTACTATCATCAAGACCATCGCCAAAATCAGGCTCTTTGCTGTAACCTGTGCTTGCCTCCAAGCTTTCTGTGTTATCTTTAGTACTTCCAAAGAGAACTTGTCCACTACTGCTTACAAAGAAGCTGTACAGAGTATCATCACCTTCATACACTCCCGGGAACATAGTCTTAAGCGGCATCGCCGCTTCCACATATCCGATAACGCCTCTGTCATAATCTGTAACCTGACTGCATAGACCGGCAAGCTCTGTCCCCTGATCTGTAGTAAGTGAGGAAAAGAGGGTATCGTGATATCCAAAATGCCAGCCCTCTTTGACATCGTCGTACCATGACAATTTCTTCATACGGGTGTTATTGTACAAAACAGGCATCATCTCCTGCACATTGTCATTAACGCCGTATACTCTTACTGCATACAGTACAGGATTATTATTAACAAGCCTTTCAAGATCAGCCACCTGCGTATTATAAAAGTCAAGAATCTGCCTTGTATCAAGGTCCTGACCATCATAGGCCATCGTAAGAATATCCGAAAGTCCCTCATCCGACAAAAAGAACCTTGTAGACATATTGATCGATTCGATATTGGTCGAGATCATCGCATAGTCTCTTGTAACCTTGGCTTCCATGTAGTTATAGCTTTCTTTTATAGCATCTGTTTCAAGATTCCTAAAAAGGACACCTGCCATAACGCCAATAGGAACGAAGGTAAAAGCAAGGATCACAAGGGTGAATCTGCTATTTATTTTTAAATTGCCAAAAAAGCTTCCTTCTTTCATCCAAACCCTCGCACAATATAGCGGCTTATTCCATTCCAAGTCTCTTCTTGTTCTCTATCATCTGTCTGGTCTCTTCTTCCATAAGTCTGTCGTAGCCAAGACTCGTACGCTGACTTATATACTCTTCCAATATCTCATCGAACTCTTCATCTGAACCTGCCAGAAGAAGCCTTGGAAGCGTATCTCCCCACAGCTCTCTGCAGGCAGAATATATCCTTCCTATCTCCGAGTCCTCATTGATGATAACATCGTACTGACCCAGATATGTAGTATAGGGATATGTCCACTCTTCAAGCTGCTTGAGAGGCTCTTCCGTCTCCATATGCCAGTCAAGCTGCATTACATTGTTCTGAAGCATCCAGTAGGTATCATCCGCTCCGTATATGGCATCATACGTCTCACGATCTGTAGAGAGGATCTTCTTAACATCCTCTTTCATAACAGGGACATCTCCTACCATATCGTATGTCTCACCTTCTATCCCCAGATACAAAAGCTTCTGCCCATCCTGACTTAACATATAGTCCATGAACTTTATAGCCCTTTCAGGGTCTTTACAATTCTTGGATATAAAGGTCAGAGTCCAGCCAACTATACCATTAGAAGGAAGCACAGGATCATCGCCGTTAGAATTCCTTGGACCGTCTACTGCTATGTAGATCTTATCAGGATCCTTGGCATAGAGCTCCTTCTCCTGATCTGCAAGGTCAGTCCTTTGATACAGCATGCAGAAGTATCGCCCCTCGCTTACCTTCTCACTTGTCTGTGTCCGCCTGTCTACGAAGATATCATCAGCCAGATACCCTTCTTCACATAGCTTTCTGAAGAGTTTGAGCCACCTTAGATACTCAGGGTCAGTCTTCCTGTCATATTTGACCCCGTCCTTCTCATAAGGAACCGCCAGGAAGTTCTGCAGATACTGGTCAAAAGATACGCACCCGTCCTGCTCAAATTCATGCGCGCCTATCGGTATAAGAGGCTTGCCGTCTACTTCCGGAAACATCTCGGCAGCCTTAACTACTGCATTATAGAAGCCTTCCGGAGTACTCATATCAGGACTTCCTATAGCTTCATATATATCTTTCCTTACAAGAAAAGTCTGATTGGATGCGATATTGTCATGCTCTTCCAAGTCTTTGGGCGTGTAGGTAGAGTTGGGATATCCGTAGATATTGCCATCACTCATGGTATACCAGTCCCTGACCATATCATCAGTCACATCGTAAAAAGAAGCATCGTACATATCCGCAAGCTCGTTAAGAGGATATACCATCCCCCTATCAAGCATCGTCTGAATCTGCGGCTCCCACCATCCTATAGTTACAATATCAGGCAGTGAATCTGAATCAATAAGCGACTCAAGCTTATTGGTCTCATTGCCCATAGGTGTAATGAAATTTATATCTACTCCTGTATCCTTAGTGAACTTCTGAGACACCATATTCTCACCCCAGTCCGTAACAAACCAGGAATAGTTCACATACCAGTCAAGAGTTATGACACCCGTGTCTGCAGCAGGTACATTCCCCCCCTCACCTGCAGCATCTGCGCATCCGGCTAGCATGATAAGTGATAACAAAAGAACGCACTGTTTCTTAACTAGATTGTTTCTACCCACTTTCTACACTTATCCTTTCATTATGTTGCCAAAAAGATCCAATAGATTTGGCATAATTATATCATGTGTAGAGTTTCACTCAAACTTCCCACTTGGACGGGCCGGCATCCCCAAAGTCTTTACTGGGGCAGGTAGTATATAGATCATTTCCATGCTTTTTAATCGTTTTATCAAATTCATGAGCATGGTAGATGGAGATTTCCATTCTGCCCGGGGTCCACCTGTCTGAGCGAAGCGAGTTTGGACCCCAGAATGGGAATCTCCAGATAGCATGCCATGAATTATAAAACGATTAACAGCATGGAAATGATCTATATACTACCTGCCCCAGCAAAGCCCTTGGTAATACTGCAACGTACAAGTGGGAAGTTTTCGCCATTTCATCAATAAAAGCTGCCACCTAAGTGACAGCTTCTGTTGGCCTTGTTTTTATTCTTTGACCGCACCTGCTGATATACTGCTGATAATATATCGCGAGAAGAAGCAGAATACGAGCAGAATCGGTATTACGGATATCGCTACCGCAAGATATGTAGCGCCCTGGTTCTTGGCAGCATCAATGGATGCACGAAGGGTTGCCATCATTACAGGGAGAGTGAATTTCTCATTCTTGTTGAGGATGATCATCGGAAGCAGGTAGTTATTCCAGTTGCCGATGAATCCCATGATACCCATAGTCGCCATAGCAGGTGATATGATGGGAAGAGCAATCTTGTGGAAAGTATATATCTCAGGTGAACCGTCAATTCTTGCAGCTTCTACCAAAGACGGGGAGAGGGATGAGAGAATATACTGTCTTAGGAAGAATACTGTTCCCGGAGCTGCAATAGCAGGCACTATAAGAGGTATATATGAGTTAACAAGATGAAGCTTTGTACACAACTGATAGAAACCGATAAGTGACAACTGTCCGGGAATCATCATGAATGTGAGGATCGCACCGAATATAACCTTGTTACCCTTAAACTTGTACATAGCAAGTCCGTATGCTGTAAGAGCTGAGAAATATGCTCCAAGAAGTGTTGCAGGAACTGCAACTAATACACTATTGAACATACCTCTGAAGAGGTTGAAGTATCCAAATAGTATATCCCAGTTCTCTTTAAGGTGAGTTCCGGGTATGAAAGTGAATGAGCTTGATATTTCAGCTCCGCTTCTTGTTGCATTGACTATCATGAGAGTGAAAGGAAGAAGACAGGTTGCAGCAAGGATTATGAGAAGTATATACAAAATGCCTTTTTTAATAGTAAAACCCATATCACTTCTCCTTTCTGTTAAATAATTTGATCTGTAACAGTGATACTGACAGGATGATTAAAAACAGTGCATATGCTATGGCAGATGCAAAGCCTGTCTGTACAGTACCTGAAGTAAATCCAAATTTGTACAGGTACATCATTACTGTCTGAACTGAACCATAAGATGCTGTTGCCGGATTGACCATAAGGTATGGCAGATCGAACATCTGAAGACCGCCGATAAGAGATGTAATAGCTACATACATCATGATAGGCTTTATAAGAGGAAGAGTGATCTTACCAAAGATAGTCCATCTGCCTGCGCCGTCAATAGCTGCTGCCTCGAAATAATCTTTGGATATACCCTGAACACCTGCCATAAGCATGATGAATGAGTTACCAAACCACATCCAGGACTGGATAACTGCAATAGTAGGTCCTGCTGTTGCTGAGTTTCCGATCCAGTCAATAGGAGCATAATGCGCTCCAAAAAGCTTATAAACCTGATTAAGCAAAATATTAAAAGTACCAAATCTCCAGTCCAAAAGAGTACTGAAAAGAAATGCTACAGATGTTGCCGCGATAAGATTGGGAAGATAATATACAACCCTGAATACTGAAAGACCTGCCATCTTGTATTTGACATCACTAAATACCATCATAAGAAGGAATGCAAGTCCCAGCTGAAGTACAATGTTGACAGTCCAGATACGAACTGTGTTCCACAGTGCTATCCAGAAAAACTTGTCTGTCACAACTCGAGTATAGTTGTCAAGTCCGATAAAATGAGCCTGTCCCATAACTTTTAGATCTGTAAAACTCAGATACAGAGTACGAAGAACAGGATATACACTGAAAATAAGAAATACGATCACGAATGGGGCTACAAATGCGTATCCCCAGTTGTTATATGCAGTTAGTTTGCTTCTCTTTTTATTGATCTTACTCATAGTAACCTCGATTCTTTCTGTTTTAAAAAACCGGAGAGAGGATCGATATTGGCACATTTCTACGCCACCAATATCGAACCATTAGTCTCTCCGGCGTGTTGTCTTTTAGCAGAAATTACCTTGTTACTTTGATATCAGGATATGTAGATTCAATTGTGTCATAGAAGGTGTTAAGAGCTTCTTCCTTAGTAGCCTGGCCAGTCTTGATAGCTCCGATCGCCTGACCCCATGCATCGCCGATAACCTTGTCATACTTAGTTACCTTAGAATAATCGATGCCTTCAGCCTGCTCAAGCCAGAAGCTGTAGAGCTTCTCACCGCCGTATACTGCGTTCTCGTCATCCTTGTGCTTGTCAAGAGCAGAGATCAGTGATACTGTGTCACCTTCAGATGTCTCGATCCACCAGTCAGCTGTCTCTTCGTTAAGTGTGCAGAACTTGATGAAGTCCCAAGCAAGTTCTTTTCTCTCGGAAAGGCTTGAGATACCGATGTATGTACCGCCGCCAAATCCGTAAGCAGGTCCCTGGCATACGCCCCATTTACCTGATGTCTCGCCTACGTTGTCTCTCATTGTAAGAACGCCCCATGAAGGAAGACCGAATGCGAATACTGTTGTCTTCTCAAGGTCTGCTGTAGCTTCTTCGAAAGACTCTGCATCCCATACGTTAACAGAATCATCTTCGTAATTCTGGATCTCAGCTGTAAGAATCGGAACCTCTCCGCTCATTGCCTGATACCATGGTGTTGACCACTGGTTAGCATATGCTGTAAGGTCATCCTGATAAAGTGAGATTACAAGGTCCATGTAATCAAGTCTTGCCTGTGATACGTTAAGTGCTCCGTCTACAACCCAAGCGCTGTCACCTGAGAAATAATTAATCTCAGAGTCTGATGCGAAGATTCTGTATCCTGCATCCTTAAGTGTGTTAGCTGTATCAAGGATTGTTCCATAATCTGCAAAATACTTGCCGATTTCTTCAGGATCATCTGTTCCGAATACTTCTGTTGCAATATCTCTTCTATAGTAGATTCCTGCAGGTGTGATCTGATATGAGATAGCTCTCTGAACGCCATCTGCGTCCTGGCCGACTTTCCAAACATAATCTACGATCTGGCCTTCATAATCCTTAGCTCCAAGCTCGTCAAGATCAGCAAAGAATCCATTATCATAGAAGTCTTCAAGCATCTGAGGCTCGCCTACGATGATATCAGGCTCTGTCTCGCCGCCCATAAGAGCTGTCTGAACCTTGGTTGGATAGTCACCCGGCTCGATAACTACTGTCTCAACTTCTGTACCAGTCTGCTCTGTGTATCTTTCAGCAAACTGCTTAAGGTCAGATGCAAGAGTCCATACAACAAGCTTCTCGCCATTTGATGCTACTGCTTCACCGGAATTCTCTGTACTTGTTCCGTTATCTGCACCTGTTTTGCCATCAGATGATCCGGCGCATCCCACCATAGAAGCAGCCATAGCACCTACTAATGAGATTGCCATTAACTTTTTCAACTTCATAAAAATAACCCTCCTTGTTAAAGCACGTTTTGTGTTTATGCTTTGATTATAGGAGGGTTATAGGTGTCAAAAAATTATCCAAATTTTAAAATGGTGTCGTTTTTTTATATAGCAGGATGTTGGCAAAAATTAATATTGATCAAAATCTTTTAGTCAAAATAGCCATATAATGTTTTCATTTATCGTTTTCATATATCAGTCAAGATATATGTCTACTTTTTTATAAGCACCGCTTCTAAGGGCTATAGCTGCATCTGACTTCATGACCTGGCCTGTGATCTCTTCCTCTTGGCCTTGTGCATCTGTTGCCACCATCTTAGTGATCTTGTATTCACCCGGGATATAATCTTTTCTTTCTCCAAGATGATATACAATATCAGTATGTCCCATGAATCTGGCACTTATCACTTTGTCGCCATCTTCTGACTTTAGGATCAGATACTTTGGAATAACCGGACTTGGCGCAAATACAAGTTCACCTGATTCAAGCATAAAAGGCTCATTTCCAAACATCATAATCTTCCACATACTCATGAATTCTATGGTAGATCCGCTAAGTCTTGCCACAAAGCCCTTGCCATGGATCTTGTCATCAGGACCTGCGCTACTTGCGATAAATGAAGAGTTCTCATATATACTTCTTCCATATACTGAAGGATCCATAAATGGAACAAGGGCTGTGCGAAGATCGTCTATATACTCTTTGTATAGACCTGATCTTACAAGTTCAAGAAGGTACTTGTACTCCATATGAAGCCATATAGACTCGTTTTCAAGCCATCCCGGAGTAAAGCATCTGCACCTGCCAAGTTCGTATGAAGCACTTGATAGAGGTGCATTTATTTTATACATCTTGAGCTTGTCATCATACAGGTCACTTTCTTTGATCCTGTCATAAAGTGCTCTCTTCTTGTCAAGATCTATAGCTGTCTTAAGATATCTCACAGGACCTTCCAAGAAAAGAGGCACCATGTTGACCTTAAAGGATACAGGATGTATGCCATCATCATCCTTGGTATAGTAGGTCACATCATAATAGAAATATGTAGGACATATACCATTTCCAAGTTTTATGGCCTTCTTAATTCCCTCATCGACTATCTCTTTAAATCTTGTAAGAACTGCAAGTGCTTCTGCAGCAGGGACTGTGCTTACACTACCATCGATTCTTTCAAAGACATCGTCCCAGTATTTCTCTTTCCTGTCATTAACAAGATTCCAGTATATGTTACAATCTTCTACATTCTCAGTAATGTGATAAATATCACTCATAAACTCCCAGAGCTCTTTGAAGATAGCAACATCTCCCTCATAAGAAGAAAGTGCATCAATAGTCCATGCAAGAGTTCTTTCAAGTTCGTAGCTTTCTGCCATGGACGATCCCAAAAGTCCCGGAAGACCATTGAGTGCATCATACCAGCCCGGCTTACCGCCTTCCATCTCAACTCCCATCTGCGCAGGATCAAGAGCTGCGAATTTGGTAGTACACAAAAGGATCAGCTTCTCAAGAAGAGTTCCTTTATAGATATGGCCGTCTTTGGTTCTAAGCTCCTTGCCGGTATCCTGTCTTACAGCATCTGTATCAAGTGCATAATACTGTCTGATACCGCCTTCTGTCTCTTCATAGCGTTTGGATCTTTTATTTATTTTCTTCTGAGCGGCAAAATAGGTATAATCCTTCTCAAAAAGAAGCTCCTGCCTCTTCTCAGGGTATAGTGAGAGGTACTCTTCTACAAGGTCAAGGTTGTAAGTCCAGTGATCTGACCAGTATCCCTCACCAAATGAAGCATTAACATCCGCTGTGCTGCTATCCATGATCTTGTCAAAAACATCACCGTCACATACAAGAGCAAGATGTCCCGGTGTGAAGTGCTTGTCCTTAACTACATCATATATAGTATTTCTAAACTTCTCTTTATCAAAATTGTCACCATCATAATAGTCTTCAAGATGTGCGCTCTTACGCTCTACATGGCCTTCTTCTATCTTGGAGATATATCCGGATAGTATATCTTCTAAAACAACTCTATCTATACTATAAGTAATCTTCTCTATACTAAGAGGATTGTAACCATCTGTCTGTATCAGAGAGTAGAACATCTTGATACCGGCTCTGTCTGTATATGGAGCAAAGAAGCTGTCCATCCTGCGGTTCTGATTGACATCCCTGAAGTTACCGTTGCCCTGAGAATAGAACTCCGGTGACATGGCAAAATAGTTATATTCTCTTTCAAGATCTCCGTGCTTTCTTGAATATACATAGAATACCTTGTTATCATCGATCTTTATAGGAAGACCGCCTCTAAGAACATTGTCCATAAAGGTATATCTGGTATACTCATCAAAATTCTTGTCTCCGGTCTTAGTTGAAACTATATCTGTAAGATCATCAGTAAGTTCTATGGCACGTTCAAGCTTTTTCTCAAAAAACTTGGGCGTAAGTTTTGTAAAAGTATTAGCCGAAGGTGCACTTTTTTCAGATGTGCTTTTTTCAGATACACTTTTTTCAGTTACGCTCTTTTTACCAGATCCATCTTCCCCTGATAAGAATCTCTTTAGTACAGACACATCTTCTACCTGACCTATAAGTTCATAGATGCAGGTACTTTCGCCCTTTGATAGTCTATCTTTCTTGGCAAAAAAGCTTGAAGGTATAAGATTGGATCTACTCTGCTTAGTATCAAGTACGCCGCCAAGGCCACCTTCTATAAAGTTAACAGGCTTTGAAAGGCTGTTGTCATAGCCAAAGACTGCGTCAGGGTCTATAACAGGCTTTAAGAACTCGCCTTTTTCATCTATTGCTAGAGAGAAGTTGCCACCTGCAACAGTTGTGACACTTGCTGTATCTTCCATGCTGGCTCTGACTCTATAGTAGGATACATTCTCAAAAGGCTCTTCCACCTGCATCCAGGCTTTGGAGAGCTGCGCCATGTTCTTCATAGAGTCAAGTGATACTCCGTAAGGGATAAGGGCGGGCATACCGTCTATGATCTCGATTTCTTTATCTTCATCTGAGATATTCTCTATACATACCTTTCTGACAAGGCCTCCTATCTTTTCTTCCGGAAGGACGAAGTAGGTAACTTTGGTCCTAAGGCCTGTATCAACATTATCTTCTTCTATAGACAGGGTGTTGGCTCCAACTAGCATCTTGTGAGCATGGTCTTCATCTGCAAAGCTTTCTGCAAACTTATCGCCTGATTTTATGAATGTTCTAAAGCCTGTTCTCTTAACATTCTGATAAGCTGTGTGTGCCGGGTAGAACTCCATGATGGCGTGGTCTTTGTTGTCTACTCCAAAGCTTACGACTCCCTGGCCTCTGTTGACGTAGTAGCACCAGATTGGGATGCCTTTTATGCCGGCGATTCCGGGAAGGAAGCTCGCAAAAGTCGTTTTCTTTCCATAACTATCTATAACAAAATTCTCCATGATTCCTCCTGTATGTTGTCGTTTCTATACGCAAGGCTGGGGCCTTAAATGGTCCATTTTGGCTGACGCTTTCGCTCCGTGAAAAACGTAACGGTACTAAGGGGGCAAAGTACGCCCCCTAAGTGCCGACGTTTTTCAAGGCAGCCCAAATGGACCATTTAAGGCCCCAGCCTTGCTAGGTATAGAAAAATTCAACTGTATTATTTTTATTAGCGCTTTAGTTCTTTATCTAAGCGCTACTTCGATTTGGGCTTTTGTTTTTTATCCGAGCACTACTTTTATTTGTGCTTTGGCTCTTTATCTTAGTACTACTTTTAGTTGCGATTTGGTTCTTTATTTTAGTGCTACTTCTATTTGCGATTTGGTTATTTATCCTAGTGCTACTTTTATTTGTGCTTTGGTTTTTTATCTTAGTACTACTTCTATTTGTGCTTTGGTTCTTTATCCTAGTACTACTTCTATTGTGTTTCTTACGTTTAGATCTAATGCGTCTATAACGTTCTTGCCTATAACCGCTTTAACTGCGCCATTTTCAAGTTTGACGTTTTTGCCGGCAACTTTGCATTCTTTGATGTGGTACTGGCCGTGGTCTAGGTGGGCGGGGTTTATGATTTCTATTCTTAAGGGGCGGAAGGCGTATTCCAGTTCTATCTGGCATCTTCCGTTTTGATCGAACTGTTCTTGTAAGAGGCCTGGTTCTATTACTAGGTTGCCGTACTCTCCTTTTATTCCGAACATATTCATGGTTGCTGTCATGAGGTACCAGCTGGCAGCTCCTGTGAGGTATCCGTAGAGTCCTTTTCCATGTCGTCCGAAATATTCGGGGATTCCGGGATAGATCTTCGAGGTGTCATAGTCTGAGCTAAGTTCATATAGGGCTTTAAGTGATTTATATCCCTGCCTTGCATAGCCTCTTTGATACAGGGCGCTTGCGTACATGACTGCCATGTGGCTAAAGACTGCTCCGTTTTCTTTTTCTCCGAAGGCAAATCCGAACATGCGTCCCATGTCAGTCTTGACAATACCAAAGTCTGTATTGAGTCTATATCCGCCTGCGTCCTTGTCAAAAAGGAGCTTATCTGCGCTCTTACATATCTTCTCTATCTGGTCATCTGTTGCTGTGCCGTTCATGATGGAGAAGACCTGGCCTGTGAGCATCATGTTCTTATGTCCGGGAACCGAGAGATCCAGTGCTCTGCCGCTGTTGTCATAATAGCTGTTGTACCAGCCAAGTTTCTCTTCATTGTGATCACACTGTTTCTTATCATCAGGATTTGCAGTATTAGGTTCTGTATGATCTTCTATCCACTCATTATGTCTTATGTGGTTTATGATCCACATTCCTTTATGACGAAGGTTTGATGACAGGCTCTTTATATCTATACCGATAGTATTACCTGTGATATCTCCGGATACTTTTGACAGGAATCCTTCCAGTATATTTTCTTTACTTTTGATATCTTCATAGATAGTCTCATCATCTATAAGAAGGTCTCCAAGTTCTTCAAATACGTATACCTTGTCATCTGGGAACTTACCTGATTCCAGCATATCTGCAAGGTGTATAAGGTTTCCTGCATAGGCATTTGCAAATGCTACGCTTTCGCCTCTATCGCCTGCCATATCCAGAGCATCATTCCAGTCTGCATCTCGTATCTTTATGATATTGTGCTCGCCAACTTCCCAGAAAGAGGAGAGATTTTGAAGGAGTATGTGCTCTAAGACGCTGCCTGTATACTTGTCTCCATTTGCCTGTCTAAGTGAGTTGTCATCTCTTATTAGCCCAGGATTTACTTTACGTCCTCTAAAGATCTGCTTGTCACAAAAGTATCCGCACTTCTCGTTTAAGAACTCTATATCTCCTGTCTGGTCTATATAGAGTCTTGTTGTTATAAATGGCCATACGCCGTGATCCATCCATACTCTTGTGATTGAGTTTCTGTCAGCTTTGAACTCGCCAGGGCCATCTCCTATGATCGTTGCATTGGTGCCATCGATTCTGACTCCCTGATAGTTACCAAGCAGCATCTGCCTTACTCCTGAAGGGTCCATAAGAAGGAGTGCAAGGCAGTCTTGCCATAGATCTCGCCAGCCTCTGCCACCTTTGCCGTAGTCATGGTGAGGAAGGAAAGAACATCCGAATATCCTTCTAAGTTCCGGCTGAAAAGCTACCCATCTCATGAAGCCGTCGAAATATGCATCACCTGTTGTTATCTTGATATTGACCTTACTGATCCAGTAGCTTCTGGTTCTTTCAAGGCTTTCATATACTTTGGAAGGCGTAGCCAGATCTTCTTTGATTTTTCTAAACTCATCATCTTCTTTGCAAA
Source organism: Butyrivibrio fibrisolvens (assembly GCF_037113525.1). NCBI lineage: Bacteria > Bacillati > Bacillota > Clostridia > Lachnospirales > Lachnospiraceae > Butyrivibrio > Butyrivibrio fibrisolvens. The sequence continues at coordinate 174,906 of NZ_CP146963.1, read as the reverse complement.
TACCTGCATATACTATGTAAGTCTTATCTTCACCGGGCTTTAGGTGCGTCTTTTCAAAACTTATGGCACCTATTATCTCCTGGCCGCTTGCATCCTTACATTCGGGGAAGTTATGGACTGCCACTTCCTCGTCCTTCTTATCTGATATAGTCTTATTACCATCACGATCACCAAGTGGAATATCATTTATATACTGATGATCGTCATCACCAGATGCTGACTTCCTGATAACATACTCCGGCCAGTCAGGAGTTCCGTCTCCGATGAAGTCATCAAGTACAGGTACGACCTTAACAGGATTCTCTGCAATTTCTTTACTTCCTATGCCGTATCCTTCGACGAAGTATCTGCTGTCTGCCAGATTGTGTCCTCTCTCGTCAAAAGACAGAGTTGGCGCATCTATTATGCCCTTATCTGTGATATATGTCCTTCCAAGAAGTGATGTTACATGCCTGTGGTCTCTTAAGTTGTCAGCACTTCTTCCATATACAGGGATAGCCGGTATGAAGGTTATGTCCATATCCTTATCACCTGCATTTGACAGCTTTACTATATGAACTTCAACGTTTTGATCGTATGGAACGAATGAAGTTATCTCTGACTTAATACCAAGTTTTTTATTTTCTCTTTCTACTTTGTGCCACATGAATCCGGCAGTAACCTTACAAGGCTCCCTATCATCAGTTAGTCTATCTACATTCTGTGATGCACTGCTGCCGTTTGCAGACCATGGCGCCCCATTAACAAGGCACCAGAAATTCCTGGTAAGTCTGTTATTATTGAGGTTCTCAATGCTCATGGGTTCCAAGAGGAAGTGGTTCTGATCGATCTTGGAATCACCGGACAGAAGGGGTGTCACGCAGCTCTTAAGGCCGCGTTCGCTTGCAAGCGGAAAATACAGATTGTTACAAAGATCCGCATCCTCAAGCTCAAATGCTCCGTTTTTATCAAGGAATTTAACTTTATTCATTCATCTCCTACCTTTTTCATAAAGAAACGATTATTTGCAAACTTCCCAATTGGTTCCTTATCATAATAAAAAAAAGAAACCTTATTATTTAGGCTTCTTTTTTTCAAATGGTGTTATTTTTTTATTAAAAATTGACACGCAGTTCATTTCTCTATTACTTATAACTTGTGGGTATTTCTATGTCCTACTTGGGGGTAGCATATCATTATCACACATATCTTTTTCAAAAAACATTGATATCATCAAGTTTTCAATAGCAGATTTTAGAAATGACATAATACAATAAATTCATATTCAAAATATTGATTATTTCTGTTACAATTAATCTGTAGCAGTGACATCGGTGTCAAATACTTCTTTTGACACCCACATCATTTACTTATCCTTAGGTAAATTCATGGACTTAATATCTGATTCGATTCTTCTTGATAATATTATGAAGCTCATTCCTGTCGGAATCTTCTGGAAAGATAAAGACAGGCGTTTTTTGGGTGCAAATCAGATGTTTCTTGATTACTACGGTCTGTCCTCAGTGGATGAGATCATAGGCAAGAATGATGAAGATATGGGCTGGCATATCAACCCTGAACCTTTTAAAAAGATTGAGCTTAGAGTTTTAAACAACGGCAAGTCCGTTCTGGATGTGCCCGGAGAATGCATAGTAAAGGGAAAGCTCAGAAAGATCAAAGCTTCTAAATGTCCCATTATTTCTGACGGCAAGATAGTAGGTCTTGTTGGCTACTTTATGGATATCACGGATGAAGTTACAGAAAGAGACAGACTTTCAGCTTTGTGCCAGACTGATGACCTTACAGGCCTTTTAAACAGACGCGCATTTGGTAATATCGCCACAGCATATGAAAAACAGTACAAAAACAAGATGGCTGATTTTGTACTGTTTATGATAGATCTTGATGATTTTAAACACGTTAATGATAATTATGGTCACGAATATGGCAATATTGTACTTAAATCTGTTGCCAAGAGCCTTACAATGGCTGCCGCAGGCAACAGCATTGTATTCAGATATGGCGGAGATGAATTTATAATAATCCATCAGATCCGTCATGATTCCGATGTTGAATCTATTGGCAAGCATATTACAAGATTCGTAGAAGGGCCACTTAATATTGACGGCAACAACATTTCCATAAAAGTTTCTTATGGATCTGCTTTATATTCAGAAACCATATCAATACCATCTCTTTTGGAACTTGCAGATAAAAGGATGTATGAGATGAAGGAACTCCATCATTCCAAATAAAACAGCTGTCTGATAATCTTTATAAAAAGGGGCTGTGAAAAAATGAGAAATCATTTTTTCACAGCCCCTTACGTTCAGGTTAACTCTATATAAAATAGCAAGAATGCCATATTTCAAAGTTTCTTAGTGAATAAATATTTTATCCCTTTACTGCGCCGTCTGATACGCCTGCCACAAGGAAGTTGGATAATGCAAAATATAACGTAACGATAGGTACTGCTATGAAGATAGCACCTGCTGCAAATCTTGAAAATTCAGTCTCACCTATGTGTGTAAGTCCTACTGCTACTGTCCACAGATCCCTGTTTTTAAGGAGCATATTGGGGAGGATAAAATCGCTCCAGGGCCATGCGAAAGATGTAAGCGCAGTATATACAAGAATGGGCTTTGACAGAGGGAGGGTTACTTTAATGAAGATGACAGGGTTGGTTGCTCCGTCTATCTTGGCAGCTTCATATATGGAATTGCTGATAGTATCAAAATATCCCTTCTGAACAAGGTATCCCATTGGCGCACCTGCAGAGTAGATAAGTACAAGGCTCCATAGGTTATTAATAAGTCCAAAGTTGACCATTATAAGGTACACAGCTGTCATACCCATAAAGCTTGGGAACATGCTAAGTACAAGCGTTGTGGTCATGATAGGCTTACGCATTTTGAACCTGAATCTGCTCATAACATATGCTGTAAGTATTACAAGTGTCGTACTTATAAGGCAGGAAAAAACTGACACGAACAAACTGTTACGAAGCCATGATGGATAATCATACATCGCAGTATCAGTAAAGAGCTTTTTAAAAGTATCAAGACTATATGCTGATGGGAAAAAGCCCTTAAAGTCATATATTGATCCTGTCTTTGAAAATGATGCAAGCACAAGCCACAGGATCGGGAAAAAGAATATCAGTGACACTGCAATAAGTATCAGATACGTCACAGATACTTCCAAAATATTATTAAATCTTACACTCTTTTTCTTTCTCATCTGTAAGTATCCTCCTTCTTAAATGCAGAACTGTTCACATAAGTTCCAATAGAAAATACTGACGTAATGAAAAAGATGATAAGGCTTATCGCAGCACCGATTCCATAGTAGTTATTATCAATGGACAGGTTATAAAGCCAGTTAATAAGCAGGTCCGTATCACTTGCAAGGAAATAACCGTCAAGGTATAAGCCGCCTCTAAGGAAATAGAATACGCCAAAGTTATTGAAGTTACCTACAAAACTTGTTATAAGAGTCGGAGTTGTAGAAAATACAACAAAGGGAAGTGTAAGCTTTATAAACTGAACCCATTTCGTAGCTCCGTCTATACTTGCTGCTTCATAAAGCTCTGCATTCATATTGGAAAGAATACCTGTTGCAAGGAGCATTGAAGTTGGAATAGATATCCATGCATTGACCAAAAGGCCTATTATCCTTGCCTTCCATCCTGCATCTATATCAAGAAATCCAACCGCATTAGCACCTGTTCTTGTAATTAGGTAGTTGATGGGGCCTCCATATGAAAACATAAACTTAAATCCAAGAAGTGTTATAAATCCCGGAACCGCATATGCAAGAATCGGGAAAGCTCTCCAGAAAGTCTTACCTTTGACACACTCTTTATTAAGAAGGAGCGCCAAGAGCAGTCCTCCAAAATAGTTAATAAAAGTTGATGCCACTGCCCAGAGAATATTCCATCCAAGGATCTTTAAAAATGTAGCCTTAAGATCTGAAAGAACAAAAATCTTCCTGAAATTATCAAGTCCTATCCAGTCCACAAGCTTAGGTGGCACTATATCTCCGCCGTAGTTAGTGAAGGCTATAAGTGTCATGAATATAATAGGAAGAACGTTGAAGATAAGTACTCCTACAACCGGCACAGCCAGTGCAACTATATAGAACTTCTTATCTGTAAAAACTGCTACCGCCTTAAAAAAAGGAAGTATTTCTTTACCGCTAGAAAGTCTTTCTCTTGTATTAAGAACATCCTTAATATTGCTGTAATACAGTAGCAGAAAAAGAGCCACGATTATAAATGCAAGGATTCCCTTAAGCATCATCATGATGGAGTCATCGCCTTCAATTCCAAGCCAGGCATCTCCTTCGACTGTTCCTAAGGTAAAAAACCCTGTGATATCAGTTATACCTACAGTAAACAAAAAATACAGAAACAATACAAAGGCAGTTATATATAATAACCCTTTGATCCATTGTTTATACATAAGCTGGCCCGTGCCCATGATAATACATGAGCACAGGACAGGCATCTTGCCTTCTTTTTTCATAATTCATCCTCAACATGATGTCGTGAGTGTAACGAGTAACTAATAATTCGATATTGGTGGAGATTATCTCCACCAATTCGCGGAGTTAATCTATGATTAACTCCTAATCACTGAGCCAGTGTATAGATTGCGTCATATATGCTCTGAGCGGAATTGTCCAGTGCTGTCTGCATACTCGCCGTATCAGTATACTTCTCTGTCTCACCATTCCTTGCTCTGAATGCATCCTTACCAACATCAGCAAGAAGTGTCTGCATAGGATCCCAGATCTGATCTACAGCCTTCACAGATGGCATAAGGTAGATGTTGCCTTCTTTTAAATTGTTGAAGATGATGTCTGTTACGCCGCCAATCTCGCTTGCAACGTCTGATCTTGTTGGAGCAATTCCAAGTATTTCTGCTCTCTTTGAGATCATATCGTATCCTGTTGCAAAGTTTACAAATGCTATACTTGCTTCCTTATACTTGGTGTAAGCGCTGATAGCATAGCCGTTAACTCCTCCCATAACCTTAGTCTGAACGAAATCGCCTTCAGACATAGTAGAAGGATCTGTTGTAAGGTCGCCATTTGCAGGCATCTTGGAAGGGAGCTGTACCATCATAAGGTTTTCAGAAGCCTTGGTCTTAGCTTCATCTTCACTTAAACCCTCTTCTTCATATTCAGCTACAAGCTTGTCATAAAAAAGAGTATAGGTATCAGGTGTAGATATTGAGCAGAAAAATGTTCCGTCAGCAACCTTTGAATATCTGCTTGTCTTAACAGAATCATCGATACACTCTTCGCTCATAAGCTTTGTAAATTCCTTCAGAGCAAGGAGTCCTTTTGCGCTATCACCCTTATTAAAACCTATGTCAGATGGATCAAGGTTACCTGAACCATCTTCTCCAAATACATATCCGCCGTATGAAAAAGAAAATTCTGCCATCATATAAAGATCGTTTACAGGAGCCATAAGACCGTACTGAGAATCTTTATTAGCGCTTGTATCATTATCTCTTAAATACTTGGAATAAGCATACAAACTGTTCCAGTTTTCAAAAAAGTCTGCAACCTTATTTCCATCAAGGTCCCAGGTTGTCTCCCAGTCTTCAGGCATCATGTCGTTACGATAAAAGAGCATTGGCTCCTGAACATTAACAGGAACTCCACAGTAATAATCTTTACCATCTACATTGATCTTGAATGCATCAAATGCTTCCTGAGGAATCTTGTCATAGCATTCAAAATCTTCTAAGTTAAGTGCCATGATATGTTTATCTTCTGCATAAGTCATGATCTGATCGTTAGCCTGATACAGAACATCGGGGCCATAGCCGTAAGGTCCGTTTTCTGCAAGATCAGAATATTCTTCCATATTTGCATCAACAGCTTCTATTCCCTGATCCTTATATGCTTCGTTGAAAGCATTTAAAAGTTCATCAAGATAGCCTTGAGACTTTGCTGTATCATTCTCAAGAATTCGAAGTGTGATCTTTTCTCCTGATGGATTTATTGATGTACTATCTGTACTTCCAGATTCGCCCTTGGCAGCTGATGAACAGCCTGTTGCTACCATAGCAGTTGCAAGTAATGCTGAACATATCTTTACTAATTGTTTGCCCATACCTATCTCCTCTTTTTATCAAATACCTAAAATGTCATTATCCTATTTGTTCCTTGGAAAAATATCTAAAACATGTAGAAACAGTTACTTTAACGTAGATAATAATGCTTTACCACCTACAATGATCAAAGTTTCGTAAGCACTAATCTTATGTTCTACGCAGTTATCCTTATCTATTAAAACTACATCTTTATCTGTGTTATTAATATAAAGATTTATCCCAGTATCACTAATTATATACCTAAGCTCCAGCACATCCCCACTTTCATCAGTGGTTATCACAGGATAAGCATTACTAAAATCATACTTTTGGCGAATTTCTGCAAGTGCTGTAAGGAGCCTGTAAATATCGGTATCCTTGATCTTATCTGCCTTATCCCAGTCCATGCACTTGCGGCAGTCAGGGTCGTAGCCGCCAGGTATCTTTATTTCTGTTCCATAGAAGATACATGGAACGCCTGGAAAAAGATACAAAAGACACAGGGCTGCCTTAAACTTCCTGTCATCTTCTGATACTTCACTATAGAATCTGTGAGTGTCGTGACTATCAAGAAGGTTAAGCATCATATGATTTACTGTATCAGAGTTTCTTGCAAGAAGGTCGTTGAGCCTTTCTGCCATGCCTTTTGCATCTAGTGATCCTGTGCTAAAAAAGTCCAAAGCCGCTTTTGTAAAAGCATAGTTCATGATGCTGTCGTACTGGTCTCCTTTGAGATACACAGATGCATCATGCCAGTTTTCACCAATGATGACTGCATTCTCGTCAGCTTTTTTCACAGCTCTTCTAAAATCTCTCCAGAAATCGTGGCTTACTTCATCTGATACATCAAGCCTCCAGCCATCGATATGATATTCCTTGATATAGTGAACAGCTATTCCTGTAAGGAAGTCCCTTACTTTGGGATTTGAAGTATCAAGCTTTGGCATGTAGTTGCAGGATGCAAAGGTTTCGTAGTTCACATTGTCCTGATCAGGCTTATCGCCGTCTATTATGAACCAGTCATAATACCTTGACTCTTTTCCCTTATTAAGAACATCCTGAAACTGCGCGATTTCGTCGCTGCAATGATTAAACACTGCATCAAGCACTATCCGCATGCCCTTTTCATGAGCCTTATCAACCAGCTCTTTTAAGTCCTTCTTGCTTCCAAAATCCTCATCGATCTCCAGATAATCACTGATGTCATATTTATGATTGGATATGGATTTGAAAATAGGCGTCAGATATATGGCGTTAGCGCCAAGGCTCTTAATATAATCAAGCTTCTGCGTAATTCCCTTTATATCGCCACCTGCAAAGCTCTTAGGAGTTGGCTTATCGCCCCACTTAAGGTTAACATAGCCCATATCCTTGGACGTATCACCTATGCAGAACCTGTCAACAAATATCTGATAGAACCTCGCCGTCTTCATCCAGTCAACCATAGGCAGGATGTCAGCCTTATTTATATAAGGGAACTGGAAAAAGTTGTAAAAGCTTACACTGTAATCATAGGTATCAGTAAGACCATCTTCTGAAAAATACTTATACTCTTTTCCATCATACAAATAGAAAACATATGCAAGCCTTGTATCCTCAAGATGAAGATCTACCGAGTAATAATCAAACTCTTTACCCGAAAAGATCTTATGCATCTTTGCACTATTCTGGTGCTGTTGAATAAAATATTTGCTCTCATAGAAGATGGTGGCTTCTAAGATATCATCTTTGGCCGTCCTAAGTCTTATAGTGATATCATGCTCAGATGTCGGAAAGCAGTAGGACGAGTCCATGATATGTTGCACCGCATACTTATTCATTGGTCACATCACCATTTCTTACGACAACTACTGTATCAAGCGAGCTGTTATCAGGATCTGTAGTAAGTGTAATTGTATAGTTACCATCCACAAGAACATTTACATTAGCCTTCTGCTCTGATCCGCCAAGGCTTCCGCCGCTCTCAAACTGAGTCTCATCAAGCTCTGTAAAAAGACCAAAACCCTTCTGAGTATCCCATGACCAGTCTGCAATTATCTGGAACTGATCACCTGCGTAAAGATCTATTGTGATCGCGAATTCATTGACAGCATTTCCTGTAGGAACAAGCTCGAAGCTATCGATAAGATTCTGTCCGATATCGCCTGCCCAGGCATTGTCCTTAAGTGGTCCTGTCTGTGATGTTCCTGCAAGATACCATTTTCTTGTGTCCTCTGTAAGCTCCTTGGCACTGAAGCTTGCATACAGAGTTGTATCTTCTTCAAAAGTATCTGTTGTAAGGTCTTTTCTTGATGCTTCGATAAAAGAAGGTGCTTCGAACCATCCAAGGAATTCGGAACCGTCTTTAGATTCGAAAGATGCATATGAATCAGGACTTAAAACTTCGCCTTTATTCGCACTTGCACTGCCAAGCTCTGTATCGCCTTCCATAAAGGTTACAGTGATCTGCTCTGCTGTAGCTGCAGTATCCTGGGATGTACCCTCTGCACTTCCTGCACCGGCGCTGCTGCCTGAGCATCCAACCATAGATGCAAAAGCAAGAGTTATACATGAAATTCCTGTTACAAGCCTAACCAAATTCTTATTCATAACCTTCCTCCATATGTTTACTTAATATGTTAACTTAACCGTTTAAGTGAACCATAGCACATATTTTGCCGGCTGTCAATTTTATTTTAGGTGCATGTAAGTTGAGGGACGTAAAGGAAGGGCTGGGATAAATAAAATCATAAGCCTCATGTGAAAATAATCTTGATTTTTCTAAGGATATTATCCGCTTTCGTGGACATGCTATACTTCAGCTCCTAATATCCTAAGAAAAATCTAAGATTATTTTCAAAATCGGCTTATGATTTTATTTATCCCAGTCCTTCCTTTACTTATCGCATCTCGAAATGCATCTGCACCAATTTAGGATCTTACATTTACAGCTCAATGATGCATAGAGCCTTATTTAAGTATTAGGTTTGACTTTTTTAAGGATGCTTTGTATGATTTATTTAAGCGGTTAAGTTAACAAGATGTGTTTGAGGTGCCGAATTATTCGCGATATACTCTATGGTATTAAGTTAATCCTATATTTAGACGAATACCGAACACACTTTACCTAGCAAATTAAGTAGCTAATCTTGCATAGAAATAATATATCGACCATACAGATTCCTGTTGCTGGTGGTTTATAAACTACTAGCAACAACCTTTTTATATGCAATTAGCGTAATTACCACTTTCAGGGGGTTGATGATACATGGACAAGAAGCCTACAGCTAAAGATGTAGCTAAAGCAGCAGGGGTATCTGTTGCTACGGTTTCATATGTTTTGAATAATAAAGAAGGCCAGAAGATCAGTGAAGAGACAAGGAAGAAAGTCCTTCAGATGGCCAATCTCCTTCACTATGTTCCAAGCCATGAAGCCAAGAGTCTTGCTACCGGCAAGAACAATATGATTGGAATAATATACCATGTCAGAGAAGATTCACCATCTAGAAATCTTGAGATCATGCACCTTGTAAACCTGCTTGTAGAGAGATTCAGCAGGATGAATTACAGCACTATCATTATCCCCTTTAACAGCGACGACGCAGACAGTGCTCCCAACCGCATGCTGGATGGAATCATTGCAATAGATATCCCTGAGAAAGACTTTAAGCGCATGGCAGATAAGTACTTCGTTCCTATCATCTGTATGGATATGATAGTCAACGATTTCCTCTTCTATCAGGTATATACAGATATGCACACATTAGGAACTAAAGCTTGCCAGACACTCGGACCTGACTATTATCTATTGACCGATGCCTATGATAACAAGAAATACCAGGACTACATCTGTTCAATAGTCCCACATGGACACGCACTTATTTTCTCTGAGTGCAATGAGGAACTTCTTAAAAAGCTCAAAGGCAAAAAAGTCCTTGTAAACGGTGCATACCTAGCACTTATATTAAGCCAGTACGTAAACCAGGAAGATATTGCTGTTATTTCTTACCAAACAGAACACAAAGAGCTTGGCCTAAAGGCAAAGCTAATACACAACGATATCGATCGTAAGGCTAATATGACTATGAACATCATGCTCAATGCCTTCGAACAGAAATTCGATATTACACATGATTTTAAAATCTGCTAACTTTTCACAGCGCCCTATCCATTCATCCCTGAATGGATAGGTTTTTTCGAATATCCCTAATATTCTGACTATTCCAACATTATTTTTCTTTATTCATAATCCCTTCCACTACACCGATATATTATTAGAATCCCTTTTTGAGGAATTCTCAACATATTTCTCCAATCCTCCCCTTTTGTTTTGGGGAGAAGCAATAACGTAGATTGGGCAGATACCACTGATATAATCCTCGAGCGTCATCCGTACGAGGAGTGTTCAGGGGCATCGTTTGTTGAAGCGTAATAAAGCCTTACGTTTCCGACAATCCTAATGCGTACTACCACAGCCCCTACGACGAGTGGCAAGGTAGCTCGAGGATTATATCAGTGGTATCTGCCCCCGCCATTATGCAAGTCCATGCAACACCCGGATTGTTTCACGACAAGGAGGCCGCCTATGGAATTAAACAATCGCTTCTTTAAACGAGCAGCATCTCTTTTATTGTGCCTTACCACAACAGGGATGATGCTTTTTTCTTTTACTGCCCGTGCAGAATCTCCGGATGAAATGACTCTTGGAGATCAATTTTACGGAACCGGCGAGGTCATATATGACAATACCAGCATTGCTGGCGTATACAGCGGCCCGGCAGAGGACGTTGTATTTGAGATTGAAGAGACCACAACTATCACAGGTATCTGGACTTATCACTGGTATAGAGAATCTATCGATGAATGGGAAGGCGCTTATGTATGGATAGAATCTGAAGATGGCTATGTATATGGCCCTTGGGATGTACAGGCAGAAGAAGGCCAGGGCGGCAGAGAAAATGTTAACTGGTACGTTTTCCCTTATGTAACTCTGGAACCGGGTACCTATTATCTGTACGACTCTAATCTTTCTACCTGGTCATATGCCTATGACACAGATAATAAGGGAATCTGCATGATCAGAGGTATAAGCGGAGGAACTGAAACTAATAATAATACGTCCCTCTCTTTCCTTGACGGAGAGAATCTCCTGACTAATCCAAGCTTTGAGAAAGGTCTTAAAGGCTGGGAAGATCCGGATGAACTCTGGGGAACAGATCCTGATACTACTGATCATGAAGCTACAGACGGCGAATGCTTTGCATGGCCAAGTGAGGGTGCTTCAGAAGATACCTACATCTATCAGGACGTAGATATAGATTCTGATGATATTGGTAAAACAGCTGTTTTGAGCGCTATGATCGCAAACTTTGATCAAACTCCTATTGACCTTGCACGTCTTGAGCTTATTTTCCTGGATTCTAAAGGAAAAGAGATTGAATCCTACTACCAGGAGCACCAGGATATCGAGTGGGGCAGACATACTATTACTGCTACAATACCAAAGAAAACAGCTACCATAAGAGTTCAGCTTCACGCTATCCGGTATGCAGGAAGTATTATAGATGCATACTTTGACGATATTTTCCTGGGAGTGACAGACGAAGAGTTTGCCGATATAGCTTCCTACACTTTTAATGGTTATACCTTTGATATCCCGGCGTATTGGGGCGAAGCTGACGTATATGAAGATGGAATCTACTTCTACGGCGAGGATGAAGATGATCTTCCTGCAGTTTTTATATCCATCATGAATATAGAAGATATCTTTGACGATGAGATATATGGACTTACTGACGAGGAAGCTATTGAATACCTTGAATCCTACAAGGAATGGGTCTTCTCGTATGATATTGATGCCAGGAACATTACTGATTCTGAAGAAATAACTATCGCAGGTTATCCGGCTATCATTTACAGCGCAACCATAACCTTATATGAAGATGACGATATCCGCATGGCCATCTTTATGGACAACGAATATATATATGAACTGATGATCATGGAATACGAAGATTCTGATCCTTCTTATCTCATGGATCTGGATTATATCGCAGCATCTTTTTCTAAGTAAAGGAGAGTAAGTTTGAAAAAATACTATTTTCAAACTTCACAAAGTGGTATCGCGAGCTCCACCACTTAGGCCATTAGTCACTCGTTTCACTCGCGACATGAGGTTAACAAATGAAGAAAATGAATATCAAAAAATCCATTTCAGTCATTACAGCTGCTGCCCTTATTCTGGGAAGCTTCCTCCTTCCGGCAGCAAGTACTACAGCTCTTGCAAAAGGTGGCTCATCAGTCCAGAAAGATGATACTAACGTAAAAAATGATGATCTGGACGATGTAGAAGTTTTCGGAAACTATACCTTCAAACTCCCGGATTCCTGGGAAGACTGCGTTTCTTACGAAGACGATGAATCCGATGCCATTTACTATTTTATCGAAGAGGAAGATGACATTCCTATGTTCATGGTGCTCAAAGAATCTCTTCTTGACTATGTATCATCTTCTGAGCTTAAGACCCTCACAGAAGAAGACGAGTATGAAGTCCTTGATTACTTCAGAGAAGGAGTTACAGAAGGCGAGGATTTTGAAAACCTTACAGAATCAACAGAAACAAAGATTGCGGGCAATCCTGCTATCACCTTCAGCTTCACAGGCGAGATCTATGGCGATAATGATGTAAGAATCTCAGTTTTCATCGACAAGGAAGATGTTGATGTGTACTGCCTCATGCTCATGGAAGAGGAAGATGCCAAGCATTCATATTTCAAGGATATGGAAAAAATAGAAAAGAGCTTCTGCAAAATTGGCGAAGAGCCGGAAATTCCTGAAGATCTTGCTGTATCCGTATATGAAGCTTTAGAAGAAGTAACCTCCTACTCTGCAAGATCCGTATTCGAAATCGAAATGGAAGTAACCGAATACGGCGAATCTTATGACATGAAGCTCTTAATGGATCATGAACTTGAAGCAACCCTTGGCAAAAAAGCTTCATGCCATGTAACAATGAACGAAAGCATTGTAAGTGAAGCCCTTGGCCTTTCCGACGGCGACTATACCATGACAAATGAAATATGCATTATAAATAGTGGCAAAAAGACCACAGCATATTACAGAGAAGACGGAGAAGACTGGGAAATCGAAGACCTTGACGATGATGACAGTGACCTTGCTGAAGTTTCCGAATACCTTGACCATCTTTATAGCTTCGAGTTCTTCGAACTACTTGCAGATGGCTCTATCGATTATGAAGTAGAACCTGAAATCGTAGAAGAAGATGAAGGCGAATTCTACGTTATGGATATGGATCTGTCAGGTGATGATCTTAAGCTTGCAATAGATACACAGTTCTTCCTTGCAGGTGCATATATTTCAGAAGAAGCAGACTATGAAGATGTCACTTCACATGTAACTATCTATATTGATGCCGATACTTTCCTTCCATCAACTGTTGTGATCGATATGCCTGAAGTTGGCGATCAGATAGTTTATAGCATGATGGGAATTGATGATACCGAAGTAACAACCTGCACTATCGTAACTGAATATATTGGATTTGATGAGTTCGATAAGATCGAAGAACCGGATGTATGATTTTTAAGCTACTCCCAAAATCTTCACCTAATACAGATATCTCCAAAAAGATTCTGTAGTTTCAAAAAGGAGATCTGCCTATGACAAAGAGAATCATTAAAATTGTCATCGCTACTATAATGACTCTTACTCTTACCATTGCCCTTAGTGGACTGGGCAGAGTATATGCAACGCAAACCTCCACTGTTGATATGGACTATCTGTATAATACTCTCATTGTTGGAGATACATCATATGCCAATACCCTCTACTATTCAGGCGCCATTGCTGCATATATGGCGGCTGATGCTGACGGTATCGATATATATGTTCCGGATGATCCAAAAGGTGGAACTGGTACAGGTGTTGGAATTTACAGACAGGATGGTCTGGTAGCAGAAAACTATCAGTACGGCATCTATACAATTTATTATGGTGAATTTGTTGGTTTTAATAGGCACGGGCATGGCTCTATCTATAAGACCTATAAAGATGCTTCTTATACTTTTACCAGATCATTCTATGGATATTGGGAAGACGATTATCCTAACGGACAGGGCAATGAAAGTTATACAGCAGAAGAAACTGGCCAATATAAAAAAGTTTCAGAAACTTCAGGCGTGTATGCGAAAGATAAATTTACTGGAATAGAAAATTCCACAACATCTTATTATGCCGGTAATACTTATAGGGCAGAAGGAATATCCACATATAGTTATCCTTATGTTAACGGCTATGCAGAAGGTACTGTTACCTGGACTGTGCAAAATGCCGGTAAACCACAAGAAATTGTCACTTATGCAATGGCAGGCGGATACTTGGTAAATGACAGAACAAGTGAATATACTGCCTCTCATACTCCCAGAGATTTTGATCCGCAAACACAAGTCATTGGTGGCTGGGCCGAGCAAAACAGTTTCTACTATGCCGAAAGCAAAATATCACCTAATTCCTATGATTATAGTAATTATATGGCGCTCAAATAACAGTACTATATTACCCACAGTAACTACTGAATGATATAGTTAGAAATAATTATAATATTAATTTAAAGGAGAGTCTGTTCAAAGCAGACTCTCCTTGTATTTGCACTGTTTTATTAACAACTTCTTCCTATACTTACTGCTCATTACATTGAAGTACTTCAATTTCTTTGCTTTCAAAAGCATTACCATTAAGGATTTGCTCTAAAAACATGCTTACATCCTCCTGTTGAAGTACTTCAATAACTACTTCAATACAACTTCAATAAAAACTTCAATAGCACTTCAACAAAAACTTCAATACAGCTTCAATAACTTTTTTAAATTTCATTTCCATGACTAAGTTAGATAAAAAGCTTATCTTACTGGTTTTTTATCTATTTTTATCATTTGTTAGCCTGCGCCACCTTACGTCTGCAAGGTATATATACCGTAAGGATCATGGTCGTAAACGCCGCCATTCCGCCAATGATATTCGATATAGGCTCTGCCAGATATACTCCGTTAACAGAAGGATTTACGATATATGGAAGGAGCATGGTAAGAGGTACTACCAGCACGACCTTCCTAAATAACGAGAAGAATATAGCCTTCTTGTTCATTCCAAGCGACTTAAATACGGACTGGCCGCCATACTGAAGGGACTGGAACACGAATGCCGCAAAATATAAACGAAGTCCGGACACTGCAAGTGGCATTATATCCTTATCCGAAGTAAAGATATGCACCAGAAAATGCGGGAATGCCAGGATGAATATCCACATACAAAAGGTATATGCGGTCCCTGCTATTATAGAAAGGCGAATTGCCTTAAGGAGCCTGTCATATCTTTTGGCTCCGTAGTTAAAGCTTATTACAGGAGACGATCCGTCGCTTATAGCACCAATCGGAACATCCAGGATCTGTCTTACACTTGAGATTACCGTATATACAGATACATAGATATCTCCGCCAAAGGTACTGAGAACATTATTGCAAACGACCGCAACAAGGCTGTTTGTAAACTGCATTACAAAGCTAGAGATACCAAGCGCTGTGATTCTTAAGGCTTCACTACTTCTAAATTTATGAATGGTATCTTTACTAATTCCAAAATCAGCTTTTTTCCCGGTAAGGAATTTGATAACGAAAACAGCTGAGAAGAACTGGCTTATGACAGTAGCAACTGCTGCCCCTTTTACTCCCATTCCAAATACAAAGATAAAAACAGGGTCCAACACAATATTGGAAACTGCGCCTATCATTACAGTTCTCATTCCGTACGACGAGTATCCTTGGGCATTTATAAATGGATTCATGCCGGTGGCTACCATGGCAAAGACAGTTCCTGTCACATATATTCTGAGATACGGCAATGCATATACGATCGTAGTATCTGATGCTCCGAACAGATACAGCATCGGCTCGGCGAATACTTCCAGTATCACTGTAAGTACAATCGCCGTCGAAACCAGAAGTGTAAACGCTGTACTCAATATGGTATCGGCCTTCTCCTTGTTCCCACCTCCAAGAGCCATGGAAAAAAGAGGTGAGCCTCCCGCACCAAACAGATTAGTAAAGGCAAGTATCAGCGTTATAAAAGGAAAACACAGTCCGATACTTCCAAGTTCCAGTGTTCCTGTAACCGGAATCCTTCCAATATAAATCCTGTCTACAATATTGTAGAGAAGGCTCAGCACCTGCGCCGCCATCATTGGAAGTGCGACCATGGCGATATTGTGACCTACTCTGCCATTTTCAAAATCTACTTTTTTCATTATTATCCCGTTTATAATATACCTAAGTCGTATATCCTAAAGACCAAAAGATCTTTTAACTTACTTTATTCAATATAATATTTTGTAATCAGCTAGAGGCAATGTACTTCCTCTCATCTCTAAACTATAACAATACTTCTCTTATCTTCTTCATCAACTAGACAATTCTTACTTACTACTGCAGTTAGCATGTAACATATCAAGATAATCTCTGTCCCAAAGCATGACATTAAGCTTATCTGCCATCATGGCTGCAGGACTTGTAAAGTACTGATTACAAAGTACTGCTGCCACCATCCTGTCATAATAGTCCTTGGCAGCATATACTTCCTGAACTGCATGAACTCCGACATCCTTATCGTAACACTTGCATTGTATGGCATAGGTTATGCCATTTCTTTCACATAATATATCTGCACCAAAATCTCCGGAACCCTTGGTTACTTCAACCTTGGCAAATCCGTTCATCTTGAGAAGATCAGCGCAGTAGTATTCAAAATCATGACCTTCAAGTTCATCTACAAGCGGCGGCCTTGGCGTCTTGAACTTACGTAGTATAAGCACAAGTACTACAACGCATATAAGTGCCGCAAGCAGTATGATATATACTTTCATGTCGGGGGTTAATTCGATGTTTAGCATTGTCACTTCCTAAAAATAAGTATTTTATCTTACCAAACTATGTTATCACGAAATCCGCATCCGGTGCAGGTTTTTCTATCATTAGTTTTGCATAACACAAAAAATCGCCCCTAATCACAAGAATTAGGGGCGATAATTACTATTTCTATTAAGTTATTACAAGAAATAACTAATTAGAGCTGAGGACCAGCTGCAACGAGTGCCTTACCAGCATCGTTTGTTGTGTACTTCTCGAAGTTCTTGATGAATCTTCCAGCAAGATCTTTAGCCTTTGTCTCCCACTCAGAAGCATCAGCGTATGTATCTCTAGGATCAAGGATCTTAGGATCAACACCAGGAAGCTCTGTAGGAACTTCGAAGTTGAACATAGGAATCTTCTTTGTAGGAGCTGTCTTGATGTCACCGTTAAGGATAGCATCGATGATACCTCTTGTATCCTTAATTGTGATTCTCTTACCTGTTCCGTTCCAACCTGTGTTAACGAGGTAAGCCTTAGCGCCGTTAGCGTTCATCTTCTTAACGAGCTCTTCACCGTACTTTGTAGGATGAAGCTCAAGGAATGCCTGACCGAAGCAAGCTGAGAATGTAGGTGTAGGCTCTGTGATACCTCTCTCTGTACCAGCAAGCTTAGCTGTGAAACCAGACAGGAAGTAGTACTGAGTCTGCTCAGGTGTAAGGATAGATACTGGAGGAAGTACTCCAAATGCATCAGCTGAAAGGAAGATTACGTTGTCAGCTGCAGGACCTGCAGAAACCTTGTTAACCTCAGCAGCGATGTTGTTGATATGTGAAATAGGATATGATACACGAGTATTCTCTGTAACTGACTTGTCATCGAAATCGATCTTTCCGTCATCTGCTACAGTTACGTTCTCAAGAAGAGCGTTTCTCTTGATAGCGTTGTAGATATCAGGCTCAGACTCTTTATCAAGACCGATAACCTTAGCGTAGCAACCACCTTCGAAGTTGAATACACCGTTGTCATCCCAACCGTGCTCATCATCACCGATAAGACGTCTCTTAGGATCTGTAGAAAGAGTTGTCTTACCTGTTCCTGAAAGACCGAAGAAGATAGCTGTGTGCTTACCGTCCATATCGCAGTTAGCTGAGCAGTGCATAGAAGCGATGCCCTTAAGAGGTAAGTAGTAGTTCATCATTGAGAACATACCCTTCTTCATCTCTCCGCCGTACCATGTGTTGATGATAACCTGCTCTCTTGATGTGATGTTGAATGCTACACATGTCTCAGAGTTAAGTCCAAGTTCTTTGTAGTTATCAACCTTAGCCTTTGAAGCGTTGTAAACAACGAAATCAGGCTTGAAGTTTGCAAGTTCCTCGTCTGTAGGAACGATGAACATGTTCTTTACAAAGTGAGCCTGCCAAGCAACCTCAACGATGAAACGAACTGCCATTCTTGTATCTGCATTGGCACCACAGAATGCATCTACTACGAAAAGTCTCTTGTTGCAGAGCTCTTTCTTAGCGATTTCCTTTACTGTAGCCCATGTCTCTTCTGTCATAGGATGGTTATCGTTCTTGTATCCCTCTGTTGTCCACCATACAGTGTCCTTAGAGTTCTCATCCATAACGATATACTTATCTTTAGGTGAACGTCCTGTGAATACACCAGTCATAACGTTAACTGTGTCAAGCTCAGTGTTCTTACCTACTTCGTATCCCTCAAGACCTGCTTTAGTCTCTTCCTCGAAGAGGAGCTCATAAGAAGGATTGTAAACTACTTCTGTTGTTCCGGTGATGCCGTACTGTGTTAAATCTACATTGCTCATTTTTTAAGCCTCCTTTATGGACAATTAAAAATTTGCGGTTGAAGTGCGGAATGAATTTCCACACGAAAATTGTGTCTGATAACCTATCACAAATTCAATCGTTAGCTACAAAATGATTTTGCAGCATAAAGATTAGTATGATAAAAGTTTACCAATCTACATCCGTCATTATACATGGTTTTAAAGGTAATGTCATCATAAAATCTGAAATACAAAGTTAAATATTTGTAAAATTCCTTGTATTTTCAGCATGTGGAACGTTAGCAGTAGTTAACGTCTCACAAGGACATTCACCGAATATTATATCGGCATTTTTTATAGATTTTGTTAGTCTATATATTATTTCTATCAAAAGAATATTGTTTTATGATATCAGGCCTCGATCTCGAAACACATGCATCCATGAGGATTAAGAGCTATTTTGTCCCCGTTTTCAAGGCTTCCTTCTCTTCCTGACCAGATCTCTGTGCATTTTACCTTCTCATCTTTATCAAAACCATAGTTTTCAAACTTTAGCTTTGTTTCTTTGACTTCATCATTCAAGTTGAAGACCGCAAGGTATTTCTTGCCTTCCTTGGTCTTGGACATCCAGGTTACTATATCTTTTTTCCTGGAGATCTGACGAGCCTTACGTCCGTCGCGGTGCATCTCGAGGAGCTTTTTGTTAGTAAGAAGAGAAAGTGTAAACGGATCATTGTCGCGCAGCTCTCCGCCAAACATAAGAGGAGATCTGAATATGCACCAGAGTGTCATGAGAAGTTTCTGCTCATCCTGGGTGAAGTTTGTCATCCTGTCATCGTGTCTGTCAGGTGTAGTCCTTACTCCGATGTGACCAAGAGGAAGCATATCGCAATCCGGCCAGTGATCCTTGCATCCTATTCCCTGCCAGGCCTCTGCTCTTTCGAACATGCCGTAAAGAAGCTCCCACTTATCCCAGAAATCATCTGTCATACGCCACATGTTGGCATTTTCCAAAAGGAAATCCTTCTGGTCTACTCTTGCAGGTCCTGGTGAAAGGCTAAGGACCATAGGTCTTCCGCACTTCTCGATTGCATTTTTGATAAGTGTTATCTCAGAAAAGCCAGCGCCTGGTGCATCAGGTCCTACGTCAACTCTTGCAAGGTCATCAACCTTGACATAGTCAACGCCCCACTGTGCATAAAGCTCAAAAATAGAGTCATAGTATTCCTGAGCGCCTTCCTGACTTGCATCAACTCCGTACATATCTGTATTCCATACACAGATAGATGCAGGATGTGCTATGTCTCTTGCTGTCTTATCAGTTCCAAGTATCTTGGTATTTCTATGAACTGCCTGACGCGGGATTCCGCGCATGATGTGGATGCCGAACTTAAGACCCATATCATGGATCTGATCGGCTATAGGCTTAAAGCCCTGTCCACCTTTAGATGATGGGAATCTGTTCTCTGCAGGGATAAGTCTTGAATACTCATCCATGTTGAGTTCTGCGAACTTGTGATACCAGCAGGAATCTGCTGTTGGCTCTGACCACTGAATGTCACATACTACGTATTCCCATCCGAATTCCTTTAAGTTCTCTGCCATGTACTTAGCGTTACCAAGAAGCTCTTCTTCGCATACGCTTGCTCCATAGCAGTCCCATGAGTTCCATCCCATAGGAGGATACTTTGCTACATGTTTTTCTGACATACTGCTCCTTCCAGCTTTGAATAATCAATTATCCATTTTTTAATATCATTTATGTAATATTGAGTATGACTGCAACAACAATGTAAATAACTTTTGCCACAAAATGTATTCAATAGTTTTCCTGTATCTAATACTTTTTGCTTTTATATATTTATAATCTTATAATCTGTTCTTTTAATATATTTTTAGAATCTTTGATTCAAAAATATCTTTTTAAGAGTTCTTGTTATTTAGAAGCGCCTGATAAATTTCACGTTTTTGCATTCCTCTGTCCTGGGCAACCTTCTTCATGGCATCCTTATGGGATACGCCCTGACTTTCATAGTATTCCATATGTTCTTCTATGGACATGGAAAGCCATTCCTGCTGATTTTCTTTTTTCTGATCGCTAAGGCTTCTTCCTTCAATGACCATTACATATTCGCCTCTTGGATCATTCTCATTATAATAATCTATCGCAGACTTTAAGGTTGTAGGGATAACCTCTTCAAATCTCTTGGTAAGCTCTCTGCATATAGCCATCTTGCGATCACCCAGCGTCTCATACAGATCTGCAAGAGCAACCTTTAAATGATGAGGAGCCTCATAGATGATCATGGTACGGCTCTCATCCTTAAGATCTTCAAGGATGTCTTTTCTCGCCTTCTTATCATCACTTCCCGGAAGGAATCCTTCAAAGCAGAATCTTCTTGTAGGAAGTCCCGAAAGAGTAAGGGCTGTAATGCATGCGGCAGGTCCCGGAAGGGATGTAACAGTAATTCCTGCTTCATGGCACATCTTTACTAGAACTTCTCCGGGATCAGATATTCCGGGGGTTCCGGCATCGGTAATAAGGGCAATATTCTTGCCCTCCTTCATCTGATCTATAAGGTAATAGGCCTTATCCACCTTGTTGTATTCATGATAACTTGTCATAGGTGTATGTATGTCAAAATGAGTCAGAAGATGTATGCTGTTCCTTGTATCTTCTGCAGCTATGACATCAACCATATTCAGAGTTTCCAAAACCCTTGCTGTTATGTCTTTAAGATTACCTATGGGAGTTGCACATAAATACAGCATTCCGCATTTACCATTTGTATTTGCAATATTTGTATTATCATTCATATTTTTTATCTATTCTATATTTTGTAGGTAATCATAAATTACTGAAATCTATGAATCAATAATCTATGTTGTATCACTTCATTCCAAAAGCTATGACTTATGGTATCTTTCTAAAACCTTAATACCCATAGATATCATACACTTCTTGAGTATATTCTCCGGGAGCTTTATATATTATCAGGGGTCTTTCAACAGTGATCCTTGGCTTTCCACCTCTTACCGCTTCGATAAGAACCATATTAGGTTCCTTGTCGATATAAGGGTATACCAATTGCATACGTTTAGGCTCAAGTCTGTGCTTTGTCAGTGTCACCATTATCTCCGAAAGGCGAAATGGCCTGTGAACAAGGAATAGTCTTCCTGACGGCTTTAAAAGTTTTTCTGCCTGAGTCGCTATATCTTCAAAAGTACACATAACTTCATGTCTTGCAATAGCCTTTGGCGAATCCGGATTCTGAAGTCCATGACCTCCTATCATGTAGGGAGGGTTACAGGTTATCACGTCAAAAGATGCTGCTCCAAATATATTACTTGCATCCTTAATGTCCCCGCATACTATAGAAACCCTTGGTGAAAGATCATTTAGATCTATACTCCTCTTTGCCATCTCAGCGCTGTCTTCCTGTATCTCAAGTCCTATAAGCTCTGATGCTTTTGTTTTTGATGACAAAAGAATTGGAAGGATGCCTGTTCCTGTACCCATATCAAGTACACGCTTTCCTTCCATCGAGTTTCCAACCACTATTCCTTTGACCGGATCTGCTGCAGTAGCAAAGCCAGACAAAAGAACAGCGTCCATCCCAAAGCAAAAACGTTCCGGATCCTGTATTATCCGTAGTCCGTCTCTTTGAAGATCATCTATCCTTTCACCTGGCTTTAATTCTACTTCCATCTTAACCTCTTAAGATATTACTGATTATCATTTTGCTGGCCATTTCCATTCTGGTTAGGGCGTCTGTTGCCATGTCTGTTGTTATGGCGGTTATTATTTCTACCGCCATTATTATGACCGCCGTTATCGCCCTGGCCATTACCGCGGTTATTGCCATTCTGGCCATTGTTATCTCTGCCACCGTTTCTGCCGTCAGCGTTCCTATTGTCATTATATCTGTTGTTATCGCCACGATTATCTGTATTTCTATTGTCAGCGTTTCGGCTATCGTTATTTCTGTTGTCTCCGCGATTATCAGCGTTTCTATTATCAGAATTTCTGTTATCGCCGCCACGATTATCGGAATTTCTGTTTTCAGAGTTTCTGTTATCGCCGTTTCTGTTTACAGATCTATTGTCATTATTTCTGTTATTGTTTCTGTTATTATCGCCTTTTCCAGGTCTGTTATTTCTTGGTCCCTGGTTTCTGTTGTTTCTGCCCTGATTTCTCTGGCCGCCCTGCTCCTGGCCATCCTCACTATCAAGGTCACCGCTTGTACCCATATCTTCAAGGGCCTTAAGCTCTTCAAGGCTCACTTCTTCAGTCTTATCGTTCTTAGGTTCATTACCATGCTTAGACTTCTTTCTTACAAAATGAACCTGATCAGCTGTATAGTCGTGAACTTCTTTCTCGTCATTAACATCAACAAGAATACGAACTGTCTGACGAAGGACACCGACATTGGCAACTTCACCTTCAAAACCGTCATCTGTTCTTACGATGTCACCAACTTTAGGAAGCTTTTTATTAAGCTCTTCATAGACCTCTTCTTCGTTCTTGAGGCAGCACATAAGTCTTCCGCACACACCTGAGATCTTGGTCGGATTAAGGGACAGGTTCTGCTCCTTGGCCATCTTGATAGACACAGGCGCAAAATCAGAAAGATATGAGTGGCAGCAAAGTGGTCTTCCACAGATACCATATCCTCCGATTATCTTGGTCTCATCTCTTACACCGATCTGGCGAAGCTCGATCCTTGTTCTGAATACAGCAGCAAGATCTTTGACCAGCGCACGGAAATCGATTCTTCCGTCTGCTGTAAAGTAAAAGAGAATCTTATTGTTATCAAAAGTATACTCAGCATCAATAAGCTTCATATCAAGGCCGTGCTTGCGGATCTTTTCCTGACAAACCTTGAAAGCTTCCTTCTCTTTCTCTCTGTTAGTCTTCTCCTGATTCTCATCAGTCTCGTTGGCAATACGGATTACAGTCTTGATGGGCTTTACAACCTTGTCATCTTCAACGTCATAAGCCGGAGCCACAACTGTTCCGTATTCTATACCTCTGGCAGTCTCCACGATAACATGGCTGCCTCTTTTAATTTCTAATTCTCCCGGATCAAAAAAATATATCTTTCCGGCAGTACGAAAGCGTACGCCTATAACTCTGGTCATCTTAACCTCATTTCATATTATCCTTAATACCGATCATCAGCATCTCTACCGCAATGTCGGGATTAACGTTAACTTGTATTCTTCTTCTCGTCTTGCTGATAAGTTCCACTATGCTATTTAAGCCCTCAAAAGTGCACTTTTCAGCCGTATCTCTAATATACGATAGGTCGCCTGCGAAAATCAAGCCCCCGTCACTTTCCGTCGCCTTGTACACAAGCACATCCCTGAAAAAGAACAACAGCATATCCAAAAAATCGGATATTACTTCCTTCTTGTCGACGTTCTCTGCATTACCGCTCTCATCCTGCGGTGTCTCAATCTCTTTGACCAGATCAAGGATCTCGTGAAGCTCTTTACGACTTATCTTCTGCAAAAGGCTAAAGGTCTGCTTCCTCATCCTCTCAAAGTCTTCATTCTGGGACAGAAGGATGGCCTTACCAACATTACCTCTGGCAAAGGAGACGCACAGATCAGCCCTGTAATCCGGCGTGTGATACTCTTTCATGAGGAAATGCTTAATGTCTTCATCAGGCGCCGGCTTCATGGGAAGCACCACGCATCTTGATAAAATAGTCGGAAGGAAGACGTCCAGATTGTCAGTAAGTATCAACATAACAACATAAGACGGAGGCTCCTCCAGCGTCTTTAGAAGCGCATTCTGCGCCTGGATATTCATCTTCTCTCCATCTGGGAAAATATAGATCTTGTAAGGACCCACGTAAGGCTTGATAACAACGTCATCACAGATCGCACGAATCTCATCAACACTGATAGTGTTAGGCTTTTCGTGTGTGACAGTTATTATGTCGGGGTTACTGGCGCTATCTGCCTGAATGCAGGAATGACACTTATGGCAAGGCTCAATAAGACCATAGTCTTCATGCCTGTCGCTGCACATAAGCGTCTTAGCAAAGATCCTTGCAATGAACTCCTTACCAGACTCCTTCTCACCCGTAATTATATATGCATGCGATGCTTTTCCCGTACGCAGCGCATTCTGCAGATGGTCTATCATCTGCTTTTGTCCGATGATATCGGCAAAATCCGCCATTCCCAGTCCTCTTTCTATAACCTTGTGACCACAAGTTAAGATCATCAAATCTGATTTTTTATAATCACATCCATTCGATCTGACCTTAAATGATCATTTCAAATCAAAACATATAATTTCAAAATCACTTTTCTTTTCAAAGACTTTTTATTATTTCAAAAATCTTTGGATAGATATTTATTTTTTCATGTAAAAATATCCAGGATCAGACCCTCAATATCGCCAATTCTCCCCATGATGGCGATATGGTCTTTTTCGTCCTTAAAAAGTTCCTGTGTAAGGGCATCCAGATTCTCATTAACCAGCCTTACTATGCCATATACGCGGTGTCTTCCTTTTCTGTCCAAAAAGTTCTCTCTGGAAAAAGTATGTGACCTTGTGATGACTTCGTTCAGGAATTCCTTTATAAGCTTCCTGTATCTTTGCATGTCTCTGATGTCGTGCTTTTTGCCTATAAGCTTACCCTGCTGCTGAATGTCCTGCATCATAGTAGTGAGGCGGTCAGCAAGAGTTGTGTCTTCAAGCTTGGAGGCCAGTGTGAATTTGAACTGATCATCAATAGGCTGGGTAGCCTCAGGCGCCTGCACCTGCTGCGTCTGCCCGACCTGACCTATCTTTATATCCATCCTGGCACCTCCTTTTCAAGAGTTATCAGATTAAGCAAAGATTCCTTCACTAAAATTCTGCTTTATCAAACATCCATCTCTTTAAGATACTCTGTTATCTCGTCGAGAATATGGTCTATTGTGCCTTCGTTATTGAATCGTCTTGTTATGCCTGCCGCTTTGATCTTTTCCTCAGAAAAATCCTCTTCGTCTGCAAGGTACCTGCGGCACATCTCATCGTACTTGGGGTGCTCCTGCTTATTTTCCCTGTGCATAGCACGCTCTAAGCGGATTCTGTCTGAGATCTCGATATAAACAGGAACTACCTTGTCCTTACCAAAATATCTGACCATGGACTCATACGCTTCAATTGTGCCGATCATAAGAGAGCTTCCTGACTCAAGATCGATCTGACCGTCATCTACAGTAAAATAACGCCATGGACCATAGCATGTATCATAAGTTCGTCCTTCTATTATTTTTCGGTCATTCAAAAACTTCTGATAACCCTCTTCATCACAAAAGAAGTACTGAACTCCATTCTCTTCTTTATCTCGCATAGGTCTTGTAGTATATAAAACAACCTTTTTAAGATTGCATGTATTTCTTTCAAGAAGGTTCTTGTATACAGTATCTTTGCCTGTTGTGCTCTTTCCCATGAGCAGAACTATTTTACCCATTTATTCCTCATTCCGGGCATCTGTAGCCTGTCACACTACAACCCTTATTAATGATTTTTGTTCTATTCCCTGAACATTAAGTCCTTTATCAAGGTCTTCTTTTATAGCTTTGATAAGATCTGCAGAAATCTCTTCTCCCGGTACAACGAGTGGAATCCCCGGAGGATACAGATTAACAAAGTCTCCTGCTACTCTCCCTGGCGCACTGTCCAGTGGTATATATTCATGTTCCCTGTCCCAGGCATTGCGAAGAGATATACTTCTGGTCAATCTTTCGTGTCTGATATCGGATTCATTGTTGGCTTCAGAATTATCTTTAGTATTCACTTCGTGATCGTTTTCGAAATACCCTTCAGAAATGCAATCAGGATTCAATTCATGATCTGTCTCAGAATCAAATTCATCTATCTTTGACTCTATCGCACCATCTATATCTTCCAGAGCCTCTATAAGCCTCTCTATGCCCTTCTGCGTATCCATACCAGTGATTATCATAAGAACATAGCTTTCACATGCCATTTCGGGCTGTAAGCCGTATCTGGACCTTAATATATCGTACAGCTGCGTTCCGGTTATCGATGTATTCCTACAGGAGATGACAATCTTGCATGGATCATTAACTACTGAATACCCCGGCACTTCCAGATGCCTTAATCTTCCTGCCACGTCCAGTATCTGATCATGATATGACAAAAGAGCTTTAGCATATTCATCTCCATGCTGCATCATATAAGTTATGCAGTCATCTATTGAAGCCATCATCAGGTAAGAAGGACTACTTGACTGATAGATCCTTAGAAATCTCTTAAGTCTGTCTCTATCGACCAGATCACCGTTAACATGTAAAAGAGCCGTCTGGGTAACTGATGGAAGCGTCTTATGAAGACTATGTATTACAATATCTGCTCCCTGGGCTATAGCTCCTTCCGGCATCCCCTCTGCTATATCAAGATGAGCTCCATGAGCTTCATCAACTATGAGAGGCAATCCATGAGAATGAGCAATATCAGCAATCTTCCTGATATCAGAATATACACCCTCATAAGTCGGAGATGTGATAAACACAGCCTTAACTTCTGTATTATTCATAAGTGCATCAGCTACATCATCAGGTGATACAGGTCCGCAAAAACCAAATCCGGAGGTATTCTCAGGATACAAATACTTTAAGTTGAGATTACGAAGATATGCTGCATGAAATAAAGACTTATGGCAGTTCCTTGCTGTAAGGATTGTATCTCCATCACCTGCCACAGCCGATACAGCCGATAGAACGCCGCATGTAGATCCATTTACAAGGAAAAAGGTTTCCCCCGCCTTATACAGATCATTAGCCCTCTTCTGACAGGTATATAGCAAGCTACTGGCATCATGAAGGTTATCAAAATCATCTATCTCTGTAATATCACGATCAAAAAAGAGATCTGTACTCATACCAGTATCAATATTTCTCTTGTGCCCAGGCATGTGAAAAGGATACATATCACTATTCGACAGCTCTGTCAGCTTATCCCATAATTCTCCCAAAGGTATCTCCACAAATCTAAACGTATTTAACCCTTAAATTATACCATATTCTCTATGTCAAATAATAAAAAAGC
The DNA here is from genome assembly GCF_037113525.1 of Butyrivibrio fibrisolvens. Classification (NCBI taxonomy): domain Bacteria; kingdom Bacillati; phylum Bacillota; class Clostridia; order Lachnospirales; family Lachnospiraceae; genus Butyrivibrio; species Butyrivibrio fibrisolvens. The sequence continues at coordinate 147,051 of NZ_CP146963.1, read as the reverse complement.
ACAAGACAATGTCTTGTGCTGATTAATTAAAAAAAGTGCCTTGAACAGGAATCGAACCGGTGACACACGGATTTTCAGTCCGTTGCTCTACCAACTGAGCTATCAAGGCACAGAGTAGCGGGGACAGGATTTGAACCTATGACCTTCGGGTTATGAGCCCGACGAGCTTCCAGACTGCTCCACCCCGCGTCATTGAAGTTCTTCAAGAACTCCCACTATTTCCAAATTATTAAGTTTTCAAGTGGGTGGCGGTGGATTCGAACCACCGAAGCAATTTGCAGCAGATTTACAGTCTGTCCCCTTTGGCCACTCGGGAAGCCACCCTTATGAAAAAGCCGATGAGCGGACTCGAACCGTTAACCTGCTGATTACAAATCAGCTGCTCTGCCAATTGAGCCACATCGGCGTTTCATAAAATATCTTTAGAATTTCTTCTAAAGAGTGGGACCTACAGGGCTCGAACCTGTGACCCTCTGCTTGTAAGGCAGATGCTCTCCCAGCTGAGCTAAGATCCCGTATTAAGTTTGCTGGACTTCTACAATGTTCTGTAGAAGAACGACCCGAATGGGGCTCGAACCCATGACCTCCGCCGTGACAGGGCGGCGCTCTAACCAACTGAGCCACCGGGCCTTATTTACTTTATTGTTCCCTGAAGACCGAACACTGAAGATTTTATCACTTTGTTTCTATGTTGTCAACCACTTTTTTGAAGTTTTTTTCAAGACTTTTTGGTTAAGTCCTCGACCTATTAGTACACATCAGCTGAGAATGTTACCACTCTTACACCTTGTGCCTATCAACCTCGTACTCTCCAAGGGGTCTTACCACTTGCGTGGGGATATCTCATCTTGAGGGGGGCTTCACGCTTAGATGCCTTCAGCGTTTATCCCTGCCAGACTTGGCTACCCTGCCTTATGCGATTGCCTTCGCAGCAGATACACCAGCGGTCCGTCCATCCCGGTCCTCTCGTACTAAGGACAGCTCCTCTCAGATATCCTACGCCCGCGCCGGATAGGGACCGAACTGTCTCACGACGTTCTGAACCCAGCTCGCGTACCACTTTAATGGGCGAACAGCCCAACCCTTGGGACCTGCTACAGCCCCAGGATGTGATGAGCCGACATCGAGGTGCCAAACCACTCCGTCGATGTGAACTCTTGGGAGTGATAAGCCTGTTATCCCCAGGGTAGCTTTTATCCGTTGAGCGATGGCAATCCCACGTTCTGCCACCGGATCACTAAGTCCTACTTTCGTACCTGTTCCACCCGTCGGTGTCACAGTCAGGCTCCCTTATGCCTTTGCACTCTTCGGATGGTTTCCGTCCATCCTGAAGGAACCTTTGAGCGCCTCCGATACTCTTTCGGAGGCGACCGCCCCAGTCAAACTCCCCGCCAGACATTGTCCCCGGACCGGTTTCACGGTCCATGGTTAGAAATCCAGTACGGTAAGGGTGGTATCCCAACAGCGGCTCCATGACAACTGACGTCATCACTTCTTAGCCTCCCACCTATCCTGTACATACAATACCGGATCCCAGTATCAAGCTGGAGTAAAGCTCCATGGGGTCTTTCCGTCCTGGCGCGGGTAGCCAGCATCTTCACTGGCACTTCAATTTCACCGGATGCATTGCCGAGACAGTACTCAAATCATTACGCCTTTCGTGCGGGTCGGAACTTACCCGACAAGGAATTTCGCTACCTTAGGACCGTTATAGTTACGGCCGCCGTTTACTGGGGCTTAAATTCAAAGCTTCGATTGCTCTAACCTCTCCTCTTAACCTTCCAGCACCGGGCAGGCGTCAGCCCATATACTTCACCTTTCGGTTTCGCATAGACCTGTGTTTTTGCTAAACAGTTGCTTGAGCCTCTTCTCTGCGGCCTTCATGTACTCATACATGAAGGCTACCCTTATCCCGAAGTTACGGGTACATTTTGCCGAGTTCCTTAGCAATGCTTCTTCCGTCGGCCTTAGGATTCTCTCCTCATCCACCTGTGTCGGTTTACGGTACGGGCAGATATCACACTATAGCGGCTTTTCTCGACAGGTCCTCCGGACACTTCACTACTTTATTTCGCTCCGCATCACACAGCACAATCCTACCAAGGGGTTTCTCCCTGGCCTCGCGCCATGCTTGCCCCGGGCTGCTCTCCCGGGCTGTCCCTGTTACCTGTGTCCCCACAGTTCTGATGATATCTGGTGCAGGAATATCAACCTGCTGTCCATCGGCTACGCCTTTCGGCCTCGTCTTAGGCCCCGACTTCCCCAGGGCAGATCAGCTTTACCCTGGAATCCTTGGATATTCGGCCTGAGGGATTCTCACCCTCATCTCGCTACTCATTCCGGCATTCTCTCTTCATAACGCTCCGCTGCTCCTTATCGGTACAGTTTCAACGCTCTTATGAATGCTCCCCTACCGATCGCTTATACCCGTAGATACAAACAATCCCTAGGCTTCGGTGTCGTGTTTTAGCCCCGGTAATTTTCGGCGCAGGACCTCTCGGCTAGTGAGCTATTACGCACTCTTTGAATGGATGGCTGCTTCTGAGCCAACATCCTAGCTGTCTATGAAATCCCACATCCTTTTCCACTTAACACGTACTTTGGGACCTTAGCCGTAGATCTGGGCTGTTTCCCTTTTGACTGCCCAACTTATCTCGTGCAGTCTGACTCCTGTGCTAAACCTGACTGGCATTCGCAGTTTGATAATCTTTGGTAAGCGGTGAAGCCCCCGCGGATATTCAGTGCTCTACCTCCAACAGGCACGCTACAAGGCTAGCCCTAAAGCTATTTCGGGGAGAACCAGCTATCTCCGAGTTCGATTGGAATTTCTCCCCTATCCACAGCTCATCGCCACCCTTTTCAACGGATGTGCGTTCGGACCTCCACAGCCTTTTACGGCCGCTTCATCCTGTCCATGGATAGATCACCCGGTTTCGGGTCTATGTATACTGACTAGTCGCACTATTCACACTTGGTTTCCCTTCGGCTTACGTATCTTAGATACTTAACCTTGCCGGTACACATAACTCGCCGGACCGTTCTACAAAAAGTACGCGATCACTCGTATATAGAGCTTTCGCAGCTTGCAGGCACAGGGTTTCAGGTTCTCTTTCACTCCCCTCCCGGGGTCCTTTTCACCTTTCCCTCACGGTACTATGCGCTATCGGTCACTAAGTAGTATTTAGCCTTACGGGGTGGTCCCCGCTCATTCAGACAAGGTTTCACGTGTCTCGTCCTACTCTGGATTCTGTCTCGTCTCATCCACTTTCACATACACGGCTTTCACGTTCTCTGGCAGGTCTTTCCAGGACCTTTCTGTTAGCAGACTTGAATCGATTATACAGTCCGAACCCCAGAAAGCAAGCTCTCTGGTTTGGGCTCTTCCGCGTTCGCTCGCCGCTACTTACGGAATCACTTTTGTTTTCTCTTCCTCCGGCTACTTAGATGTTTCAGTTCACCGGGTTCCCGGCCTTAACCTATGGATTCAGTTAAGGTCAACTAGGTACTTCCTAGTTAGGTTGCCCCATTCAGATATCTGCGGATCATGAAGTATTTGCCTCTCCCCGCAGCTTTTCGCAGCTTATCACGTCTTTCATCGGCTCTTAGTGCCAAGGCATCCGCCCTGCGCCCTACATAACTTAACCAGTTACGTAGGAATCAGTCCTGATCTTTCGATCATTCTGGATTCTCTTCTGACCTATAACACAGCGATATGTTATAGTCAGTGCCCATTTCTTTAGAAATGGTTTTTGATGAATAAATTCATCATTTTGATGTCTTGATTTTGGTTTGGACATAGAACATATCTTAATCATTTGGTATGACTAGATATAATCTATATTTCAGTATTCGGTTTTCAAGGAACAATATGAGATAGATTACTATCTCGAATGGAGATGGAGAGATTCGAACTCTTGACCCCCTGCTTGCAAGGCAGGTGCTCTCCCAACTGAGCTACACCCCCATTAAATCTGGCAACCACCTATCCTCCCATACCGTTACCAGTATAGTACTTTCGGCCGCTAAGGTCTTAACCGTCGTGTTCGAGATGGGAACGGGTGTTTCCCCGAAGCGCATCGTCACCAGAAATATTCTGTTTTAAAGGTTCATCGCCTTTAACAACTAAACAGTAATGCAACTCCCTACTTCTTCCTTCTTTATTTTCCTTAGAAAGGAGGTGATCCAGCCGCAGGTTCTCCTACGGCTACCTTGTTACGACTTCACCCCAGTTATCCGACCTGCCTTAGGCAGCTCCCTCCTTACGGTTAGGCCACTGACTTTGGGCATTTCCGACTCCCATGGTGTGACGGGCGGTGTGTACAAGACCCGGGAACGTATTCACCGCAGCATTCTGATCTGCGATTACTAGCGATTCCAGCTTCGTGCAGGCGGGTTGCAGCCTACAGTCCGAACTGGGTCGTTATTTTTGGGATTTGCTCACCTTCGCAGGGTTGCTTCCCTTTGTTACGACATTGTAGCACGTGTGTGGCCCAAATCATAAGGGGCATGATGATTTGACGTCATCCCCACCTTCCTCCAGGTTATCCCTGGCAGTCTCCATAGAGTGCCCATCTTACTGCTGGCTACTATGGACAAGGGTTGCGCTCGTTGCGGGACTTGACCCAACATCTCACGACACGAGCTGACGACAACCATGCACCACCTGTCTCAGATGTCCCGAAGGACTGATGGCATTACCCATCATTCATCTGGATCTCAAGATTTGGTAAGGTTCTTCGCGTTGCTTCGAATTAAACCACATGCTCCACCGCTTGTGCGGGTCCCCGTCAATTCCTTTGAGTTTCATTCTTGCGAACGTACTCCCCAGGTGGAATACTTATTGCGTTAGCGCCGGCACTGAAAGACTATGTCTCCCAACACCTAGTATTCATCGTTTACTGCGTGGACTACCAGGGTATCTAATCCTGTTTGCTCCCCACGCCTTCGAGCCTCAACGTCAGTTGCTGTCCAGTAAGCCGCCTTCGCCACTGATGTTCTTCCTGATATCTACGCATTTCACTACTACACCAGGAATTCCGCTTACCTCTCCAGTACTCTAGTCTACCAGTTTCCAAAGCAAGCCCACGGTTGAGCCGTGGGGTTTCACTTCAGACTTGATACACCGTCTACGCTCCCTTTACACCCAGTAAATCCGGATAACGCTTGCCCCCTACGTATTACCGCGGCTGCTGGCACGTAGTTAGCCGGGGCTTCTTACTCAGGCGTCGTCATCCCCTCTTACGAGGTCTTTCTTCCCTGCTGATAGAGCTTTACATACCGAAATACTTCTTCACTCACGCGGCGTCGCTGCATCAGGCTTTCGCCCATTGTGCAATATCCCCCACTGCTGCCTCCCGTAGGAGTTTGGGCCGTGTCTCAGTCCCAATGTGGCCGTCCGCCCTCTCAGGCCGGCTACTGATCGTCGCCTTGGTGGGCCGTTACCTCACCAACTAGCTAATCAGACGCGGGTCCATCTCATACCTATAAATATTTTCACACTGTGTCATGCGACGCTGTGCGCTTATGCGGTGTTATCAGTCGTTTCCAACTGCTATCCCCCTGTATGAGGCAGGTTACCCACGCGTTACTCACCCGTCCGCCACTAAGTTATTCAAGATTCTGCCGAAGCTTCATCAGCGAATAACTCCGTTCGACTTGCATGTGTTAGGCACGCCGCCAGCGTTCATCCTGAGCCAGGATCGAACTCTCACTTTAATGTTTGTTCTTTCCGGTTCAGAGTTACACTGACTTAATCAGAATAATTCTGCTCCTCTGTCGATCTCTCGACAGCTTGATGGTGGCTAAACCATCAAAAATTTACTTTGGTTTTTGTTCTTCTGAACATTCTGTCCTTCTTATTTAAGAAGAACTGGAATTTTCAGGGTTGCATTACTGTTAAGTTGTCAAAGTGCTTGGTACTTCTTTCAGAAGCACTGTGTCTTGGCTTGTCCGCCGCAACGTGTTATATCTTAACTCGTTGTCATTGGTTTGTCAAGAACTTTTTTAAAATCTTTTTTGCTGTCAAACCGCTTCGTAAGTGACCTCCCGGCCCTTCGTGAAACTGTTTTATTTGCGACAGCGAAATTGATTATATCTTGATGTTGATCTCTTGTCAACATCTTTTTTCGATTTTCTTTTTCTTCCTATATAAGTGATCTGATCACCTATATTTAAGGGACAAAAAAAGAATCTTGTAAACTTCTCAAGATTCTCTTCATGCAAAAGCATTAAATCGAAAACGGAGAAAGCGGGATTTGAACCCGCGCACCGGTCGCCCGGTCTACACCCTTAGCAGGGGCGCCTCTTCAGCCACTTGAGTATTTCTCCATATGCCTGAGTTACCACTCTACCAAACGGTATATATATTTGGTTCTACATCACTTTGGAAGCCGATCATACTACCTCGTATATCGAAGTACTTCCTCTGCGACGCAACACTTATTATACAGATGAGTTTTAACTTTTGTCAATGACTTTAGGCATAAATCAGTAAAAAATGTTTTAAAACTATTACGTTACTATACCTGTTCGTAAAGATTTGTTCCCTCACTGTCTATTACGACTATGCATGGAAAGTTCTCTACTTCAAGTTTTCTTATTGCTTCTGTTCCCAGATCATCATAAGCGATAACTGTAGCAGATGTTATAGCTTTTGACAGAAGAGCCCCGGCACCGCCTATTGCTGCAAAGTATACTGCGTCGTTTCGGACTATTGCATCTTTTACTTCTTGTGTCCTTTTACCTTTACCTATCATGCCTCTGAGTCCCAGGTCAAGGAGACTTGGAGCGTATTTATCCATTCTGCTGGCTGTTGTGGGGCCTGCTGATCCTATGGGTCTTCCGGGTCTTGCAGGAGATGGTCCCATATAATATATGATATTGTCTTTAAGCTCTAAAGGTAGCTCTTCTCCCTTTGCAAGTGCTTCTGACATTCTTTTGTGAGCTGCGTCTCTGGCTGTATATATAGTTCCTGTGATATAGATCATGTCACCAGCCCTGAGCTTTATGGCGTCTTCTTTAGTAAGTGGAGCGTTTATATAATATTCCATTTTCAACCTCATTTATAGAGTTCTTGATATGTGTCTGTTAACGTGACAGCAGATATTTACTGCTACCGGTAGTCCTGCTATGTGGGTTGCATAGGTGTTGATATTGACTGCAAGGGCTGTTGTTGAGCCGCCAAGACCTCCGGGGCCGATACCTGTCTGATTGATCTTCTCAAGCATCTCTTCTTCCATATCTTTAACATATGGTATATCTGAGTGCTTGCCAACTTCCCTTGTAAGGGCTTGTTTGGCCATGATGGCACACTTTTCAAAGGTACCGCCTATTCCTACGCCTACGACCATAGGAGGGCATGCGTTAGGGCCTGCATCCTTTACGGCATGAAGGATGGCGTTCTTGACGCCTTCTTCGCCGTCTGCAGGTTTGAGCATATAGACTTTACTCATGTTCTCGCTTCCAAAACCTTTAGGTGCGCATGTTATCTCGACCTTGTCTCCTTCTACTATTTCATAGTGGATCACAGCTGGTGTATTATCATTTGTATTTTGTCTTATAAGGGGATCGCCTACGACAGATTTTCTAAGATAGCCTTCTGTATAGCCCTGTCTTACGCCTTCATTAATGGCGTCTGTCACGTTTCCTCCGACAAGGTGAACTTCCTGACCTACTTTGATAAAGATAACTGCCATTCCTGTATCCTGGCAGATCGGTATCTTGTCAGCATCCGCTATCTGAAGATTCTTCTGAAGCTGAGAAAGAATGCTTCTTCCAAGTTCGGACTTTTCAGTAGAAGCTTTTTCATTAAGTATTTTTTCCATATCAGGAGAAAGATGGTAATTGGCATCAATGACCATCTCCTTTACTGCTGTTGTTATATCTTTTACATCTATTTCTCGCATAATTTCCTCATTCCGGACAATAATTCATAGAGATAAAAATTACTTTTGACACTTAAACATAGTAAAAGGCAGCTAATTATATAGCCGCCTTCTTGATTCAATCAAAATTTAAGCTGGCTGCAGATGTCACGAAGCTTGTCATCTTCGGGTTCCTTTGGTTTCCATACAATGGACTGACCATCGTTTGTATAACGTGGAATAACATGAAGATGGAAGTGATCTACGGTCTGTCCTGCAGCTGCGCCATTGTTCTGTACAAGGTTAACGCCATCGCACTCGAGCTTGTCTTTAAGCCTTTCTGCAACTTTTTTTCCAAGGATCATTGCTTTTCCAAGCGTTTCTTCAGGAATCTCAAAGATATTTGCGTAGTGATCCTTTGGAAGGATAAGAGCATGTCCGAGGTTGGCCGGGCCATTATCGAGAATCACATTGAACATGTCATCTTCATAGATTGAATTGGTAGGGATATCCCCATTAGCTAGTTTACAGAAAATACAGTTATCGTTTTTCATACGTCTCTCCTTTTAAATTGTATAGTTCTATATACGTGAAGTATTAATATCTCTATTAAATACTAAGATCAAAGTTCCATAGGTTTAATCTTTTTTCCCTTAATAAGTACCAAAAGAAAACTTACGATCATTCCTATTATAAGGCCGCCTATGTGGGCTGCGTTATTTATGTTCTGCTGTGCAAAACCTGAAGCAACCATGAAAAGCACTACAAATGCGCCTCTGTAAACCAGGTTACTTGAAGGGGCTCCTACTTCATTATCAGGTACTTTCCTTATCTTTTCATATATAGAAAGAACAAGTACAGCTCCGACAAGTCCGTATACTCCGCCGCTTGCGCCAATTGAGTAGCGGTCGAGCATGAACATTTTTTCATATAAGATAGATATTACATTGCCGCCTATTCCTGATAAAAGATATACGAGGGCAAATCCAAGGTGTCCGACACTTATCTCAATAAGCCCTCCTATAAAGAACAGGCCTACCATATTGGAAAGAAGATGCGATATGTCAGCATGAAGAAATGTAGCGGTAATAAGTCTGTACCACTCATCCTTAGAAAAGACGCTGTAGGTATCAAGAGCGCCTTTGTCTGTGAGCAGATCGCCATACATTATCTGACAGATAAAAAACAAAACATTAACGATCACGAGCATCAGCATAACAAAAGCTGTAAGATATCGCCCGTAAAAGTTTCTATACCATTGTTGATCATATTTTGCCATAAATTACAGATACTAACCTTTTTATCTTAAGCTTAGCTCACGCTCCAAAATCAAATATCTGATCAAGTCCGCGGAGAAGCTTAAAGTCACCTTTCATTTTCATATTGCCGGCCATAAAAGCTCTTTGGAAGGTCATGCGGCCTGTGACTATCTGATCCAAAGACTCCTGCGTCATCTGAAGCACAACATCTATTCCATTTCTTTCAGAAGAAATGACCTCTGCCAAAAGAGATGTTCCTACGTCAAACAGTATAGTCTTCATTACCGGCCTGTCTGTTACTGTTATAGCATATGTTCCTTTGACTTGGGTATCTGTTTTGAAATGTTTTTTGAAAAGATCTATATATTCTTCAGGTGTTGATGTGCGCTCATCATTTTTGAGCTTATCTCTGAACAGTGATGACAGTTCCTGAATATCTGCTTTCTGGGTCTGCACATACCTGTCGTCAGATACGTATTTGGACAGCTGTTCAGACTCTTGGGGAGTCAGATCCACACTCTTTGTAAGAGATACTTTTTGTTTTACCACCTGATTACTTGCAGGAAGCGCAGTTATTTTCTGGGAAATTGTTCTATAGAAATTCTCAGCCTTTTTTTCTATAAGGCGGATGTAATCGGGATTACTGTCGAAAAGTGAAGTGTCAGCGATATAGCCACACACGCCGTCACAAGGAAGACCGCCCAGTATCTCCCAGGCTGTCTCAAGGCTGGTGACGCCATCGCGCTCACCGTATGTTGTGGACATGACAACAGGCATCATATACATGTGGCTTATCTTGTCTTTGTCGCCATAAAGCCAGCATGCATCAAGGAACTCCATGAGATATCCTCCAATGCCGTACCATTCAACTGTAGACGCAAGGATAATGCCGTCAGCATCCTTGAGCGTGTTAGGCAATGCTGTGATACCGCTTTTCTGATCAAAGAGATTAAAACTGGCCACATCGACATTAAGTTCCTTAAGAACATCCGTCATCCTGCTAATAACGTATAAAGACGGATCATCAACAATGCCGCGGCCTCCGTAGTAAATGTTGATCTTCATGGATTATGTGCCCCTCCGTAATATGAAGATAAGCTCCATGCAATTGCAATGGAGCTACCATATCCCTGTATCTCAGGACATATCTAAACTATGTCCTACAAATCCCTACACATAATTTAGTATATCATATTTATCTATAATCAAAAACAATATCAGAGAGTCTGACTTCGTCGCCAGGTACTATTCTGACCGCCTTCTGGGCCTGGAGTCTGCATCCGTTATGATATGTTCCATTGGTGGATCCAAGATCGATAAGGTACATATCTCCGCTTTGTTCGAACAAGCGTGCATGGATTCTGCTGATCGTCTTATTGGGAATGACAAAATCAACACAGCCTTCCATCTTGCCTATTGTAAGAGGAAGCTTGTCTGTACTAATCTGAATACAGTTATCAAGGCCCCGGCTGTAAAGACGGCCACTAGTCTTAATCTTTGGAGCATCAAGTACAGTTGTTCCAATGTCGCTTGTCATGGATAGTTTGCTTTGTCTGGCTGGTTCCTGTCTTGAAGCAAACATCTGAAGGTTAGGCATCAGTACTGGTGAAGCTGCTGCCCCAAAAGCCTTTTCATCAGATCTTGCAAAAGAAGGACTGGACGGACAAAAGCTTTTTGAAAAATCTTCATCTATATCAAAATCATCATCGTCATAAGACTTTGCTTTTCTGCGCTTTTTCTCAGCTTCCTTTTTCTTTTTGACATTGGACATTTCTGTTTTTATATTGTCATCGATCTCTTTCATCTCGATGGATTTTTTCTTACGATCTGCAAAGATAAGAGCTGCAATACCCATGATGAATGTAACAGCTATTACAGAAAGGGATATTATGTTTTCTCTTGGAGAAAGGACATACAGATATCTTATAGCAACTCCGATCATCCCTATTATTATAGAAAGTATAGAAAAGATATATAGACTCTTTATATCTGATTCATTCTTATCTTTCTTAGAAGCTTTCTTAGATGCTTTTGAAGTATTCTCATCGTCTTCATCAAAATCTTCGTAGAAATCAGGATGAGCTGTGGCTACCGCTTTGCTGCTTTCAAGACTGTCATCCATGCCCTGTGCCATGCACTGCTGCCTTGGATGAGCTACTTCCTGAGGTTTTGCAAATTCAGACATCTTACTCTTCATCATTCCTGCGATCGTAGAAAGGTTGTAACCGTTCTCTTCTACAAGGGAACAGAACTCATATGCTGCATTTACTGCTCTGTCATCATTATGATCAACCTTATCTGTAAGTTCGATCGCAAAAGTCTCGATGTCTTCTCTGTTATCTCCGGGAAGACAAAGGAAACGGAAGTGGCCATCAACAAGATTGACCATTACTGTATCCATTGTCATTACAAGGCTGTCTTCATCAAGTAGATACTCAGACATATCAAGACATACTTTTTCAAGATCTGCAAAAAAGTCCATCAGCTGCTGTGAATTCATTCCTCTGCTTGCAAATCTGTCGCCCATGCTTCTAAGTCCGTCGGCTTCATAATACAGGAAGGAATCTGAGTTGATGCTTCTGACGCTGCAGGCCATAAGTCCCTTTGTCTTCTGGGCTTCCAGCATTTTGTACCTGTAATCCCCCGTATCCTTATCGCCAAGATCCATAACTATGTAATTGTGAGAAAGATCTCTCTCATATCGAATATTGTAATTCATACCTAACCTCATGTCGCGAGTAAAAAGATTTGCTAATGCTTGGAAGTGGTGGAGCTCGCGACACCACTTCTAGAGTTTAAAAATGTAATTTTTAAACTCCTTATTCTGATGTTAAAACTTTGTACAGGTCATATGCTCTTGTAAAAAGTCGTACTCTTTTGGAAGGTCTTGTATAATCAGCCTTCCAGGAAATTGATGATGCCCATTTCCCCTGAGGGTTTATGCTGTAATAACTAGTTCCTCCGTGATAGGTTTCCATCGAAAGGGTAACTTCGACTGTATTAAGAAGCCAGTCGCTTGACGTCTGAACAGTCGGTTTGGGACTTCCAAAATACCAGGCGCCAAACTGCCAATCGCTGTTCTCAAGTGCATACTGTTCAGGCTCTTCGTCCGATATCACTGCTCCCCTTAAGGCAAGAAGATAAGCATCCTGAGACATTATGACTCTGTCGTACATCATGAATCCCCAGTGAACGACAAGAACTATGACCAGGAGTATTACCGGGAAAATAAGTGCCAGTTCAACAGTAAGATAAGCATTCTGGATCTTACTTATTTTCTGACTACTATCTTTTCTATCCGTTATTTTTTTCCTCAATATTTTAGCTTCTATATTTTGATAAAGATCAGATACTGCAAAGTGCACAGACTACCCCCATTCCCGCTGTCAGAAATGGAAGAAACGGAAGCTGAGACTTCTTCCCGGCCTTTTTGGATATCAGAAGTGCTATTGAAAACAAAGCTGATATCACAAATGCAGCGCAAAGGCCGATAATAACGTTGATAAGTCCAAATACAGGGCCAAGTGAAAGGATCACAAGTCCGTCTCCGTAGCCTATCTGCTCTTTGGAAAGATAAGCAAGTGCAAGAACTATTCCTCCCGGAATAAGGGAACATATCTCGGAATATATTGTCGTGCCATAATGAAGCTGACAGATTCCGCAAGTAATTGATACTATTCCGGCGAAGATCAAAATCTTCATTGATACAGCTTTATTCTTGATATCATAGATTCCTGATACCAGCAGTATAAGCATCATCAAAATTATAAAAAGCATGTTAATCTCCTAAAAATCTTCCAAATCAATGTGCGCATTTGGAGCATGGTGTGTAGCCCTGTTCCTTAGCTGTCTCCAGCTTCAGAGTGATAATATCTCTGGTCAGCTGGCTGCAATCAAGACTACTATGATATCTGGTTCCGTAAGCAGTGTAATAAACTGTTCCTGTTCCGCCGCCGCAGGTTTTACATGGATAATAAATAGCTCCGCTTTTATTTCTTTTTTCATCTATATCTGCATAAGGGCAGTTTGAAATATTTCTTGTAAGATATGTACATCCCTTATCCATGTGATATACTGCTCCGGCTTTTCTGGAGACATAGACATCTACATCTTCCTCTTCGTCATCATCTTCTTCCGAAGATGCAACGGCAAATCCCGACCAGTCATGACCGTAGTATCTGGCTTCCATTCTGATATCCGAAAGACCAAAACAGTTAAAATACGGGTGTGTAGAGTAGACCGCTTCCAGGCCAACTTCACCTTCTTTTGTAAGGTTTAGAGGAACCACCACAATCTGTCCTGTAAGGATCGGTGTATCCAGAATACTGGAAGGATTCAGATAATTTTGTACCATCAGATAGGTAACGCCTGCATCAAATACATTTCTGCCTGCTGTTTTGTATTCAGCCGGTATCTGGGCCAGATCATTGAATATGGTATCGCTCTCATCGCCCGAACTTAGGACATCTTCGCCAAACTGATATACCATGTCGGCTTCGTATCGAAGAAGACATATCTCATTACCTGTCTGGTGAAGGGCCATCTCAACTGCATTCTGTAACCTGAGCATCTCAAAAAGAGAGAATACTGTTACAAAAAACATCAGGAAAAGAGGAATAAGGAGCGATGCCTCAAGTGTAATGGCAGCACCTGGCGATATCCTTTTGGGCCTTTTGTGCTCTGCCCGGAGAGGCTTATGCTTTTTTATTTTATTCAGATTATTTCGTTTGTCCGAAAAGGACATCCCCAAGTGCTTCATTAACATTTTCTTTTTTACTCCTTCCTCTTTTGCAAAAGACATTATTCAGGAGCTTCTTCATATCCAAAATATCTGGTAAATTCATATGAATTACCGCTCTCGCCGTCGAAGGTTGCTGTGACCTTAAAGCAATCAATGCAGCCGTCTATCCTGAAATTTTCATATCCGCTTACTTTTCGAACATCAAGTTCCATAATATCCATCATGCGCTTTGTCTCCTCATCAACAGATCCAATCGCTTCATGAAGGAGCATCAGTATAAGAAGATATCCCTTATATTCAGGTCCACTTTCATTTGAACCGGTTACTCCGTGTAGCCCCGAACAAATATTGGTCTTCCAGGAATCATCCGTTTTAAGGATGGGAACTTTGCCGCCTGACATAAGCATTGCGACATCGTTTCTTGCCTCTATAAAACCAAGGATTGCCGGTAAAACAATTCCAACTAATACTGACAGCTCAGCTCCTATAAATGGTATAAGCATACATAGCTCTTTTACCGAGGTTACAAATTGTCCGGGTTTTGTTGACGCATTTAACGCATACACAAAATCAATTCCGAATCTTATAGCAAGAAGCCACCATACTACTGCAGCAAGATTACCTTTATCAGTAGTTTTTTTACCTATGAGATATTCAATCTCATATTGAAGATGTGAACCTTCTTTGGCATGTTTGTAATATCCAAACTTTTCAAAAAGATATACATTGAAAAGACCAAAGTTTTCAAAAAGATTGGCATCAAAGTTATCGGAAAGGCCTGTGCCTGTAAGCTTATCGCTTCTTCCTGTATAAACAGATCCTGCATCAAAGCTTGCATCTGATACGCTTTCTCCAGAAGGTATTACAAGATCAAGGATCGTGAATTTCTTCGTTTCTGCATCCTGCCCGGTAAGACTTGTCATGGTCTCCTGGGTTTCTTGGGCATCGTCAAGATTCAGTTCTCCCTCTGTATGCCCTTCCATGTCATCATTAGCATGATCATCGAATAATCCTGATATCTTTTCATAAAAGCTTATGAGTTCATCAGGGAAGGTTATCTCATCGCCGCCTGCGCCTTCTCCTTCGACATCAGCTTTGCCGCTTTGTGCTTCCTCGGCATCACCAAGAAGTCCTTCAAGAGGCTCTGACTCAAGATATGAAAAGATCTGCCTTTGAACTACAGCGCTTCCGTTATCACCGGCAAAGGTGTACTCACCTACGCTGACATCTGCTAAAGATAATTCTGAGAAGTTACTGGTATTAAGAAGAAATTCTCCTATGGCAGAAATAGTGTTTCCATCCGTGTTGGCACTAAGGTAATAATCAAGCCTTTCTGTCATATTGGACAAAGAAGGGGAACCTTTGTCATAGGCTGTATCAACCATCAAAAGACCGTACTGCTCGCGAAGGGGTCTGTTATATTCGCCAAGTACTGCATTTCCTGAAATATCTGTAACTATCTCAACCTTCATCTTTTCAGCTCTTATTCTGGCGCCTGTAAAAAGCGCCAGTACAAGAGATAAAAGAATAGGAAGCATTAGAGCCATAAAGACGGTAAGTGAAGCATTTTGGTCATCCCTCTTCCGGGACATAGAATAATAGCTTTCTGTGTTAGAATTCATGATCAACCTCATGTCCTTACAGCTGCGAATAAATTAATATGTTGCAGCCTGGCTTACACCACTGTCGATCGTGCCGAATACTGTTTCAAGAACTCCGTTGATGTTCTCCTTAAATACAAGAACAAGTCCGATAAGAACTACGATGATAAGAACGATCTCGATTGTTCCCATTCCTGCGTTGTCATCAGCAAGTGATGCGTCAAGATTTCTGCATGCAAGACGGTTTGATGCAACAGCCTTTGCAATAGCAAGTTTCATTTTTGCGTTTTCCATAACTTTTTTCATTTCTTTTTCTCCTTTTGTTAAAAAAAGTATTTTTCTATAGTAAGCAGAATGATCTTTACTGAATCTAATGAACAGTTTTGAATGATTCTGCATGCTACCTTTTATTAAAACGATGTGAATGCCGGGTACATGATGATCACCATTACTATTCCAAGCATCATCATCATAGGTGCAAGAAGCCTTGTGGTTACTTTCTCACCGGCTTTTCTTGCTATGTTAAGTCTCTCTTCAGAGGCTTTGGCTGCTTCCTGCTTCAAGAGAGCAAGAAGTGAGCTGTTTCCCTTACGAAGGTTCTGGGAAAGCAGATTGACAAGTCTTGTATATGGCTGACTTCTGCACCTGAGTCCAAACATCTCATAGGCTCTTGTCTCTGATTCGCCTGTCCTTAACTCATTGACCATGACTCTTATTTCTTCGTAGGCGTATCTTTTTGGACCGCCTTCACTCAGACTTTTTTCATAGTCAACGCACAGCTTTTCAAATATGCTTCGAACAGTCATGCCCGCTCCAAGATACAGGACCAGTTTTGAAATGATCTGGGAATAATCTTTTATCATTTCTTCTTCACGTTCCTTGATGCTGTTTTTTAACTGTTCATCCTTAATGAAATAAAAGAGGACTCCAACTATAAGAACAAATAGCATCATAAGTACGCTGTTATCTTTGATGTTCTTTTTCCATGTGATCTTCTGATCGTTCATGGTCTCAGGAAGTGTCTGATATACGCCTGTTGCTGAGTTTTCGCTGTTTGTTTCTATAAGCTCTTTCATATGCTGATCCCTGGCCTGCTCAGCGGTAAGGATCTTAGGGTAGACATATACGCTGAACTTCTGCTCAAAGGTAAGTTCCTGCGCTGTATATTTGGCTGTGATATTAACCAGTATTCCTGCGTCCGGAACCTCATCATTTCTGACTTCTCCGGTAAAGCCCAGAACTCTGTACTGATCTGATGTCCATTGAATCTTGAAGGGATATCCTTCGATAGAATTAACCAGATTTAGATCGGAATGAACTTCCTCTAAAGATTTATTATCTGCAAGAATTATTTTTTCCATACGAGCTGAAAGCTCTTTGTACATGACGTTTAATTCTTCATCTGTATACTGCCTTGCATCGACTTTGACATTATAGGTTCCTATCTCTTCTCCATTGCTTCCTACGGCAACGAGATCCTGCGAAGTTGTCATTCCGCCGTAAGATGCCCTGGATAAGCCTGTCTGATTATCAAGGATCTGTTCCTGATTACTTTTGACCGCAAGAAATATCGCTATGATACATCCTGCAGCTACTATTACTATAGAAAGACCTATTTTTTGTATATAATACTCTGCTGCCTGCTCTTCACCTTTATTGGTGGGCTTCAATGTATTTAGATCATTCTTTATCCTGCTTACTTCCAGAGCTCTTTTTCTTCTGATGAACCTGGAATAGATAAAGCCTGCTGCCCTGTATATGGCTCCGGAGATCCCGGTGTTCTCTATACTTTCAGGAAGCTCTTCATCTTTGGAAAGAATACACAGCACGATTATCGAAATAAGAACAAGTGCATATATTCCTGTTTTTATATAAAATTCCATACCCTGTTTCCCCGAATAATTTTGCCATTGTCCATGGCTTTTGAAGCGACGTTAAAATCAGACTTTAACGTCTATGATCTTCTCAATGACCGCATATGCCACAAGATATACCACAAGGCAGACTGTCATGATGACGTCCCCTGCAAAAGTGTCATACAGACTGTTAAAAAATCCCGGATTCATGATTCCGACGTAGGCCATTATGGCGAACGGAACAACTTCCATTATTCTTGCTTCCATCTTGCCTGCGCTTATCATTACGTCGATCTCTTTTTCAACATCTGTCTGAATGGTAATCTGTGCAACGGTTTCTTCCAGCATCTGAGTGATGTTGCCGCCACTTCTTTTGGCAACCGAGAACACATTTGCAAATTCTCTTATATAGGTGTTTTCTGTTCTTTCGCCCATCTCATACAAAAGATCCTCAAGAACGATATTATTTCTAAGTCCCTTACAGATACGCCTTAGTTCCTTACATATTGGAGCCTGTTCTCCATATAGTTTTTTCATATCCTTGTAAGCAACTACAAAGGCATTTTCCAAGGCATATCCTGCCTTCTGGCTGGTTGAAACGGACACGAGTACATCCTTGAACTGCTGCCCTATCTCATGATTTCTTTTGATGTTCCTCTCTTTGCGCATCTTATCTACGAAGGGCACAATGAGAGGAGACAGAATTCCATAAGCCCAGAAGGAATGATAAAAAAGATAACTTATGACCGCTATGATAGCGATTCCTGCAATTATGGCAGGAACATCCTCTTTCTGAGGCCTACGAAGCAGCTCTTTGAGCTTCCGATGGGAGTACCAGTCCGGCAGCTTTAAGCTTATCCCTGTTTTCGAGTTCACCTGTTTTCCTCCACTCTCCTATAACTTTGCCGTTTTCATCTTCTCCTGTTTCAACATACTGCCACAGGACATTCAGTCTTACTTCTCCAGTTTCATCATTAAGGCCTCCCGGGACTTCACAGATTTCAAGTAGCTTTCTGCTTCTGTCTCTTAGCCTTCCAAGATGTACGATAAGGTCTATTCCTGATGAAAGCTGTCTTCTAATAGCAGGAAGAGGAAGGTCCATAGCCATCAGTATCATGGTCTCAAGTCTTGAAAGCATATCCTTGGCACTGTTAGCATGGCCTGTACTCATACTGCCGTCGTGTCCTGTATTCATGGCCTGTACCATATCAAGAGCTTCTCCGCCGCGAACTTCTCCCACAACTATCCTGTCAGGGCGCATTCGAAGACTTGACTTTATAAGGTCTCTTATTGATATCTCCCTGCAGCCTTCAACATTGGCATTTCGGGATTCCATTTTTACTATGTTGGGAACATGCAGAATCTGCAGTTCAGCGTTGTCTTCGATCGTGATGACGCGATCAGTTGAAGGGATACTGTCTGACAACGCATTAAGAAAGGTTGTTTTGCCGGAGCCTGTTCCTCCGCTTATGAAAATGTTATAGCCTGCTCTTACAAGGCTCTGAAGATCTTTGACTATATATTCGGGAACTGAACCAAAGCCTATAAGCTTTTTCATATTGATAGGTTCGTCCGGGAATCGTCTTATTGTTACTATAGGACCGTTAAGTGCTATGGGCGGAAGTACAATATTTACACGTGAGCCGTTTTCAAGTCTTGCATCAACTATCGGCGATGACTCATTTACAACTCTGTTACAGCCTGCAACAATCTTCTGTATAACATCTTCAAGCTTTTCTTTTGATTCAAAGGTCAGATCATATTTGGAAAGGCGACCGCTTTTTTCAATAAAGATGTCATCTTTGCCATTGATCATGATCTCCGTGACAGTAGGATCATCTACAAGATCCTGGAGGACGTCAAGCTTTCGCATCGCATGAAAGAGTTCAGAGCGGAGCGTTCTTTTTTCAGAAAGAGTCATTATCATATCGCTGCAGGAGGATATGACTTCGCGGTCTATCATCTCAAGGATCTCTTCATCGCTTATGTCCCTTGTCATGTCCATGGAGGCAACAAGTCTTTTTCTTATGTCTGTCTTTAATGTTTCAAGTTCAGCTCGCATTTTGTGCCTCCTTATCAGAAAGCTCCTTAGATGCTTCGTGAACGTTATTTACATAAACTTCTATTGCCTGATTTCCTGCATCCATCAGATTGTCAGGGAAGTCGAAGACCATGCTCTTATCAAGGATGTGTCCGTTACCTGAAAGACGTATTGTCCTGCCATAGGTTTCAAGCTTACTTAGTGACTGTCTGTCGCTTCGTCTTATGGTAAAAACGCGGTCACACATGGAAAGGATATCTGTAAAGCCGTCAGCAACCTCTGAAAGATCAAGGACAAGGTACTTGTAAAGTCCTGTTTTTTCTATTTCCTGAATGAGATGAATCCATTCTTCTTTTTCAATACCCTTTAGTGTCAGGAAGGATGTGGCAGGAGGAACTATATCAAGATTTCCCTGCTTAACGCAAACTCTTTCAAGATAAAGGGAAAGTCTTTGCTTATCATTTTCAAAATGATAGAGGAGATCCTGAAGGTTCTGACCGGGCGATGCATGTATTCCAAGGTCTGTAGCAAAGGCTTCAAGATTCATATAAAGTGTTCGACCGTTTCGACCAAGAATCTCGCCAAGCGCCTTGGCAAAGGTTGTCTGTCCGCACCTTTTTACAGGAGAATAAACGCCGTATATGGTAAGCTTTTCATCCTGTCTTTGCTTTGAACTTAAGGTATCGGGCTTATCCATGCAAAAATCCATGAGCTTTTGCATTATCTTGTCCATAGACTGATATTTGGGGGTGGATCTTATCTCAATATCATCGTCTAAGGATTCGACTTCTTTATAGCTTCCATCCTTTGAAGGCTCTTCTAAGATTAAAAGTCTTTCAAATCCGGCATCTCCTACCTTATCATAAACAGATTGAGATACTACAAGCGCTATAGTCTGCTTCTTAAGCTCATTATCATAAGCTTTCAGGTCTTCTTCGTTGGTAAAGTCTACTATCCTGAAGGGGAGCTTTAAGTTACGGCGCAGATATTCATCCAGCCTGAAACAGTAGTCTGCCTCGTTATCGCAGACAGCAATAATATTCCTTTTACTCATTTCTTCCTCACAAAAGGGCGCAAAAAAATTGCGTTTCCAAATCTTAATAATATCGGGAATCGAATAAGTGGCGATGCCATTTATTCTCACGAAAGAATTTCGTGATCTTGTTCGTAATGAACTCGATGCGACAATATTATCAGATGTAAAATGGAAACGCAAGTTCTAATTTTGGTTATTTTGTGGTCGTTATTGCGTATTCTTTTCCATGCTAAAGATATTGGAAACAGCTTCTGTTCAGGCTCTGTAGCCTCTGTTAGTGTAGGGATCTGTAACTATCTCATTGAGATGTCCCGGGCTGTATGTAAGGCCTGCAAATACCTGCTGGGCGCCGGTTATAACAGATGCTGCCTGATTGAGTTTTTCAAGCTCTCTGTAACAATCACGCATTTTTACAAAAATATTGATAACGTCATTGATAAATCCAACATCGCGCCTTATTCCTGCAGACACAAGATGTCTTTTGGAAAAGATATAAAGCTGCATGAAAGTATTCGCTATTCCATATTTGGTATTAAGCGATCTCATAAGCTCAGAGATACAGTTCTGGGCTTTGGTAAGTTCTCTTTCAAAGGTGTCATAGTCTCTTTCCAAAAGGGACTTCTTGGCATCTCTCAGATAATCCAGTGTCATTTCATAGAGTATTGTGATCATCTGAGTTGCATTGGCTTCGGATATTCTTCTTGTATAGTTACTTATCTGTTCTTTGGTCATAGCTTTCTCTCCTTGTTGAGTTATATTGGCACTTTACTCTTGGTTGAAAGTGATGGAGTTTTCGATATCACTTCTAGGAGTTTGAAATTCTTTTAAACTCCCAATTACTGAAGAAGCTGCAGGACTTCGCTTGGTCTTTCATTGGCCTGAGCCAGCATGGATATTCCTGCCTGATCAAGAACTGTGTGAGTTGAATATACAGTCATCTCTTCTGCCATATCTACATCCATGATCCTGGAATATGCAGCTGTCATATTTTCAATAGTTACGTCAAGTGACTTATTGGTATGCTCAAGTCTGTTCTGATATGCACCAAGTCTGCTTCTTGCAGCAGAGATATATGCAAGACCCTTTTTAGCCATATCGATTGCTGCATATGAATCATCCAATGTTTTAGTGTTAAGATTGTAAATTCCTATATTTGAAAGAGACATTGTTGGTATTCTGATATCAAGGTACTGTCCTTCGTTGGCACCGATCTGAACTGCCATCCCGCCGGTAGCTGTAATTTCAAGCTGCAGTGTGCATGGAGTAGTCTCAGGAATTGTTTCATCAACTTTTATCTGGATCTCCTGACCCTTGTTGTTAGAGAATTTTATGATATCTCCATCTATGGAAATGTTTTCATATGCGTTACCCTTGGAATCTGTAAGAGTTCCTTTAGGTGATATCATCTCTCCGTTTTCATATTGGGGGATGATTTTTTTGGTTCCTGTTACGGGATCTTCTTCAAATTCGCATGAAAAGCCGGTTATCTTGGCAATACCTGCAGGTATTTCGTCTGAATATGTACTTACCGTGATAGCGGGGTCGGTTACATATTTGCCTGAACCAGGCTCAAGTACTGTTGCATAACCCTTCAGGTCAAATGATCCGTTAAGGAGCTTTTGTCCGTTAAATTCTGTTGTATCGCAGACTCTCTGGATCTCACTCTTGAGCTGCTGTATCTCTTCATCGATTATCAATCTGTCATCATCTGTATTGGTCTCATTAGAAGCCTTGGTAGCAAGCTCGCTCATTCTCTGGAGCATATCCTGCATCTCGGCAAGGACGCCGTCTGCAGTTTCTACGATTGAGATTCCGTCTGCATTAGAATCATCTGCTGTATCAAGACTCTTGATCTGTGAATTCATTCTTCTTGCCATTGCAAGTCCTGATGGATTGTCCTTGGCATTGGCAATCTTAAGACCACTTGATAATCTTTCAAGTGATTCTGTCAGCTTATTGTCTGTTGTTTTAAGTGCATTGTTTGCTACTAGAGCAGATACATTGTAATTGATCTTCATAGTACTCCTTGTGATCTTTACACTACTTTCAGTGTCTCCTATGCAGTTTATGATCCTTCCATCATGGATATTGAATCTGTAACTGCCTTTATAAATAGTTCCGCTGTCTTTATAAGACTCTTATCAGTAGTATCTGCTTCCCTGCTCACTGCTGCATTTGTGTCATCGCTTGTTTGTTTTGTTACTTCGTACATGATAGAGAGATCTGTTGATGAGATATCTCCTGTCATTATGTACTTTATATTCTCCATAAAGCGTCTTACATCTGCTCTTCCATGAGCTGATGTTGTAAGCATTCCGCCTACCTTTGACGCATCATGAACATTAGGATCTGGCAAAAGAGATAGATCTGCCTTTACTGTTCCGTAGTTTTCGGTTTCAATACTGGCTTCTACTTTAGAGGATGCCCCGTCTCCTTTTTTGAAGGAGATGTGAAGGGATACTTCGCCTGCGCCTGTATCTACAGGAATCTCATAGCTTCCCTTATCAGCCAGGGTACTTGCAACCGACAGCTCTTTGTGAAGAAGTTTTATAGCTTTTATGTCAATATATGTATCGGCTGTATTCATGGCTGTTTCAAGGCTTCTGGCCATATTATCGATAGTATTTTTATAATTATTAAGGTCTTTGAGGCTATCAAGGGCTTCATTTAGATTCGCTCCGCTTAAAGAATCTTTATCTTCCTGATCTTTATCTTGAGGAGCTTTTACTCTTTCTCGAAGCTGATCCCATATCTTATTAAGACATCTTCTTTTTCTTGAAGCGATTATCTCTTCCATGGCTTCAAGGTTTCTTACTGTAACAGGGATGTCTGCCTTTTCAAGCTCCGACGCACTATCTTTTGAAAGTCCGTCTGAAAGAGTGTTTCTTAGATCTTCAAGTTCTTTTTTGTTTACTTCTTTTTCAAGGCGCTTTTCTTCTTCGCCCTGATGCTCCATGGCATCTGCGAATGCGGGAAGAAGGGTATTTTCAATTACGTTACCGGCATTTTCAAATGCAAGCATCTTCTCAGGGCTGATGTTGTCGTATGCCTTATCAGCCTTAGATGAGTAGTATCTGAAGGCTGTTTCTATCTGCACATCGATTGCTGTATTCTTTCTCTCACCAGCTTTAAGTCCGCCAAAATCGTCATCAAACTTAAAGTCCATGCCGCGTTTTGATCTTGTCAAAGTCCTGTTTGCGGTAAGAAGATTACCAATTGTCATCTCTGATCCAGTTTCAAGGACCATTCCTATAGCGGCATGATCTGTCTTTTTAAGATTCTCAAAAAGTCTGTAGATTCCGATGTAGGACTCTTTTTCCTTATCAGTGATCTGGCCGTTTTTTTCAAGCTTATATAAAAATCTTGAGTACTTATCGCTTTGCTTATCAGGATCCTTGTCCTTATCGTCAAGGTATCCGCCAAGCTCATCAAGAGTCATGGCAAGCGGATTGCGACCTTCTCTTATCATGTCAAGAACTGCTGATGGCTTTAATTTATCGATGGTAGAAACAAGCTTATTGTCGATGGCTCTTACTGCTTCAACGCTAGAACTTGTGACCTCTGCATGGTTGTAAGAGAGTATCCGGACTGCGCGTCTGTTGTCGTCTGTAAGCTCAAGGTCTATACCCTTAAGTACTTCATCAACATTTCTGAATGCCTTCTTGATGCTGTCTCCAAGATCGCTTCTAACCTGCGTTCCAACAGCTTCATAGGTTGCCTGGGCTTTTTCGTAAGATGCTTTAAGAGCTGAACCCTTATTAAAGATATCTTCAAGGGTTGCCGACTTAAATTCCTTGGTAAGAGCACCAATTACTGCTGCCGGGGACTCTTTGATAACGCCCACTTCTTCATTAGTCTTTTTATATAGATCATAAAGATCAAGAGCGTTACTTCTGTCAGGGAAAAGAACATTTGCAATCTGGTCATTCGCAGCCTTTAATTCTTCAACCGCCTTCTCAACATACGAAGTATCAATCGTAATACCGCTTCTTAAAAGGCGAAGATTGACTTCTGCGCTCATCTCAAACCTTGTCTCTTCAAGGAAAAGAGATTTCTTAAGGCTAACAGCTTTTTGTACAAGGCTCTCATGATCTGAAAAACTTCCCTGAGTAGCCTTCTTTCCATCTGCTATTGCTGCTGCCGCGCTGTCTATGATGACTTCTCTTGTAAGCGGGAATGAAATATTATCTATCTCTATTTTCTTTTGAAGATTATCTGGAGTAAGTGCAAGACCGTCTTTTAAAAGCTTTCTTGCAGTATCCTGCATCTTCTCATCGGCTGCTTCAAAGCCTGCTTCTTCTATAACTTCAGAGATTGAAGCTGCAATATCATCTAATGCCAAACCAGCTCCAGTCTTGTTAAGATATCCGCCCTCCATATAGTAGGAACCCTGGCCGCTTCTGCGTCCATTGGTTGCATGGTCTGCCAGATAGAAATTGTCTACGGAAGGCTCAAGCTTATTTTCAACAAGGTAGTTTACTGCTGTGTCTTTGGGCTCAGTTAATAACGACCCTTTTTCAACGGCATTAACTACGTCTCTAATATTTTCTTTGGTTGCTGGGATATCATTTTGATGGAAAGCATCGAGAATATCGCCTGCCATGACTTCATTGCCGACGATGTTCTTAAGAGTCTCTATATCAAGATCATCATTATATCCATCTATTATCTGTCCGGACTGAGCCAGGACTGTTTTGACTTTATCAAGTATTGTCACAGCTTCTTGAGGGTCAAGATCTCTCATATCAAAGCCGTCTTCTTTAGCTTTGGCATAGTCTTCCTGCGACATTGTATGTGACATTACAACATCAAAATTATGGACACTTGAAAAATCAAGGCTGTTTTGCTCAAGGCTTTTTGCAAGTGCGCTTGTCTTATTAGAATAAGCTTCTATGTCATGTCTTCCTGAATTAAGATCAACATCTGCGCTCATGCCAAGGTTAACAGGACCTGTCATTCCAAAAGGCTTTGGTGCCATACTACTAGCTGTAAATGAACTGATTCTTTCTGATAAATTATCTTCAGGGGATGCCATAAACTGCCCCAGCGCCGATACGTTTGTCATATAAAACCTCAAAATGCTTTCTCTGCCGGCACGTCCTGTTATGGCTTGGAGAAAAAAATAAAGTGCGGCTGCATATCCTTTGCAGTCACACTTTATTTCGGCACATTATATCAGATTCTTAACCGTATTTGCATTTCTAGTTTGATTTAGTGATTATATAAGATAACCCAAATCACTTATTATCCTCAGATTTCTTAGTGGAAGACTTAGCAGTTTTCTTCTTTGTAATCTCCTTTTTAGCTGTCTCTTTTTTGCCACTTTCCTTTTTAGTAGTTTCTTTTTTGGCAGCTTCTTTTTTGGTGGTTTCTTTTTTAGCAGTTTCTTTCTTTTTTACGGCCTTACTTTTGTCTGTCTCCTTGCCATCACTATCCTCTGCATGGGATGCGCTGCGAAGAGTTCTTGGAGCACGCTCAGACCTTACCATTGTATCTTTCTTGGAAGGATCCTGGAAAAGGAATACTTCTGCTGCGTATGGAGGAAGATCAAATGTCAGTGAATAGTCTTTGTAATCACAAAGACCGGGCTCTGCCTTGATCTTGTCCGGAACGCCTGTACCCATTCCGCCAAATTTAGGATCAGCGCTGTCAAGAATGTGTGTATATGTTCCGGAGAAAGGAACACCAACCTTGAAGCCTTTCCATTCCATTGGAGTAAAGTTTATAACAAAGAGAAGGTTATCTCTTCCGTTTGATGCCTTACGTACAAAGCTGTAGGTACTTCTGTCTGAATCATCTGCATTGATCCAGTCAAATCCGCCCCAGTTATTATCGATCTCATGAAGTGCAGGATACTTGTTATACATTCTAAGAAGCTCTGCTACATAGTCCTTCATTCCTCTGTGAAGAGGCTCTGCAAGAAGTCCCCAGTCAAGCTCTCTCTTCTCACTCCACTCACGCTTTTGGCCAAATTCCTGACCCATAAACAGAAGCTTCTTACCGGCATGACCGAACATAAATGTATAGCCGGCTCTAAGGTTAGCAAACTTATCTGTCTCATAGCCCGGCATCTTCTCAAGCATAGAGCACTTAAGATGTACTACTTCGTCATGGGACAGGGGCAGGATATAGTTCTCAGCTTCGTTATAGCTCATAGCAAAGGTCATCATGTTATGAGCGCCCTTACGGAAATATGGATCAAGCTTCATGTATTCGCAGAAGTCGTGCATCCAGCCCATGTTCCACTTAAATGAAAAGCCAAGGCCGTCATCATCAAGCTTACCTGTAATCTTGGGCCATGCTGTAGACTCTTCTGCTACAGTCATAAATCCAGGGTATGTACCGTGTATAACGCTGTTTAAGTGCTTGAAGAATTCTATAGCTGCGAGGTTTTCATTGCCGCCGTATTTATTAGGAACCCACTGGCCGTCTTTTTTGCCATAATCAAGATAGAGCATTGATGCTACTGCATCAACTCTTATTCCGTCGATGTGGAATTTGCGGATCCAATAAAGTGCGTTAGCTATGAGGAAGTTCTTGACTTCATTTTTTTCAAGGTTAAAAATCTTGGTACCCCAGTCAGGGTGCTCACCTTTACGCGGGTCCGGATCTTCGTAGATGCACTGACCGTCAAAGCGGGCAAGGCCGTGGGCATCAGGGCAGAAATGCGCCGGTACCCAGTCAAGGATAACGCCTATGTTGTTCTCATGGAGACGATTTACAAGATACATGAAGTCAACAGGTTCTCCGTATCTTGCTGTAGGAGCATAATAGCCTGTTACCTGGTAACCCCATGAGCCGTCAAAGGGATGCTCAGCTATACCCATAAGTTCGATATAGTTATAGTTCATCTCTTTAAGGTACTCTACTATGCGGTCAGCGAACTGACGATAAG
This sequence comes from Butyrivibrio fibrisolvens, assembly GCF_037113525.1. NCBI lineage: Bacteria > Bacillati > Bacillota > Clostridia > Lachnospirales > Lachnospiraceae > Butyrivibrio > Butyrivibrio fibrisolvens. The sequence continues at coordinate 119,760 of NZ_CP146963.1, read as the reverse complement.
TATAGAAGCCGTCTTCGGTTCCGTCAGGATGCTTCATCCAGGAACCGATATGGCATTCATAGATAGCTATTGGTTGTTTGTTGAGATCTTTTTTGGATATCTCACTTGTCCATTTATCATCAGACCATGTAAAAGCGGAAAGGTCTGTGGTCCTTGATGCTGTTCCAGGACGAAGTTCAGAAAAATTAGCGTAAGGGTCTGCTTTGTAAAGCTTCTCCCCGCCCGGTGTAGTGATCATATATTTATACAACTCGCCAACACCTACTCCGGGAATAAATAACTGCCAAATGCCGGTTTTGAGTCTTTCCATTTTGTGGACATCTTCATTCCAGCCGTTAAAGGAGCCTATAACATGAACACTTGCTGCGTTTGGAGCCCATACGGCAAAAAACATACCTTTTTTACCGTTTTCCTCAGAAGGATGAGCGCCAAGTTTTTCGTAGATTTCATAATGAGTTCCGTTTCCAAACAGATACTCATCAGCTTCAGAGATAAATACCTTATTTCCCATACAAAACTTCCCGCCTTTAATATTAAGTTATTTATGATCCACTCTTTCGAAATCTTTCTCTGTCAGAATAATCATATCTTCTTCATCATATCGCTTATTGAGTACAACGTCAAAGAAATGACTTATGGTCTTTTTTTCGGCACTGCGAATCGCTTCATCCACGATATCGCGTACCTCAGAGATCGTTACATCATGATCAATGGTCTGCATCTCCTCGATTCTTGAGTGAAGAGAGAGCATACCAAAGTTGTCGATCTTGTACTCACGCTCAAGGGCATACTGCTTGGCATATGCTACAAGCGACTCATTATCAAGCGCTTCTACATCAACTCTTACGTTGAAGCATCCTGAAAGCTCAGGATGGCGCTTTAAGAGACGATCCATATCCTTATGGTTGTCTTCCATGACAATGATTATGCCATGCTTATCTGCTGTAAGCTCTTTGTACAAAGACTCAACAGTATCAGATTTCATATCAGCTGCACGCTGGATGATAAGTGCACCTGAGTCAAGTTTTTCGATCACGCTGCTTACGCTCTTTCTGTTAAGAGCCTGCGCTGTGATCTTGGCAACCTTTCCGGAGAATCCGGAACCATTGGCCTGAACTGACTTTATTAAACCTTTGGCAAGGTTGATCGTGCCTGTACCTTCTTCGCCTGTTACTATGGCATTGTTGGTTGAAGGTGACATATTAAGTGAATCAATTGCCCGGATGATCTGCTTTCTGGACTTACGATGGTGAATATAGGGTCCGAAAAGATCTTTCTCCTCCGGCGTCATAACGCGTACCCTTGTATCCAATTCCTTCGCCTCCGACTCTGTCTCCGCTTCCCCTTCGGAAAAGCCGGCTTCCTGTGCATTGTCTACTGGTTTTTGTTCTGGTTCTGATTCTTTTGTGTCTGTTTCTTCTGTGTTTGCTTCTTCTGTGTTTGCTTCTTCTGAGTCCTCTTTTGATGTTTCTTCTATTGGTGTCTCATCTTCAAGGTCTTCATCTGATTTTTCTTCTGAAGCATCTGCCTCTTCTACTTCATTGTCCTTTGATGCTTCATCTTCTATATCTGATTCATCAGCTTTGGTCTCTTCAGAAGATTCTTTATCTGTATCTTCTTCAGCTTTATCTTCTGTATCGTCTTCCGTCTCGTAGTCGAAAGATTCTCCCAGGCTCATTTCAACTACTTCTTCAGTGTATTCCGGAACTTCGAGAGATTCTGAATCATCCTTTTCTACAACTGTAATTCTTCTCCTTCCGGCTTTTACAGGTGCTTCGGTTTCTGATTCGGAATCTTCAGCATCTTCAGGTTCGGAATCGTCTGATTCTTCTGACTCATCTTCATCATCTTCTTCAGAATTTTGATCTTCTGATTCTTTGAAGTCTACGAATTCTTTAATGTCGTTATTAAAAGCATCAGCGTCGTCTAAATCTTCTGTATGATCTTTGGATTCTTCTAAATCACTGCGATCATCTGAGTCTTTTGATCCAGATTCTAAATCCTTATCTTTAGATTCTTCGGATTCTTCTGACTCCTTTTCTTTTGAATCATTCAATTCTTCTGCAGCATCAGACTTTTCTGACTCATCTTTTGATTCTGTATCCTCAGAATCTTTTTCTTTGATTTCTTCACTGCTATCAACTGCATCTGAATCTTTTTCCTTAGCTGAAATATCCTCAGCCTTTTCATCACTCTTATCATCCGAGTCTGCATCAGGCATGTCATCAACGAGCTTATCAAGATCCATGACATCGTCTTCATCCATGATCTTTTCTTCATTGGCTCTTCTGATGCCTTCAGCTCCTGCTTTGACAAAAGGTTCTGTAGAAGGTCTTACCACATTGCCAGCGTGGCTAAGGAGGGCTCTACCTGCATTTCTTTCAGGCTTTGGACGGTTGCCTCCCATGAGTTCGCGCTTAACTTCTTTCTCCATTTCCTTTTGGAGATCGTATTTAACGTCCTCATCATACTGGCTAATAACTGTGCTGATCTTATCCTGAACGCGCTTGGCAACTTCTTCTTCCTGGCGCTGGCGCTGCTGCTGCTTGATGCGGTTCATGATATCGTCGATACTGATTTGACCTGTGATCTGATCTTCAACTGTATCAGCTTCAGGTACTACCATGCTTATCTGACCATCAGTATCCTGCTTTAAGATATCATCATAATGGCTGGTAGCAACCTTTCTTGTAGGTCTTATGGTAACTCCGGGTTCTTCTTTCTGATCAAGCGGAGCATCTGTTCTGGCCCATGCTGCCGTATCCGGTGTTACAAATTCCTTGGTCGCATCCTCAAAGAACACTTCTGTGGTAGCTTTAACCGGTTTGTTCTTTTCCTCCTCAGCCATGATCTGTTCCATGCTCTCGGCAATGGCTTTCTGGAGGTTAACGGTATCGTATCCTACAGGTTTTGGTGGCGTTTTAGGAACAGAAGGTTCAGGCTTTATGCCTGTATTTACAGAAGCAGGCTCTGTCACGTGAGGAGCCCTTCTGTATGAAGCCATCTGATCTCTTGTCTGCATCGCTTCAGTATACTGACCACCCAGACCTTTATAGGTAGGATTTGTATTCTGGAAATCCTGCTGATCATAATAGCCTGGATTTGTGTTCTGTTGATCTGGCTGGCTATAGTAGCCTGGATTTGTGTTCTGTTGGTCTGGCTGGCTATAGTAGCCTGGGTTTGTGTTCTGTTGGTCTGTCTGGCTATAGTAGCCTGGGTTTGTGTTCTGAAGATCCGGCTGGCCATAGTAGCCGGAATTTGTATTCTGAAGGTCTGTCTGACCGTAGTAACCAGGATTTGTATTCTGAAGGTTTGGCTGGTCGAAATATCCCGGATACATATCTGTCATAGAGGGATTTCTTGCATCCACAGGAGATGAGTAATAAGCCTGCATTTCCTGCTGAGTAGGCATCCCTGCATTTAAGGCAGCCTGCTCTACGGCATTTCTTTCTTCAGGTGAATTATAGAAAGGTTTTGTAGGCTGCTTGGTCTCAGTTATTTCTTTTCCTATAGGATCTTCATCTTTTTTCAAAATGGCTTCACGGTCAATGCTTCCGTCAAGCCCGTTCTTGTATGCCTGATATCTGGCCTGCTGCTCCTGAGACAGCGGCTCGTGAAGTGCCTTGAGCTCCAAGGCCTTCATAACAAATTTGCCCACGCCGAACCAGAGGAACATCTCATCGACTTCCTCTATACACTCTGTTGTCAGGCCTACACGATGGTACAGATATGCAAGCTCATATGCCCACTTCTCTCTGTAATCGTGTTTCTTGAACTCCTCAAGTACTGCAATACGCTCTTCAAGACTTACATCCTGAGCTTCGTAAAGCCTGTACTGAAGGATATAACGTCCGGTATCGCGAGGTGCGATTCGAACGAACTCTTTATAATATTCCACAGCCTGAACAAACTCTCCCATTTTAATGGAGAGTTCACAAAGTGAATATACAATTGCTCTACTGCTGGGATAACGCTCATATGCGAGCAGAAGGATCTCTTTACTTTCTTCGAAACGACGGTTGACCTTATAAAGATCACTGATAGTGCAGAGCATAGTTGTGCTCTTAACACGTCTCCAGTCGATAGTATCTGCAATCTTAACAGCTTCCCCGTATTTGCCTGAAGAAATCAGGACTTTTATCTCCTCTGCCCGAACTCTATATTCATACTTATCCAAAGTCATAGCCCTCTTTTTAAGGATTTTCCCATTTAAAATTTTAACATAGGTCTATCTGTCTGTCAAAAGACAAAAGCCCGAAAATAGCAGTATTTTCGGGCTTTTCTTGGCTATGGCACAACGTTTTTGCGAATATTTTATTGCGAAAATGTCATATGATTATTTAAGTTTTATTTCAGAATAACAAAAAGATGTTTTTTATATTACTCAATCTCATATTATATAAAGACAAAAAACATCAATCTTTTCTGGTAAATCCATAGAGAATATCAGACAGCTGAGCGAATTCCTTAAGAGAGAGCTTCTCTCCTCTTTCGGTTCTTGTACGTCCTATCTTCTCCAGAGCATCGCCTGCCATATCTTTGGATATACCAAGCTCTTTATTATTAGAAAGGCCGTTAACAAGAGTTTTGCGGCGCTGGGAAAAAGCTGCCTTAACCACCTGGAAGAAGAACTTCTCGTCTTCTACGACTACAGGCATCTGCTCATAGCGTGTCATCTTGATAACAGCTGAGTCAACACCGGGCTGAGGAATGAAGGATGATGGCGGAACCACGCATACAACTTCAGGATCAGCATAGTACTGAACAGCTATAGATAAAGCTCCGTACTCTTTTGAGCCTTCTTTTTCCTGCATTCTGTCAGCAACTTCCTTCTGAACCATTACTGTTATTGACTCTACAGGGCTTCCCTCTTCAAGAAGCTTCATGATAATGGGAGTTGTAATGTAGTAAGGAAGGTTAGCTACAACTTTAAAAGGCTTCCCGTTATTTTTTTCCTCAGAAAGGGATTTAATATCAACTTCGAGGATGTCGGCATTAAGAACCTGAGCATTGTCATACTCTGAAAGTGTATCCTCAAGGACTGGAAGGAGCTTGTCGTCGATCTCAACGGCTATTACCTGACCGGCAGCCTCTGCCAGATACTGGGTAAGGGTTCCTATTCCGGGGCCGATCTCAAGTACTGTATCGTCCTTGGTGATACCTGCTGATGATACGATATCTTCAAGCACTCCATCATCGATAAGAAAGTTCTGTCCAAACTTCTTCTGGGCATTGAGGTGATATTTATTTATTACTTCTTTGGTCCTTGCCGGATTTCCAAGATATGCCATTGATATCCTCATCTTTCCGCATTGCCTTAGCTTTTATGAGCAAAAGACGCTGCATTTGGCTAAACTTTATATTCTATAAAACTTCTTAGCATTGTCCATCGTTACATCCATCACTTCCTGCTCTGTAACGCCTTTTATCCTTGCTATCTCCTTCACTACGTACGGAAGGTATAAAGAAGAATTACGCTTGCCTCTGAAGGGCTCCGGGGCCATGTAGGGGCAGTCTGTCTCTAAAAGGATCCTGTCCAGCGGAATCTTCTCAACGGTTTCTTTAAGCTTCCTGCCGTTTTTAAAAGTAACAACTCCGCCAACTCCTATATAAAATCCAAGCTTTACATACTCAAGCGCCTGTTCAGGGCTGTAGGAATAGCAGTGAATATCAGCGACAATACCTTTTGCTGCCGCTTCCTTCATTATCTCCATTGTATCTGCTGCCGCGTCTCTTGAATGAACGACTACTGGGAGGTCTTCTTCTGCCGCAAGCTGGAGCTGCCTTTTGAACCACATGATCTGAGTGTCCCTGTCCGGATTCTCAGGGTAATAATAATCAAGGCCTATCTCGCCTATGGCAACAGCCTTAGGATCACGAGACTGATCTCTTAACCACTCAAGTTTTTCATCATCAAGTTCATTAACATTTTCAGGATGAACGCCTACTGCCGCATATATAAAGTCATATTTATGTGCAAGTTCAAGTGATGACCTAACAGATTCAAGGTCAGCTGCATTATTAACAACTGCCCCTATCCCATTACCTGTCATGCTCTCTATAAGGCTATATCTGTCATCATCAAACTGATGATCATCATAATGTGCATGTGTATCAAATATCAAAGTTGCTTCCTCTTAACTAATAAGATCCGGGCACGTCAGATAGATCAAAAACCATATAAGATCCAGGACATGTCCTGACGTCATTCTATCATATATAGAAAATCGAAAAAACTCTAAGTCTTATGGGTAAAGCAAAATAATTTCGACCATACGAAAAAAGTACCGCCCCACGAGATATACTCATGAAACAGTACTCGGCGTGCGCTGCCAGGGTCTCGAACCCTGGACAACCTGATTAAGAGTCAGGTGCTCTACCAACTGAGCTAGCAGCGCATTTGCTTTATTTTGTTTGCCGCAGTTCCTTGCGACAAAAGATACTTTACTACAACTACATAACCTTTGCAAGTGTTTTTTTAAAAAAAATTTCAAAATGTGAAAACTGACTCAAAACTAAAGAGTTTACCCTCTTAAATTGTGCATCACGACCAAAGAAATCCGTAAAAAAGCTCCCCGAATCCAATTTCGGGAAGCTTTAAGCCTCGTTTATATTCGCATCATTTATTATTTTAATCTATTCTCTTACTCTTACGCAGTTACGTCCGTCCGACTTGGCCTGATATAAAGCCTTATCCATTCGCTCGAAGGCGCTTGTAATGCCATCCTGAGGATATAGAGAGGTTATTCCGATGCTGGCAGTAATACAACCGACATCTTCAAACTGCTGGGTACTTATTATAGTAAGAAGCTTAGTGGAAAGGTTCTGAGCTTCACTAACGCTATAGCCCTGACATACAGCAACGAACTCCTCGCCGCCCCATCGTCCCAGTTTACAATCAAGATCTGCCAGGTAGTCTTTTACTATCTGACTGAAGCACTTAAGGGTCTTATCGCCAACAGAGTGGCCATAATTGTCATTTACCTCTTTGAAGTAATCTATATCAAGAATGATTATAGAAGCTTCATCGCCATTCTTCCTGACTTTCTCAATGGCATTTGTGATCTCTGTTTCAATGCGGCCATGATTATAAACACCTGTAAGGGTATCTATAGATGCCTTTTCCTCAACCTCTTTGAGCAATGAGTACATGCTCTCCATAGATTCATTGATATCCTGAACCATAAATACAAAGCGGAAATCATCCTCATTGTAAGTCTCAGAGCGGCTGAAGATAAGCTTAACCCAGATAAACTTACCTTCAAGGTTCTGCATCTTAACATCAAAAGAAGATGAGTGTCCAGGTGCAAAATGTGTTTTCAGGTACTCAGGGTCTGTTCTCCTAAGGAATTTATCCTTGTCAGCAGGCCAGATCATGTTAACGATCATCATTCTCCAATCCGTATAAAGGATGTGAGAATGCATGTTTTCATCTGAAACCTCTGTTACACTCAGGCTGCTGGTAGTATTTTTTATTAGATCGATATACATGGAAAAAAGATATGTATTCTGAATAGTATGAACTTTGGTAGATGCCATCATATCGCTGGCGGAATCTTCATAATCAAGTTCATTTAGAACAAAGATATATATAGATGAATCCTTGATAGGATATATATTCATCTGAATGATATGCTGTCTGCCAAGATATGAAACCTTACAACGCCTTGTATACTTGTCGTTGTAAGTTCCATAAGAAGACAAAAAGACCTTATAAGAGTCAACAACGTTTTCACCGCTGTCTTTCATGTGGAAAAACAGCTTCTCCAAAAGGTCATCATACTCACCTTCCGGCTGAAAACACTCATCCATGAAACCACGGCTTATTACTCTTCTGTATCTGTTAGTATTTGAATTAATAACAAAGACCTGATCTACAAGGTCAGATAAAAGACTAGTAATAGACTCCGGTGTATAATCCTCGATAATGTTCAAATCCTTTTTCATATACCTCCCAAGGGAACTGATCCCATCCTCCCAAGAAATCGAACAAGGAAAAACAATTGAAAATGACATTACATTAGAATAGTTATAAAAAAGATTTAATTCTCACTCTTCTCAGGGTGCTCTAAGATCTCCTGCATGGTCTTCCATCCAAGAACAGCACATTTAACACGTGCCGGCATGTGAGATACATCCTGAAGGGCTGCAGCCTCGTCAAGCTCCTCTATCTCTTTTTCATCAGTAACATCACCACGGATCATTCCCATGAAGGTGGAGGCAAGCTTAAGTGCCTCTTCCTTGTTCCTGCCAATGATCTGGTCTGCCATCATATCTACAGATGCCTGTGAAATAGCGCATCCTGAGCCATCAAACATAGCATCTTCAATGATGCCTTCATCATTTATCCTAAGCTGAAGAGTGATATCATCTCCACATGAAGGATTAACTCCGCGAAGCTTTAAAGAAGGATTCTCCATCACTCCTCTATGCTCCGGATTTAAATTGTGCTCGTTAACGATCTCGCGATAAAGCTGCTTAATCTCCATAACCCATAACCTTTCTAACGCCTTTTAATGCTTCTAAAAATCTCTTTACCTCTTCCTCTGTGTTGTAGAAATAGAGGCTTGCTCTTGCCGTTGAGCCAACTCCAAGGTACTGCATAAGCGGCTGTGCACAGTGGTGGCCTGCTCTTACGCACACACGGTCTTCGTTAAGTACAGAAGATATATCGTGAGGGTGCACACCATCTATTGTGAATGTCACTATTCCGCAGTGCTTATTAGGGTCTTTAGAACCATATACTTTAATATACGACAATTCGCTCATTCCGTCCATAAGAAGACGTGTGAGTTGTCTTTCTTTTTCTTCAATATAGTCAAATCCGACTTTTTCAATGTAATTTATAGCAGCTTCAAGTCCTACTGCATCTGCAGCATTAACTGTACCTGCCTCAAACTTGTGAGGAAGCTCTGCCCATGTAGCTGAGTCTCTTGTAACATACTCGATCATCTCTCCGCCTGTAAGGAAAGGATCCATGGCTTCAAGAAGGTCTTCTCTTCCATATAAAACGCCGATTCCCATAGGAGCCATAAGCTTGTGACCAGAAAAGGCAAGGAAATCTACTGAAAGGTCCTGAACATCAACCTTCATATGAGGAACTGACTGAGCTCCGTCAGCGATGACAATAGCGCCCTTAGCGTGAGCATACTTGGCGATCTCTTTGACAGGGTTAGTAACACCAAGAACATTAGAAACATGGCCGATAGAAACAATCTTAGCCTTGTCTGTGATCTTAGACTCATATTCCTCTTTAGTAATAACGCCTTCTTCATCAGGCTCAAGCCATATAAGCTTAGCGCCTTTTTGTCTGCACACCATCTGCCAGGGGAGGATATTGGAATGGTGCTCCATTACAGAGATAACGATCTCATCGCCCTCATTTATATTCTTAAGACCATAGCTGTAGGCAAGAAGGTTCATGGATTCAGTTGTATTACGGGTAAATACGATCTCGCTGCTCTTTTTAGCACCTATAAACCTTGCAACTGTCTGCCTTGCATGTTCATAGCGGTCTGTAGCATCAACGCTCCAGTCATAGAGTCCGCGAAGAGGGTTGGCATTTGATCTTTGATAGAAATCTGCCACCTCATCTATTACCACCTGCGGCCTTTGTGCTGTTGCCGCATTATCAAAATATATGTAATCATTCCCCTGAAAAATAGGGAAATCCTTTCTGAAATCTTCTGCCTTCATACTGCCTCCAACCTGAATTTATTTATAACATTGCCCACCACCATAAGGTAGTGGGCTATAAGCCTGGTACTATATTTATTAGACGTTTCTTTAAAGAATCTGATCAAGGAATTCTGAAACCTTTCCCTTAAGATCTTCATCCGGGATCATACGTGCTACATAATCAAGTCTTGCACGGACCATGATCTTCTTGGCTGTTTCCTTATCAATTCCTCTTGCTTCCATGTAGAAAAGCATATCATCTGAAAGCTGGCCAATCGTTGCGCCATGTCTTCCATCGACATTCTCCTCTTTACAAAGAATAAGAGGTATTGATCTGTTGATAACTTCAGGAGAAAGAAGAAGTGTATCCTCCTGCTCATCACCAACGCTTCCTACAGAGTTCTCACGGAAATCAAGAGAGCCTCTCCAGTTCTTTGATGCCTTGTCATCAAGTACTCCTCTGAAGGTTGCCATGGAGTTGGTCTTCTTGCCGCGCTGCTCTGCAACATAGTTAAAGTCATAGAACTGCTCGCCTGTTCCAAGGAAGCCTGTGCTGTTCAAAGACTCTGATTCATTACCAAGAAGGCTTACATAGGCGCCAACATAAGCTTTAGATGCGCCCATCTCCATCTCGACAAGATCAAACTTGCCACCATCCATTACTACTCCGCCAAGGTCATCAAAATGTCTGACCTTCTGGCCCAGCATCTGAACTTTGACAAGGTGAAGGGTAGAGCCCTTACCTATATAAAACTTAGTGCTTACTGCTTCAATTCCATCAGAATCTGCGTCAGAATCATAATCCATTATAACTGTAAGCTCTGAATTATCAGGAACTACTATAACCTGACGGCTTATTGTACTCTCTTTACCAGAAAGGTGGTCGTGGAGCATTACAGGCTCTGATACTGCAGTACCCTCTTTTGCCTTAATGACTGTTGCCTTAACACCGGCGCTTTCTAAAAGGGCATCAACTCCTGATCCCATACCTGTTCTTACAATCTGTCCGGCATGACCAGCTGATGTATCACCATTTGGTCCTACAAGACCAGCGTCTGCTTTTAAATTTGCTTCATGAGAAGGTGCAAAGACGCTCTCTGCCTGCGCTGCTTCAACATCTTCTAAAAGACTTACTCCTTCAGGGACCTTGACTGCTTCTAAAGAAAATGAGGAAAAAGAGATATCTTTTTCACTGACATCTTCACCATTTAACTGAAGCCACCTGTAAGTCCTTGCAGGAAGCTCATTAACTCTCATATCTATATTCATATAACCTCTCATGTCGCGAGTGAAACGAGTGACTAATGGTTGGAAGTGATGGAGCTCGCGACATCACTTCCCAGAGTTTGAAAATGTAATTTTCAAACTCATAACCTCACGTCTGTCTTTTGCAATACTGGTTTATCACCATTACATATTGCCTGACATTTCAAGCTTGATCAGATTGTTCATCTCTACTGCATATTCAAGAGGAAGCTCCTTGGATACCGGATCTGCAAAGCCTGATACTATCATGGCTCTTGCATCCTCTTCCTTGATACCGCGGCTCATGAGATAGAATACAGCATCATCACTGATACGTCCGATCTTAGCTTCGTGTCCAACGTCTGCATCGTTAGTACGGATATCCATTCCCGGGATTGTATCTGATCTTGACTTGGAATCAAGCATCAGTGAATCACAGGAGATAACTGCCTTAGAGTGCTTAGCTCCTGAGTTGATGGTTACTGAACTTCTGTATGTTCCGATACCACCATCTTTACTTATAGACTTAGTACTGATAACGGATGATGTGTATTTACCGTTATGAACAACCTTGGCACCTGTATCCAGATTCTGACCCTTACCTGCAAAAGTGATACCTGTGTATTCCATCTTGGAATGGTCACCCTGAAGGATAGTCATAGGATAAAGGTATGATGTATGTGATCCGAATGAACCTGAAACCCATTCCATTACGCCGCCTTCTTCAACAAGGGCACGCTTGGTGTTGAGGTTGTACATGTTCTTGGACCAGTTCTCAATTGTAGAATAACGAAGTCTCGCATTCTTACCAACAAAAAGCTCAACGCATCCAGCATGAAGATTGGCAACGTTATATTTAGGAGCAGAGCATCCTTCTATGAAATGAAGATCTGCGCCTTCATCTACGATGATAAGTGTATGCTCAAACTGTCCTGCACCAGCCGCATTAAGACGGAAGTAAGACTGAAGCGGAATTTCTACTTTAACTCCCTTTGGTACATATACAAATGATCCACCTGACCATACTGCGCCGTGAAGAGCTGCATACTTGTGATCAGTCGGAGGTACGAGCTTCATAAAGTGTTCACGTACCATATCTGCATACTCGCCGTGAAGAGCACTCTCAAAGTCTGTATAGATTACGCCTTGAGCTGCAACTTCATCTTTAACATTGTGGTATACAAGCTCTGAATCGTACTGAGCTCCTACACCTGCAAGAGATTCTCTCTCTGCCTGAGGAATACCAAGCTTTTCAAATGTGTTCTTGATATCTTCCGGAACATCATTCCAGTCGCCCTGCATTCCTGTTTTTGATCTTACATATGAAGAAATAAGGTCCATATCAAGATCATCTGTTTCAGGACCCCAGTTTGGCATCTCCATATTGTTATATATATCAAGACATTTTAATCGGAACTCTCTCATCCACTCGGGATCATTCTTTTCCTTAGAAACCTTCTCAACGATCTCTTTAGTGAATCCGGCTTCTTCTCGATAAAAGTCTTTATCTGTTTCTACATCTTTAAAGTCGTACATTGACTGATTGATATCAGCAACTGACTTTTTAATATCATCGAACATATCAGTCCTCATTCTACGAGCAAATATTTGCCCGTTTACTTCGCAGTGTTATCAGTCCTTAAGAAAACGCTCAAATCCGTTGGCATTGATCTCTTCAACAAGTGATCCGTCTCCGGATGCAACAAGCTCACCCTTTACAAGAACATGTGTATGATCAACATGAAGTGATTCAAGGATCTTGGTTGAGTGAGTGATGATGATAAGTGCACCATTCTCCCTCTTCTGATATTCTTCAATACCCTTGGAAACTGTACGAACTGCATCTACGTCAAGTCCTGAGTCAGTCTCATCAAGGATCGCAAGACGGGGGCTGAGCATAAGAAGCTGAAGGATCTCTGCCTTCTTTTTCTCACCACCGGAAAAACCTACGTTAAGGTCACGATCTGCATATGAAGGATCCATATTAAGGAGCTCCATAGTAGACTCAAGAAGCTTCTTGTAAGCAAGGAGCTTAATGGGCTTTCCAGTCTGAGAGTGGATGGCATTTCTTATAAAAGCTGAAAGTGAGATTCCGGGAACCTCTAAAGGATTCTGGAATGACATGAACATTCCGGCAGCTGCTCTCTTATCTGTAGAAAGATTAGTAATATCCTGTCCGTCAAAAAAGATCTTGCCTTCATTAACTACATAATTAGGGTTACCCATAAGAGTATTACCAAGTGTAGATTTACCGGCACCATTAGGTCCCATGAGTACATGAGTCTCCCCCGGATTAACCTTTAAATTAAGTTTATGCAGGATCTGCATCTCATCAACTGAGACTGAAAGATCACTAACCTGCAAAAGATTCTGTTCAGACATTGTTTCACGTCCTTTCTATATATAACAAAAATATTTACAATATTTCCTTTATGTGTTTTCCTAGGTACTTACTAGGAATTAACTATAACACTACCAGAATAAGCTGGCAATACACAGAAAACCATTTTATAAAATTTTCACCAAAAAAGCAACCTGATAGCATGCTGTAAAGAGCCTGATATAAGCTGTTTTCATGTTGCCACTTACGTTATATCGATTATTTTTATCAATTTTCAGATAATAAAAAGCTGCCATACTGATCAGTATGACAGCTTTTAAAACGCAAAGCCATGAGAATATCTGTATATTACAGGACAATACCAAGGACTTTACTCTTTAGAAGGATAGACGCAAGTCCATTTTTATATGTCTTAAAAAGTTCCAGAACTTCTTCATCTGAATATAAAGTCATATCTTTTTGAAGTTCTTCTGACACTTTCGGTATCTGCGCTGTGCAGGATGCTTTACTTTCTATGTGAAGGGCTATGTTTCCGATATTTTCTCCCCCATAAAATTCCATTATCGTTTCATCTGCATCCCCATCGTCTGACTTTCTTGTGGTTATCTCAATATCAGAACTGTGGTCCTTGCCGCCGGCAGTAACAGTTGTTTTACCATAGGATAATCCAAGAGATGATATGTTATTGATTTCTTCTGCATCCGGCATGGCCATGAAACTTATAAATGAATCATCCAGGGATACTGATGTGTAGGATCCCCCTGCAAGGCTTTTTTCACAGGTGAGTTCTATCTTTATTTTCTCTACATAAAAAGAGAGGTTAAGATATCTTCCTGTTCCGGTCTCATCACTACTTACAGTCCAGTTAAAATCTCTTCCTGCAAGCTTATCTGCAATGTCCTTAGCGTTATCTCTAAGTGCGCCGTCCTCATTTATAAGAAGCTTTTCAAGCTTTCCAATGCGGTAATTAAAAAGCGATGCTTCTCCAAGCATGTTATGAACATAGATTCTGGCGCTTTCATGACTATCCATATAATCTGCCAGACTATTAAGCATATTCTGAAAATCTTTGGAGCCCGGAGTACAGATGTATGTAGTGCCTGTGATATCTTCATCAAAATGGCTGAGGCATACAGAGTTATCATTTATAACCTGAATGTTATCCTGAGTTACTGCTGTCAAAATAACTTCAAGTATCTCGGCAAGTTCAGAAGAAGATGGATCAGCGCTTTGCTGTGCGGTATCAGTATTATCGTTGTCAGCATCAGTATTATCGCTGTCAGTATCATTACCATCTGCTTCACTATCTGGAGTTTTACTTCCGCCTTCGCCTATTCCGGTAACAGAGCCAATTCCGTATAGAAACTGATCTTTACTAAGAGTATAAAAATTCTGATCGATCTCAGGGCAATAGATCGTTGCCTTATCCCCCACGATGCTTGCATTCATACTGATGGTCTCGTTGCCATTCTCAGTCAGACACATCTGTGTGACCATCTCATCATTTTCTTTATTGTAATGTAATTTAAGATCAATACTTGTATCCTCAAGAACAGTCTGAACATTATCATTATCAGACTCAGCCCAGATACAAACATCCGTATCAGTATTCGGGATTTCTTTTCCTGTGAAAAGAGCATCAAGAATTTTTTGGCCCTGATCATCTGCGATCGTTTCTACCGTTTGCGGCAACAGATCCTGATTGACCGAAAGGAATTCATCCCTGCTTTCAACCCGCACTGTGTTATTCTTTTTACTATTGACCGAGTATGTGACTACTGCGGCGCAAATAAGACAAGTGCAGGAAACTCCCACTGTAAACATTTGAACAAATTTAGAATTCATAAACTTTTCCTCTTTCATAGACAGTATCCTGCGTCATTGCATTATTAAATGGAGCTTTGCAATAACGCTGATACCAAGACCCTATCGCCTTAAAATCCCCATTTTATAAGGCGCGGTGTAGACAGGTCTTTACTTTACCCCCAACAAACATATTATTTTCAGGATCAGCCAGACCATTACAGATAAATTATTGTGCTCTTCAAAAGCACAAATTTATTATATAACACTAAAAATCGTTTTGTTCATTTTCCGACGAAACGTCATTCTCGCCGGTGTGAATCGGCGTATACTTTTAAACTATATTTCGTAGTTCCTTTACAACTCAGTACAGACAATGATTATCAGCATTTATTTTTGATCCGGTTCCTGTTTTTGAAAAAGCATCAAAACGAATATAAGTTTGCATAATAACTATATTGAGAATATTTTTAGCCATCAATCTTAACGGTATTATGATAAGATTTTTAAAAAGAGTTTCCATATGAATAAATCGCTAATTAATTCATCTTTTCGCCTTGACAAGAAAACCTTACTTTACTAAAATAATCATTGTGTTCGCAGGTGTAGTTCATTGGTAGAACACCAGCCTTCCAAGCTGGATAGGTGGGTTCGATTCCCATCACCTGCTTATAGAAAAAGTCCTCAAGTTTAACTTGAGGACTTTTTTATTTGTACAGACAAGACCTCAGGCCCAAAGGCCTGATCTTGTCTGCCGACTCATTTTAAGTATTCTATTTTCAAACTAATGTCACTGTCTTGATAGACTAAGAGGAAGCTCTAATGAATGAGTAGTTAAGAGTTCTTTGTCTTTTAATATTACATCTGTTGCTCCGTCTGCGATGATCCTTCCATCATCTAAAAGAACCGTTCTTTCGCAGGTATCCATTACGAAATCAAGGTCATGGGAAGTGATGATCTTCAGGGCTTTGACCTTATTAAGTATATCAATAAGATTTCTTCTGTTTCTTGGGTCAAGGGCTATTGAAGGTTCGTCCATGATTATAATATCAGGCTTCATTGCAAGGATAGTTGCTATGGATGCAAGCTTTTTTTCACCACCGGACATTTTGTAGGTAGATTTCTTACGAAGATGTTCAATGTGAAGGAAAGAGAGGGCATCGTCAACTCTTTGCTGAACTTCGTCCTCGGAAAGGCCGTAATTTCTGGGGCCGAATGCGATATCATCTTCTACTGTTGATAAGAAAAGCTGGCTGTCAGAATCCTGAAACACGTAGCCTACATGTTCCCTGATGTGGTTAAGGTTTTTAGGTGTAACCTCGTGACCTGCCACGACAAGGCTTCCGCTATAGTTTGTATAAAGGCCCACTAAAAGCTTCATAAGAGTTGACTTACCAATGCCGTTAGCGCCTATTATGCCGATGCTTTCGCCATCCGTCGCATGAAGATTTATATCCTGCAAAACGGGCTCATCCTTTTCGTAAGAAAAAGAGAGATTTTCTATTTTTAATATTTCGCCATGTATTCCTGTTTTCATATTAACCTCATGTCACGAGTAAATTTTCAAAAAATAATTCGTAACTTTATAACTACTAAAATACACGCCCAAACAACCGGATAGATAATATCCGCAGGCTTTAACTTTCTTTTCTTAAATGCAAATTCACCGTTAAAGCCGCGAAGAAGCATGCTCTCATAAACCATCTCTGCCCTGTCCATGCTTCGAAGAAGCCACTGACCGACCAGTGCTCCCCAGGCATTGTAGTGGATGCCCTTCTGAGACGGAGCCCGCAGGCTATAAGCTGTTGTTATCCTCTGAGCTTCAAGTGCCATTACGTCAAAATATCTGTAGATAAGCATGATCACTATCACTATGATCTTTGGAACCTTAATGACCCTAAGGGCATAACAGATATCATCTATAGAAGTCGTGGCGATCAGTACATAGGCTGAAAGAACAGAATACATACCCTTTATGAAAAGAGTGATCATGGATAAAACTCCGCCTGATACTCCGATATTTCCAATATATAATACGATATCTTTGTCAAAAAAAGGATTGAATATACCAATAAATACTACAAGAGGGATTATAAGTCTCATCCTGTAAAGGCCGTCTTTAAGCGACAGTTCACCTATAAGGAATGCAAAAACAAGATAGACTGACATAAGAATAAGTGACACTATATCATACTTATCAATTGATGCCACAAGAAAAATATATAACACGCTAATAAGCAGCTTCCCCACAGGATGAAGGTCATTCATCCAATGAGAACGCTGCTGCAAGTCTTGAAGTCTGTTAAGTTCTCTTATGTTTTTTTCAATAGAACTCATATTAAAGCTTTGTACTTATATTTAAAATTTAACCCCATATTAAATCTTTGTACTGAATTTATAATTTAGAAACAGCTTTGTACTGAAATCTATAAATCAAACTCATGCAGTCTGATTAGACGCATTCTTTTTTCTGAAAAATCTGAAAGCGTAGCAAGCACCAACTGTTATAAGTACTACTACAAGTGCACCTACGATACCGGAGAAGCTTGTTCCAAGTGCTGATTCGCTGCCCTTGAAAGCGTAGTCAGGAAGAAGTGATGTAGCTTCCTGAATTCCTGCTGCTGTATCATAAGCTCCGCCTGCTGCCTCGAGCTCAGCTGTACCTGCAACTTTCTCCATAGACCACTCAAGACCATCTGGGAAAGCTGATGCAAAGAGTGATACAATACCACCGCAGATAGCTGCTGCTACTGCAAGAACTGCAATTGTAGGCTTAAAGCCAAGCTTGCCTTCGTTTGCTTTTTCGCCAACGCCCCATAAGAGCTCAGGTCTTGCTTCATTTACAAATACTAAAACAGCTGCTGTAATAAGACCTTCTACAAATCCGATCGCAAGATGGATAGGCTGCATTGTTGCTACAAATACTGAGAATGGAAGCTCAGTAATACCTGAAATAAGGGTCTCTATTGAAACAGAGAAAGCGCCAAGCTGAAGTGTCAAAACGCAGCCAAGTATGGAAGCTGCTATTATCTTTCCACGAGTTGCACCTTTTTTCATAATAGGACGCCAGATAAGAAGAGCTCCTACAAAGCATCCGTAAAAGGCCATATTCCATACGTTACATCCAAGTGCCATAAGTCCGCCATCTGCAAACAGTAAACATTGGACTAGCAGCACTCCTATCATTGTAAGAAATCCTGCATAAGGTCCAAGCATTGCGGAAAGCATCATTCCTCCGCAAAGATGTCCTGATGAACCTGTTCCGGGAATTGTAAAGTTGAGCATCTGTGTTGCGAATACGAATGCTCCCATTACGCCCATTACAGGGATCTTCTTAGGATCGTTTTCTTCTCTGACTTTTTTTACAGAAAGACCAGCTGTTGCTGTTGATAATACATACATAGTTCCGGCTACTGCAGGAACTACAAGCGCATCTGCCATATGCATAGTGTTTTACCCCACCTTATTTTAAATTAGACAATAAAATACACAAGTCAAAATAACTTGTGTATCTTAAAAATGTCACGATTAGTATATATGTAGCAAAAGATCGCGCACAAGCCCCCCAGGGGGTGATAGCGTGTATTAAATAAGATTATTTTTGGTTACACTTCGGGCAGTAGCCGTAGATCTCAAGCTGGTGGCCGGTTATCTGAAATTCATCCATATTGGCAGGGAGCATGTTTTTAAGATCTCCCAAAAAGCATGTCCTTAAAGGGAATCTTTCCTTACATTTAAGGCAAATAGCATAATGCCTGTGCTGGGCAAGGCGAAGCTCGTACATGGCGTTTTCGCTTGTAACTGCTGTTGATTTGGTCAGAATCCCTGCGTTTTCAAAGGTCTGAAGGCATCTGTATACTGTAGAAAAGGCATACCTTGGGCTTCCGTCTTCATTTTTGAGTTCCTCAAAGATCTCTGTTGCAGTTAAGGGTTTTATTGCATCTGCAAGGATATGATATATTTCAAGTCTTTGCTTGGTCTTTTTGATTCCTTCAGGCCAGTTGCGCTCCATCTGACGCTCAACGGTCTCAGGGTGGATTTTACATGACATATTTTTTCTCCATTAGGAAAAAAGATTAACGGCTTATCTAAACAATAGTTGTTGTCATCTAACGATCAGGTCGATCAGTATTCCAAAGAAAACTCCGGTGCCATAAAGGATTGCTGTGATGTGGATATTTCTCTTGATCTCAGGATTAACTCTGAAAAGAACAAGAAGTCCAATTCCAGCACCAACAAGAAGTCCTGACATCATGGTTCCCATGGATATCATACCGCCAAGGTAAAGCTCAGTAATGATTATAGAAGCAGCGCAGTTAGGGATAAGGCCTATAACTCCTGCCACAAGGTGTCCGGCAAGGGAGTTAGCTGTTATTACTGATTTGATCGTATCTTCGCCTATAAGTTCAACTGCAAAATTAAGTATAAAAGTAAGGATAAGGATGTATATGAAGATATGAAGGGTATGAATAAAGGCAGATCTTATAACACTACCCTCTTCCTCTTCTTCGCAGTGGCAGTGCTCGCGCTCGCACATCTCTTCTATTCTGAAGTCTTCTCTTCCAAGATGACGAAGCTTTCTTGTCTTATTGGCAGCAAAGTCTACGATGAAACCGGCTATGATACCAACAAGAGCCTTAAGTCCAAGTATTGGCAGGATCTTGGATACAGGCAATCTGTTTGAGATCATTAAAGGAAGCATCTCATCTGATGTAGACAGGTATATTGCGATAAGAGTTCCTACTGTGATGACGCGGCCTGCGTACAGGTTAGACGCAGCCGCAGAAAATCCGCACTGGGGCACTACTCCAAGAAGTGATCCCCACAAAGGTCCGGATTTACCAGCCTTTCTTACGATATCACCAGCCTTATCCATGGTATGCTTTTCCAAAAGTTCCATTAAAAGGTATGTTATAAAAAGAAATGGAAGGATCTTAACTCCATCTATTACTGTATCAAGGATTACATCTAATAATAATTCCATCTTAACCTCTTGTCGCAAGTGTTAGGACTTAATCTATGATCAGGTCCCAACCTCACATTTTCTTCAAAAAAGATTTTACAAAATATAGTTTTAGCATTGAGAATATATCACACTTTTATTCTAAATGCAAATGATTTGCATTTAGTCTTCAAAATTTCATTTATCACGGCAAAAAATGTCATCCATCCAACAAAAACTGCGTTTTATCTATTTTTTATTGAAAACATTCCAATTCAAAGTACAATGTTAATGTTTGAAAAAAACACTAAAAAATAATAAATAAAAAGGTAGGGTAAAAAAATGAATCTTAAGATCACAGAAGAAGGCAAAATGAATGCAATCAGAGCTGCCGTTCGTCCGGGCGAAAACGTAAGAGCAGCTGCATATGGACAGCTCATAACTGTTAAAGCAGCTTTACTGTATTACATGTTTGGCGCTTTAGGTGCTTTACTTGCAGGTGCAAAGACAAGAAATGGTTTTACTATTCTTACAGACAATACTGTCAAAATTGTTTGTATGAATGCTTTTGACATGACCAAGGTTGACGACGTATTCGAGATTCCTTTTAACGAATTTAAAAAGGTTAAATACAAAAAGCCAAAATTCGGTTCTCATATTATCACATTCAAGGTTAACAAGACCACATATAAACTTACTTTGTTTAAAAATGCCGGTAAGCACATCCAGAATCAGAAAGAAAATGTTGAAGTATTCTCTCAGTTCTTTGACAACTTAAAAAATATGCAGAAAGCTTCATAAGCTTAAAAGGGGTCTTACCCGGATGACCGATCAGATCATTCCAGGTAAGGCCCCTTTCTTATACTTTATCTATGCTTTTCCTTTCGGAAGCTTTACTACAAATCTTATTACGTGATCACCATCTCTCAAGGCTTCTATATTACCACCATGTGAGATAGCTATCGCTCTTGCAACCGACAGACCTATGCCGTATCCACCGCTCTTTCTGCTTCTCGAAGTATCTGCTCTGTAGAACCTGTCAAAAAGCTTGTCGAGATTCCCTTCGGGGATATTATCACAGGTATTTCTGACCTCAAATTCCACGTGCTTTCCCTGATGCATGCTGATATTAACTTCACCATTTTCGGATGAGTATTTCATAGCATTATCTATAAGAAGCGAAGCCAGCTGAGTAATTGAATTCCTGTCGCCTTTAATGTGAACACCTTTTTCTATATCAACTGTATATTTTTTATTTGAAGCATCTGCAACAGCACTAAAACTATTTGAAGCTTCCGCCAGAATACTGCTAAGATCAATATCTGAAAAAACAGTCTTAACGCTCTCTTCTTCCATACGGGTCAAAGTGAGCATGTTCTTAACAAGCTCTGCCATGCGGTTGACCTGGTTCTTGATACTCTTTGTCCACTCGCTCTTACCATTATCAAGCTCTATAACATCGATATTGGCTGAAATAACAGCCAGTGGCGTCTTAAGTTCATGCCCTGCATCAGTAATGAACTGTTTTTGTTTCTCAAGCGATTCAACTACAGGAGATACTGCATGTCCAGACATGGTCCACACAAGGATGAACATGGCAAGCAGGCATACAAGCATTAACATAAACGTATTTCGAAGAAGCCTGACTGCATTATAAAGATCCGAGCTACAGTCCTTGAAAAGTATCATGGTGTCACCATTTTCAGACTGCGTGACATAATATCTATAAGAAGACTTATAGCCTTTAGTACCGGAATCTTCATAGATGCTCTGCGCCATCTCGCCAGCAGTATCTTCTGATATCAGAGCTATGTGGCTGGTATCAATCTGGGTAATCTCACCTGTTGTATCAAACCTGACCCAGAAATATCTTGTGGAAAAAGGGGCTTCTATACTTTTTGTATAATAGTAAATATCCCGCTTTAATTCTTCATCTTTTGGTGCAGGCGGGAGTGCAGAACCGCTGTCATTGTCTGGTGCTGCAACATCTTCTGAATTCTCCAAGTCGTCTTGCTTCTTGTCAGGAGAACCCGAATCATTTTTGCCCTGATCAAACGCAGGATTCATATCAGGAAAGTTACCGTCATTATCCGCAAGGATAGTCAGAAGCTCATCAGCGCTTTTTGTAACCTCTACAAAATTCGATATATTAATAACGCCAATAAGTACCACAAGAATAACAAGCAGTGCGCTCATTGCAGTTATAACGAACTTTCTACGAAGCTTACTAACCATAAGTTATGCATCCTTCTTTTCGTGAATCGAATATCCAACTCCTCTGGCTGCCTTAATCTCAGCTGTTGATTCAAGCGCTGAAAGTTTCTTGCGAAGATTGGATATATAAACCCATACAACGTTAACGTCCGCTTCGCCGTCTGCCCAGATCCTGTCCATAAAGTTATCTACAGATATAACTCTTCCTGGAGTTGTCATAAGCATCTCCATCATCTGAAACTCTCTGCCTGCAAGGCGGATAGCATCATGTCCTTCTGTGGAAAGCTCATATGTGTTGCGGTCAAGAACAAGATTGCCGCAGGATAGGGATGTATGGCTAAAGTCGGCTTTGCGCCTTGTCATTGCACGAATTCTTGCAAGAAGCTCCCCCATATCAAAGGGTTTAGTCAGGTAATCATCAGCTCCAAGGTCAAGACCTTTAATCTTATCATCTGTTTCGCTCTTAGCCGTAAGGAATAAAACAGGAGTCGTGATCCCGGCTTCCCTAAGCTTTTTAAGAACCTCTGTTCCTTCCAGTTTGGGCATCATGATATCTAAAATTATCCCATCATATTCACCTGAAAGACCGTATTCAAGCGCGTCTTCGCCATCATACACAGCATCAACCGTGTAGCTTGAGTGTCGCAATATAGCTACCAGCGCATTAGAAAGCTCTTCTTCATCTTCTGCAAGTAACAGACGCATAAAAATCTCCCTTCAAATCTATGTCCAAACAAGTAGGACATACTAAATCACATACTAATGATATAGGTGTCAAACTAATTGTATATCAGTGAACTACCACTCACCTAAAGGTAGGTGGCTTCTAAAGACAAAAGACTGGAAACCGTCTCTTTCTTGTTGTCTTATTTAAGAAGTTTGATATTTAAGTTTCCACCTGAAATCAGGCAATCCTTATTCTTACGGGCGTGTCCACTTCGCCCCTACCGTATAGGATACTAAGATCCACAACGCTACTTTTACGCATGATATTCAATGCGCCGTTAACATCAGCATTGATTTTTTTACCACCTGCAGTTTTGTAAAGACCACGATGTATTCGGTCTCCGCTAAACTGATACTCCTTTGGATTATCAGCATTGTAGACAGGTATATCATCCTTATCCCAAAATGAGGATTTTGATGTATAGGACTCTTCCTGCTTTACAAATACAATACCATTAAGTTCACAGAGATATTCGAGCTTGTCACGAAGCAGGCCATATGGGATATTAACAAAGTTCTGGTTATTCTGCCTGCCTATACGACTGCTGCGCTGAAACGTTTCGTTATAACCAGCAATAAGCGTACCTATATCGTTAGTGATGCAGTAATCTATTATCTTGCGGGCAGCCTTGTTCATATAGTCATTGACCTTATTGTTTCGGTCACGAGTTATAGCTTTCTGCCTGTTAGTAGTCTTTTTACCAAAGCGCTGCTTATCCTTAATAGACTGCAAACGAGCATTTTCTTTGTTAAACCACTGATTGATAGATTTAAGCCTTTTGCCATCAATGATGAATGATCTGCCGGTGCTTGATACTGCTGTTACGAGACTATTGATTCCCAAGTCCAAAGCAAGTGCATTGTTAGTATTAAGATTTCTCTGAACATATTCAGCTTCATAGATGTACTGAATTTCAAAGAACCTTGCATTAGCTTTAGGGATAATACGTATCTCTTTAACTTTTTTATCAAGAAGTACGGGAGGTATTGTTATTTCAACAGACTTATGTGTTTTCTTAAAGCTGTTAGAAAATGGAAGTATCAATTTATTTCCATTAAGCCGTACAAAGCCTATTACAAGTGTAGTATATCCATCTTTTGAAAGATAATGCGGGAGCTTACAGTCCTTAAAAGCATATTTTCCCTGCTTGGCAAGTTTCAGCAGACCAAAAAATGACTTAAATGAGCCATCAACTTCTTTAAGGATCTGTTGTGCCATGTTGGAATTTAACGCTTTATAGTTAGGGCTGTTCTTTAAAAGAGCATAGTTCTTCTCATATTTAAGGAATTCGCCCTCAGTAAAGTAATACTGACGCACATTATAGATTGCTTCATTAGTAAGATTCTTTGCTGTATGGCATAGTTCTTTTATGGTGCGGTAATCTTCCTTAGACAGATGCTTGACCTGTTGTTTAACAGTAAGATACATACAGTTTTGCTCCTTTCGTAGACTTGGAAATAAGATTTCCTGTATGCGTATTATATCATAATTTTTACTAAAACATAATGTTTTTAGTAAAAATTATGATATCTCAGCCATTCATCCCACGTTCAAATGACCATGGGATGAATGACTGAGATATTATAAAAACATAGCAACAACTCACCTATCATGCCGCAAAATGCTGTGCTATTATGTAAGTGTTGTGCGTAGAACAGCCACTTAACTTACATTTTTGACACCTTATGACGGTCGGATTGTTCCGTTTCTACGAAACTTCCACAATCCTCAAACAGTCACAAATCCGCACTACATGCTACTTTGCTCATGTTTGTCGGGTCATATTATAAATCGGCTAACTAAATCTAACCTTAATACCAGGAAAGGCTACAGGTCATCACATGAATAACACACGTCAGATTCAGGCAATTGATAACGTAATAAATAAAGAAATATCGCTTAATCACATATCAGGCGCAAATATTATGATATCCAAAGGCGGACAAATCCTTTTCCAGGGAAGCTACGGCCTTGCTGATATTGAAAATAATATTCCCATGAAAGAAGATACCATCTTCCGCATGTTCTCAATGTCCAAGATGATAACTTCAGTATGCGCCATGATCCTTATGGAACGCGGCAGGATAGACCTCTTTGATCCTGTCAGCAAGTACCTTCCGGGCTTTAAGAACCAGAAAGTATGGACTAGAAAAGGACAGGAAGTTGAAGATGTCCACAGAGAGATGATCTTAAAAGACCTCCTCAATATGACAAGTGGTCTTACATATCCTGAAGAAAACAACTATCCTACATCCTGCTCCACTGCTCTTTTTAATGAAATGGACAGTGAACATTCCAAGGGAAAACGCATTGGAACTGTGGAATTTGCAAACAGGATCGGAGAACTTCCTCTTGAGTTTCAGCCAGGAAAGCGCTGGAGATACGGAACCAGTGCTGACGTAATGGGAGCTGTTGTAGAAGTTGCATCAGGTAAGCGCTTTGGCCAGTTCATAGAAGATGAGATAACAAGACCTCTTCACATGCATGACACAGGATTTTATGTTCCTGAGGAAAAGATAGGCCGACTTGCCCAGAAATACAGATTCTTTGCTGATGGAGAGCTTGCTCAGCCAACTTCCGTTATAGATTCTGTCAGCGGTAAAGTTAAGATCAAAGATGTAACAGGAAAACTTGTCATTGAAAAGGGCCCGCACCTTGCAATGGAAGATACTATAACTAAAGCTCCAGCCTTCGAATCAGGTGGCGCAGGAATAGTATCTACAATTGGCGACTTCAGAAACTTCGGTCAGATGCTACTAAATGGCGGAACCGCATCAGATGGAACAAGGATTCTGGGAAAAGAGACTGTTCGCTTCATGAGAACCAACCAGCTTACACCTGAGCAGATAAAGACTACTGAATGGGACAGCCTTCAGGGATACGGCTACGGCAACTTTAACCGCGTGCTCCTTGATCCTGCTGCCTACCAGACCAATGCTCCGGTTGGAGAATTTGGATGGGACGGATGGCTCGGAACATATATGACACTGGATCCATCCAACGACTTTATGTTCCAGTATTTTATTCAGCTTGCAGATGCAGGATCAATGGGACCCACAAGGCTTTTGAGGCAGATTGCGTATGGGATGATCTAAGCGGTGCCCGGTAGATGCCCCTGATATAATCCTCGAGCTACCTTGCCACTCGTCGTAGGGACTGTGGCAGTTCGCGCATTAATTGAAGAAGGCGGTAAGGGGCTTTACGATTGGAATATACGATGCCCCTGAACACTCTTCGTACGGATTACGCTCGAGGATTATATCAGGGGCATCTACCGAATCTACGTTATCGTATTCATAATATCAAAGCTTATTTAGCTTATTCTTTAAAGCCATTAAACATTGGTTCTGAAGGATCTATTTTAAAAGTAAGCGCTTTGCCTGTAACAGGGTGTTTGAAGGTTAGTTTATAACTGCACAGAGCTATTGCTTTATCTGAAAGCATTTCTTTGTCTGAAATCTCTTTAGCGCCGTATCTTGTGTCGCCTACTATAGGGCATCTGAGGTAGGACATGGTTGCTCTTATCTGGTGGAAGCGGCCGGTTATGAGGTGGACTTCGATAAGAGAAGTGTCATTTTTGGAGCTAATTAGTTTA
Organism: Butyrivibrio fibrisolvens; assembly: GCF_037113525.1. NCBI lineage: Bacteria > Bacillati > Bacillota > Clostridia > Lachnospirales > Lachnospiraceae > Butyrivibrio > Butyrivibrio fibrisolvens. The sequence goes on along the minus strand of NZ_CP146963.1, from coordinate 93,215 downwards.
TATTCGAGCTTAGAAACTTTTTTGTCTTCAGGATTACCTAATGTCTTAAGATCATCTGTGTTAATTCCTGTTACTATCTGTGCATTACCATCTGTCTTTTTTATGATCTCATCTTCTATATAGATATTTCCATCTTCAGATATCTTCTTGCTGATATGATCCTTGGTTTCATCGGGAGTGCCTTGAACCAGGGCGTAATAATATTTTTCTATCTTATTATCTGTGACCTGCTTTGAAAGATTTGCGGCAGATTCTTTATCTTTGGCCATGACAAGGATGCCTTCAACGGGTTGGTCCAGTCTGTGAATGAGGCCTACATAGGGCTCGCCTGTTAGTCTTACTTTATTCTTTCTTGCCTGCCTGACAAGGTGAGTCTTTACAAGAGAGACCATGTCTTTACTGCGAAGGTCCGCTGACTGCGTCGCGATTCCTGCGGGCTTATGGCACACTATAATATTGTCATCTTCATATATTATTTCCATACAAAAAACATCTCCTTTAATCCATACGTTAATTATAACCCATCCAAATGCTATAATGGATGTATGACTGTTTGTCACTTAATTACTTCTCTATCTCATTAAAAGTCAAAAGTTTCTATACGTGTGGGGGCCTACATTGTGAAAGTCTTAAAGAACGAGCTTTTCGATGAATTCAAATGCCTCGCGGGGGAGTGTCCTGAGACCTGCTGCTATGGCTGGCGCATAATAGTTGATGATGAAACTAAAGAACGGATTATGGAAAAAGATGGTATCTGGGGGAAGTGTCTCAGGTTATGTCTTTCAGGTCCTGACAAGAATTTCTTCAACTATGACAGCGGCAGTTGTCTGTTTCATGGGATAAGTGGTCTTTGCAATATCCAGAAAAAACTTGGAACCGAATATATGCCGGAAATCTGCCGTAAGTATCCTCGTGAAGTCAGGGACTATGGCTCTTTTGCTACCAAAAATCTCGATCTGTCATGTATATGTGTAAGTAAGATGCTGCTTGAGAGGGATGAGCGACCTGCGCTTATAGAATGCGATGAAGAAAGCGGACGAGATCGGCATGGTAGCAATGATGACCCGCAGTTTGAAGAGATCGTTCTTGATTCGCAAAAAGAACTTATTAAGATCTTACAGGTTAAGCCGCAGCTACTCTTTGATCCTGTGACTATGGACAGGATACTGCACGGACTCTTGGCATACTGCCAGTTTGCTCAGGAGACAGTTCTTGAGCACAAAGATATGAAGCTTACCAAAGACGATGGAAGGCCTTCATATTTCTATGAACTTTGCAAGAGTGATGACATGCCTGATGCAGGAAGGTCTTATTTCCCACTTCCTATCATGGCTCTTAACAGGCTCATCAACACACAGTTCGACCTTCAGGATTCAAGGCCTTTTTCCATGATCAACAGAACTATCGAATGGTATCATCATAAGTTTGATCTAAAGACAGAGATTGAAGGTCAGAAGGTCTGGACCAGGATGGTTACAGATTTTATCAGGGAAGATCCTTCGCGAATGGAAGCCTTACTTCGGTATCTCCAGTATGATATTCAGCAGTGCTATAGCGAGATATACGAAAACTATAGTTTTGTTCATTTTGCTGTAGCTGCTATCATGCATGTAAATATGTTCCTGTTCCTGATGGTCAACTATAACCGGAGAAAAAAATTAACGCCCCTTGCCATGGCAAAGCTTCTGTCCGCTTACGAACGCGCAGCCTGCCACAACCTAGGGTTATCTAAGGACATGTATGCTATAGTATGTGACTATCTTCCAGTACAAACGCTTGAATTTAGTACATAAAATAATCAACCTGAATTCGCACATAAAAAATAGCCTCCTGCCTGGAAGGTTCCCGCGGATGGTAATTGATAAATGATTTTTTTGTCTTTGAAAATTATATTAAATTCAAGAGCTTGATAGATGGAATAATATATTTTGTTTGGGATCCACCTGTCTGAGCGAAGCGAGTTTGGATCCCGAAATATATTATTCCAGATATCATGCCTTGAATTATATATAATTTTCATGACAAGAAAAGCATTTATCAATTACCATCCTCGGGAATCTTCCGGGCAGGAGGCTATTTTTTATGTGCGAATTCTATTATCTATTAGTCCAGATGCTCCATCATGTACTCTACAAGCTTAGCGCAGTCTTTTGCTGCTTTTGCCTCGAATACAGGATATTCAACCTCTGCAGATCCATCAGCCTTATCAGAGATAGCTCTGATGATAACGAATGGAATGTTGTTAAGGTATGAAGCCTGCGCTATTGCAGCGCCTTCCATCTCTGTGCAGAGTGCTCCAAACTGCTCAAGGGGCTTTTTGGATACGTCGCCGCCGATGAACTGATCTCCGCTTATAACTCTTCCTTCGAAGATTCCAAGTTCAGGATCTGCTGCCTGAATTGCCTCTTTAGCCTTATTTCTAAGCCACTCGTCAGCAACAAATTCAAGTCTTCCCATCTGAGGAACTTCGCCTTTTTTATAACCAAAGATCGTAGCATCTACGTCGTGGTAACAAGCGTCTGTAGAAAGAACTATATCTCCGATATTGATCTTGGCATCCATAGATCCCGCAACACCTGTATTGATGATGTGTGTTACATGGAACTCATCTGCAAGGATCTGAACGCAGATACCTGCGTTAACTTTGGCAATACCGCTCTTAACTACAACTACATTTGTAGATCCGATCTTACCTTCGAAAAAGTCCATGGACGCACGGCTAAGAGTTCTTTCAATAGTCATGTCTTTTTTCAAAGTTGCAACTTCAACGTCCATAGCTCCAATGATACCGATTTTGTAAGCCATTTATATCCTCCTGCTCTTCTTAATTTTCAATAGTCCGGATAATATATTTGTTCGCCCATTGATAAGCTTTATAATTATCTGGATTAGCTGGACAAATTGAAAGGTAGCCCAAGATCATATATTTAATCTATGGGCTACTTATCTTTACTCCGGATATACGAGTCTGTCTTCCTTGATATTATAAAGCGCATTGTCAAGGTATCTCTTTGCAAGGAAGTTAGCCATTGGAAGGTTCTGATCAAGGTAGTTACCGCAGTCTTTTGCAGCAGCTCCAGGAATCTCGCCATCGTAATCTTTAATGAACTCGAACATTCTTGTTACAAGAGGAGCGATCTCTTTGCTTGTAAGGTCGCCTGCAACAAGGAGGTAAAAACCTGTTCTGCATCCCATAGGTCCAAAGTAGATGATTCTATCCTTGTACTCAGGGTCGTTTCTTAAAAATGTTGCGCCAAGGTGCTCAATTGTGTGCATCTCTGCTGTATTCATAACAGGCTCTCTGTTAGGCGCTGTCATTCTAAGATCGAATGTTGTAATTGTCTCTGCTCCAACCTTATCCTGTCTTGAAACGTATACACCAGGCATAAGATCCAAATGGTTAACTGTAAAACTTGCTATTTTTTCCATTTCTTTTCTCCACTTTCTTTATTTTTTGTATTTTTAATCCTTAAACCAATTCATCTCACTATTAGGTTACAGTGTAGCAGATTTCCTAAATATTTTGAAGTGATAATTGAGTTGACATGCCATAAGGATTCAAGCTAACATTATTTCTAGGTAGGAGTGGCGCCGTAGGGCGCAGCGCAGCGGAAAGGCGGGCAAAACTTTTTCGTGGATAGGCGCATGGAAGAGACAGCGCAGTGGCTTTTTTGATGGCAAAAAAGCACCCGCGATCTGTCTCTTTCACATTAATAGATAAAACAAGGGGTTCTCTATATATGACATTAAAAGAGCTGTGTAAAGCGCTTTCAATTTCAGAAGCAACAGGAAAAAACTGGCTTAGACTAGGCAAGATATCTCCAGATACCATGCACAATAGCAAAGCCTCTTTTTCTAAAAAATACGTTGATTCTCTGATCGATGATATTGCTTCAGGCAAGATTCAGGCACTAAACAGCCGCCGAAACAAGAAATATGTATCCGGTTCTTTTTTCTATAACTCCTATGTTCCCAAGGATTCAGACTGCCTTCCGAAGGTCAGGGCGATTTCAGAATATTTAGAAGAAAACAAAGTGTCACTTTCCAAAGAGGAAGTTTGCTATTTGCTGGCTTATTATGCCGGGCAGCTTTTCGAAAGTAATGGCAATCATTCCGGAATATGTAATCTTTTTGATGATAGTCCAGATGATTTTGGTAAAAATAATCTCTTTGAAAATAGTTCAGATGATTTTGGTATAGATAATCTCTTTGAAAATAGTTCAGATGATTTTGGTATAAATAATCTCTTTGAAAATAGTTCAGATGATTCTCGTGATAATAACTACTTTAATAATGACACCTGTAAAACAGGTATAGTTACACTAATCAGAGACCTTTCAAATTCGCATCTTGAAAGCAAGCTGCAAGCCTCTTTTAAAAAAGGGATAGAACCAACTTCATCATCTTTTAAATCCAGTATTTTAAAGATGAAAAACTGCCACCCGGAGCTCTTTGCCCATACATTTATATACGAGCCGGGAACGGATACTCTCGGCCTTATCTATATGTCATTAAGAGATCTTGGAAGCAGGAAGAATGCAGGCTCATATTATACGCCTACAGAGATAGTGAGAAAATCTATCGATAACCTTGATATTGATAAGGCTCCTGTAAAAAAGAGCAGTCGCATAAATGTCCTTGACCCTTGCTGCGGAAGCGGTAACTTCCTTATTCAAATGCCAGACACTTTGCAGGCCTCCAATATATATGGCTGCGATATAGATCCAATCTGCGTCTGCATAACAAGGATCAATCTTGCGCTTAAGTACGGAGCTTCCAGTATTCCTTTCATCAGAAAGAACATAAGATGCGCCAACTTCCTAAAGACAGAGCTCACCGACATTTTTGACGATCCATCTTTTTCCCCTTCCTATATAATAGGTAATCCTCCATGGGGATATGACTTTTCTGACGAGGAAAAAGAACTGTTTAGAAATGAATACACTACTGCAAAAGGAAGATCTGTAGAATCCTATGACCTGTTTACTGAAAAAGGTATCAGCTGCCTTGATAACGGCGGACACCTTTCCTTTGTATTGCCCGAAGCTGCTCTATCAGTAAGCATCCATAAGCCGCTTAGAAAGATAATCATCTCTTCCTGCAACATAACGTATCTTGCTTATCTTGGTAATGTATTCCACAAAGTTGCCTGTCCATCTGTTATCCTGCAACTGACCAAAACGGGTCAAAAGCTTGATACGCGCAATATGGTAGTTGAAAACCTGATAACACCTTCCAGGCCAAGCAACTCTACAATAAATACGAACAGGAAAGTTTCAGCAGAAAAGCTCAGTTTTTACACAAGCGATGAAGAATATTCTATCCTTGAGACTATGTCTTCTTTAAAAGAAAGCGTCACCTTGAAGGGTAATGCTATGTTTGCCCTTGGAATAGTTACCGGTAATAACGATAAGTATATTATTGATAAATCAGAGCTCAAAAACGAACATTCTTCCATTGGTGAACAAGACATTAATAAGTACATAGAAAATAAATCATTAAATAACAGATTATATAGTAGTCAAAATCATAAAGAATCTTCATATAACAGATCGCATGATATTCAAGATAATAGTTTGGTGCAAAGCAACTATGAAATAGTCTTAAAAGGAAGCGACATATCAAAGTACCACATATCAAAACCAGACAGATTTATAGACTTTAAGCCAGAATCATTCCAACAGGTGGCAAAAACCGAAATCTACAGAGCAAAAGAAAAACTCTTTTACCGCTTCATCAATAACGAACTGACATTCGCATATGATAATGAAGGATTAGTCTCCCTTAACAGCTGCAATATCCTAATCCCTCAGATCCCTGGGCTTGATATTAAATATGTAATGGCGATTCTTAACTCATCACCTGCTCAGTTCTACTTCAGAAAGAGCTTCAACTCAGTTAAGGTCTTAAGGTCCCACCTTGAACAGATTCCGATTCCTATTGTTTCGGAAGAAGCACAGAAAGAAATTGTCGGTATGGTAGATACACTCATAAGTAGCGCCCTATCACTATCGGAAACCAATCCTGAGATTTCAAGCTCTGATATCATGTTTCTACCTATATATAGAAAACTGGATCTGAAGATTGCCTCAGCTTACGGCTTAACAGATTCGCAGTACAAACTCATTCATGATAAAATGTTATAGATTTCTGTTTTTAAATCAACACTTATACTTCCCGGTTGCGAAGGGGAGGATGGTAGGTGATGCCGGAAGATTCCACTGAAATAATCCTCGAGCGTTATCCGTACGAGGAGTGTCCAGGGGCATCGTATGCTCCTTCGTAAAAAAACTTACCGCCTTCATCCACTGAAGCGCGAACTGCCACAGCCCCTACGACGAGTGGCAAGGTAGCTCGAGGATTATTTCAGCGGAATCTTCCGGCATCACCTACCATCCTCCCCACCCCACCGGAAAATCATAAACTTACACGAGGTATTTATGGATAATTTTACTCAAGAAAATATTACTCAAGAAACTGTTATTATTCCTGACGAGGTCAAAGTAAAAGAAGGACGATATAATTACACCATTGTAGCTTTAGGCATGTTTGTTTTTGGTATAGTCTCTATCTTTTTCCAATACGTTCTTTCCTATATCTTACGCGCAGTAGCAGTCTCACATCCACAGATAAGATACGCAACATGGCTCGATTATATCTTCGTCCTGATTCCCATGTATGTGTTCGCTTTCCCCATCTGCTCACTTGTTTTCAAGGTTGCACCAAAAGCTCCTGAGAGAAGTGAGAAGATTAAAAAGTCTACCCTTATAGCTTATTTTGTAATGATGATTCCTTTGACGCTTTTACTGAACCTTTTCAGTATAAAGCTTGCAGATGTTCTGTCTGACGGTACTGCAACCAATCCGATCAACGAGATGATCACAGAGGTTAACTTCTGGCAGGTTGCTACAGTCGTTATTCTGGCACCTATTGTCGAAGAGCTCATATTCAGAAAGTTCCTTATCGACAGAACAAGACAGTTTGGCGAAAAGCTTGCTATATTCTTCTCAGCCTTCTGCTTTGGACTCTTCCACATGAATATCTTTCAGATGCTTTATGCCTTTGCGATGGGTCTTTTGCTTGCTTATATCTACACACGTTCAGGCCGCATCAAGTATACTATTTGCATACATATGTTCTTTAACTTCTGCGGTTCTGTAGTTCCGCTTACAGTTTTAAAACTTGTTCCTGACGTAGCTCTTGAAGCACTTGGAACAAGCGAATACGTTAATGTAGTTGCTAATCTTACTCCAAGCCAGACTCTGGGGCTTATGATATACCTTTTATATATTCTCCTTGAGGTGGGTCTTTTCATTGCAGGAATAATAATCCTGATCGTTTTTCTTGTTAAGAAAAAGTTCTACACACAGCCTGCTACTATGGAGCTTCCTAAGAACAAAAGATTTTCAACAGCCTTTTTAACTATTGGCTTTCTATTCTTCCTTGCATATTGTCTTTACGGTACAATAGTTAATTTTATAGCATAAAAGGCACACATCACTGGTCAGTTTATTTTCATAAGAATCTACCATCTGCCTAACATGCATTTTTCTGTTCAATAAATTGAGGTTTAGTGTTATATGAAACATATCCGCAACAGTTCAGATAAATCAGCTCTTGATAAACTATTGGTAGAGGCGTCCGAACAAAAGGATGCTTCTACTACAAATGCAAATCATTCTAAAAAAAGACGCCACAAGAAAAAGAAAAAAACAGGAACTCCTGAACAGATCCAGGAAAAAGAGCGTTTCGGCAAAGCCGTATCCTATATAGAAAGAATGGATCCTTCTGATGTGATCATGAAGGATGAAGAGCTGTTAGAAGCTCTTACTCTTGAGCTCGAGACCTATTTCAAAACTCAGAAAGTTACTTATTTCAAGTCAGAAGCACCTGTTAACAGCGATAACTATTCTGTATTCCTTGACCAGCTTGAAAAAAAGAGCATGAGCATCCTTTTAAACAGACATCTTAGAAATGCTCTCTACAACAAAATGGAAGATAAGATAATCGAGTCCTCCGAAGCTGTCAAAGCCTACATTGATTCATGTACAACGCCCAAGCAGACCCTTAGGATCAGAAAACTCATCAAGGCGCGTGTCTATAACCGTGTAATGGACCCCTGTTATAACCTCATCAGTTCCCCTTATAGCGTTAAAGATATAAGGAACTTTTTGTGGTACAATCCGCGCTACCATGATTTTGAAGAAGCAAAACGCGAAGAAGAATCTGCCGCAGAGCTTCTTACTGCAAATATATTAAAAGAAATACCCGACTACTATCCTGACCTTTATCCTGCTGCAAGAAGGATGAAAAGACACTTCATTCTCCATATAGGTCCCACAAACTCAGGTAAGACCTACGATTCCATTCAGGCTCTTGAAAGAGCTGCTGTTGGAATATACCTTGGTCCTCTTCGCCTTCTTGCTCACGAAGTATACGAAAAACTCACAGCAGACGGCGTTCCCTGCCGTATGAAAACAGGTGAAGAAGACATAGCTCCTGAAGTTCGTGATCACCAGGCATCTACAATCGAGATGCTGGACAGCGTCAAACACTACAACGTAGCTGTTATCGACGAGATTCAGATGATAGCTGACCGCCAGCGAGGACGTATGTGGACAGCTGCTATTCTTGGCGTATGCGCAGATGAAGTCCACCTTTGCGGCGCGCCTGAAGGTAAGGATATTGCCATTAAGCTTATCGAAGACTGCGGTGATACCTATGAAGTTATAACCCACGAAAGGGCTACAGAACTTGTTGTGGAAAAAGAGCATTTCTCTTTCCCTGACGATGTTCAGAGTAAGGATGCACTAATTGTTTTTTCCAAAAGAAATGTACTTGCATGTGCTGCTGAACTTCAGGGTATTGGCATATCCTGCAGTATCATCTACGGCGCTCTTCCATATGATGTGCGCAAAGAAGAAGTGCGCAAATTTACTGATGGCGAAACAAGCGTAGTTGTTGCAACGGACGCTATCGGAATGGGTATGAACCTTCCTATAAGAAGAGTTGTATTCCTTGAATCTGAGAAGTTCGACGGCATGACAAAGCGTCCTCTTCGCACAGAAGAGATCCTTCAGATAGGGGGACGAGCAGGAAGGCGCGGACTCTATGATATAGGATATGTTAACGCAGAGTTCCGTAAGAATCTTATAAGGAATGCCTTTAAGAGCGCACCGGATCCTATTGAAAAGGTGGCTCTTCCATTCCCGGAATCGCTCCTTGGACTTGATGGAAGCCTTTCAGATATTTTCACAAGGTGGGGTGCGATCCAGCAAAGTAATGATGCTTTTAATCAGACTGACCTGTCTGTTGAGATCAAGCTCTGCCGCTTCCTTGAGCAAAAGACGGATGACAAGGAGCTTATCTACAAGTTCATAACCATGCCTTTTGACGAGGATAACATTACTCTTTTCAGTATCTGGGAAGAGATGGCAGACTGCGAGATCGAGCATGAGATATTCGATTACAGGAGATTTATTCCTGAAATCTCTATGACTTCATATAGCGCTGAAGATCTGTCATTCCTCGAAGAAAATTATCAGGTGTGCGACCTTCTGTGCTACTATCTTAACCGCTTTGGACTTCCTGAAGAATATGAAGAAGTCAGCGAAGCAAGGTCCGAAATCGCAGTTAAGATAATGGAAGTATTGTCAAAGCAGGAACTTATTAAGAGAAAATGCAGAAGCTGCGGCAAACAGATCAAGTGGAACTCACCTTATAACATATGTTCTGAATGCTATGAAAAGCACATGAGAACTCCATTTTATGGTGGGTGGTGAAGCATCATTCTTTGCACAACCTTGGAATTAAAACTAATTTATTGATAATCTTACAATGAGGCTTTATCAATAATAAAAAATATTTATAAATAGTTAAATATTATTACAAAACTATCGTTGTATAATTTATCGTTATCGTTTATGATGGTTTTACGCTTTTTATTTTTCTACATATCCACAGTTGAGGTTAATATGGGTGAAAATAGTATTAAAGCATTAATGGTCTACTATTCATTTGAGGGGAATGTTGAATTTATAGCAAGCAAGGTCAAAAGCTTTCTTGACCTTGATCTTGAGCGCCTTATTCCGGATGTGGAACCGCCAAGAAAGGGACTTGGTAAGTTCCTTGCAGGAGGTCATTCTGCGCTCTTTAATAAGCTTCCGAATCTTGCTGCTCTCAAGCACAATATCAGCGACTATGATCAGTTTATTATAGCTTCCCCTGTATGGGCAGGAACCTATACTCCTGCTATCGGGGCTTTTCTTCGTGACAACAAGATCCAGGGTAAGCGTATATATCTTATCGCATCTTCTGCAAGCGGCAACGCTGAAAAAATGCTGCTTAAGCTTGAAGATGCTCTAAAGGGAAACAACGTTGTTGATACTCTCTCTTTGCAAAATCCATTAAAAGATCCTGACAGTGCTTCTACGCTTATACAGAACTTCTGTCACAGGATCCTTAATTAAGATAATTTTTTTAGACATAGCGAACGGCATCGATGGGGTAACATCGATGCCGTTCTTCGTTAGGGGTTAAGTGATTGGTGTTGTAACCATGACCAAGCTATAGTCAAGTCCAATGATGTCGTAAGAAGACGAAAGTATGCGATGCATAAGAAGTCATGTCTTCTCCCAAGATGTCTCAACTTTGATGTCTTGTCACAGGTTACATAGGGATGATATATGGTAAAATTCGGATCGGGTAAAATCCGAATGTATACCCGATTTCTGTAACAAGTATACTAATAGTATACTATTACATTTTCTTTAAAGAAAGTACTTTTTTAAAATTTTTTAATTGAATTCATAAACTTTATTTTTAAAATACTTTCTGTGTCGCTAGGTATTTCCTACGAGAACTATATTACAACATATGAAATAGTTTGTCTAGTAAATATTTCAAAATTGTTACAATTAATTTTTGATTTTTCCTGAAACCGCATAAATACGGGATTTCTTTTATTACAAAAAATTATAAATTTACATTTATTGTGGAAACCAGACGCTTTTTATTGGTTTTCAAATGTAATATTTTCATTTTATAAGTATTTTATTTTCATTTCACGGATTGTTCAGACCTATTAATTACCACATTTTTTCGAAAATGTTATACTAATATTATATGAAAGGATGGCTTTAGTATGCGTCTTAAAACAAAGCTTACAATAACTGCAATTACAATGGTTCTTATGCCGCTTCTTCTTATCACCATAGCTTTTCTTGTAATTGGCGGAATAATGAACGAGGGTAGTACCAGGAATCTGATCGCAGATAATACCAGATATATGAAGATAGCTGATAATATCTTTGAACAGCTAAGTACTGATACTACCCAGGATCCGGATATTCTTACTGACCAGGAATATCTTGATAAGATCAATGAACAACTCTCTAATGAAAACGGATATGTGGTCGTAAGACAGGGTAGTGATACTATTACTTATAATGGATCTATTAATGATAATAATAGCCTAACCTTAATTTTACCTGAATATGGTAGTAGTCATGATCAATTTAATGGATATTTATATAATGATGAAAAAAAGCTGATCCGCCAGTATGACTTCACTTTATCAGATGGAACGACAGGTTCATTGTTCCTTATCTTTACTGCCCAGACTCTTATAGCACCTGCATTTTTCAGCTATATGTTTTTTGCCATGTGCTTTATACTCCTTCTGACATCAATTATACTTACTGCATGGACCAGAAGCGGTATCTTTAAGCCGGTGGGTGAGCTCAACGTAGCTATGCAGAAGATCAAGGATGGGAACTTCGATTACAGACTCAATGATAATGCCGAAAAGGGCGAGATCGGTGAGATGTACCGTAACTACGAGGACATGAGACTTCGTCTTAAGGAATCCGCTCAGGAGAAGCTCGAACATGAACAGCAAAATAAAGAACTTATCCGTAACATCTCCCACGACCTGAAGACCCCTATCACTACTATAAGAGGTTATGCAGAAGGTCTGATGGAAGGCGTTGCCACAACTCCTGAGAAGCAGCAAAAATACCTCAAGACTATTTACAACAAGGCCATTGATATGAATAATCTTATCAATGAGCTAACCTTATATTCATCAATTGATAACAACCGAATTCCTTATAATTTCAGGAAGCTAAACGTTGGCGATTATTTTGGAGACTGCGTTGAAGAAGTCGGAATGGACATGGAAGGGCGCGGCATAAAGCTTAACTATTCTAATCTGACAGCACCTGATACAATAGTAATAGCAGATCCCGAACAGCTAAAACGTGTTATTAATAATATAGTTTCTAACTCGGTTAAATACATGGACAGAACTGACGGCAAGAGTCAGATAGATATAAGGATCCTTGACGAAGTAGATTCCATCAGGGTTGAGATTGAAGATAACGGACGCGGAATCGCGCCAAAGGATCTGGGAAGTATATTCGAACGTTTCTACAGAACCGATTCATCCCGCAATTCCAAGCACCAGGGAAGCGGTATCGGTCTTTCTATAGTAAAAAAGATAATAGAGGATCATGGCGGTTACATCTGGGCGACCAGCCATGAAGGCGAAGGTACGACAATGCATTTCGTACTGCGTAAGTACACAGAACCAGTAACAGGAGGAACATATGAGCAAAATACTGATAGTGGAAGATGAAGAAGCGATCGCTGATCTTGAAAAAGACTATTTAGAGCTTTCAGACTTTGAAGTTGAAATTGCAACAAGAGGAGATGTAGGTCTTCAGAAGGCACTTTCCGAGGATTATGATCTTGTGATACTCGATCTCATGCTTCCGGGCATGGACGGCTTTGAAGTATGCAAACACATCCGTGAAAAGAAGGACATGCCTATCCTTATGGTTTCCGCCAAGAAGGATGACATCGATAAGATAAGAGGTCTTGGTCTTGGCGCTGATGACTACATTACAAAGCCATTCTCTCCGTCTGAGCTTGTAGCGCGCGTTAAGGCTCACCTTTCAAGATATGACCGTCTTGTTGGATCAGGTACTGCCAAAAATGATGTCATTGAGATAAGAGGACTTAAGATCGACAAGACTGCCAGAAGAGTTTATATCGACGGTGAGGAAAAGAGCTTTACAACTAAGGAATTTGATCTTCTCACATTCCTCGCAGAGAATCCTAACCACGTATATACAAAAGAAGAGCTCTTCAGAAGAATCTGGAATATGGATTCAGTTGGAGATATCGCAACTGTAACTGTTCATATTAAGAAGATTCGTGAGAAAGTTGAGCTTGATACATCCAATCCTCAGTATATCGAAACAATCTGGGGCGTAGGATACAGATTCAAAGCATGATATGGACGATCATTTGATTGTGAAGAGTCTGGATGTTTTTATGATTCAGATATCCATAAAAGTTAATTGATTTCTACAATAATAAAGGGCTGATGCACTAATTATGATCTACGATCTCTTATTAGTGTATCAGCCCTTTGGCTGTTTTATTTACTTACTGCCTCTTCTATTAGAGACATGATACTCTGGATCGCATTCCTCTGTCCTGAGCCGGTCATCTTGGCCATATACTTATCTCTTTCTTCATAGATCTCGTGAATCTTTTCAACAAGTATATCTTCATCAAGATCTTCGCTAAGGATAACTTCTGAAAAGCCCTGCTGTTCAAAGGACTTTGCATTCAGTTCCTGATCTCCTCTTGAGTTCTTACTTGAAAGCGGGATGAGGAGGTTTGGTTTATGAAGGGCTAAGAGTTCACATATAGAGTTCGCACCTGCTCTTGATACCACTACGTCTGCAAGTGCAAAGAGGTCTTTAAGCTCAGCCTTAACATATTCAAACTGCTTGTAGCCGGGAACGTCGAGACGCATGTTGTCCATTTTTTCCTTGCCACAGATATGTACCACGTTGAAATACGGAAGGATCTTGGGAAGGGCTTCACGTACAACTTCGTTGACAGAAGCAGCGCCAAGGCTTCCTCCGATTACCATAAGAACCGGCTTATCATCTGTAAAACCGCAAAGCTCTTTTCCTGCCATGGCTTTACCTGTCATAAGCTCATCTCTTATAGGAGTTCCTGTAAGGACTGCCTTATCCTTCGGAAGGTAGTTCATGGTCTCCGGGAAGTTACAGCATATTTTCCTTGCAGAGTGTACGCAAAGCTTGTTGGCAAGGCCCGGGGTAAGGTCGGATTCATGAAGGATGCATGGGATCTTAAGTTTCGCTGCAGCATTAACTACAGGGACACTTACAAAACCTCCCTTGGAAAAAAGAACGTCGGGTCTTTCTGCCTTAAGAATCTTCCTTGCCTCAGCAAATCCTTTGATAACTCTGAACGGATCTGAGAAATTTTTGGCATCGAAATATCTGCGGAACTTGCCGGTAGATACTCCATAATACTTAATGCCGTAGTCAGCAATGAGCTTTTTCTCAATGCCATCATACGATCCTATGTAGATAACCTCATATCCCTTTTCCTTAAGATATGGTAAAAGAGCTATATTGGGCGTTACATGTCCTGCTGTTCCGCCACCTGTGAGTACTATTTTCTTAGCCAAAATACAACACCTCTGATTGTTATTATGCGTTAATTGCTGCTTTGAGAGCCTGTGCAAGCTGGTCAGGGCATGAAGTTGGTTTGAAGCCGCATCTGATTCCTTCAAGTCTTGCGATCGCATCGCTTGCTTTCATTCCCTCAACAAGCTTTGAGATACCCTGAAGATTGCCATTGCATCCGCCTGTGAATGAAACGGACTTTATGATGTCTCCATCAAGATCGAGATTTATCTGTGTTGAGCATGTGCCTTTAGTCTTATAAACTGTTTCCATAATCTGATTCTCCCTAAAACGAATCTGCAGACCGCCAAATCTGCAAATTTATGTATTATTGAATGTTTTTGCAATTTTTAATTGTAGCACATTAGTCTGCAATATGCGACCATGTTATATGGCAAAACCCCGCCGCATAAGCGACGGGGTTTTTGGATGATATATGGGATATATTACTTGAATCAAGGATTCAAGAAGGATATCAGCCTGCTACTACGAATACGAAGTATACGTTACCAGCAGCATCTTTTGCGAAGTGGCATCCGATAGCTCTGATTGAATTTGTACCGAATACATCTGCTGATGTGCTGTAAGCAGCCTGCATAACGATTGGTGCAAGCTCCTCATATGAATATCCTGTTACAACTGAAGCAGGAAGTCTGTTGCACCAGTAACCACCTACTGTATAGTTAAGACCATACTGAGCGAAAAGGTTGCTCATAGCGTTTGTAAGAGAATCGATGTTTCCACCAGCCATGTATGTGTTCATGATGTTTGTTGCGATAGAATCAAGGTTCTTGTCATGTGTTACAGCGCCAAGGCCCTGAGCAGCACGAAGTGTTGAAAGCTGGCCTGCTGCGAAATCATGATATGTTGTTGTAGCTGCAGGTGTAGTAGTTGTTGTAGTTGTCTTAACTGATGTTACTGCCTCACCAGCTGCTGCGTTAGCTGAAGGCTTACGACCTTCCTTCTGACCATATGTAAGGTAGTGGTTAAGAAGTAACTGAGCATCGTTACCGAATGCTGCTGCTACATCAGGATATGTCTGAGCATAGTATACTGGATCGAATTCTGCTGCGAATGAAGTAAGTGTTGTTACTGATCCAGCTCCTGCTACGATCATTACTGCTGCGCTGATTGCTGTTACTGCTTTGATAAGTTTTTTCTTTAACATTGTTTTCTCCTCCTAACGTTTTTAGCTAAAGAATTATTGTTTTGGTCAAACTCTTTTGACCGATTTATTGTTTTTTGGTAATCCCCAAGAACAACATAATCATTATATATATATTCGCAATCTTGACAAGTTATTTTTTGACGAAATGACATTTTTAACGGATGAATAACATATTGTTTCCATTTATATGAGGGTATGCTATAATTTCACTGTGATATTATTTTCACAAACAAAATTTTTAGGAAACAGTTTTTTCATTTAGAAGGAGGATTTCAATTATGTTAGTAAATGCAGCTGACATGCTTAAAAAAGCTAAAGCCGGACATTACGCAGTAGGCCACTTCAACATCAACAACCTTGAGTGGACTAAGGCTATTCTGCTTACAGCAAAAGAGCTCAGAAGCCCTGTTATTCTTGGTGTATCAGAAGGCGCCGGTAAATACATGGGTGGTTATCATGTTGTAGTAAACATGGTTAACGGACTTTTAAAGGATCTCGACATCGACGTTCCTGTAGCACTTCACCTTGACCACGGTTCATACGAAGGATGCTACAAGTGCATCGAGGCTGGTTTCTCATCAATCATGTTCGACGGATCACACTATCCGATCGCTGAGAACATCGAGAAGACTAAGGAACTGGTTAAGGCAGCTCACGACAGAGGCCTTTCAATCGAGGCTGAAGTTGGTGCTATCGGTGGAGAAGAAGATGGCGTAATCGGTAAGGGTGAGTGCGCTGATCCTAAGGAATGCAAGCAGATCGCTGATCTTGGCGTTGACTTCCTTGCAGCTGGTATCGGTAACATCCACGGCAAATATCCTGAAAACTGGGAAGGTCTTTCATTCGAGACTCTTGATTCTATCCAGCAGCTTACAGGCGAGCTTCCACTCGTTCTTCACGGCGGTACAGGTATCCCTGCAGAGATGGTTAAGAAGGCTATCACTCTTGGCGTTTCAAAGGTTAACGTTAACACAGAGTGCCAGCTTGCTTTCGCTGAAGCTACAAGAAAGTATGTAGAGGCTGGTAAGGACCTTGAAGGTAAGGGATTCGATCCTAGAAAACTTCTTGCTCCTGGCTTCGAAGCTATCAAGGCTACAGTTAAAGAGAAGATGGAAATGTTCGGTTCTGTTGGTAAGGCTGACGAATAATCCTTCTATACTGAATTTTAAGACCGGTCGCTATTATGCGGCCGGTTTTTTATTGTAGTTCTTATCAAACCAATTCTCTTTCATAAAACAAAAGACCTGAAGAATAGAAAAACTACTCTCCAGATCTTTTGAATCTTTTTATATACCTCTCATCATTACTGAGAATTCAACTTTTTTATCTACAGGAAGTTTGAACTCAGGGTGTGTAAGTGATCCCCATGTATTATCTCCTGCTATTCCAAGCTGTCCAAGGGACGCTCTTACAACTGTATAGTGGATAGGCGGAAGCTCATAGTGGTGAGCTGCATTCTCTATCTCGTGCGGTGTCCAAGGAAGCGCTGAGAAGCTCATTCCATCCGGAATCTCAGTAGCGATGAGAAGTCCTCTTCCTCTTTCGTCTGTTACAGAAGCAAATCTTACGCCTGCATGATTGCCTGATTCCTGAGGAAGTAGGTATGGTGCAAGCTGCGTTTCAGCTTTTCCTTCAAACATGGAAAGCTTTGCTCCCTGCATCTTGTCGGAATAAGTTTCTTCTGGTCCGTATCCGTACCACTTAAGGTTATGATAATCCGCATTCATCTTGAAGATGATACCAAACTCAGGCATGTCCTTAAGTCCCTCTACAGGATCATAAGAAAGTGTCATTCTGATACTTCCATCACCGTATACGTCATACACAAGGAAGCACTCACCCTCAGGGCTTGTCCAGAGCTTATAGTTGTACTTGATGCTTACATGATCATCGTGCTCTTTTACATCAAGCTCTGTTCCACCAAGGAAATGCTCATACTTGGTATAGATATCAACCTTTGGCATAAGGTACATGCTGGCGATCTTCCACTGGGCATAGCGGGCAGGTTCACCGTTACCATAGTCATTCTGAGTGGGTGCTCTCCAGAAGTTAGGCATAACCTTGGAATCCAGCATTTCTTTGCCCATATATTTATAGCTTGTAAGGCCTACTCCATCTGTAAAGAGAGCTTCGAAATGCTCTCCCTTAATGCCGATATTGCACATACCGTAAGTGATAGTGTATGGCTTATCCTTGGCAAAAGAGATATCGCTATCATTTCCAAATACCTTCTCCGGAATGATGATTCCGGATGTTTCGTCCTCTGTAGCATACTCAGGTCCGTTTTCAACGATAAATACATCTTCACCGAAAGCAACTTCGTGACCGGCCTCAGCGTATCTTGTGTCTTCCTTAAGGAGGAAAGATACGTTTATAACATATTCGCCTGTCTTGTTGCAGATCTCGCCATAGCCGATTTTCTCTTCAAGTGAAAGTCCGAACACTTCCTGCTCGCCCGGCTCAACTGATACGATGTAATCCTTCTGATACTCAGTCTTGCCATAGCTCTTAACGCAAACCCTCATCACATACTTATCTGTGTTTGTAAAAAGAGTTCTGTTTCTGACTGTAACAATGTCTTCATCCTCATCAACGATGACAGCAAATGGCTGGTAGTTATATTTTACGCTCTGCATCTTGGGTGAAGGCTTTCTCTCGTCGCCGCCAAATGCTATTCCGTTACCGCAAAAGTCACCGTCATTAGGTCTTTCACCAAAGTCTCCGCCGTAGCCCTGGAATTCATTGCCATAGCGGTCTTTTCTTATAATGGACTGATCTATATAATCCCAGATGAATCCGCCCTGATACAGAGGCTCTTCTTCTGTAAGGTCAGTATATTTGTACATTGCGCCGCAGGAATTACCCATAGCGTGAGTATATTCGCAGCAGATAAATGGCTTGTCACGGTGCTCCTTAAGGAAGTCTTTGATCTCTTCAACAGGAGGATACATGCGGGATTCCATATCTGATGTGTCATTGAATCTTCTGTCGTGGCAGATGCCTTCATAGTGGACAAGTCTTGTAGGATCTGTCTTTCTGAAGTAATTGGACAGCTCGAATATTACTCTGCCGCCGTATGCTTCGTTACCGCATGACCAGATGATAACGGACGGATGATTCTTGTCTCGCTCAAGCATAGATGTTCCGCGGTCAAGGAGCATGGAAAGCCAGTCAAGGTTATCATAAGGAACCATGTAGCTTTCAGGCTTTTTGCCACGTCCTGCTGCATCCCAGGTTCCGTGAGTTTCAAGATTGGTCTCGTCGATTACATAGATTCCGAATCTGTCACAGAGTTTGTACATGTAGCTGTTGTTAGGATAATGACTCATACGAAGAGCATTGATGTTGTTTCTCTTCATATTGATGATGTCAGTCTCCATGTCTTTTCTTGAAAGGGCACGACCTGTTCTTGCTGAGAATTCATGGCGATCTGTACCGTTGAATACGATACGTTTACCATTTAAATACATGATGTGATCATCACCCATGACGAATTCTCTGAAGCCGATTTCCTGAAGGATGGTTCCGCACTCTTCGCCGTTTTCATCATATAAGGTGATGATAAGGGCATAGAGATTAGGATCCTCTGCGCTCCAAAGATCAGGAGCATCCACGTTTAAAGATACTTCTGCTACATCTGTGCAGAGATTTCTCTTAGGATCTGTAAAGCCGACACCTTCAAATACCTTCTCATTTACTATCTTGCCTGTCCATGATACATTTTCAGAGCAAATCTCGTCGCCATCTGTTGTCTGTATGTTGAGGGCTTTGTCCCACTTTTCCTTAAAGAGCTGGAGAGTCATCTGGCCCTTGCCGCAGCCCTTAAGTGTAACTTTAAGTTCACCTTTCTGGTAATTATCTGAAAGGCTGGTAACTGCTTTAATATCGTAAACGTCTATTCCCTTTGTTCTTGTAAAAAGAGTTACATCCCTGAAGATTCCGGAAAATCTGAACATGTCCTGATCTTCCATCCAGCTTCCTGAGTTGTACTTAAATACCTGCACAGCAAGCTTGTTCTCGCCATCTTCCTTTGCATAAGGTGTAAGATCGAACTCCTTGGCATCAAAAGAAGAAGAGCTGTAGCCTACATACTCTCCGTTAAGCCAAAGGGCAAAAGCGCTCTCTACGCCGTCAAAACTGATATAAAGACCGTGCTCTGCAAATCCCTTAGGAAGTGTAAAGTACTTAACGTAGTTTCCAACAGGATGATCCTTAGTAGGGATCTTCGGAGGATCGATATCCTCGTGTCCATCCCATGGATATTGAACATTGACGTACTGAGGTACGCCGTATCCTTCGAGCTGCATATGTGCAGGCACACGAATATCTGCCCATGCGTGGCAGTCAACGTCTAAAGCTTCGAACCTCATTGGAAGCTCCAGAAGATTAGCTGAATATTTGAATTTCCAATTTCCGTTAAGAGATAATCTTAAAGAACTTTCCTCATCCCATGCTTCCTGAAGATTTCTGCATACGATGTGATCTGAGTGAGCCGGGAGACGGTTTTCTGCAAAATATCCCGGATCTTCTAGCTTTTCGTAACCAAAATTACCCATATTATACGTT
Organism: Butyrivibrio fibrisolvens; assembly: GCF_037113525.1. Lineage (NCBI taxonomy): Bacteria > Bacillati > Bacillota > Clostridia > Lachnospirales > Lachnospiraceae > Butyrivibrio > Butyrivibrio fibrisolvens. The sequence goes on along the minus strand of NZ_CP146963.1, from coordinate 72,968 downwards.
TCCTTTACCCCTATCCTTTAGAAATTATTATGCTCTAAGAACTCATCAATCTTCTTCCAATACTTCTTGGAATCTACCCATACACCTTCGATATGCTTAGCTCCAAGTGTCATGCAGAACTCTTTCTTGCAGGCAGCTGCATCGAAAAGTTCGCGGCACATTGAAGGCTTAACAAACTTATCTGCATCTCCGTGAAGGAAGAGAGTCGGAGTCGTGGAGTTCTTAACTGCTTCTATAGGCTTAATCTTATAGAAGTCGTATCCGGCACGAATCTTAACTTCAAGACGAAGAAGAGGTAGTGCAAGCCATTTAGGTATGATCGCAACCTTGGGATCAAGAGTTTCATATACATCCAGGAACTCTTCCTTAACCGTTGTATATGAGCTGTCTGAAATAGCACACTTAACATTTTCCGGAAGAGATTCGCCTGTTACCATAAGGGTTGTAGCTGCTCCCATAGATGTTCCGTGAAGAAGGATCCTCGCCTGCGGGTCTCTTTTGATGATCCAGTATATCCATTCGATAATGTCATAGCGGTCATCGTTACCATAGCCGACATAGTCGCCTTCACTCTGGCCAAAACCTCGAAGATCTGGAAGGAGCATGTTCCAGCCTTTTTTCTCATATTCCTGAGCATAAATGCCCATTCCTTCTGAGCTATCCCAGATACCATGGATCAAAACCACGTAATGATGCTCATTCTCTTTGCCCGGAATGAAACTTGCGTGTAGTCTTAAAGAATCTATAGAATTGATATATATGTCTCTGCGCTCTGCATGATTTCTGACCCACTTACGGCCTCTTGTCACGAGCTCAGATGAATCAGGAGTTGAATCGGCACGCTGTCTTGGCTTTATAGCAAAATCGTAAAGTTTATTACCAGCAAATGCTCCCCCGAATAACACTCCCGAAAGTACACTTAGAAGTACAAATCCTGACTTTTTACTCATAAACGTCACCTTCCTGTCTACTAATCTATATTCATCAGTATATCTCATTTACTGTCAAATTGCATCCCGGGCCCTGACAAGAATAGCTGAAATATTGTCGTTTTCCCCGTCTTTTTTGAGCCATTCGATATGATCTTTTAAGGCTGCTTCTATTTGATCTTCAGTATCCTGCTCAGAGCGTGTCATGATCTTTTCAAAATCGCTCTGGGAAGTCTTTCGCCAGAAGCCGTCGCAGCACAGTACAAATGTCTCATCTGTGTCTATAGTTCCTCTGGTAAAAAAAGGATCGACCTTGCTTACAGCACCTACGCACTGAAGGAGTACGCTCTTCATGGGGCTGTTCAGGGCCTCTTTTTCCGAAATACGGCCTTCATCGAGCTGCTTCTGAACATATGAATGGTCATGTGTAATGCATGACACCTTGCTGTCTGAATATCTGTAGATCCTTGAATCTCCTATGTTCATGGCAAGATACTCATTGCCAAGAATGATCAGCATGCAGACTGTAGTACCGACATTCGTATGCTTCTGGATGCCGTAATCATGGAGTCTGTCATTCATCTCCGTAGATATGTATGTCCAGTTGCCTTTAATAAGCTCGATCGGATCATAGGTGTTATCGCACGTTGCATCGAGCTTTCTGGTGTCATCTTCGTTGGACAAAATGCCCGGAAGTTCATTATAAAACCAGTCTTCCATCCTCCTTACGTATGAAGCGCTGGCTATCTCTCCATAAGAAAGGCCGCCGCATCCATCGCACACAAGGCCAAAAGCAATACGGCCAAATTCCTTAGACATAGCCACCTTGAGCATCATGGCGTCCTGATTTATTTCTTTTACTGTCCCTTTGTCTGTTGCAAGTCCTGCTTGATAATACATATAGTCTTTGTGCTCTTTCCTTTGTTGCTGAATTTACTGTTTGTTGTTTGAAATATATACCTCATCCTTTTCAACTACGAATGATGAATTGCCTTGCGGCGCTTTAGGCGCGCATTCTTCAAGAAGAGCTGTTTCTTCTTCGCCCATAAATCCTATTGGAGTAGTTTCGTTTACTTCGTTATATGTTGCAGATACTCCGATGGGAACTGTGTGTCTTAACGGCACAGTCTGCCTGTCATTGAGGTTCTGCGTGATGTTGTTATCCATGATGTCAGCATTCTCTCCGTTCCTTATTGGAGCCATACTAACAGCATCTTCTGTTTCTCTTTTGGCTATCTTTTCTATTCTGGCAACTTCTTTTTTGACACCAAGTCCTGTAAGAACTATTATTTCGTGCCTTATGTTCATCTTGAACCAGATAAATATTGATATGACAAAAAACAGTGCCGCAATTGCCAAAAGGACGATCGCTGTCTTGTTGTAAATAAGCGATGTTTTATTGATCTTCGCTACATTTGAATTCGCAGATAATGCGAATATATAAATATTTCTAATACTCACTGTGCCTCCTTATAGGCTCCATCAACAGCCTTATAGGCAAGCTCAAGGTTCTGATACAGATTGTCCTTGAGCGGTTTGATCCTCTCTTCATCTTCGGGTGTCGTGATAATATCTGTATCAAGTCTTGTTTTGATATTATCAAGCTGGGCTACTATTTCTTCATAGGTGACCCCGGCCTTTTGGAACTCCTCGGAATGCTTGCTTATCTGGCTTACCATCTCTTTGTATACCATAAGGGCGGTTGTAGTATTATCTTCAAGCGATATGTCACCCTGGGTTATCTCTACAAGGTCGTTCCAGTACTGTGAATAGCTTATTACTTCATCCCCTGTCTTACTTGTTTTACCAAGTCTTGAATAGTAGGATGCTATCATGCCAAGCCTTTGAGCCCTTGTGACTTTGACTTCGTCAAGGGTCTTGGACTTTGCTGCTATATCAAGCCATTTGGTAGACATAGGCTTATTGCCTTCGACGTCATAGCAGTAGAAGTAAGCAAGACCAAGCCTGTATGCAAACTCATCATATGCCTTTTCGTCTGTTGCAAGCATCTGTTCATAAGTTCTTTTGTTATCATACTGAGTTATAAGGAGCTGCCTTAACTGCTCATCCTCTTCAGGCGTGAAATTATCATCAAGAAGATATACCTGATTGAGAAGCTCAAGATATGCAGTACCGTTCATGGGGGCAAGAGCTATCGCTTCCTCATAATTATCGATCTGGCCTGTAACATTTGGATGGCTTCTGGCTTCTTCTATATAGGATACATAACTGTCTTTTTGCAATTTATTGGATGATAGTAGCAAAAAAGCTGCTGCCCCTGCGCAGGAAAGTGTTATCGCAGTTGTTATGCCAAACATGGCAACTCGAAGTCCGGCTCTTTTCCTATAATCCTTATCAAGCTCGCTATAATGCTCAAGATCGTACATGACCTGAGCGCTTGACTGGTATCTGTCAGCAGGGTTTAGCTGAGTACATTTCAAAATGATCTGCTCAAGGCCGGCTGAAAGAGTCGGATTCCACTGTCTTATGGGGTACATCTCATAAGGAGGTTCGCCAGGATTATGGCCTGTCACCAGATGATAAAGAGTCGCTCCAAGATTGTAAATATCTGTCCTTTCATCTGTCTGGCCTCTTCCTCCAAACTGTTCGGGAGCGGCGTAGCCTCTTGTACCAAGACATGTGGTGTCTTCTATTCTGTCTTTTTTATATGTTCTGGCGGTTCCAAAATCGATAAGAGTGATGGTTCCGTCAGGTTTAAGCATTATATTTGCGGGTTTTAAGTCCCTGTATATGATTGGGGACTTTCTCGTATGAAGATACGAAAGAACGTCACACAGCTCCTTGGCCCATCCTATAACCTTGTCCTGTGGCTGAGCGCCGTATTCTTCTATGGCTCTTAAGAGAGTATTTCCTTCGATATAGTCCATTACGATAAGAAAACATTCATCTGTATCGATAACGTCTACAATACTGGGGAGATTAGGGTGAGAGAGCTGCTTGAGCATATCGGTTTCCATGACAAGGCTCTGCTTGACTACCTCGTAATTACTAACGCCGTTCTTCCTGACCTCTTTGATAGCCCAGGGTTTATTGGCTCTTTCATTAATCGCAAGATAGACAGTGCTCATTCCGCCCTGCCCGATAATACTCAGTATCTTATATTTGCCGTCAACTAAAGATCCGATCTGTAACATAAAAAATCCTTGCAATACATAAAAAACAATTTCCCAAAAATCAAACATTGGGTTATGTAATTATGTCATTCTTGAATAGAAATTTCAAGAACTGCCCTAATACAACAAAATCCCGGTCGTGGTGACCAGGATCCTGTTAAAATTTAGCTAAAAACATCTGACTCGAGCAATCTCCCCATGATTGCCCATCCCCTCTTTTTTCATACCTGAGAGTGCTTCTTGATGAAAGCTGCCGATATTATAATGTCATTACTAAAAGGTCAAAGCTCAACACCGACAGCTTCTTAAATATACATTTTTTTATTATTTTTCGTTACGATTTCCGACGAACGGTAAGATTTATACGACGAAATGCATTTTTGGATGACGAAATGCAAAAATCAGGGGGTAATGCCTCTGGCATCACCCCCCTCAAAAGGTACTATAAATCTTTAAACTCGTCCTGATGATCCAGGATATTAGTGCTAGCATCTATATACTCGTAAGCATCATCTCCAAATGCCTCTTGCTGATTAACTATATATTCTCCCTAGATACTTTTTCTTTTTACTCTTCTATAAGCTCATCTATATCTTCTTGTGAAGAAAAAGATATTCCCTGCTCTTCACAAGCTTTCATAAAATCAGTGTATTCGCCTTCATCTGTTACTTCTTCAAAATTATAGTAAGGAACATGGTATTCTTCACCGTCTATTGTATAGATGTAAATTGTTAAGAGTTCTTCTGGTTCGTCATTTACATTTGGAAAATAATCCTTTAGGGCTTCTCCACTTACCATTTCTAACTGATAGACATAGTGAAAGATAATATCCGAATCCAAAAATGCCTCGTCCCTGATCTCTATAAGATCACTTGCACTTCCGCCACCATAAATGTCCCCATTATCTCCAATGGAAACATATGACCTGGAGCTACTCTCAGTAACAAAGCGCAAATATAAGTGCCCCTCATAAAAGCTGATAACATATATAGATTCGATGGGCTCATAATTTAATTCTTCTGTAACGCTAATTACCAGCTCCTTGCTCCCATCATCTCCACAGTCTATATAGCGGGTTTCCAATGTATCAGAATCATCCGGATCATACCATCTGGATAACGAATACTTTTCTCCATAAATATATGAAAAATAAGTATCATATGCCTTTATTCCATATTCGCACCTTACCGTCGTTTCATTATTTATAAAAGCTTCATATGCTTCATCTGCATCTTCATATTCATTATCCGGTAAATCTGCGCTGCCAAGGTTGCTGAATATGCCGTTTCCATTCTGTTTAAAGAGCTTGAATTCTTCGATTGAATCATCAAAGCTTTTTTCACATTCTTCCAGATATGGAATCATATCTTCGGGCTTTTCTCCTTCAGATAAGGTGACCTGATCAGATGCCATCTCCATGATCTGATCGTAAACATCTTCAGAAGGGCCATCATACTCGCTACTGCCTGCATCCCTTTGCCATTCAAATAGTGAGTATCCCTTTATGGAAGAACCCGTTGATAATATTGCGCTTATCTTTTGTGTGTAAGACTCGTCATCTGTCTTGCCACTGTACCGGTTCCCGGATTCATCTTTATATGAATTTAGGAGCACAAAACCATTCTTTGAAATGTAATCGCAATCCGAATTAAAGCTACAAGCTATCGAATTGCTTATTACGCCCTTGTCACTATCATAAGTAAATACTATTAGCTTTTCTTCATCATCTTCTTGGGTCAGCAAAACAAGTTCAGCTATTCCGTCTCCGCTGAGATCACAGCAGGTGTATTTATAGTCTCCTGTTATGTAATCAGAAAAATAATAATCATCGGATTTTGTAGCTATTTCTCCATTTACAAAGCTTATATAATACGGATATGGCGACTCTGGTACATATTCAGCCATTGGAGAGTCCCACATGGTGTCTTCATTATCATTTTGATCACTGCTGCTAGATTCAGAATCGGCTTTGCTATTTTTTTCATCAGAACTATTTGATGAATTCGAATTATCATTCTCTTCCTGACTTACATTATCAGTATTATTCTCATCTGTATCGTCACTCAATTCAATAACCGAAGAAGTACACCCGGATATAACCATCGCAGTTGCCATAACTCCTGCTACAGATTTAATAATATTCTTTTTCACTTTTACTCTTCCTTTTCCTGTAAAATCACTAGAAATCTGCTCCCCAATGGCACTTTTCCGATGTTATTTTTCCATCAAGATAAAAATTTCTTGTTAGTCCTCCTTCTTCAGGATCACGTACGCTTACAGAAACATGATCTTCATTCCATTCGATAGCTACTCTATTATCCATATGCCTTTTTACAAGCTGGTCAGTCGACATTGCATCAAGATATTCTCTGGATATTTCGCCGTTTGGTCCATATAAAATGCATATGCAGTGATATTCATAATCTTTTAAATATCCTATCTGATAAAACGTTACGTAATAACCATCGTCTAATGGATTATATACAGTTTTCACTTCTCTTCTTCCTAATTTTAGGAAAAGAATTAATGCGATAGCCAAAACCATTCCAACAATAATGGCTATGTTTTTTAGCTTCTTTTTCATCTTGTTCCACCTCCAAATTAAGCGATTACCAGTCCACGTCCCATAGGCAAGGCGTCGAGGTGATTCGTCCATCCAAATAAAAATCTCTTATAGTTCCTTTGGTTGCATGATCTGCATATCTTACAGAAACATAATCATCATGCCATTCGATATATAAATTTTGGTCTTCTCTCATATATCTTGGCTTAAGACGATCTGTTGAAAATGCTTCAAAATACGCTCTTGATATTTCTCCATCGGGTCCATACAGAATACTTACACAATGATAATGTGTAGTATACATATACCCAATCTGATATACCTTGATATAGTAATTATTATCCGAAGGATTATGAACTGTTGCTATTTTCTTTCTTCCAAATAATAAAAAAGCACCACACAATATAATGAATATTATGAAAACACCTATTTTAATCCGTTTTTTATTCATTCTTCATCATCCTTATTGATACTATATAAATGCATTACCCCCTCAAATGTCTTCAAATTCTACCATCTCTGGATCGTTCAGCGCATCTTCTATAGGAATTGTAATTTCCTCAAACTCACCGCTATCTGTTGGATAAGAAATATTGATTTCTTTGTTTTCTGAATCATAGAATACGTTAACCTGGTTATAGTCCGCGTTAACTTTTGCAGATTGGATAGAATCATTATTTTTTCTGAATATAAAGACTCCTCCTCTTCCGCCTGCCATATATATCATGTTTACTATTAGTTCATCATGGCCGTCACTATCTATATCTTCTACGAAGTAATCAGTAATATAATCTTCTTCAATACATTCAACATCTTCATCTTTACAGCTATAAACTTCAAGAAGATAATAATCTCCACTCTGAATAGTTATTACAAAGCTGCTACTTCCCAGGAGGTTTTCATATTCTTCAACTTTACCTTCTTCGAAATTAACCGGATAGTCACAGTCTTCCTGTTTTATAGTGCATAATTCTTCTCCGGATTCACAGAGGTTAACTGAGCAGTACTCATTATCTCCATGTACTACATAAGCGTAGTTGTTAGTTTGGCTGATGATTGTTCCGTCTATAACAACTTCTTCTGTTGAATCATCTGTTTTAGCATCTTTATCATCTTTTGAAACTTCTTCTACAGAATCATCTGTTGCTGCATCATCCTTGTCTTCAGAAATCTCTTCTGCGGATTCTTCTATTGTTGCTTCATCTTCTGAATCAAGTTCAAGCTGGGCGCTATTGCAACCTGATAAGAATGTTGTTGCTACCATTGCTGTTACTATAAATTTACTAAAGTCCTTTTTCACTTTTTATTTTCCTTTCTTATCTCATTACTTAAGACTTACTTCATCCCAAGTATCATTTGGAACCAGTGCTATATATGTTTTTCCTGTATTGATCTGAATCTCTTGAGTATATGATTCATCTGAATAGTAATGGACTATATCTGTATCAAAATCTCTATCCCAGTAAATAGGAATGCACTGGCCTTTCGTAATATAGTAACCACAATTCTTTTCAGAACGCTGGAAATAATACCTAAGGTATCCATTATCATCCATTTTATAAATTTGAGTACTCTGAAGAATTACATTATCAAAAGCAAGTGGCGCACTATCTTCAGCTTCCTGATAAAGTTTTCCGTATTCATAATATTCGTACTTCTCAGTCTGTCCGTTATATCTTAATGTTGATTTGTTATGATAAAAAGGAAGAACCAATTCTACAACATCCGATACTTCTGCAGCCTGAGTCTTAAGATCTACTACTGTGCCATAATCCGTAAATTTGAATTTTTTGTCGTAATCAGAATAGGTCTCGCTATATGTTGGAGAAATAATAGAATTGGCGAATGCATTGTCCAAGTCCCCCTTCAAAATAAACTTGTCATAAAGATTATCTCTTATACTAAGGTCTCTGCTAAAAACTCCTGTAAAATGATCTGCATATATTTCCTGCTCGAAATATTCATCATTAAACCAGGGGCCACCATCATGACACAGAACAGCATTAAACTCGGCTGCAAGTACTATATTTGTAGGCTGAGCACTTCGGATATTTCCAATTTTCTGAATATCTCCCCAGTCTTTGTATATGCACATAAGACGTGTTAATCGATCTATCCTTGTAGTATTAATTAGTTCATATACGATATCTGCCTGAGTTGTTCCATAGTGAGGAAAAGATTCTTCCTCATTATCTATCATTACTGCAATAGGACGCTGATCTTTAATTTTTTCATCTATAGGCTCACCAGTGAGTTCACTGATGTACATTCCTTCAGGTATCTCGATTTTTGTATTATTACTGCTCTTATTTTCATTGTAAGAAGTTGATGTATCTGTAGCTGCTGTTTTCACATCTTCCACTTCTGACGAAGCTTCTGTCGATAGCTGTTTATTGGGATCATCCTTACCACATGCAACTATCATTGCCGTACAAAGGCCTATAATAATACCTTTTGAAATATTATTCATACCATTCCTCCAAATTGGATCATTACCAATCCACATCCCACATACAAGTCTCTAAGGAAATCCGTCCATCAATATAGAATTTTCTTGTTGTTCCATAGCATCCACGATCCGTTGAACTCACGGAAACACAATCATCATGCCATTCGATTTCTATACTTTGACCTTCTCTCATATATCTTGGCTCACCCTGATCAGTCGAAAACGCTTCAAAATACTCTCTTGATATTTCTCCATCGGGTCCATATAAAATGCTTACACAATGATAATGTGTAGTATACATATACCCTATCTGATATACCTTAATATAGTAATTATCATCTGAAGGATTATGAACTGTTGCTATTTCCCTTCTTCCAAATAATAAAAAAGCTCCACACAATATAATGAATATTATGAAAATCCCTATGCTAATCCGCCTTTTGCTCATCCTTAATCGTCCTTATAGAATATAATCCTTATCGCTTTTGATAATACTAATCCAGCTAATCAGATCAAAATCCAGCTCCCCAATGTCGATCTTCCAAAGTAATTCTTCCATCAATATAGAAATTTCTTGTTAGTCCTCCGCTCTCTGGATCTCTTACACTAACAGAAACATAATCGTCTTCCCATTCGATAATAACGCTATAATCCATGTGTCTTTTGGGAAGGCAATCCGTAGACATTGCATTAAAATATTCTCTTGATATTTCTCCGTTGGGGCCATACAAAATAGCTACGCATCGAAATTCATGGCCTTTGAAAAAACCATTTTGATATACTTTGACATAATAATCAGGATCTACTGGATAATATTCTTTCGCAACTTCTCTTCTTCCGTATTTGAGGAAAAAGAAAAGTACAATGCATAGTAATATTCCTGAAACTATAAATAGGATTTTTAATTCTTTCTTTTTCATCACACACCCCTCTAATTCAGTAACTATGCGCACATTAACTTAAAAGTTATACGGATTAGTCCTTATTGGCGTTATATAAAAGCTCTTCATCCTCAAATGAGTCTTCACTGAAATATACATTTATGCCAGTTTCAGTCTTTTCAAAAACATAGTACCAATAGTCTGCAGTTCCGTCTTCGCGGGCAGAATGAGCATATTCAACATATGCCATGTCACCTTCAACTTTGACGCATTCGCTTGTATTGAACATATAGCGATAGTTTGATGTATTACCGCCTAAATAATCTGCAATAACCAATCTATCATCTATATTCTTGATCTCAACGACGCCTTCTTTTCCGACCTGGCTTCCGTTGTCATAAGTGTAAGTTCCGATAAGATCTTCGAAAAACTCTTTTGCTACCGCCTCTGTCTGATCTGCTGATTCTACTTCGTCTTCAGAAGCGCTTTCAGTATCTGTATCTTTAAGGTCAAGTTCTATAGGATCGCCTTCTGCTCCATATCCTGATCTGTAATGAGTAAGTCCTTTGCCTTTAGTCCACTCAAATGATTCGTAAAATCCGCTTTCAGTCTGGCTATTGTACATAGAGCATGTGCATACATCTCCATCGTTTTCAATTGATACTACTTCGCCATTCTTGTCTATTTCAGAATCCAGCGCAGAACAGATTTCTATTCCTGAATCTTCGAATTCTTCCTTGGATGGTACTGATTCACTATCTTTGATCATGTAGATCCTATCAGCTGTAACATAAATTGTTCCGAGATAAAATCTGTCTGTGGTCTCATAATAATATCTTCCAGGACAGTCGTCGTAATCGATATTCAGAGAATATACATTACCACCATCATAGCTTTCCAAAAGTTCAACTTTTACAGAAACTTCTGTAATATCTTCATATAAGAACTCATCTACAGCATATACATATTCATCCTGTACATCCGCATAGAAATACTCATTTGAAGCTTCTGTTGATGAATCCTCTTTGGAATCATCATCGTCTGATTTTTCTTCTGATGATTCTTCACTCTCGTTTGCAGACTCCTCGTCGATCTCATTTTCAGAATCAGCAAAATCGGATTCTTCTACTGCAACTTCGTCTTTTGAATCAAGTTCAAGCTGCGCGCTATTACAGCCAGAAATAAGTGTTGTTGCTGCCATAGCTGCTGCTAATAATTTACAAAAATTCCTTTTCACTTTTCCTCTTCCTTTCAATAAAAAACTATTATTATCCTCTCTACTTAGCGGATAAACTCTGTGATAAATCCAAGGATGCGTAGTTGATTGCTTTAAGCATTTTGGATTTTACCTAAAAGCTTCATTATTGTACGTCTTTTATCAATTTAGGGGTTGTTTATCTGACCAAATGCATGATTTATGCGATGAAATGCATTTTTCGTATCCACTTTTCTTGACTGCTACAGAAACGCCGTAAACAAGCGCATTCTGGGGACGTGTCTACTTTTGAAAAAGAAAAGGCATGAAAAATTTTCTGTGTGCCTACTTTTGAAAAAGAAAACTGTTCAAAAATGTGGCGTATGTCCACTTTTAAAAAAGAAAACAATTAAAAAACATTTTTCGTGTCCACTTTTCTTGACTGCTACACATTATTGCACTTTGCCCTTAAAAAATGTATCATAATGATGTAATCAAGTCTTAAAAAATGTACACATAGTATACATTTAGACCTTAAAAAATGTATACAAGCTCCAAAATCAGGTCTTAAAAAATGTAATATTCACCTCGGAGGTCGCATAAATGCAACGTTTTGCAATGAAAAAACTAGAAGCATGGAAAAACGATGATAATCGTAAACCTTTAGTAATAATGGGAGCTCGTCAGGTAGGAAAAACCTGGCTCATGAAAGAATTCGGAAGATTATATTATAAAAAAGTTGCCTATATCTCTTTTTATAACAATGAGGCAATGAAGCATGTGTTTGAACAGGATTATGATATAAATCGAATCGTTTCAGCTATTACTATCGAAGTTGGCTTTACTATTTCATCAGAGGATACTCTAATTATATTTGATGAAATCCAAAATGCCCCTAAAGCATTTGAATCTCTCAAATACTTCTACGAGGATGCGCCTGAATACCACATTATGGTTGCCGGATCTTTATTAGGTGTAGCGCTACATGAAGGAATTTCATATCCTGTAGGCAAAGTAACGACTCTCAACCTATATCCTCTCAATTTCCGCGAATTCTTACATGCTGTAGGTGAAAAGGGATTGGCTGATGCGTTAGAGACAAAAGACTATGATTTAATAGATAGCTTTTCAGAAAAATACATCTATCATCTAAAAAATTATTTTTATGTAGGTGGAATGCCTGAAGTTGTTAGTAAATTCATAAATAATAATGATTATATAGCTGCTCGAGAACTACAAAAAGAAATTGTTCTTCAATATAAAGGAGATTTTGGCAAGCATATCTCTCCCAACGAACTTCCAAGAATAAATATGGTATGGGATTCTATCCCTATGCAGTTAGCAAAAGAAAATAAGAAATTCTTTTTTGGACAAATCAAAAAAGGCGCCCGTAGTGCAGAATTTGAAAAAGCAATCCAATGGTTAGTTGATAGCGGCTTAGTATATCGCGTTCATAAAGTAAACGAACCACACATCCCGCTCTCAGCCTATAAAGAATTATCTTTCTTCAAGCTATTCTTCGTTGACATAGGATTACTTGGTGCAATGAGCGAATTGGATTTACATTCTGTAATTGAAGGAAACAGGTTATTTGTGGAGTTTAAAGGTGCTCTTACAGAACAATATGTTCTCCAGCAGATTATGAGTGATACAACCTATACTCCATATTACTACGGAACAGCAGCTGCAACTTTTGAGCAGGATTTCCTCATTCAAAAAGGAATGGATGCCGTACCAATAGAAGTGAAAGCCGAAACCAACATTCATTCTAAGAGTCTGAAGGCTTTTTATGATAAGTTCCATCCGAGTATTTCCATCCGCTTATCTCTTCTAAACTACAAGGAACAAGATTGGCTGGTTAACATTCCTTTATACGCTGTTAGCAATATGTGACCAAAAATGTTTAAGGGGGTGATGCTTGGCACCACCCCTTATATTTATAAATCATTAAACTCATCCTTATGATCAAGAATATAACTTATAGCATTATCCGCTGTCATATCGCTGACATTTTCGCTTAGCCACTTGGTCACTTCCGCTTTAGGTTCAGTATAGCCCTCGCTCCATTGATTCACATAACCCTCACACAATACAGCAACAGAATCATCTCCATCTGACAAGATAACGATCATATCTGCAACTCCATCGTCATCCACATCCCAAAATTCAACCTCTACCACATCGCTGTACTGCTCTATGTTTATATCTTCAGAATCTCTAAATCGTGGATGAGCAACACAGGTAACAACATTATCCACAATGATCTCGATATCCGGTCCCTTGTCTGAATCGACAACCGCACAAGTGATCGTACCAGTATTCTGGTATATCGTACCATCTATTACCTTTACAGCATTCTCTTCCCACAATTCACGATTGGAAAAAAATCTGTATGGATTATCAGAATCTCCCGTTGCCTCTATTGTGAGACGCCTGTTATTGGTTTGGAATCCAACATGGAAAATGATCTGAAGCACATCTCCATTTCTTACACCCGCCTCACACCTTACATCGTTTCTGCTGAATCATAATCTAACAGCTCTTCTATAGACTTGGTTGAAGATGTCTTTTGGGAATCGTCTTCGGCGTTATCTTCGGAAGTGTCTTGTGTGGAAGCGTCTGTTTTATCAGATTCGTCGTCTTTTGATGAGTCTTCTGCAGAATCATCGGAAGATGCGTCTTCATTGTCTTCGGATATTTCTTCGGTAGATTCTTCTGTGGGTGTATCATCATCTGAGTTGAGATTTAATTGTGCGCTGTTGCAACCAGATAGAAATGTTGTTGCTACCATAGCTATAGCTACAAATTTACAAACGTTATTTTTCACGTTTTATTTTCCTTTCTATGAATATAGAATTTTTCATACATTTCTTTCTTCTAAAAAAACACAAAGTCGGAACAACGCAACTTTGTGCTTTTTTCATCATGATACTATTCAGAAGATATATACTTTACTTCTTTACCGGATATTGTATTACTATTATCAGTAGCCGTTCCAACAACAATAACATGATCTCCGTCTTTTAAATTTGAATCACCTTGGAAGTACATACGAATTCTTGTTTTGCCATCAACCAGATAGTAATATTGGTTACCATCTTGTGTTTTAGATAACTCGATATCCCCTTCCATTTCAAACAAAACCTGCTCATAGATCATTCGAGCTCTTTCTATAGATTCAGTTACTGATAAATAATCACTTTTATCTAGCTCTAAAGAAATATTAGTTCCCATCCAAGATCTTGATTTTGTATCAATAAGATAATGCGTTCCGTATTCTTCTGGAAGAATAATTCCAAATTCATCAGGTTGAATCATTCCGTACACATAAATAACACTTCCTATTTCAATATCCTTAGGGTAATCATGAGCACATATGGTCAATTCATCTTCACTTAAATCGTCAACTATCTTAATTTCTGTAAAAGTACTATATCCTTTATCTATTGATTCTACTTTTCCTTTTACATGAACCATAGCATAATCTAACAATACATTATAGTATTGTTCATAAGTGTCTAACTCCACCTCATATATTTCGTTTTTACCAATTTCGATTTTAATTGTTTCATCTTTCATACAAAAGAATCTGTATAAAAAAGCTGATGCAAGTAATACAATTACTATTCCCAATAGTATTATTTGCTTTTTCATCAACCTTCCTCCGTATTTACATTTTGATCACTACAAGCATTTTCTTGTTCATCCCAATAATCAAAAAAGCTTGTGCTACTTCCCTCTGGGTCTAGACTGTTACGATACTCCTCATTTGTCAATAAATCATTAATAAAAGTATCCTCATTAAAATCAACTTTATTATCAGGATACATGGAATTATATTCTTCTATCCTCTGTTTAACTTTTTCTACATCATAATTATAAGAGGTTATGTATGCATTTCCATCCTGATCTACAATCAACGATCCTGCACAATTAATTTTATTCAAATACTTAGATGCGTTATTATCATATTGAATAGTATCAACAACTCCATTTGTATGCTCAGCTTGAAGTTTCTCTTTTTGAATATCAGCATAAAGCGTAAGCAATGTAAATCCCGTGCTCAAAAACGGTATTCTACCAGCAGCATTAATAGCATCTACTCCTTCTTGAAAAATCTCTTTTGAGACAAAGTCGATCACTTTGTTCGTAGCTATTCTATCAACATCTATCCTTAAACCTTCTGCTGCATTATTTGATGCTTGAGTAAATGAATCTCCCAAGCAAAAATCAAATTTGTAAATAGTAAATTCTTTATTGTAACTAAGAGCATCTGTTTCAATATTTGGTGTAACCTTATTCTTGTGGTATGTCTTTACACTGATCTTATACTGATCCCCTACCTCATTTATAGATATTTTTAGAGTGTCTCCATCATCATGCACACCCAAACCAGCTGCATTACTAAAAGATCCTCCTTTAAATGTACTATCTGTAGCATAAGTAACTGCATAAAGCAAATTATAATTATCCATTTTATGATTTGCTTTTTCAATTCTTTTTTTGGCATCTTCTGTTGATTCTCCATCTCTAAGAGTTACATCAAACTCAGAAAGAGACAATCCAAAGTTTTTACAATAAACTTTGGTAAACATTTCAAATGTTTCAGAACGTGTATATTTGTAATAACCACTTCCACCACCAGTTGTAGAATAATCTGTATATACCTTCTCGCATTTAAAACCTGCTTGTATAAACTGTTCCTTTTGAGAATTATCATTTGAATTTTTATCCATTTCATCGAACAGTTCACAAAGTGCTAAATATTCTGAGATAGTTATATCCAATGGCTCTTTGTTCATGTAAGCGCAAATATCATCCATCTTCAAAGAACCATCTTTATTCTTTAACTGACTCACATGATACTCACATAGCTCTGCAACAATATTGTTATATATTATTTCAGCATCCGATGTACTATGAGCATTTGCTCCATACAATTGACTTAACAGTTCCGGATGATTATCAATTAAGTACGTCATCTCTTCATCTGAGAATCCATACTGCGTCTGGAGAGATTCATAATTCGGAGTTTTCTGGTTTCCATTATTAGTTGTCTTGGTTCCTGTGTTTTGCTTGTTTTGGGTGTTTTTAATTTGGGCTATAGAGTTTCCATTCGAAGCATTAGATGTTTTATAATCCATATTTTTTGCTTTAAAAGAAGATGCATTATTTTTCAAAAGTTGATACATGCTTTTCCCAAAGATAGATTTTCCATTTAAAGAACCTGTTTTCAATCTATCACAACGCTCTAAAATGATACCAATTTGTGTAGCCGACAATCCCATTTCCATTAGAACTGCCTTTCGCTTATCTTCTGGAAGATTAATTAGTGCAATATCAAAATCCTTTTCGGAAAGAGAGGCAACATCAATAGCTCTTTTTCCAAAGAGCATTTTAAGAATATTGTCCAACTGCGCTTCAGTGAATTTGCCACCAATTTCCACGCCTTGATAGTCTTCAAGGAAATTGATAACATCTCCATCCTTCATATGAATCTGATCACCAAGTTCAAGGCATGAAGGATCAAATGGTTCAGGCACTGTTATTGGTGTTGCACCTAGTAGCTCATTTGAAAATGTATTATCCATATCCTGAGTCTTCTGCTCATAACGACTAACTGCGCTATTGTAAACACCTGTTCGATCTGCAACATTCTGTGTCTGAGTTTTAATAGGATCTGTGTATGATGAGTAATCGAATCTTGCTACATCTGTTTCAAGCTCTGCAAGGATACTTTCAGCACTTTCAACCTTACTCTTTACGTTTAATGCTCTCTGTCCAGCTTCAAGCATAGAATCAATAAGAGAAGAACAGCTGTCATCATCACATAAAAGATCTCCATTGCATACGCCCTGGTCTGACTCTGAAGGCATGGATCCACTTCTGAATATCTGCGGAAATCTGTTGCAGAAATTCTTTGATTCATATGCTGTCTTTTGAGCTTTCTGTATAGCTTCATTACATATATCAAGTTCTTTCCATGTCTCTGCCATCTCCTTGCTAAGAAGGTCATGAAGCTGGTCCCTTGCCATATCTGCATCTTCGCCTTCCCAGACCTCTTCTGTCATGGATGAAAGATCAGCTTTTCCGCTATTGATTACCTGTTCTGTTGTAGCCATTGCTTCATCATGCTGCTGCTTCACCTCTTCAAGAAGATCGAGGTTCCATTTTATTCTACTCATATACTCTCCCTAATATTAACTCTTTCCAATATATATAAAGATCACCTTATATATTGATCGCTATATTCCATTGTAATAAATAAGCAGAGAAGGAATCCCGCTCTGCTCATGTAATAATTCTTATTAATCTATGATTCATTTTTGTTTATACGCCTGCAACTTCGCCTGCTGCTTCTGCGGCTACACCTGCTGCCACAGCCTCTCCACCAGCAGCTGCTTCTACTGATGCTGATACAGATTCATAGGCTTCTGCACTAGCAGTGACAGCTTCCATTGCATCACCTACTATCACATTAGATGTAGACAATTCTTCCGCCCTTACTACGCCTTCGCTTTCAAATGGAATTCCAATTCCTATTTCAGGCATTGCAGCTTCTGATTTATATTCTCTGACTATTTCATCTGGTGTTCTCATATATTCTTCTGCTACTTCTCTGACAGATTCTGCTGCGTCAGAAACTACTGCTGCCGCTGTCGCACCTGCAACCGCTCCTGCTGTTGCCGCTGTCATAGCACCAGTCATACCTGTTCTGATCTTACCTTTTCTTCCTGCTCCAAGTGCCTCTTCCTGTGCAGATTCTGCGCCTTCGTCATCTAAAAGCAGTCTGTTATTTCCGGTAAGTTTATATACTATGTTAAAGCCAGTCATTCTTCCTATAGCATCATATGTTTCTAACTTGATATGGGTGGCTGCTGTTTCAAGACTTAATTTTGACTTTCCTTCCATATCATCAACCATCTTCATCGATGTTTCATAATATTTATCGATCATATGGGTCTGGTCGTCACTATAAACTCCCAGTTTGTCAGCTATATGGAATACCTGCGGCACTAACATGAATATTCTGTTTTTCATGACCATCTCTCCTTGTTAGTATTACGAGCCAAATCCACTTAATACTATGCCTCTTGTGCTTGTCTAGCTAATTCTTCATGATATATTCTATCTTCAGCATCATACTCATCGTATTTTGCTTTTACTCTTTGTTCTGCTGCGGATATTTCTGAAATACAACCAGAAATTTTTCCAGATACTTCGTTATGAACCTCATCTATAGAACCAAACAGTTCTCCTTCAGTATCTGATGTATATGACGTGGGCACCTTTCCTTTTGCACTATCAAGATTACTGTTCATGCTTGAATCTTCTGATGCGGCCTCCCCCATGTATCCATTAGCCTTAATTAGGCGACCTATATCTCTTAAGCACATGTCTTTTTCTGCACACCTGCAAGCCATTACTGTGTCCCTCCTAAACAGGTAATAAATTAATTAACTGTCTGCGCCTTATCAGCGCAGACAGTCATAAAATAAACATATTTATGCTTATTTACCCTGAGCAGCACGTGAACCTGCTTCGTCAACAGCTGTGAATTCAAGACCTGTTTTGCTGATAGCCTGCATTAAGCTCTGAGCATATCCAACTAAAGTCTTAATATCGTTTGTGAACTCTGAACCAGTTGCGCTGAGCTGTGTTGAAGAGTTACCTGCGATTGCATCGTTTGCAAGAGACTCGATTGCCTGCCAACCTTTTTCAGATACTTCTGAAATGCTCTCTGCTACCTTTCCTGTAGCTGTAGCTGTCTCATCTACTCCTATTGTATCAATTGCTATTGCACTTGTAGTTAATGCCATGTTAGTTTTCCTCCATTTTCTCTTATTCTTGTTATCTGTTAATTAAAGGAATCTTTCAAATAATGCTTTGCAGCTATCCTTAACGCTAATATATGAATCTACGAGATCTTTTCCCCATTTGATGTATGACTCTGTTGATTCATTTACCTGATCCATACCAGTAAGAAGCTTCTCACCTACTTCATGAACCTGAGCTCCAAGCTCATCTCCGAATACTTCGTTACAGTTATCTCTGTAAGGAAGATATGCATCTTTTGCCTCCTGAAGTAAGTCCATTACAGCCTGGAGATTTGTGATTCCCTCCTGTGCAATCTCTGGATCGATACCTACACGATTTGCCATTTGTTTTTCCTCCATTTTCTTAAACTTTTTGTTGTTATATGGTTACAGTCCGATAAATCTGCATTCTTCTTATCGTTCTGATACCTTCGTTTATTATTCTTGCTATCTACATGCTTTATTTCGGAACTATCAGATGGCTTAAGCCGTAAAAAAGGCCGCAAGAATAATCCAAAACTCTTGCAGCCAAACCATCTATCATATACAAAGTCCATCTTTGGACTCGGAGTCATTACTAAATAATAATCTCCAGTAGACTTACAGCTTTGCGTCCTACCGTCACCGGAAGTTTGCCAACCTCATTATGTCGTAGATAATGTTTATGAATAAAGATATCATTAACACTATCCTGAATTGTAATTGTACATAGCAGATCGCTTTTTGAAAGTACACAAAAGCTGTATTTATTATATCTATTTATATTAATTTGCAGTTCGTCATCCGACGAACGGTAAGATTTATACGACGAAATGCATTTTTGGATGACGAAATGCAAAAATTAGGGGGTAATGTCTCTGACATCATCCCCTAAAAAGGTACTAATAATTGCTATTATTTCATACTGATTCCCTTAAAAATCAGCTTCGATCTGTGCAGCTTCTTCCCAGAAATCATGCATGTCCCTTGGATCTGTTGTTCCTTTGTGTAATGCAGAATCAATATTGATCATCGCTTTATCAAATTTTGAATAATCAACATCAGCAAACGAGAATCCACCATGTAAAATATCATATTCCATGGTTCCTTCATCGAACACATCTGTCATTACTCGAAAATTGTATCTGTTTTCTTTACAATGACCTGTTCTTCTATACCTATTTATCTTTCTTTGTATATTCAGCATATTCTTTAAAAGAACTGACTACATGTTCCTTTCCATCGATTGATTCATAAGCCATTACACTTACTCCATCAAAGTTCCATTCTTCACCATCTTCCAGTAATAGTCCTGCTACATAATCAAGATCTGATTGATAAGGCATAGTTATAATAGTCCAAGATTTTGCATTATAAGGGTAATCCTTAAGATCCGGAAATCTTGAATACAACTCGCTGTTATTATCTGGCAGAGAATCTCCACAAAATGTTATTCTTGTATATAAACTATTGGACTCAATATAAACATAATCACGCAAGTTTTTTTCATTATTCTTTATGAACTGAGTATTATAAAAAATCTCATATTCATCATCAGTATACCCAGAAGTCATATTTTCCTCAGAATATGCAAGCGTTTTATACTCCGAATAATCTGTTATCCAACTTTCGCCGGCATTAACGTTATAGATAAGAATATTTTTTTCATTATCAGTACCATCTTTTAAATAATATTTAGTATTGTCCTTTATCATCCAGGCAATATAAGGTTGCTTCTCATATTCGAACATCCAGCTGCTATATATATTGTAATTATTACACTGTTCTTCACCAATGAGTTCAAGCACATCTATCGTTTTTACAAGGCTTCCATCCTCTGCGTCATATACTAAAGTATCAAAAAAGCTAAACTTATCCTTAACACGCCAGTTATATTTATAATCAGCCGTAGTATCATAAAAGAGTCCAAAATCCTCATAATTATATAGATATGCTGTCAGACCTCTTGCATTATTAACCATATAAAAACCATCTACAACTCCAGCACCCGGTATTGTAGTTTCAGTTTCATAGATATAACATTCATCTGTACCATTTGAATAATACATTTTCATATAATCGGCTGAAAGATTATAATCTTCAGAATCGGCAACATCTTCAGTCATGATGATATTTTCTTTAGATAAATCTATATCAAAAGTGTATATATTAATGTGAAAGCGAATCATATAATATAAAAATATACTGGATAAAGCAAATACAATAATGAAGCATATAATCAATAATATACTTAAAACTTTCTTCCTCATAAAGCCTCCTAACCAAGATAAGGGGCAAGGCACCTTTTTGCTGGGCAATCAATCCAGTCTCCCCAAAAAATTCCCGTGCCTGACGCATAGCGATTTGTACAGGCACGGGAATTTCCAACTTATATCCGTTTTTAGTTCTCCTGATAAGTTATCTCAGATGCTGCAGCCTCGGTCTTTTCACGCCACTCCTTTTCTTCCTCGTCTGTCATGACGCGGAAATTATAGCCATTTTCTTTGCAATATTGCTCAACATAAGAATTGGCTGGGGCTACAATGGTTCCTTTTATCCCTTCTGAAAGACAATTCAAATCTAGGTTTTCGATTTCTCCATCTCCAAAATAAAAGATATCTGCATCAGATACCTGTGTACGAAGTATTGATATTGTATCCGGAATATAAACATTTCTTGGAATTATTTCATCCTTCGGAATATAATCATCAAAACATTTTATCCCTATAGGTATAACAATTTCTTGATTGTAGTCTCCATTATAGAATAGTAATACTCCATCTCCTACCACATAATATTTTTCATTCTTGTGTAAGTCATATATATTTGAATTTTCAAAATCACGTTTTTTCGCCTTTTTTAAAGTACTAGGAAACTTTATATCTTCCAATGAAGCACATCGTCTAAAACACCCATTAAGTTCTATAACTCCTTCGGGAATAATTACTTCTTCTAAATTATCGCAATCAAATACCTGTATACTTAGTACGGTTGTTCCTTTTTCAAACTCTATCCTTTTTAGATTTACACACTCTTCAATACCTATAAGCACTTCTGGATCAAAATCTGAAGGTATATATAGAGATGTTATATTTTCATTTTCTCTAAATATACTAAAATTCACATGATTCACTGTAAATGGCCCAATTTGAGACGGAATTACCATTGATTCATCACCTCGATAATCTTCCAGGTGAACTGTTTTAAAATCAAAAGGAATTAGTATTCTATAATCACCTACCCATAACCAGTTTACATCAATGCTTATTGCTAATATTATAATTGCAATAAGCATCGCAAAAAATTTAAAGATTCGTTTTTGGGGTTGTTTTCCATAATGTTTCCATACTATTTTTCTCATTTTATTAACCATCGACATAATTTTGAATTTGATTTTGTATAGCATCTTCACCACCTCCTAACTCGTTATTAATTTTATTTTCACACATTATATATAAAGATTCAGGAATATCTTTTAATGAGTCGTAAGTATCATAACCAGAATCGCATCCAAATATAAATGTATTAAATGCCCTAGTAATTTCCTCTTCAGAAAAATCCTCACCAGAAAAAACTGTTGTATTAAATAAATGATCTAACCAAAACAATTTCTGATTAGTATAGACATAATGTGCCATAGACCCAACATCTTCTGCTAATTTATTTCCAACAGTATCGCCTACTAAAGCTTTAATACCATTCTTATTCCATTTTTGCATCAGCCTGATCTTATTCAAATCATCGATTTTACAATAATATCCCCCTATTCCAGCACCCGAATAAACATTTCCAGTGTAAAAGTTTGCAACGCCAGCCATATCTTTGTATTTTTTTATATCACCATCTATGTCCTCGTATTTGCTAATCAAATCAGACATTGCAGAATATAATGATACTCCTGTCTTTACTTTTTTTCCAAGGTCGACTATATCAGTTACCTCGTCCGCAAGTGCTGTACCATCATATTCTGCAACAGCCTTTACCACCTTTAGAAAAGCTGCTGCGGATTCTGAATATATTCCAACAATACTGATTGCCGTATCAAGTGATATATCTTTTGCTATTTCATTTTTTTTGCCTCTAAGATTTTTTATATTATCTTCTGTAAGATGACCTATTGCTTCAAGTCCACTGCTAGATGATAAATCTAATTCTTTTTCTTCAGTGGCTTCACTTAGCTCATACCCTTCAAAATCAATATAATTACCTCCATTATAACTTCCATTATTGCTCAAATCATAAACTGGATTTTTATTAATATTCTTAATATATAGTTTTAATTCTCCATCTGTATTATCAACCCTTACTTTTACTCCTACTACTTCAGATCCACTCTTCTGATCTTCGTTAGCTGCATATCCTTTTAATGAAAAAGCAATCAATTCATTTTCTTTTGCTAAATTAATACCTTTTAGCAACTCCTCATCTGAATTGCATAACTTATCCAGAAGTTCATCATCAAAAATGTCAAGCTCTTTTAATTTTTCTTTATCAAAATTCCAAGGATCTGTAGCCCAAGCTACTGTCAAGAAGGCGTCCGTAAATAAAGAACATCCACGAGCATATTTTTCTGGATATCCATTCTCGCTTATATTTTTATACTCACTAATATCATCCGTGTCTTGATAAGGGGTCACTATCTGACTTAAGAAATTATTATAGTAAGTTTCATAGTCTCCTCCTTTATCTTTGGAAGATGATAATAGATAACATCCATATTGTGCAAGAAGCATTGATCCTACATCACTTATCCTTGTAGGATCAACACTGAATACATCCATATATTTAGAGTCAGACCTCAATAAATTGTCGATAAGTTCCATGTCGCCTGATGTAATCGTATTATTGTACATCGCAACAATCTTATCTTCGCTCATTATAGAACGAGCATAGTCAAAACAACCAGGATTTTCTTTTTCACATTTATGCATGTATTCATTAGTTCGCACTATAGATGTATGGTGCATCATTTCAAACATTTCCCCATTTATATCCTCAAATCCCAAATACACTCCAGCTCTATCAACCCATATCTTTGGCAATGCAAATCCTGGAACATAGCCATTATAATCATAACGCTGGAGAGCCTCTAAATCTTTAATATACTTTTTAGAGATTCCGTTAGTCATGTAGCCATACATTTCTTCTAAATAATTGCAATTAAACACCGTTTCATCTATAGAGTCCTTAGGTGTAACCATATAAAGAAGAATATTATTTATTCTCTCTTCACTTTTTGCACATTCATCATCGGAAAAAGAGTGTTCTATCTTTTCAAAATCAACTTCTGCTATTCTAGATAATGCTCTTCTAGTAGTGTCAGATGCGGTTTCCCAACTAAAATCATCATCCTCATAACACTTAGACAGATCATCTCCATACGTTTCAAACAATCTATCTATTTCTGCATCCACTTTTTCATCACCTGTCTTATACTCGGCATAAGGATCAGCTGTAGATGTTGTATTATTTCCTGTTGATGTCGTGCCTGAACTGGATGGATTATTTCCTGATTTATTATCTTTAGGCTTTTGTTTAGGTTTTTGATTATCTTTTGATGTTGCTCCACCTGCAGCACTAGCTGCATCATATTTTTCAGAATTAGTATTTGCAATACCAAAATCTCTTTGACCTGGTTTTTTTAATCCAGCCAGACCTAAAGCTTTTGCAAGTCCTGCCTTATCTGTAACACTATGGTATTTATCTCTATTTTTACCTGCTATTCTATCAATAAGAGTTCTTGCAAAGGCTGAACCTGCACCTGGGCCTTTCTGACCTTTGCATGATTCAAGTATAGACTCTATCTGGTCGCTAGAGTATCCCATTTCAAGGAGTACTGCTTTTTTCTGTTCTTCAGGAAGATTAATAAAAGCAATACCAAAGTCCTCTTCTGATAATCCGGATACATCTATATCTTTCTTATCAAAGAGCATTGCCAGTATATTTTCAAGCTGTGCATCACTCAGTTTTCCACCAAGTTCTACAGCATTATATTCTTCAAGGAAGTTGATGATATCTCCATCCTTCATATGAACATCATCACCAAGTTCAAGACATGAAGGATCAAATGGTTCAGGTACTGCCACTGGAGTTGCAGCTATAAGCTCATTTGAAAAAGTATTATCCATTTCCTGAGTTTTCTGTTCGTATCTACTAACAGAACTATTATAAACACCTGTGCGATCAGCAACGTTTTGTGTCTGTGTTTTGATTGGATCTGTATATGATGAGTAATCGAATCTTGCTACATCTGTTTCAAGCTCTGCGAGGATACTTTCAGCACTTTCAACCTTACTCTTTACGTTTAATGCTCTCTGACCTGCTTCTGACATAGAGTCTTTAAGAGAAGAACAGCTATCATTATCACATAAAAGATCTCCACTGCATGCGCCCTGGTCTGACTCTGAAGGCATGGATCCACTTCTGAATATCTGCGGGAATCTGTTGCAGAAATTCTTTGATTCATATGCTGTCTTTTGAGCTTTCTGTATAGCTTCATTACATGCATCGAGTTCCTTCCATGTCTCTACCATCTCCTTATTAAGAAGATCATGAAGCTGGTCTCTTGCCATGTCGCCGTCTTCACCTTCCCAGACGTCTTCTGTCATAGATGAAAGGTCAGATTTTCCGTTATTGATAACCTGTTCTGTTGCGGTCATTGCTTCGTCATGCTGTTTCTTTACCTCTTCAAGTAAGTCGAGGTTCCATTTGATTCTACCCATAAGATTTACTCCAATACTTTATAAATTATTTAAAGATTTTCTGATTTTTATATGATGATCAATCAGAAAGGTATAAAAGCCCGAAATTATCTTACTCTTATTTGCATTTTGTCACCTTACTATCCGATGAAATGCATTTTTTATACGACGAAATACATCTAATGATTTTTTTACATCAACAACAGATTCATGTCACTTTCAAATCATTTCTTTTCTGGCAACAAAAAAGAGCGATGCCATGTGACATCACTCTTTATAAATAATAGACTCAAAATATCGAAATATAAATTATTCATAACATCATTACTGAAATTCCAACATTTCTTCCATTTTCAATAACACATTTATTCTTTTTCCATCTTTTCAAACTGAATATCAAAGTACGTATCATGTGAATATGAATAAAAGTAAAACTCTACAAAAACTAGATCTCCCACCTCAAAATTGTTAGATCCGTTATATGTTCCAATATACGTAATAACATCTCCATGTTGTTCGTTTTCAAGCGTAAAAGTATCTCCTTCAATCTTTGTTATAACAAGGTGTTCCTCATACTTTGTTCTTCCATCAAATGGTTCATCTGTTTCCATTTTTTTATCATCCAATACATAGGAAGCATCATTATACATTTTATAGAACTCTTTTTGCTGCATATACTCTAACTTACAGAGTTTAATACGACTATCGCCATAATAATTTAAAACAAGTTTCTGTTCTTCTAGATATATTTCCATTACTCTATCTTGTTCTTCTGATGTAAGATGACTAAATACAGTCCTATATTCTTCCCAAACAATAATATCTAATGAGTCAAATAATTCCTCCGGATAATATCTTACCTCAAAATAAGTATCCATATAATCATAGAACAAGGCATTTCTTTCATAATATGCATTTTCAAGATCCTCTAAAGTATAGCTTTTCCCATATTCCATATTAAAATAAAAAGCTTGAACTTTAAGTTCATACTCTTCAATAGTCTTTTCACCATCACTATTTTTTATGAAAAAAAACTTATCTGCCCATTCGTTATAATACTCTTCTCTTTTATAATTTTGATAGTATCCATATGCTTTATATATTATTGCCACAGATATAATAAGCACTAAAAACAGGAATATTAGATAAATTATCTTCTTATTCTTCATCAATTATACCTTCTTCCAATTGATATAATGTTTGTAATTCAGCATCAGATAACTGTTCCAAATTTTTAACATCACCATATTTTTCAGGATGTTGTTCGATATACGTTTTCATACGAGCATAAACTTCTTCCGCTTCATTTACTTGCTCAGGTGTTATATCATTTGAATCTTCACCTTCTTCATTTGCTTGCTCAGGTGTTATATCACTTGAATCTTCACCCTCATACATATATCCTGCAATTAAGAGTATCTGATATACTTTTTTTAATTCAATATCAGTTAACTGTTCTAAATTTTCAACACCTCTATAATTTTGGGGATATTGTTCAACATACTCTCTCATACGAATGTATACTTCTGCCGCTTCACTTGCTTGCATAGATGTTATATCATTTGAACGATAAAAATAATCACCATCATTCAAATATCCTGCAATTAAGCCTATCGTATAGCTAATATCATCAATTCTATCTTCGCCCCCATTTTCGAAAAATTTACTATAATTTATAGTAGTTTCATTCTGCATTAAAAATGAATCTTTTAGCTGTTGTGTGGTTATTGGTTTAGCACCAGAATTATTAGATTGACCTGCCATGCACTCATTATAATAAATTGTCGCTGCATGAATCATGCTCTCATCAAATGAATCTATGACAACGTTGTATTCAAGTGCCCCATTTATTGATTGTTCTACCAAATAACCATGGACCCCGTAACTTAGAACCATACTTTGTAGGTCCAATCCGCCTTCAGCACTACTAAAGGCACGATAATCTTCCAAATAGCTGCCTGCTACACCACACGCAGCGGCTATACCTCCAGCTATAGTAGATGCAAGATATTCTGCTACTGCACACCCAAGATATGAAAATGGCATTGCTCCTATAGTTGCACATTGCAAAAGTCCATCCAGAATTGAAGCTGCACATCCCATCTTACTAGGTTCAATAAGGTTAAGTATACCATCATTTATCTTTTGACTCATATTTTTTGCTGCATAAGCCGGATATACCTTTATATAGTCTTCTTGAGTGATATATACGCCATTATAGCGATCCAAATTAACTATATATGAGCCCTCTTCTTCGTCAAATGTTAAGCTTGAATATCCTATACATTGAGATCTCTTAACTGTAGCAACTGCCTGTGAACAGCAAATAGCTCTTGTATAATTCCGAGTATTCTCATCACTATCTATTGCTACCACTAGGTCCTTGGCTTTTTTTTCATACTTTGCCATTAGTATCATAACTTGATCTGAATAGTCATATTCATATGCCTTACCAAAAGATTTAATTATTTGTGCATTGTCCAAAAAATTATCCATATTCGTATCGCTCATTTTTACAAGACAATCTACAAGGAAATCATATTCTACTTCCTGTGCTAAAGGCAATTCTAATTGGCACCATTCCTTTATTGCATCCCAATCATACTCATCACCATTCATAAAAAAATTTTTTGTAGAAGTTTTGGTTACAGCATATGCCACCACTTCATTAATCTCATCAGAATAATCCGAAATAATTGATAGTTTTACTCCAGCTCCATATTTTTCTGCCTTAAGATATGTATTTTCAATAGTAGCCAAACTTGAAGTTAATTCCGCAATTACTGTGGGGTCAGGTTCTCCACTTTCTCTTCTCATTTCAATTTGTTTATCGAGAGAACTAAGTAATTGATGGGCTAATCCATCATATTTGTATGCCAACACATCCTTGATTAACTTTTCATCATATGCTACATATCTCTTTCCGTCTTCTTCTTTTTCAATTATAAAATTTTTCATCCACAAATCTATTCCTTTGATAGCCGATTCATCATTTGAATTATCGTCGTCACATAATAATTCAAGATATCCATCCAAATTTGCAGCTATCACTTCTTCTTTAATTCTCCAATCTGATTTGTGACATAAAATCTCTGTTATATCCATTGAAATATTATCTATCAGCTCAAATACCACTCCATCTGGTCCTATATGTACATTAGGCCATACTCCTCCTACCGTATACGAGTAATCTTCTTGTTTTAATGCCTTCAACTCTTCCAGATACTGCTTAACAATGTCATTTGACATATACCCATACATTTCATCTAAATAATTACTATTAAATACCGTCCCTTCGGGCAGGACACGATCATTACATAAATACAACAGTATATTATCAACGCGTTTTAAGCTTTCTGCGCATTCCAAATTAGATAAAGAATACTCTATCTTATAAATGTCAACTTCAGCTATCCTTGATAACGCTTTTTTAGTAACATCATCCATTTGATCCCAACTAAGATTCTCGTCATCAAAACAACCGTTTTCTTCATACTTATCTAACAATCTTTTGATTTCAGCATTAACTTCTTCATCTTCTGTCATATATTCATCATATGTACCGTTTGAGTCTGCTTCACCTGAATACGTAATCGTACTCGTATCATTATTCGCTTCCTTTTTCTGTTTTTCTTTTTGCTTTTCTTTGTGTTCTTTTTTAGTTTCTTCAGATGCTTTTCCGAATAATTTTTCATCACCAGCATATGTTTCAGCATGAGTCTTAGCAATTCCATCGCCAGGTCTTCTTAATCCAGATAAGCCAAGCGCTTTTTTTAATACTGTCTTATCATCACCACCATGGTATCTATTCTTATTTTTACCTGCTATTCTATCAACAAGTGTTCTTGCAAAGGCTGAACCTGCAGCTGGGCCTTTCTGACCTTTGCATGATTCAAGTATAGACTCTATCTGGTCGTTAGAGTATCCCATTTCAAGAAGTACTGCTTTTTTCTGTTCTTCAGGAAGATTAATAAAAGCAATACCAAAGTCCTCTTCTGAAAGTCTTGATACATCTATATCTTTCTTATCAAAAAGCCTTTCAAGTATATTTTCAAGCTGGGCATCACTTAATTTACCACCAAGTTCTACAGCATTATATTCTTCAAGGAAGTTGATGATATCTCCATCCTTCATATGAACATCGTCACCAAGTTCAAGACATGAAGGATCAAATGGTTCAGGTACTGCCACTGGAGTTGCAGCTATAAGCTCATTAGAAAATGTATTATCCATTTCCTGAGTTTTCTGTTCGTATCTACTAACAGAACTATTATAAACACCTGTGCGATCTGCAACATTCTGTGTCTGGGTTTTGATTGGCTCTGTATATGAAGAGTAATCGAATTTTGCAACATCTGTTTCGAGCTCTGCAAGGACACTTTCTGCACTTTCTACCTTACTCTTTACGTTTAATGCTCTCTGTCCTGCTTCTGACATAGAGTCTTTAAGAGAAGAACAGCTATCGTTATCGCATAAAAGATCTCCACTGCATGCGCCCTGATCTGATTCTGAAGGCATGGATCCACTTCTGAATATCTGCGGGAATCTGTTACAGAAATTCTTTGATTCATATGCTGTCTTTTGAGCCTTCTGTATAGCTTCATTACATGCATCGAGTTCCTTCCATGTCTCTACCATCTCTTTATTTAGAAGATCATGAAGCTGGTCTCTTGCCATATCGCCATCTTCGCCTTCCCAGACGTCTTCTGTCAAGGATGAAAGATCAGATTTTCCGTTATTGATAACCTGTTCTGTTGCGGTCATTGCTTCGTCATGCTGTTTCTTCACCTCTTCAAGTAGGTCGAGGTTCCATTTGATTCTGCCCATAAGTTGTGCTCCTATACTTTTTGAAAATATTTAATATTTCTGATTTCTATATGTTAAACGATCAGAAAGTTATAAAAACTCAACAATATCTTACGCTCATTTGCATTTAGTCACCTTATTATCCGACGAAATGCATTTTTCATGCGACGAAATGCATTTCGTCGGATACCTTCAACAGAAAAAGCGATGCCATGCAGCATCGCCTTATCATTCCAAATTTATGCAATTATATCATTTTCATCTTCATCTCCAAGCTGATCTGGTTTTACTGTGCGCAGCTTTGTGATATGAGAACCTTCAACATAATAGCCTTCATTAGTTGTAAGCGCTTTTGAAAATTCTCTTGTAACAGACATTGAGAAATCCAGGTTTCTCTGTTCATCAAGGTTACAGAACATGAAGAATCTAAGAGCATCTCTTGCATTCTTGATACACTGTGCAGCACCATAGCTAAGTCCGGTATTAGGAAGCTGTCCCATGATAATACACAGGCCCATCTGTCTGTACTTGTTAGTAAGTCTTGCAAACATCTGTGATGCCTCAGCATTATTATCAATAGCACTGTAACAATCCTGGTTATTGATGAACAGTACCATCATGCCATGTTCATCTTCAACGTTCTTACCTGCAAGCTTGTTATTATATCTTTCAGCCATAACCTGCTCTATATCTTTTACAAAGAAAGGAGCATTTCCAGGGTTCAAAGTATACAATACATTGTCTTCATATTTCTTGGTCCACTCGAAGTGTCTGTCAATTCTGTCAAGGATACGGATTTCAACAGGATGTTCCTTCCTTCTTTCAAGCAGTGTTGAAATGATATAATCCTCCATATCATAAAGACCATGCTCTTTGACACCGAGCATTCCAAGGAAGTCATATTCCATGAGATCGATGGATTTAAGCGATGTTGTGAGATAATCAACACCGACAGGAATCTCATATGGCGCTTTGGCCTGATATCCAATCTCGTCGAAATATGCTCTTCCAACAACGTTAGGCATGATAGGAATACGTCTGATCTTAGAATCTTTGAATCTCTCATTTACTGATTCTATATATTCATCAATGATTTCAATTCTCTTACTATCATCCTCTGCATCAAATGCCTCATAGGTCTGTCCTTCGTAGATGGTTCTGTCAATTGAAATAAGGAATCGACCCGGAGTATCATCAGGTTCCATCTTGCACTTTTCAAACAAGCTGGAATACTCTGCTGATGATGCACAGTGATAAGCCAGCATCTGTCCAAAGTTTGCAATGTATTTGTAACCGATTCTTGATGCCTGGGTAACTGTTGTAACTACAGTAATTCCTACACTGTTACCGTCTCTAAAGAGCATAAGGAATACGTCAACATACTTTTCATACAGCTCTTTCAGGTTACCAAAGTTATCTATCATAAGGATGATCTGTGGAAGATCTCTATGACCACTTTGTCTGTATATGCTGTATGAACCATATCCGCTTTCTGCAAGGATCTTCTTACGCTTTTCGACCTCTTCATTTATCATCTTTACAAAGGTCTTGAGCATATCATCATCTCTTGGTGTGATGACACCAGCTACAAACTTAAGCTTTTCAAACTTCTTAAGGATCATGGATGCAAAGTCGATAATGTAGATATTTACATCCTGCGGTGTATATAATTCACATACTGATCTGATGATCAGCTGAAGAAGGCTTGTTTTACCTGATCTTGATGCACCTGCAACAAGTGTGTTGTTCATGGTCAGGTTAAGCTCTGTTGCCTTCTGAACCTGATTATCAGGATCATCATATATTCCCAGAGGAATACATATATCGCTTTCGCTCTTTTCAAATCCTTCAAGAGTAAATGGTATTTTATTCTCAATGGGCGGCAGACATATAGGTGACATTTTTGCGATCTTATTTTTTTCACAATATTCATGAATATGTGCTACGATCGCATCCATCTGAGTATCTGCTTCTTCCTGCTTCTTCTTCTCCTGATGGTAGATGATCTGTCGCTGTCCACCAAGTCCGACTGCTCGAAGCTCAAACTCTTTCTGTTCATCTACGCCCAGCATTGTTGCAGGCGCTCCACTATATGCTGATTGGAACAGTAAGAATATCTCGTTATTACCAACTTCAAGATATGCACGTCCCGGTTCCTTGATGTCAGCGGCAAGAGGGGACTTAAGTACTTCTTTGGAGTCTGATGCATCCTGAACCTTCAGACAGAGTTTGAACTTGGAGTTACTCCAGATCTGATCGTTTACGACACCTGCAGGTTTCTGGGTTGCAAGTATCATGTGTACGCCAAGTGATCGTCCGATACGGGCTGTACTGATCAGCTCTTTCATGAATTCAGGCTGGTCTGTCTTAAGTTCGGCAAACTCGTCGACTATAAGTATAAGGTGAGGAAGCGGTACCTTGGCTGTTCCTGCCTTGAAGAGCTTGATATAATCGTCGATCCTGTTAACGTCAAACTGTGCAAACAGTCTCTGACGCTTCATCAGCTCTGCCTTGATCGATTTAAGTGATCTGTCGATCTGCTTACCATCAATGTTTGTGATAGCACCGTTAAGGTGTGGAAGGTCACGGAACTGGTTGGCCATACCACCACCCTTAAAGTCGATGATAACAAAACTAAGTTCATAAGGATGGAAGAGGGTTGCCAGAGACAGTACAAAAGTCTGTAAAAGCTCTGATTTACCGGAACCTGTAGTTCCTGCTACAAGGCCGTGAGGGCCGTGTGCTTTTTCATGTATATCAAGACTAAGTACGCTTCCGTCTGCAGTAACACCAATAGGAGCTGCCATACTTTTTGTTATATCTGAACTGCTCCATCTATTATCCAGATCAAGATCATATGCACTCATTACTTTTAAGAGTGAAAAGAGTGACATGTTCTTAGGAAGTGAACTGTCGATGTTGATCTCTTCAACATACACAGGAGCAAGCTTTATAGCTGCATCTGATACCTGCTTTAATGAAAGAACAGGATACTTAAATTCCTGAACGATCTCAGCTGATTCCACATCCTGAAGTGTTCCTTTATTGTCACCATCTTTAAGGAATATAACCTTGTTAATTGCATAATGGATCTGCTCAGGATACTCATCAAGAAATACAAAGGTACAGTCAAGATCCTTGGCATCTTCTGCAAGTTCTGTAACAGGATGTCCGTTTATCTCATCTGATCTGTATACGAAAACAATTAAATGAACTCTTACTACTTTATTAGAGTTCTTATCATTTTTTCTTGCGCTAAGTTCTGAATAAAGATACTGCAGTAATCTTTTTCTTGTGTCTTCATCATAGGATATATAACGGATTCCGCTTTCATCATCTGTCATATGAGGAATCCATCTGGTCCAGTTAAAATCAGCTATATCTTCCTGTTTGATGATCAGGAACATATGTACCTGGTTGAAGAAGTGCTGGGCTGATATTGCAATGATAAGGTTATACAGGATATTGCGAAGGCCCTGTCTGTTGCCTACAATTCCAAGTCCGCTTATTTCCTTAAGATTTACAGTTACTGGATTTTCTTCTATGTACTGATATTTATCATGAGCCTTCTCCGGATATTCCATAAGAGGGTCGTTCAGTTCAATATAATCGCGGTCTTTGAAAGTAACCTGTCTTTGAGATTCTACTCTTCCGACGCCTATTCTTATATTCAGGAAATCGTCCTGATCTCTGTCTTTTTCAAACAGGTGTGCATCGAAGTCTCTGATACGATCAACAGCTTCTGTGACCGAAGGATTCATGATCGTCAGTATTTCTTTTTCCTGCTGACGGGCTTCCTGTACTTCTTTTTCCTTACGGTCCATGTATTCTTCATATTTTTCATATCTTTCAACATCTTTTCTGTGCTGCTTCTTTTTGCTTCTGAAGAAGTTGATGATTGTCATAACGATACTGACACCCATCATCGCTCCCATGTATAAAGCAAATTTAGCTCCGCCCTTAAATACAAAGCTTCTAAGACCAACCATTATACAAAGAGATGACAACATTGGAAGGATAGTCCAAAAGAGTTCCTTATCATCTTTATCACCCTTTTCCTGAGGGTCTTTGATCTCAAGCTTGTCTGAAGGGACCTTATACTGAAGTCTGAAATTTCTGACAAATTTAGGATATTGAAGTTCATTATTGGACTGCTTGATGTGCTGGCAATCAAAGGATGTTGTTACCTTTCCATCATCACTTACATACCAGGCACCGTCTCTAAAATAGAAATCATGTCCGTATACTGAAAGAAAACTATTTTCAGTAAAAATAGCATTATCAGCTCTTACCGGGAATCCGTTTACAGATACTGCAAATGGTGCATGAGATATATCAAGTTTATATTCACATCCTCTTTCGGTTTCTACAGAAGTTACAGAAAGATAGCTTTTACCTATTACGGGATCATTTATGATGATCTCGCATCCTGACATTGAACCCATCAGGAACTGTCCCTGCCTTGGGACATTTATCTTCATATTGTAATCTTTTGAATGTATACCAAAATCATATGCAAATTCTACATAGAGAAAAGCTATACCGGAATCTTCATAATTAACGGCAATGCGGTCTCCGACATTAAGGAAATGAACTTTTTCCTTTATTGTCTTATCCGTGCTCATGTCGATATTACCTGATACTGTAAGGATATATTTGTCTTCCTGTTTCAAAACATCCAGGCGAAACTTTTCAAAGAATCTGTCCTTACCAAATCTCAGCTGACATTCCTTGGTATTACCTATTGAGAGTGAGGTTTTGTTCTCAAGGGGTATCTCTTTATAAAACTTGTTACTGTAAATTATGATACTGTAGTTCATTTTGGTTTCGAATTTCTCCGGTTTTATCGGGTGTTCGCATTCGCGTTTCTTGTTAGATTAACGCTGCTGCTGTGTTTTTATAGCATCCTCTGTCTAACAGATTATCTATACTATAATCATTGATCTGTGGAACATATTCACATACCGGGTATCCAAGGTTATGTGAAATCTCATTGATATGATTTTCTTTATTGGACTCGCATCTTCCACATGTTATATAAAGCTGTCCTGACAGAGTTTTCATTATTTCAGCAAAGGCTTTTATTCTCTCTGCACTATCCTTATTCTGCATACATGTAACAAGGATAGTCTCGCTGGAAAATAGTCTCATCTGTATTTCTGAAGTCAGGCCTTCAGGGAATTCTGCAATTATATAATCGTATATCTGTCTTCCTGCAAGCTCATCGATAAGTGCAAGCAGTGATGTAAATGTTATCTGATATGTTCCTGTAAGTCCCTTAAGCTGTGGTAATATATCGATCTGTTCATGGATCATTTCTTCAAGTGCGCAATCCGCAGCCATATGGGGGTTTATTGCTATTGCATGAATAAGCTTGTCAGACATATATCTTCGTGTTGTGTCCGGATTTAACAGGTTGTAGAAATGCTGAAAGGGTTCAAGATTCACATACAGGACCTTCTTGCCTTTTTGAGCCATCCTGATTCCTGCGCATATGGCTGTAGCTGTCTTGCCACTGCCACCTGCCACGGAGCAAACATCTATGATGTGCGTCTTTCGGCTACTGAGCATTCCGCTTCTTATAAGATCTGCCGGAAGACTTCTTATGATGGCCTGTGCTCCGCCGAACTTACTGATACGGTTATCACTTTTAAGTATCGTATCTTCACTCAGTAACAATACTTTTTCTGCCTGAAGATTCTGGCTTATCAGTGATACGCTTTTTTCTTCAACTATCAGTAAGCTGACTTTTCTCGGTTTCTTCTGGTATTCTTCCAAATACAGGATGTCAGATATGATCTCAAGTACTACCGAAGAGGAAAGCTGCAGCGCAAGCTTTGTTTCAATATTCAGGTTGTATTCTTCATCTGTTGAAACGAGAAGTAATGTTTTCTTGTTCATTTACCTTAATCACTCTTTAATTGCGAAATTCAAACTCTTCATCGCCAAAGCTGATAACATTTCCCGGATGCAGTGGTATCTGCTGACCCTGAGGAATTCGGTTACCACTTACGAATGTTCCGTTTGTAGATCCGACATCTATGATCACGGCGCCCTGCATTGTTCCGTGAATCTCGGCATGCATACGGCTTACGGCTGTGTTATTACGTATGCAGTAATCGTTATAATTTTCGTTCTTGCCTATACGATATACGGGCTTATCTATTACTATGTTCTCTCCTGTACGTTTACATATAAGAGTTCCGATAGCATATGAATTCGGAGAAGGGTTCATTCCTGCGCTTAGTACGGTTGTTTCTGATGATGCGGCAAGATTATCAGAAGGGTGGAATTCTCTTACATTGCTTGTGTCTGGCTGAATCTCAGGTTCTTTCTGAAGTTCTCTTGATTTTGACTTTATCTCTCCTGATACAACAGGCTTCTCTTCCTCTTCGACTTCACTCTGATCTTCAAATCTTTTGCCTGACATTATTGCTTCTTCTTTTTCTTTCTGAAGCTGTCTCTTGCTCTTTTTCTTTGGCTTTGAGTTTCTTATTATAACTACTATCAAAGTAATAAGAACTACCAGGATCACTCCTATAAGAGCAAATATCAGAATGAATATCTTTTTGGGAATTACCTGTACTATTGTCTCTTTATTCTCAACATCACCATTGCCTTTGTCGTCTTTTTTCTCATTTTCAGGTGGATTGAGATACTCATCATATTCTGTTGCTGTCATAACGTTGACTGTGTCGAGGCCGACAGCTTTAAGAACTTTCATGATGCTGTTGGAGCTGATAGATATAAAATAGTTGCCTTCCTTATCAAGGGTGTTCATACCTATTAGCAGTCCGTGATCATTAACAAGTGGTCCGCCGTACATGCTTGACTGCATTGCTACTGTCTGAAGTATGACTTCGCTGCTGTTCTTCTCTGTGATATTTGTTATCTTACCTGAGAGGGTAACAACATCCTTTGTGCTGTAATAATCGATCGCATCATCAAGGATCTTACTCATGCTTGGAAAGCCAAGGGCGTATACATCATCTGCTTCTGCGAAAGCTCTTTTATCTGATTTCTCTTTATCATCAACAAGGAGAGTAAGTGGTGTACGGTTATATACCTTATCGTCCAGTTTCAGTACTGCCAGATTCATCTCTTTGGATGAATAAGCGACGCTTGCAGATGTTGCAACGTCTCCTTCGTAAGCAACTTCTATCTGAAGTTTGATCTTGTCCCATGCGTCATCTTCGTTAGAGATTCCAAGCTGCTGGTATACAGATTCTCTTGTTTTCTTGGAAGGAGACACGATATCCTTTGTAGATATAACGTACTGGTCGCCTTCTGATGTCTCCAGTAGGAATCCAACTCCGCATGTGACCATATGTCTTACTTCATTGTCATCTATGAAAAGAACATTGATCTCAAGAATAGATTCCGTCGCATCCTGAACAGTTTTCGTTGTTGGCTCTTTAGGATTTATAAAGTTTTCGATATCTTCAGCTTCTGCATTGGCATCTTTGGTTGCTGCCTCCTCTGAAGCAGTGCTTGATTCATTTGAAGCTGAACTTTCCGCAGAGCTCTCTGTTATACTGCTTCCTTCTGCCGCAGTCTCTGTTGCATATGAACTTATCGAAAATAACTGAATACATGTAAATGTAATTAGTAATGCTGATAATAATCTTCTCTTTTTCATCATTCCTCCATAACTATCACAGAACCATTTCTTATCCCTAACTCTTCAATGGTTACATCACCTCTTATTAGCGCTATGGGATTCTCTGCCCTCATATATGCATGAATCGGATCGTCTACATTTATACCCAGATGAAGTCCCTGATTAAGTCCATATATTAATTCTGCTGCCGTTATATCTGTTGGGATCTCGATGTCTATTCCCGGATCTGACGACCTTCTTTTAAAAATAACTATTACTTTATCTTCCATTATTCATGGCCTCTATCTTTTTAGAAAAATTTTTACATTTCGACGAATTTCTCTATGTGTACCTGAAAGTCCATATTGGCAAGTCTTAACATGTCATCCTCTTTGAGCCTTGCAGGACTACCTGGCGAAAGCAGCTGACCATTAAGCCATGTATGATTAGTGCTTCCAAGGTCTTCTGCATAGCAGCCGTCAGGTCTTAGTATTATTCTTGCATGATTTCTACTAATGGCACTGTTTATGGATATTACTCCATCACAAGTCGGGTCCTTACCGATTATGAATATCTCTTTACCAATATAAATTCCAAAGGAACCATAAGCTCCATTATATCTTAGTTCGACTCGTTGGATTCTGTTTTCCTGTCCTGCACCCTCATCTATGTAATCTGAAACGCTATCATCTGCTGCCCACTTATCAATAAGATATGAAATAAAGATCTTGGCTTCCTGCTGAATGTCCGTTTCTTTAGTTTCTATAGCCTTTGATAATCTATCGAGCATTGAGATAAGCTCTATGAAGTTCTCAGACATTTCTGATTCTTCAACGGGTACGAGCATTTTTATAACATCTTC
Source organism: Butyrivibrio fibrisolvens (assembly GCF_037113525.1). Lineage (NCBI taxonomy): Bacteria > Bacillati > Bacillota > Clostridia > Lachnospirales > Lachnospiraceae > Butyrivibrio > Butyrivibrio fibrisolvens. The sequence goes on along the minus strand of NZ_CP146963.1, from coordinate 34,052 downwards.
AAACTTTGCTATCCAGCTGTCTTTATCTTCTGTTACCCACGATTCTACGGGAGTCAGTATAAATCCTGGTGTTCCGTTCGCCATGTCGATGAAAATGTACTGTTTTCTTATATCCAGATATTCCTTTTTCCAGAAGGGCTGCTCTTCGATCATATTAAGTGTCTGTGCCAGACCTCTGAGAATCATTGACCTATAAGAAACGCTAAGTTTATCCGCAACTTCGGAAAGGCTTGTCATTCCTTCTGTACTGTATAAAAGCCTTGTCTGTCCGTTCTTCAGGATCTCGAGTATCGGTATAAGATTGGCATGATATGTTTCTTTTAATATTTTCTGTCCAAGATATACTATGTGTTCATCCTGACTCATCGAAAATGCGACATGGTCGCTGTACTGAACTGATTTCATAAGGATTTCCCCAAATATATTTAAAGCTGCAAGAAAACATCCCGCTTTTCCTGCAGCTAAACTATCTATTACATCATCCTGTTTTTTTGCAATAGTGTGTAGCTGATTTCTTTAAGACTTGCCCATTGATGCGCTTTAAAACTGATGTAATTATACCTTTTTTTACACTTTGTACGTTCGTCATCCGACGAAATGCATTTTTTATCCGACGAAATGCATTTCATCGGACAAAATGCTGTAAAAATCAGGAGCGATGCGCTTTTACACCGCTCCCGAAATTTATCAAAAATGCTTCATATTTACTTTTATGACTATTTTATATATCAGTCCTCTAAATCATCAACATGAGAGGAATACTCCTCATCAACATTTCCATAGTTACTATCGTTATTGATATTGAGCTGATCTATGCATGCAATTCTTAATTCTGTCGGAATATCTCTTACAGATTTATAATCGCCGGAACTGTGATTTGGATCATTACATCCGTATACAATTGCGTTAAGTGCAGCCTTTATTTCTTCGTCAGTATAATTATGGATTATCCAGAGCGATGTAGTATTTTTCCTGATATTATCAACTATCTCGTCGTTCTCTATAAGACCTCCCCAGTATGCTTCTGCTTTATCTCCGTCAGTTCCATAAAGGGCACTGCATCCATCTTTATCCCAATCTTTGAGAGCCTTGATTCTATAATAATCATTTAATTTAGTGTAATAGTACGGTTTGCCGTCACACTGATATGCCATTACAGTATCAGCCAACGCTGTGTCAGAGATTTTTCCAAACAGATCTTTCTGTGTATTGTATCCGGTTATCTTGGAGAATAATCCATCCAAAGCATTGAAAAGTGTAACCTGGGATTTTTCTGTTTTTCCTATGTTTCCGTAAGCGTCTAATGCCTGATCTTTAGCTGTTCCTGCCTGATCTTTACTGAAATCCACAATAAGCTTCAAGCCTTCTCCGGCTTCTTTACAATAAATTCCAAGGAGAGAACATGCTGTATCAATAGCAACATCCTTTGCAGCTTCTTCTTTTAATCTCTCAAGCTTTTCTATTTCTGCTCCACATATCCAGTTTGTAGCTGATTCTCCATTTAATGCATTGATAACAACTTTATGATCAGATCCTAAGTCTGCTCCATTTCCCGTACTAAGTATAGACCATGAGAATGTAAAGCTGTCTCCATTTTGGAAGTCAACGCCACCATTAGGATCTATCTTCATATTGCAGACCATGCCATCTTTGGATTTCTCTTTATATATTCCATAGATAGAATTCCACAATAATTCATTATTATTAGCTTTGTTAAGCTCTTTTATTACAGCCTGTTCTGCATCACCGGAATAATCTTTTGCCCATACATCCTCTATGATACTATCTGCAGCAAGTCCACTTCCGACAGCTACGCTTTCAATATATTTATCTGCATATACAGGATCGCTTATTACAGCGTTACAGAAATCGAAGTATTCTTTATAATCAGGGCCATTTGAGTCAGCCGCAAGTATATTGGCATGATTACCCAGAATCAGCTTAACATTGGAACTGAGTTCTCCAGGATCTCCGGAAAATACATCCTTGTAGCTTTCATCTGACTTAAATAACCTGTCAAGGAAAGTCATGTCATCTGAGCTTTTTGCCATAGCATACTGCTTAGCAAGTGCTTCCTGAGGAGTTCCTTCCTGGGGATCAAGCAGGGAATATTCATGCTCAAAGCAGCCGGATTTTTCTCCTTCACACTTCTTGATATATCTAAGAGCCCTGTCTTCACTTGTATAGAATGCACTCTCTTCTACATCATCTGCATTATCCGGATCTCTGAAGCCAAAAGATATTCCGGCATCAACAATGCTTACATCAAGATATGAGAATGCCGGTACATTATTACCGCCACCCTTTTGAGCTTCTTTTAGTGTTTGAACTATCTCAAATCCAACACCATCTTTTTTCAGATATGTTTCAAAATCTGCGATTCTTTCAGGATTGAAGACCTCAGGAACATCGCATCCGCCAAAATCTGCCACAGTATGCAGGATATTTCCTACTCGTGCTCTGTCTTGCTCACATTCGGAATTATCAAAGCTCTGGTCAACATTTTCAATGCTTACATCATATATAGCAGCAAGAGCTTTTTTGGTGGTTTCATCGCAGTCTTCCCAGATTACGCCCTGTTCTGCAAGGCCATTCAGGTCATCACCATATTCCTCGAATAATTCGTCTATGCGCTTATCAATTTCTGAAATTCCTGTTTTGTACTGGGCATATGGATCAGTAGCTCCGCCATTGCCAGCACCGGCTGCATAGGATTTTGCATTTGTAACACTTTTAAGATTTGTAACTGTACTGTTGGAAGATGTATATGCAAGATTCGTAGCTGTATAATTAGACTTTTTATACACTGTATTTATAGCGCTTGGATCTTGGGACATACTAAGAGTATTAGAAACTTGAATGCTTTTAGATGCATCGAGAAAATTAATTACGTCTCCGTCTTTCATATGAACAGAGTCTGCCTGAAGGAGGCATGAAGGATCAAATGGATTCGGAACCATTGAAGGTGTTGCATCTAACAACTCCCTGGCCAGATCGTTATCCATTTCAGTTGTTTTGACCACATATTTGCTTACGGCATTATTATATGTTTCTGCTCGATCTGCAACTTTCTGAGTCTGTGTTTTGATCGGATCTGTATATGATGAATAATCAAACTTTGCAACATCTGTTTCAAGCTCTGCCAGAAGGCTTTCAGCGCTTTCGACCTTACTCTTTACGTTTAGTGCATCCTTACCGGCTGCATCCATAAAACTTTTGAGTTCTTCACTATTTCCAGAATCACAGAGCAGTTCCCCACTGCATGCTCCCTGATCCCCGTCTGAAGGCATAGACCCGCTGTAGAATATCTGCGGAAATCCATTACAAAAGTTCTTGGATTCATACGCTGTTTTCTGAGCTTTTTGTATTGCACTATTACATGCATCAAGCTCTTTCCAGGTCTCTACCATCTCTTTATTAAGAAGGTCAGATAATTGATTTCTTGCTATATTTGCATCTTCTCCTACCCACACTTCTTTTGTCATTGATGCAAGGTCAGCTTTTCCATTTTCTATGACCTGTTCGGTTGATGACATCGCTTCTTCGTGCTGCTGTCTTACTTCCTCGAGTTGATCAAGGTTCCATTTAATACGACTCATAGTAATCCTCCCACTTGCATTATCAATATACATATAGTTCCAGTTTACTATTTATATATTTTTGAAAGTTTTGTATCCGACGAATTGCACTTTTTATACGACGAACTGCATTTTTTATGTGATGGATCGCAATTATTTTGTGATAAGTCGCAATAATTAATACTTTTTGTATATATTTAAATAGATATCTCTAATAAAAAATAAGCAGTGAATGCTTATGGTTAACAGCATTTCACCGCTTATTGAAAATTATTCTATTTGAGATATCTTCTTTTAGTATTTATTACTTTCCAAATCTAAAGCTCTTCATGTCGAAATTACTTCCAGGAAGGAATACAAATGTGATAGTTCCATCACCTTCTATATTACCTATATCAAAAGAATACTCGGTGATGTCATCGCTCTCATAAGCTTCAAGTATCTCTCTTGTACTTATACCGTCGCCTTCAAACAGGATGTGGATGGTATTCTGTCCATCTCTTGCCCTTCCGCAGATAGTAACCTTGGAAGGCTTATCATCTCCAAAGTTCATATCTTTATAAACGAGTGATACGTTATTGCCAATTCCTGATACAATATCCGCTTCCTTAGTGTAAGTATCACCATAGATCTCATCTGCATCCACAGCAAGGTGTTCATTGAATGCTCTTTTATTTTTCTTAAACTCAAAGCCTTTGATATGGAGCTTATTCCAAGTTTCAAAGCTAAGATCACACACTCCTGTAAGGGGTTTTTTAAGCTTCCATGTCACTTCCTGATATACATTCCACATAAATGGCTTATCGTATATCTCATCCAGTACAACCTCTCCGTCTGACCATAACTTGATCCTACTGGTTCCTTCATCTAAAGCAAAAACCGGAATTGTAATCTCATCAGCAAGGTCTCTTCCAAAATCGAGTCTGTTAAATGTAACAATCGTCTTCTGGCCTCTAGCAGTAGCAAATCCCTTATCATTACCCGTACCAATCTCGCCTTCAAAGCTTTCATACATACTTCCTGATACAAAGTTGTATGGATCAAGGAACGCAGCTCCCATTCCCTTAACTTCAAAGTCCATGTATGAGATGATTCTTGTCTTGTCGCTACCATTCTTTGAAAGCGCTCTTACGAAGAATCTTCCATCACCCTTGGCTCTTACTACAGCCTTTCCATCTATAACTTCAAGCTCTGCTATATTGGACTTTGCTCCAAACTCAGTTACAGCCTCGAATGTGGCATCCTTATAGCTTGCATTTTCAGGAAGGATTTTAACTGATAATACCTTTTCTCTATCATCCTGGGTAAAGATATTGCTGCCGCTTTCATTTACAAGCTCAAGCTTACGGATCGGTACTTCGTCTTTTTGACCAAGGTTTATGACTCTGTCTGAGCAAGCTTCTAAGGCTTCAAGAGGTTCATAACAGAGTATCTTTTTAGTATAGCTGCTACCTATTTCATCTAACCTATCACTCTTAACAGAATGTTCGATGCTATCTTCAAAGCTCTTTACAGTGTATTCAATACCTCCTTCAAGTCTTTTTACACTTCTAAAAGTATACTTTGATTCCTCTAACCCTTCACCAGTAACTGTTACCTCTATATCGCCTTCCTTGCCAGTTGTCTGTATTATTGCAAGAAGCTTACCACCAAAAAGTCTTCGGCTGTTTCCTTTATAGCTGTCAAGATCAGAGCTGTCGCCGTTATCAAGGCCAACCAGTCTTCCTGCTCCTGTTACTGTTACTGTAACTCTATCCTGGGCGTTGGCTACCTCTGTGCCGTCTTTATCCAGCGCAGATATTTCAAGATATGCAAGGTCTTTAGTATTTGCTATAAGATCTTTTCCCTCTTCAAATGGACGCTTTATGCAAAGTTTTTTTGCATCTTCAAAGCTCTTAATGACATCAATAGCTATGACTTTACCATTTGTATCAAGAGCCCTTGCCTCAACTATACCTTTTGTATATGGAATCTGAAGATTCCATTCTATCTTGCTTCCTGAGCCAGGCTTATTAGAGAATTCGTGATCTCCAATTCTTTCTCCGTTTACATACAGCTCTGCCTTAGGAGCATTGGTCACGATCCTTATATCAATAGTCTGACCTTCATTGAAATCCCAATAAGATGGACAGATGTGGATCATTGGTGCTTTACCAGCATCAGTCCATGCGGCCTGCCATTCATAGAATACGTCTTTGGGGAAACCTGCCGTATCTATCTGGCCAAAGTATGAGTTCTTGGTATGATACGGAGTCGGCTCTCCTATATAATCAAAGCCAGTCCACAGGAACTGTCCCATGGAAAAAGGCGTATCCCTGTCAACTCTGATACAACTTTCCGTGCTCTTAGCTCCCCAGCTCGTCTGGCTGTTACCAAGGCTTGAACACTGCTCATCATCATCTGAAAGGACACTTGCCGATGCAGGGAAGTGATATATGTTTCTGCTCTGTACTATTGATGAAGTCTCACTTCCATAGATGACCCAGCCAGGATGTGCCTTGTGGTGCTCTTCATAAAACTTCTCTGCATAGTTATATCCGGCAACTCCTAATATATCTGCACACTTCTGAGCATTCTCCCATGGCATGTAGTTTGAGCCTATTGTTGGTCTTCCGTTACCATTGTGATCAAATTCCTTAACAAGATCGGAAAGCTCCTTAGTTATCCTCTGGCCATCTTCATCCGCATGGGTGTCATAGATTTCGTTACCGATACTCCAGAATGCCACACATGCATGGTTCCTGTCACGACGAACCCAACTTGCCACATCTCTCTTGTGCCAGCCGTCAAAAAATCTTGCGTAGTCATAGGTAGTCTTAGACTTCCTCCACATATCGAAAGCTTCGGAGATAAAGACAAAGCCCATCTCGTCCATAAGATCAAGCACATCTGGAGCCACCATATTATGAGTTCCTCTTATAGCATTAACTCCCATGGACTTAAGCATAGTGAGCTTTCTTCTCATGGCTTTGGAATTATATGCACTTCCAAGAGCGCCATGGTCGTGATGCTCGCAAACACCGTTAAGCTTTATATTTCTGCCATTAATGATAAATCCCTTATCAGGATCAAGAACTATATGTCTGAATCCTACTCTTGTCCTGTATTCATCAACTTCTCTGCCATCAACAAGCAAGTCCACTTTTATGTTATAAAGATTAGGACTATCCGGATCCCACTTCTTAGGATTTTTTACAAGATATTCGTTTACATATCTGTATCTTTTTATCCCGGACTCAAGCTCTTTGTAGTCGCAGTAAGGAGCATCTATGATAGATACTTTTTCTGATAATCCAAGTTCTTCAATATCTACGCCATCCAAAGCCGCGCTGATAGAAGCTGTATCTGCCTTACTTCCGCTAACTTCCGACTCAATTCTAAGTATGAAATCATCCCCGCTTGGCCTTGAAGATATATAAACGCCATCATTTGAAAGGCAAGTTTCGCTAGTTATGTTAAGCCATACATCTCTGTAAATACCGGCGCCAGAATACCATCTAGTATTTAAGCTCTGATACCTTACAGATACAGTGATATTATTAGTACCCTTTTGCAGATAATCTGTTAACTCGAAGGTAAAAGAGGAATATCCGTACTTCCAGGTCCATACACTCTTTCCGTTAACATAAACTTCACTGTCCATGTAGATTCCTTCAAAGGTTATGAAGCATCTTTTGTCAGCATCCTCTTCGTATTCAAAATCCTTAGAATACCAGCCAAGTCCGTCTCTATACAGATCTGTACTGTCATAGATCAGCCAGTCATGCGGAATCTCAACTTTCTTAAAGTCGTCTTTAATCTTCTGAATATCATCAAATGTAGTATCAAGGCCTGTCTCAAGAAACTTCCAGCCTCCGTCAAATAAGTATCTCATGTGTCTGCCTTTCTTGTATTAGTACGATATTTAAAGCCAACTATTTGTATTTTAGCAAACATGTAGATATTATTCGATAGCAATGAATTTATTATTCCTTTTAATAAATCATCTTGAAACATACACCACTCAGCGTACAAAAATAAGGCCGCAAGAATCATATCCGATTCATGCGACCTTATTATTCATAATATCAAAACTATATAAAAATTAGTTTTAATTTAACGTCTGATCAAAATCATTTCAAAAGCTATTTTGATCTAGCGTCTTATTTTTTTGTATTTGGTTCTACACCAAGTTTCTTCTTGCGCCAGAAGTATACGCCTGCTCCTGCACAGCCTGAAGCTCCTACAACTCCTCCAGCTACTGCTACCCAGATTTTAAATGGATCTGTATCCGGCTCAACTAAAGGCTTGATCTCATCGTTTTTAGATACTTCCTCGTCTTCTATAATCTTTTTCGCCTGACGTGAAACCAATACGTTGTTAAAATCTTTCTCAGACTGATTTCCAGCAACATCTGTTGCAAGGATCATTACATTCTGATATTTGTCATCTTCAGGAAGGCTAATTGTTAATGTACCGCCCTGCTTCTCGATATCCTCATCTGTAAATGATACAAGTTCCTCAAGTTTATCCTGTCCTACATATACTACAAGACTCTCAAATCCCATGTTATCAGATACATTGATGATGAAATCGTGGCCTTCTTCCTCGTATACACCTTCTTCTTCAATTCCGGAAGTTACGATAGAAGGAGCTGTCTTATCAACGGCAAACTCGATCTCTTTTTCTGCAGAACGGTTGTCCTGTGTATTGGTAGCTCTGTCCTTGGAATATACCATTACAGAATAGTTACCATCTTTTTCGAAGTTATCTGCCTTGACTGTATATGTCATGGATTTCCATGACTTGTCATCACCCTGGACAGTTACTGTGTAGTCTTTGCCCTCTTTAAGAACTTCACTATCACCATCTCTGTCGACTGAAACCTCTTTATATGTTAGGCTGTCAACATTGATCTCTGTGATAGTAACATCCTGAGGCTCATTTGTATAATACTGCTCTGTAAGTTCCTGAGTGTTTTCACTAATAACATATACAGAACCAAATCTGTTTACAGAGAATACAAGCTCTTCTTCTGCTACGTTACCTGCAAGGTCTGTGATCTTAACGCTAAGAGTGTACAGATCGTCAGTATCCTTGTCATGAGTAAAGTCACTGTATGTGATAGTTACTGTGTCAAATACTGTAGACTGCTTGGACTCTGGTGTAACTTCTCCGTGGTTTGCACCCTTCATAACAACAGTTGTATTAGAGAAGTCAATATTCAGATCCTTGTAGATAAGTACAGGAGCAACTACTCCGTTATTAGCTGAATAGTTCTCAACACCTGTGAATGTGATATCAGGAACTGTAGTATCAATTACGAAAATATCACTTGTAAATATCTCTGACTTATTACCTGCAAGGTCTTCTACTACAATTGTATATCCATACTTACCATCTTTAGCAAAAGACATTGAAGAAGTATATACATTCTTCGTTTCATTTGCAGCAAAGGTTGTAAGCTTAGGAAGCTCAGCCATTGGTGTGTCATCATCAGATGCCTGTGACTTTACATCAACCAAAGTCTCATCAAATGACATTTCATCAACCTTTATGGTCGCTTTTCTCACATCTTTGTAATAATAGGTATTTTTAACATCGTTGTTATCATAGGTTACTGTAACAACAGGTGCTGTAGTATCTATTATGAAAAGACTTATAGTATGTGTCTCAGATTCGTTGCCTGCTTTATCTGTAGTCTTGAACGAGAAGTCGTAACGTCCATCTTTTGTAAATGCTACAGTCTTTACATAAGTCTGATCACCGGCTGCTGCCCATTCTCCCTCTGCAGGAAGATTGTCAGGAGCGTTCATTGTAAGCTCACATTTACTGCTGTCAAATGTGTAATCCTTAACAGTAATTGTAGCTGTTCTTGATGCGTTGTAATAATAACCGTTCTTAGCAGAGTTATTATCAAAAGTAATAGTTACAACAGGAATTGTACGGTCAATAGTAAATCCTGGGCCTTCATATGTGTCAGATGTATTACCTGCTCTATCAGTTGCAACTGCTCTAAGTGCATATTCACCATCATCAGAAAGCTCAACTCTGGCTGTCCAGTGATCTGAACCTTCACTGTGATTCCAATCTGTAACCTTGAGTTCTACAGCTGTTCCATCTGCTTTGGTTCCTGTGATTACAGCATCTATTCCCTCTTCAAGAAGGTGTTTTTCTTCAATGCTGATCTCTACATATACTGTATCTTTGTAATAACTCTTATCTTTGCCTTCAGGCTTAACATTTTCGCCACCTACTGTATATGTTACAGTGATCACAGGTGCTGTTGAGTCGATTACAAAGCATGGACCATCAACAGGATCTGAGATATTACCACTCATGTCTTCTGCCTTGGCACTAAATATATAGTCACCATCACCATTAGATGTAAATGTATACTCAGAAGCAGCTTCAAGTTCGTGATTCTCTTCTCCCTGACCTGACAGTCCTGGTTTTTTACCACCGTCTCTTTCGCTAAGAGTTACTTCTTTGATGTATCTTTCTTCTACCGTGAGCTTTCCTGAAATATCATGATTGAAGAAATATGTTGTTGATGCAAGGTCTGTTGGATATCCGTCGCCAAGTTCCTCGCCCTCAAGTTCTGTAAATCTGATTACAGGTACTACACTATCTATTACATAGCTTACAGGTTCTATTCTGTCTGTAGCTGTATAGTTATTATAGTTTTCGTCTTCCGTATCACCTTTAATTACATATGTCAGGTTGCCAGCCTCGTCAACAAGCGCAACACTTCCAATCTTAACAGGACCCTGATTCTGGCTTTCGTAAGGAAGAGTGATCTTTATATTTTCACACTCATCAATAGCTTTATCCGAAATTTCTATTTCTTTTATTTCGCTTCCATAAGGGCATAGATCATCATATATAACGTACTGTAATTTAGAAAGACCTGAAGCCGTGCTTACTTCTGCATTTGCTTCATTGATCGAAGGGTCATAGGAATTTGATGTATTGATAGTCAGAGTAAGATCTCTCTTTGCATATACAACGCTTTCCTGACCTTCACCAAACTTATATGTTCCGGATACTCCCTTATCGTCACCATCATCATCTTCGTCATAGGTAACTTCGATATCTTTGACAACAGGGCTTGTACTGTCGATCTTAACGTATATAAGACCATCTGCATTAACAGAGTTTACTGCTATATTAAACCAACAATCTCCTTCAGGTTTAAGCTTATATATCTGATACTGATCCTTATCATCAGGAAGGTCGAAGGTTATTTCGTAATATGGACAAAAGATACAGCCAGATGACTTGATAGTTCCAGCTATTGGTGTACCTGCAACCTCGTTACCACTCTCATCTACAGGAACAAGTGAAACCTTGAAATTACCACTATCATAAAACCATCCTGTAAAGAAAACTGTCAAAGATACTGATGGGTCTTCTTCTCCCTGAAGTGAGATCCAGTCGCTATCTTCATATGCAGGAGATGCATATTCTCCAGCAACCAGACATCTTTTTGAATTAGCAATATATTTCTTAGAATTATCAGGAGAATCTGTCCCAATAAAGTGATCTTTTTCTATAGATATATTGCGGAAGATATTGTTTTCTTTTTCTTTACCACTTGCATCTTCTTTAGAATAAGAATCTTCTGTAGCAACGCCGTAAATATCCTCGGCAGTTATTTTTATTATCTCATATGCAGCTACATTTGAAGGGAATGTATATGTATAAGTTCCGTTCCCTGCATGGTGCATTTCAGCATAAGTTGTACATTCTGTCTCAATGTTCTTATATTCTATTTCAACATAAACGCCATAAATTGCCGGTGATGTTCTTTTTTCTGCCTGGGGATTAGACGGATCTACAGCTTCAACATTAACATCTACTGAAATAGTAACTTCATCTCTTGTTCTAAGAAGGTTGTCCTTATCCCATCTGTAATCATTTTCTTCCTCTGCGTCATTCGCAAATATAATCTGTCCATTAGAGATGACCAATGATTTCTTAAGTCTGGGTGCGCCAAGTACCTGAGGTGCTTCTTCTGTAGAAGCTTCCTCGGCTGCATCTTCAGAAGAACTCTCTGTAGAAGCATCAGAAGCCGATTCTGTAGAGCTTTCTGCTGCAACGTCTGAAGTTGACTCAGTTGAAGAGTCTCCTGTTTCTCCATTGTTTTCATCATTAGAACTTGAGAATCCTGCATCAGCAGGTTTTTCATTCTCCTCTAAAGAACCACCTGCACCAGCAGAATCTTCTTTATGTTCCTCTTCTTTCGCCTGATTCTTATTCTCCGATCCACCTTCCTCAGTCGTTACTTCTGTCTGTGGAGCATCTGAGCTTCCTCCACTTTCTGCCAGTGTCTGAATGCCGCTCATACCAATTACGATAAAACATGCTGTCAAAAGCGCTGTAACTCTAAAGAACAAGTTACATTTTTTACTGTGCATCACTTTAATTTCCTCCTTGAATACCTAACCATCTCTACAAGCATCAGCCCCTTACAACGACTATGTTGCCAATCCCTTTTGTTTATAGACACAAAAAAAGCTGCAAAGATCCTTCTTTGCAGCTAAACCATCTTGCATTTAATTGTAATACATATCAGTAAATCGGAATCCCCCCGAATGGTCTCCCCAAAAACTTTGATTACTCACCAAGATTTACAGCTTTGCGTCCGCCCGTCACCGGAAAGCGTTTGCCTATAAATAATTATTAAAAATCTTTACCCATAATATATTGTTGGTATTATTTCGTCAATACTTTTGCAGTAATTATCACATATTCGAACATTTTCTTTTTCACGAAAATATATTTAAAAAATTCTTTAATTGCACTATATTTCAGCACAATATTATTATTTTTTAGCGTTAAGGAAACGTTTTTTCGTAGATGAACAAAATCATTGTTCTGTTAGGAAATCATCCGTCTATCATCCACATTACTTCCATAATGAAGAGTTTTATTGTTGCACTTTTTCGCGCAAAAAATCCCTGCCACCACCACAAGGCGCTAACAGGGATCATAAATCTAAATAACTATCTTATTTCTCAAGTCTGATAACATTCCAGCTTCTTGAAGGAAGAATGCTTGTAAGTACTCCATTATCAAGCTTTGTTCCATTGTAAGCTACAGGTGCTACATTATCAGGATTCTCTTCTGTATTTACAGCTTTAAGGTCATCGTGTGTGAGCATGATGTGCTCTTTTACCTTATAATCAGCGAACTGGCGAAGGTCAGCTGTAAGCTCGAAGTCATTCTCAAGGTCTTTGTTTACAGCAAAGATAGTAACTGTGCCGTTCTCCTCATCCTTAACAACAACGCTGTCAATGTAAGGAGCATCGCCGTGCTTGGACTCATATGTAGGAGTCTTAACAACAGATGTAAGAACTGTGCCTCTACCGAACTGGCTTGCGTGCATGTAAGGATAGAAGATTGTCTGCTTCCATGCACCTGTGTCTGAAGTCATGATAGGTGCAATAACGTTAACGAGCTGAGCAAGACATGCAATCTTAACTCTGTCAGCGTGGCGCAGGAGAGTGATGAGCATACTTCCTACAAGGAGGGCATCTTCGAAGTTATAGATATCTTCAAGCTGGTGAGGATGCTCGATCCACTTCTCAAGCTTCTTGTCCTGCTCGTTGGAGTGATACCATACATTCCACTCGTCAAAAGAGAGGTTGATCTGCTTGTTAGACTTCTTAACAGCCTTAACGTAATCACATACAGATACAACAGCGCTGATGAACTTGTCCATATCTACAGAAGAAGCAAGGAAATCAGGTGTGTTGTTCTCGTGGTTACCATAATATGTATGAAGTGAGAGATAATCGAATGTATCATAGCCCTCTTCAAGGACTGTAGCTTCCCACTTACCGAATGTAGGCATGCCCATATTTGAACTTCCGCAAGCTACAACTTCAATAGAAGGATCGATCCACTTCATGATCTTACCTGCTTCGTTAGCGATACGTCCGTACTCAGTAGCTGTCTTGTGCCCCATCTGCCAAGGTCCGTCCATCTCGTTACCAAGGCACCATAACTTAATATCAAATGGATCCTCAGCACCATTTTTGCGACGCATATCAGAATAAAGAGTATTCTTCTTAATATTACAGTACTCTACAACGTTCTTGGCATCTTCGATTCCGCGTGTACCAAGGTTGATAGCGTACATTGTCTCTGTTCCGGCTTTCTTGGACCAGTTCATGAACTCGTGAAGACCGAATTCATTGGTCTCAATAACGCCCCAAGCAGGCTCGATGCGATGAGGACGTTTCTCAACAGGTCCTACGCTGTCTTCCCAGTGGAAATCTGATACGAAGTTTCCACCCGGATATCTTACGATCGGCACTCCGATCTCTTTAATAAGCTTTATTGTATCCTGACGAAGTCCCTCATTATCTGCGAACTTGTTACCAGGCTGATAGATTCCTTCATATACTGCTCGTCCAAGGTGCTCGATAAAAGAACCATAGATTCTCTTGTCAACTTCCCCAACTTCTATGTTTCTGTCTACATAGAGCGTAGCTTTCTTAACTTCTTTGCTCATAAAAAACCTCCCACTATTTCTTGTTTCTTTGATCGAATTAAGATATTAATTCATTGAATTACAAAAACCGCAGAAGCTACGCATTTTTGTAATTATCTTTACATCATCAATAAATTCTACAGATACAGTATTTGTATCTAATCGTTGAGGTTATTCTAAAATATTTTAGTATGAATGTATAGTCATTTTTTGCCCTATTTATATCAAAAATAATCATTTTTAATCCTATTATGTTTGTGATAGTATAAAAACATGGTTTTTAATTCATTTGGATTTATCTTCATATTCTTGCCCCTGCTGCTTGCAGGATGGAACCTGTTGCTTAAACTCGGCCACAGGCGACTTGCCATACTCTTTATTACCCTGATGAGTGCAGTGCTCTATGGGATCTTTAACTGGAAGTACCTTGTTATAATCGGTATCTCCATGGCAGTCACATATCTTTTTTCCTATATTATAGAGAAAAGAAAAAAAGCTCCGAAAATGCTGACCGCCCTCGTGGTAATATTCCATGTCGCCGTCCTCGGTTATTTTAAATACACGGGATTTTTGGTTGATAACATCAATGCGATCTTTAAGACGGATTATACCTTTACGGCTTTCCTTCTTCCTGTGGGAATCAGCTTTTACACCTTTTCCCAGATCGCATTTGTTATAGACAGATCTAAAGGCGAGATTCCTCATTACGATTTTCTAAGCTACGCTTTTTATGTGCTTTTCTTCCCAAAGATCATGCAGGGACCTATTGCTTTCCCTTCTGAGATCATTGAACAGACACATGATATAAAGAAGCTTTCCTTTGACCCTGACAGATTTGCAAGAGGCATTATCCTCTTTATTATAGGTCTTTCTAAAAAAGTTCTGATGGCTGACACCATCGCTCTGATCGTTACTTACACTTATAGTCAGGCATATTATCTTGATACCTTGTGCGTTATCGTCGCAGGAATCGCTACAGCACTTAATATATACTTTGACTTTTCCGGCTATTGCGATATGGCCGATGGAATCTCACAGATGCTTGGATTTACGCTTCCCCAGAATTTCAACTCGCCCTTCAAGGCAGCGAGCGTTCAGGAACTGTGGCAGCGCTGGCACATGACGCTTTCAAGATTCCTTACCAAGTACGTTTACTTCCCACTTGGCGGAAGCAGAAGAGGAGTAGTAAGAACTGTATTCAACATTCTCCTTATCTTCTTCATTTCAGGACTCTGGCACGGCGCCGGCTGGAACTACGTTGTATGGGGACTTTTGAACGGAATCCTTGTTATATTCGATCATTTCCACAAGAAAAAGATCCTTCCAAAGAAAATAAGACAGGTGCTGACTTTCCTGTTTTTCTCCTTCAGCGTTATCATCTTCCAGGCCCCGGACCTTGTGACTGGAGGTGTTATGGTTAAGAAGCTCGCCTTCTTCACCTTCCCTGGATTCCTTTACAGGACAGCAGCTAACCTTTCTCTTTCAGAGACCTATGTATTAGAAGAAGCAGTGCAGCTCTTTGCTCCAAATATGCTTAACATCTTCTTCTTCGTGCTTATGATAGTCATACTTGCATTTTCTCTTTTCCTTATGACAAGGAAAAATGCCAGAGAGATAGCACAGGAGAGTACATTTAAAACCAGCCAAATCGTGGTTCTGGCAGTACTTGCAGTATTGTCTATCCTATCATTATCTAATGTACAGACTTTTATATACTTTACGTTTTAAAAGCACAACACCCGAATTATGTTTCTGATCTCTCCTCTAATGAACTCTATTTTTTCTCAAACCAAGGAGATATCTGATCTGAAATCTGATCTATTATAGATCATACAAACTATTGTTTATAAATAAGGAATGCTATGAATACACCAAAGGAGTTTATCAAAAAAATACTCATCGGCATTGTCGCACTTCTTCTTGTAGTTGCCCTTGTCGTAGTCATATTCGACCCCTTCTATCATTACCACGGCCCTTTATTTGGAATGACCCCTGTTCTTACGGAAAAAGAGTACCAGTGCGTTGGAACTCTTCGCAATTTCGAATATCAGGGACTTATCGTCGGTTCATCTGTTGCAGAGAACAATAACAACTCCTGGTATGAAGAAGATTTTGGATGCGAAACTGTGATCAAGGCTATCCGCTCCTATGGCGCAACCGCAGATCTTTGTTACCTTCTCGATGTTGCTTTTGAAGACCACAGCCCTGAATATGTTTTCTACTCAATAGATACAACTTCACTTTCGGCATCACCCGAACCAACCTACGAAACAACCGGCTCTCCAACATATCTTTATGATAAGAATCCTTTTAATGATTACACCTACCTTTGGAACAAGGATGTCCTTTTTAAAAAGATCCCTTATATGATGGTCCAGTCCGTGTTCGCGCATTATGATGATAACCTCTCTTATAACTGGGAAGCAGGCAAAGACTTCTCCGAAGCTGGAATGCTCAGTCACTATGCAAGATCATCTACCATAGCTGAAATGAAAAAAGAAGATGAGTACGCAGAAAATCTTGCAGCAAACATAGAACTACTTACCACGCAGGTTGCGAATCACCCTGAAACCAACTTCAAGTTTTTCTTCCCTGCATATTCAATTCTTTTCTGGGACAGTGCTTACAGACAGGGAGACTCAGACGCATACCTCTATAATGAGGAAACAGCCATCAAAGCCCTCCTTGAGTACGACAATGTTGAAGTTTACTATTTCAAAAATAACGAAGAGATAACTTCTAATCTTAATAACTATATGGATACCCTTCACTTTACTTCCGAGATCAATCACTTCATGGAACAGCAGATGGCAGCGGGAGAGAGCAGAGTAACAAAAGAAAATGTAGATATACTATTTGAATCAATGCATGAATATGTTGATAAGATAGAGAATGAACTTTTGATATATTACGAAGAGAACGATATGTTCCTGTATGACGTTGCATTTTAAGGTAGTTCAAAACATAAATGTTTCGAACTACACGTAATCAAAATGTTGCACATTTTGATTTCCAGAATTCTATTACTAGATTTGTACAAAAAATCAGCCCCGATGACCTTGGTCACCGGGGCATTTTTTCTTAACTATGGTAATCAAAATGTGTAACATTTTGATTACTAGTAGTTTAAACCATTTATGTTTTGAACTACATTATAATGTCTTTCCACAGTTCTGGCAGAATTTGTCACCTTCGTTGTAAGGTGTTCCGCACTGAGGGCACATAAGAACTGGTGCTTCAGCAGCAGGTGCTTCTTCAACAACTGGAGCTGCTTCAGCAGCAGGTGCTTCCTGGTTAAGAGGTGTTCCACAGTACTGGCAGAACTTGTCGCCAGGTGTGTTTTCCTTACCACAGCTTGGGCAAGGATTTACAGGCTTAACTTCAGGTACAGGCATCTTGTTACCGCAGTTAGGGCAGAATGCTGTTCCCTTCGGTACTGCGCTACCGCAGTTAGGGCAGATCTGCTCGTTACGAAGATCCTGAAGCTGCTTCTTAAGTGAATCGATCTTAGCATCGATGCTGTCCATGTCTGCAATTACTGCATCATAGTCCGGTTCTGCACTTCCGGGGTTCTTCTTGAAGTTGTATAAAAGCTGACCAAGCTTAACGATATCAGCTTCCTTCTGAGCCTGTGCAGCCTTGATATCCTGGTTAAGCTTGTTTGTCTCCATAAGGTCATTAGCCTTCTGGTTAACTGTTGCAGCTCCCTTAGAAATGCTGTCCCCGAGTTTTTCAAAGAAATTTGCCATTTATTCGTCCTCCTGAAAAAACTTTCAATTTATTATTTTCTAATTAACTAGCTATTGAGATTATAGCATATAGAGTTATTATATGCTGTGTTTTTTTGACGAATTAACAGTTTTATTTCGTGAAATGCACAAAATTAAAAATTTAGGTCAGTTAGCAGCATAAAAGTTTGAATATTAAATGATTTCAAGTTCCGTAATCAGTATTATGCTGTTGCCTTCTGAACTCCATCCTTTAACTGTCTCGCAAATTCTGCTACATGGGGAACACAGTCTTTTCCATACTGGCCTACGATCTTAACGATAGCAGATCCTACTATGGCACCATCTGACTTTTCAGCCATGCCCTGTGCCTGGTCAGGGTTCGATATTCCAAATCCCACAGCGGCAGGGATGTCTGAAACTTCTCTTACTGTAGCTATCATGTCTTCGATGTTGGTAGCAAATTCTTCTCTTACTCCGGTTACGCCCATTGATGATACAACATAAAGGAAACCTTTTGCTTCTTTTGCGATCATTTTGATCCTGTCTTCAGAAGTAGGAGCGATCATAGATATAATTGATATACCATTTTCATTTGCCACATCTTCAAATTCTTCCTTCTCTTCAAATGGTATATCCGGAACGATGATTCCCTGCATTCCGCTTTCAACGCAACGCTTCATGAATTTCTCTTTTCCATAGGCAAAAATAGCATTTGCGTATGTAAGGAATACCATGGGAACTGTAACTTTACCTTCATCATGAAGCTCTTTTAACATATCAAAAAGTTTGTCTGTTGTGGTGCCTGCTGCAAGGGCTCTTTCGTCAGCTTCCTGAATTACAGGGCCTTCTGCGATAGGATCGGAGAAAGGAATTCCAATCTCGATAAGGTCGCTTCCTGCATCCTGAAGGGCTAAAATAAGCTCTTTTGTTGTATCAAGGTCAGGGTCGCCGCCTGTTATAAATGGTATAAATGCCTTACCGTTTTTGAAGGCATCAGCTATCTTAATATCTGTCATTTTTTAACCTCATGTCGCGAGTGAAACGAGTGATTAATGGTTGAAGTGGTGGAGCTCGCGACACCACTTCGTGAAGTTTGAAAATTTTATATTTTCAAACTTCCTTAGTCCTGAAGATTCTCACCGCGGTAGCGAGCGATTGCTGCAACGTCTTTGTCCCCGCGACCTGACAGGTTAATTACGATGATCTTGTCCTTACTCATCTTTGGAGCAAGCTTCATGGCATAAGCAACGGCGTGTGAACTCTCGATCGCAGGGATTATTCCTTCAGTTTTTGAAAGGTATTCAAAAGCCTCTACAGCTTCTTCATCAGTAACAGCCACGTATTTAGCTCTACCTATATCGTTAAGATATGCGTGCTCAGGTCCGATTCCGGGATAGTCGAGACCAGCTGAGATTGAATATACCGGTGCGATCTGACCATCTTCATTCTGGCAAAAGAGTGACTTCATACCATGGAATATTCCAAGCTTACCTGTAGCTATTGTCGCAGCTGTTCTTGGTGTATCAGCGCCTTCGCCTGCTGCCTCGCAGCCAATAAGCTCAACTTCCTCATCTTCGATAAAGTCGTAAAAAGCTCCGATCGCATTTGATCCTCCGCCTACGCAGGCGAGAACTGCATCGGGAAGTCGTCCCTCTTTTTCCAGCATCTGGGATTTGATCTCCCTGGAGATAACTGCCTGGAAATCGCGAACGATAGTAGGGAAAGGATATGGTCCCATAACTGAGCCAAGTACGTAGTGGGTATCAGCTACGCGGCTACTCCATTCTTTCATGGCTGCGTTAACGGCGTCTTTAAGTGTTCCTGTTCCTGACTCTACTGCGTTAACCTTGGCACCAAGAAGTCTCATTCTATATACGTTAAGAGCCTGACGCTCTGTATCAAGCTTACCCATGAAGATCTCACATTCAAGACCCATGAGAGCAGCAACAGTAGCAGTAGCAACGCCGTGCTGGCCTGCACCTGTCTCAGCTATGACTCTTGTCTTACCCATGCGCTTTGCAAGAAGGCACTGTCCAAGTACGTTGTTGATCTTGTGTGCTCCTGTATGGTTTAAGTCTTCACGCTTAAGATATATCTTTGCTCCGCCAAGATCCTGTGTCATCTTCTTAGCTTCATATAAAAGCGATGGACGTCCTGCATAGTTATTAAAAAGATCAGTAAGTTCCTTATTAAACTCAGGGTCATCCTTATATTTGTTATAGGCTTCTTCAAGTTCCGTGATCGCATTCATAAGTGTCTCAGGAACATACTGGCCACCAAATTTTCCGAATCTGCCTTTTGTTACCATGTTAATTAATTCCTTTCGTTATCATTAAATAAAACGATTCCATCGGTAAATAGGCTTTATGCCTATTTACTATACAAAGAGAGTTTGAGGTCTGTAAGCTTCCATAACTCTCATGAGCTTTTCAACCTTTTTCCAGTCCTTATGTCCGTCGGTTTCAACAGCAGATGAAACGTCTATTGCATATGGTCTTGACTGAACAAGTGCCTGAGGGATGTTATCAGCAGTAAGGCCGCCGGCAAGGAAATATGGCTTATTAAGCTTTGGTATCATTGAAAGCTCAAAGCTTTGTCCTGTTCCTCCCGGAAGCTTTTCAACATAATTGTCTAAAAGGAGCATATCTACAGGAAGATCATCTATATTATCAAACTCTGATCCGTCCTTGACTCTTATGGCTTTCATGATTGGAGCGCCTTCGCCGAATTCATCGTAGTGGCGCTTTTTGTCAGGACCTGATGCTGCGATCTTTTCTCTAAGAAGATTTATGTAGGCTGCGTCTTCATGGCCGTGGAGCTGGATTATCTGGATGATGGCGCTATTATAAAGATCTACGATGTGGTTCATATCATCATCTACGAATACACCAACTGTAGGTATTGAGATATCCAGTGTGTTTCTGAGATCTCCAGCCATCTGGTCTGTCAGATAGTGCCTTGTCTTAGCAAAAACAAATCCGCAGTAATCCGGCTTGAATCCGTTCATTATTACGCAATCTTCTTTGGTCATCAGACCACAGATCTTAATCTTAACCATTTTAAATCCCTCTCTTAAGTCTTTGTATCATGCCGCCCTTATCATCTGACCTCATAAAAGTCTCGCCTATAAGAACTGCATTTACGCCTGCATCCCTAAGCTTTATCATGTCTTCTTCAGTCTTGATCCCGCTTTCAGCAACGAATATCTTATCCTGTGGGACTAGCTTTCTAAGTCTTATGCTGTTGCCAAGATCAACTGTAAAATCCTTAAGATTTCTGTTGTTGACTCCGACGATCTCAGCGCCTATAGCAAGAGCTCTTTTTACCTCATCCTCGTCATGGGTTTCAACTATTGCAGAAAGCCCAAGGGATGTTGCAAGCTCGTGATAGGCTTTTAACCTTTCATCATCAAGGATCGCACATATAAGAAGTATTGCTGATGCGCCGTATACCTTAGCCTGGTAGATCATATACTCATCGATCGTGAAATCCTTTCGAAGCAGGGGAGTAGTGACTCCGGCATCAAGTATATCTTTTATATATTCGATATTACCTTTAAAATAGTCAGGCTCTGTTAGTACAGAAATAGCGTCTGCGCCTATCTTTTCGTATTCTTTTGCTATATCTATGTAAGGGAAGTCCTCAGCAATTATTCCTTTGGAAGGAGATGCTTTTTTTACCTCACAGATAAAATGGATTCCCGGGCCTTGAAGATTTCTTTTAAAAATAAAGTCTTTATCCTTGCTTGCATCGCCAGCCGTATCTTTTAGTTCACGCTCTCTGATTTCAAGAGCCATTTCTTTCATCTTTTCAGGTGAAATCTGACTTTTTTCTACTTCGAGTCGCTTACTGGTTGCAGCTACAAGATCATCAAGTATCATATGCTTCCTCTAATAATTAAATCTATGTATCTGTGTACCGACTTTCGTATCACCGTAGCCGGTACACTATCTGTTCTTTGATTATGCGCTAAGCTCTGCGTACTTATTGGTAGCAGCTACAAAGTTTTCAAGTGTCTCAAGAGCCTTACCTGAATCGATAGTCTCTTTTGCCATATTAACTGCATCTGCCATTGAGATTCCATCAACTCCAAGATAGATAGCAAGAGCTGCATTCAAGATTACATCATCTCTCTTAGGTCCCTTTTCCTTGCCTGAGAGAATGTCGCGTGTTATCTGAGCATTCTCCTGCGGAGTTCCTCCGATCAGGTCTTCAAGCTTGCAGAGCTTTAAGCCGAAGACTTCAGGTGAAAGCTCATAGGTGTGAAGGTTACCTTCTCTTATCTCACATACTGTTGTAGGACCTGTAAGAGTAACTTCATCTATTCCATCGCTTCCACACACTACAACGCCCCTTGTAACTCCAAGGTTAGACAGAACCTGTGCAAGTGGCTCAACAAGCTTTTGGTCATATACACCCATTACCTGCATCTTGGCTGCTGCCGGATTGGTGAGCGGTCCAAGGATATTAAATATTGTTCTGATTCCAAGCTCTTTACGAACAGGTGCTGCATACTTCATGGAAGAGTGGTACTTCTGTGCGAAGAGGAAGCAGATGCCTGTTTCATCAAGTACTTTCATCATCTGGTCAGGCTCAAGTGTAATCGTTGCTCCAAGCTTTTCAAGAACATCTGCTGCACCTGACTTTGAAGATACGCTTCTGTTACCGTGCTTAGCTACAGGTACGCCTGCTGCCGCAATAACAAATGCTGAAGTTGTTGAGATATTGAAAGTTCCAACAAGGTCTCCGCCTGTTCCTACGATTTCCATAACGTCTGTGCTTGGCTGAACTCTGACGCCTTTTTCTCTCATAACGTTAGCGCATGCTGTGATTTCAGTAACTGTCTCGCCCTTCATGCGAAGTGCTGTAATGAATGCTGCTATCTGAGCCTGTGTTGCTGTTCCGTCGAACATCTCGCTCATTGCTGCCTTAGCTGTCTGCTCGTCAAGATCCTTACCTGCTACTACCTGTGCGATTGCTTCTTTGATCATTGCTTTTTCCTCCATTTTTGGAAATGATTCTTAAATCAAGAATTCTGGTTTTGAAGCATCGACTTGTTCTATTGGAATAGGAATGTCTATAAATTCTTGCTCAGCAATGGATATCATCTTTACCGAACTTTTTACTAGACAAGATTTTCCTATTTTGTAATAAAAAAAGCCTCTGCCTCAGTTACTATAACTGGGACAAAGGCTTTGAATTTACTATCATTGTACATTCACAGCTTCTGCGGTACCACCCATATTGGTGCGTGACCTTTCGGTTCGTTTACCCACTCTTTCAGATACTTTGTATCGTTACGATCAACATATCTGCCTGGCTGATAACGGTTCAGGTTCCCGTCAGCACCTACTCGGAATGATCCTTTCAGGCTGCCCTCGCAGGTCCATTCGGTATTTCGTCATTGCTGTTTCACACCAGCCAACAGCTCTCTGAAAATAACAGCCATACTTACTCGTCCTGTTCAACGGTTTAACTACTTTTTTGATTTAATGAATTAAAGTATAAATGCATAAATAATAAAAGTCAATCCATAAGATTGTTTTTATTTCAAAATGATAAAATCGCTACATCGTACATTAATTTCATCATGTATTTATAGCTTTATTTTGTCTAGATCATGTCTTTCATGTTTCTAAGACTCTGATCAGCTTCCTTGAGCATATCCTCAAGTCTTATGTTTTTATTATATTCAAAACTGCTTATTACAAACATCAGGTGTATCGTATATGGTTTATCCTGCTCGGCCATAAGTCTTGCATTCTGCTGTTGCATGGATGCTCTCAGATAATCGATCTTGTCTTTTCTGTCTGTTATGAGAAGTACTGCGAATTCATTTCCTCTTATCCTTCCCACAAGAGCATCTTCTCCAAATACATTGTGAAGGACTTTCGCAGTTCTTTTTACAGCATTATTACCTTCAGGTCTTCCATACAGGTCGTTGATAGTAGTAATAGTATCAAGGTCTACATAGGAGATGATGGCATATCGGCCTTCTGTGTATTCGTTCTGCATATAATCATAAGCATGGGTAAAGAAGCCTCTTCGGTTGTACTCATTTGTCATAAGATCTTTTTCTCCAAGACGGTCAAGAATAGAATCGCCTCTTTCGACCTCTTCCTGAAGTGCTCTGATCTCTTCAGCCATGCTCTGGCATATCACATTTTTAAATGCATCATTAACAGCAGCCTGTATGATCTCATACATCAGACTCTCAAATCCCGGGATCATATACTGGGGACTAACCTTTATTGCAATTACACCATTCTGGTTTTCATTGTAAAAAAGTGTTCTTACTATCCAGCCTCCCGGATTCATGGCTTCTTCTGTTGATTCATCAAGAAGATTCATGGTGCCAACGATCGTTCCTTTAGGCAGATCCAGTATTTTTCCGTCATTAAGGATTCCTTTAACAAGGATCGTTTCTGGCATTATCCAAGGATTTTTGGGAGTATTTGCTATACCATCTCCATATACCAGAATTATGGCATTTTTGACTCCACCATGAGCAAGGGTTGTCATTATCTTTTTATAGATGTCTACTCCGTTACCTGACGTATGTATGATCTTATCTACCATGATCCCAAGCTGTTTCATCGTATCAGCTGCAGTTGTCTCGATTGGAGGTATACAGATATCATCCTTTGGAAGCGGGAGTTCTCCTGCTGTAATATAGTTTTCCATATCAAGAACAGCCTGATATCCCTGGATCATATCATGCTTTTTCCATGGATTATTAATGGTCTTGTGGTCTCTGAATTCTGACAATGTCAGGAAGGGAATCCTTTCAGAAAGAAAACGCCCAAGGAATCTGTCTTTATCAAAATCAGATACGTCTTCACCGATCTTATCTATATCGATCAAAAGTCCGTCAAAGTTATCTCCGTTGACATAGTCAAAGATAACCGTCTCCTGGTATTCGAAGCTTTCAATATTTTCCTTCTGCTCATCAGACAGGATCTTTCCTCCGGGAAGTATGGTCAGAAATATTCCTTCTTTTTCCGCAGCACGAATTGCTCCGGCACAAAAATTGCTGATTTCTTCACTTTTCAGATTAGATACTAACAGACCTATTTTCAGCATGGCTTTACTCCTTTTTAAAGAGCAAGATAATGGTTTGATTACTTCTTGAAAAGTCGCGCTTCTACAAATATATATCGGTCTATAAGATTAATTTAATTAGTAATATATCTTTATTACATGACTTTTGGAACGAAGTGACAAAAAGTCATACTTTATGAAAAAAGAGAGATGAAACCGCAGCGATTTCACCTCTCTACTAATTCTAATTATTTTTTACAGATCAATGACCCTATTACTTTTTTCAATTCGTTCAATTATTTTATCACTTCGTTTAAAAAGTAATATCTCTTCAATCATTCATCTTCA
This sequence comes from Butyrivibrio fibrisolvens, assembly GCF_037113525.1. Lineage (NCBI taxonomy): Bacteria > Bacillati > Bacillota > Clostridia > Lachnospirales > Lachnospiraceae > Butyrivibrio > Butyrivibrio fibrisolvens. The sequence continues at coordinate 8,874 of NZ_CP146963.1, read as the reverse complement.
GATTCATCAATATCCTCAGACTCTTCAATATCTTCAGCATCTTCATCGTTTTCTTCTGAATCAGCCATATCATCTTCATCATAGTCGTCAGACATTGTCACTTCATCTTCGCCTATATCTTCCATGGCATCGTCCATATTTTCATATTCAACGCTTCCATCTGATACCTTCTCACGAACCTTGGCGATACTTACAACACTTGCACCGTCGTCAAGCTTTATAAGTCTTACGCCTGATGTGATACGGCTGTATATAGATACATCGCTCATTCTAAGCTGGATGATAGTACCCTGATCAGTGATCATCATAACTTCGTGCTCATCATTAACAGCTTTAACACCAACAAGACGACCTGTCTTTTCTATGATCCTGTAACACTTAAGTCCTTTACCGCCTCTGTACTGAGTCTTGAACTCTTCAAGCTTGGTGCGCTTACCGTATCCATTCTCTGATACTACAAGAAGAGACGAACCCTGAGAGTCTATCTGCATTCCGATGATCTCATCATCACCGTCCAGCATCATACCACGTACGCCCATTGCGTCACGTCCCATTGCACGAACGTCTGTTTCCTTGAAGCGTATGCACATTCCGTTCTTTGTTACAAGGAAGATATCTGAGCTGCTTCTGGTAGTCTTAACTTCGATAAGCTCATCATCCTCTTCAAGATTTATACATCTAAGACCGTTCTTACGGATATTGGCAAAATCCTTGATAGGAGTCTTCTTGACTGTTCCTTTCTTAGTAACCATGAACAGGTGCTTGCCTTCTTCTTCGAAGCTTCCAACAGGGATGATAGCTGTTATCTTCTCATCAGGTCCCAGCTGCAGGAGATTGACAATAGCTGTTCCTCTGGATGTTCTGGATGCTTCCGGAATCTTATAGGTCTTCATTGTGTATACACGACCTGTTGATGTGAAGAACATCACATTGTTGTGCGTTGTAGTCATGAGAAGATCTGTTACATAGTCTCCGTCAATAGTACTGATACCCTTGATTCCGTGACCGCCTCTGTTCTGAGCCTTGAAGTTATCAATAGCCATTCTCTTGATATATCCAAGAGATGTAAGAGCGATTACTGTATTAACATTCGGGATGAGGTCTTCATCTTCGAATTCAGCTTCATCATGTCCGATCTGAGTCTTTCTGTCATCGCCGTATTTATCAGCGATCTCAGTGATCTCTTTCTTGATAACTCCAAGAAGGAGATTATGATCAGCAAGGATTGCCTTATATTCAGCGATCTTCTTGAGAAGTTCTTCATGCTCAGCCTGAAGCTTGTCTCTTTCCAGACCTGTCAGAGTACGAAGTCTCATGTCTACGATAGCCTGAGCCTGTGCTTCTGAAAGTCCGAAACGAGCCATTAACTGATCTTTGGCACTCTGAACTGTATCACTTCCGCGGATGATCTTAATAACTTCATCGATGTTATCAAGCGCTATAAGGAGGCCTTGCAGTATGTGATCTCTTTCTTCAGCTTTACCAAGATCATACTTTGTTCTTCTTGTAACTACTTCTTCCTGATGTAAGATGTAGTATCTGAGCATCTTATCAAGAGAAAGGATCTTAGGCTCATTGTTAACAAGAGCAAGCATGATCACACCAAATGATGCCTGAAGCTCTGTGTGTTTGTAGAGCTTATTGAGCATTACCTGTGCGTTAACATCATGACGAAGCTCAATAACAATGCGCATACCGTCCTTATCGGACTCATCACGAAGAGCAGTGATACCGTCGATCTTTTTGTTCTTAACAAGATCTGCGATTCTTTCGATGAGCTTTGCCTTGTTTACAAGGTAAGGAAGCTCAGTAACAACGATCCTGTTCTTACCGCCGTTCATAGGTTCAATATCTGTAACGGCTCTGCAGATTACTTTACCTCTACCTGTTCTGTAAGCTTCTTCAGCTCCTCTTGTTCCAAGGATTATTCCACCTGTTGGATAATCAGGAGCTTTGATGATAGGAAGAAGTTCATCTATTTCTGTCTCTCTGTTCTCGTTAACCTTGTTGTCGATCATAAGATTGATGGCTCTTACAACTTCGCGAAGGTTGTGAGGCGGGATATTAGTAGCCATACCTACAGCAATACCTGTAGTTCCGTTAACCAGAAGGTTAGGGATCCTACTTGGAAGAACAGCAGGCTCTTTTTCTGTCTCATCAAAGTTAGGTACGAAGTCTACTGTATCCTTGTTGATATCAGCCACCATCTCCATAGAGATCTTGGTAAGTCTTGCCTCTGTGTATCGCATAGCAGCAGGTCCGTCGCCATCGACTGAACCGAAGTTACCATGACCGTCTACAAGGCAATATCTCATATTCCAGGGCTGGGCCATATAAACAAGTGCACCGTAGATTGATGTATCGCCGTGTGGGTGGAATTTACCCATTGTATCACCAACGATACGCGCACATTTACGATGTGGCTTATCAGGTCCGTTATTAAGTTCGACCATGGAGTAGAGTACACGTCTCTGAACAGGCTTAAGACCGTCTCTTACGTCAGGGAGCGCTCTTGATGCTATAACAGACATCGCATAGTCTATATAGGATGTCTCCATTGTCTTCTTTAAATCTACTTCCGTTATATCTGTCGTATTGGTCGCTTCTGTCTGATCAAAGACATCATCTGGAAGATCATTTCCGGAGTTTATTCCGTTCTGATTTTCATTGTCAGCCATTATTTTTTTCCTTTTCTTTTTTCATGGGAAAAAATATATCTTTTCCATGAATTGTTATTTATCTTTAAGATCTCAAAGTCATAAACCCAAATGCAATTGTCTTAAATATCAAGGTTCTGAACAAACTTGGCATTTGCTTCTATGAACTCTCTTCTTGGTTCTACCTTGTCACCCATGAGAGTAGTAAAGGTTACATCAAGCTCTGAAACTGCATCTTCATCCATGTTTACACGAAGAAGAGTTCTTGTCTCAGGATTCATTGTTGTCTCCCAGAGCTGCTCGGCATCCATCTCACCAAGTCCCTTATAACGCTGGATCTTGTTGTTCTGGTCACGTCCTACCTGAGCGATGATGTTGTTAAGTTCTTCATCAGAATATGCATACCATGTTTTCTTATTTCTTTCGAGCTTATAAAGCGGTGGCTGTGCAAGATATACATGGCCCTGCTTGATAAGTTCAGGCATGAATCTGTAAAGGAATGTCAGCATGAGTGTTGCGATATGAGCACCATCTACGTCGGCATCGGTCATGATGATGATCTTGCCATAACGAAGCTTTGAAATATCAAAGTCTTCATGGATACCTGTACCAAATGCTGTGATCATTGTCTTTATTTCAGCGTTTCCATAAATACGGTCAACGCTTGCTTTTTCAACGTTCAGAATCTTTCCTCTAAGAGGAAGGATAGCCTGTGTAGCACGGCTTCTTGCGTTCTTGGCAGATCCTCCTGCGGAGTTACCCTCAACGATGAAGATCTCGCAATTTTCAGGATTCTTGTCAGAACAGTCAGCAAGTTTTCCCGGAAGTCCAAGTCCGTCAAGTGCTGTCTTACGTCTTGTAAGATCTCTTGCCTTTCTTGCAGCATCTCTTGCGCGCTGTGCAAGAACTGCTTTTTCTATGATAGTCTTAGCAATCTGAGGATTTTGCTCAAGAAAGTATGTAAGCTGCTCAGATACGATACTTGCTACAGCTCCTCTTGCTTCGGAGTTACCGAGCTTTTGCTTGGTCTGACCTTCGAACTGAGGATCACCTATTTTTACAGAGATGATCGCTGTCATACCTTCACGGATATCTTCACCTGTAAGGTTTTCATCAGATTCTTTTACCAGCTTTTGAGCCTTGGCATAATCATTAAAGATCTTGGTTGTAGCAATCTTGAAGCCTTCAAGATGTGTTCCGCCTTCAGGTGTATTAATATTGTTAACGAAGGTATAAATGCTTTCGTTATATGCATCATTGTGCTGAACAGATACTTCTACATGTACTTCGTTCTTGTCTCCTTCGAAATACATGATCTGATCATAAAGAGGAGTCTTGGACTTATTAAGATAAGCAACGAATTCGCTTATACCACCTTCATAGTGGAAGTTCTCAACTCTTGGCTCCTTGATCTCAGCATCCTCAGGAATTCTCTCATCCTTAAGTGTGATCTTAAGTCCTCTTGTAAGGAATGCCATCTCACGAAGTCTCTGTCTTAAAACATTATAATCAAATACAGTTGTCTCTTTGAATATCTCTGCATCAGGCTTGAATTCTACAGTTGTACCTGTATCGGAGGGTTCGCATGTTCCAATCTCTTTGAGAGGATAGCATACGTGTCCTCTTTCATAGCGCTGCTGGAAGATTTTGCCGCCCTGTCTTACTTTAACCTCAAGCCATTCTGAAAGGGCATTAACTACTGATGCACCAACGCCGTGGAGACCGCCGGATACCTTGTATCCTCCACCGCCGAACTTACCGCCTGCATGCAGGATGGTAAATACTACCTCTACACCTGTAAGTCCTGACTTGTGGTTGATACCTGTAGGTATACCACGTCCATTATCTTTTACGATAATAGTATTTCCGGGTGTAATTGTAACTTCGATGTGGTCACAAGCTCCTGCAAGTGCTTCATCTACTGAGTTATCAACGATCTCGTATACAAGGTGATGAAGACCTCTTGCTGCAGTTGTTCCAATGTACATACCAGGTCTTTTACGAACTGCTTCGAGTCCTTCAAGAATCTGGATTTGATCCGCGCCGTACTGTACTGCTTCGTTATTAGACATTTATAAACCTCTTTTTATCTGCTGTATTTTGGAATCAGTTTTCTGATGTAACAGTTCCGTTTACTACTCTGAACAGCTTATTTATTTCAAATCTATGATTAACAAACTCATCATAACCGGTGCAGGTGATTATGGTCTGAATATCACCTATGGTATCAAGCAGGTAGTTCTGCCTGTTTGAATCAAGCTCAGAAAGCACATCATCAAGAAGGAGTACCGGATTTTCCTTCTTGGCCTGCTTTACGATCTCTATCTCAGAAAGCTTAAGTGAGAGAGAAGCAGTTCTTTGCTGGCCCTGGGAACCGAATTTCCTGATATCTATGGCATCACTTCCTGTAGCTGCCTTAACAATAAAAGAGAAATCGTCCTTCTGCGGTCCAACACTGGTCTGCTTTAGGAACAGATCTCTGTCTTTAGCTTTTTTTAGCTTACTTTCATAATCATCAGCTGATACATTGGGTTCGTAGAAAATCTTGAGATTTTCGCGCCCACCCGTAAGTTTTTCATGTATAGGCTCTAATATGCGGCAGAGATTACCAATAAATTCTTCTCTTGCCTTAATGATCTGTGTTCCGTAAGTGATCATCTGATCATCCTGCACATCAAGAAGCGGTCTGTATTCCGGATGATCATACATCTCTTTAAGCATCTTGTTGCGCTGAACTATGAGCCTGTTGAATCTTGAGAGATTATAAAGATAAGTCTCATCAAGCTGGCACAGTTCAAGATCCAGAAATCTTCGCCTCTCGGAAGGTCCGTTTTTAACTATTGCAAGATCTTCCGGTGAGAAAAAAACTGCATTTAGATGCCCTACATAATCAGCTGCCTTTTTAAGCTTCTGTCCATCGATTGCAAGGCCTTTGGTCTTACTTTTTCGAAGGTGCATATCAAGCTTATACTCGGCATGGTCTCTTTCAATTATTGATCTAATGTGAGCTTCATCATTACCAAATCGTATTACTTCACGATCTTTTGAACCTTTATGAGATTTGGTCGTTGCTGACATGAATATCGCTTCAAGTATATTGGTCTTGCCCTGAGCATTGTCGCCGTACAGAATATTGGTTCCTCTGTCGAAATCAAGATGAAGTTCTTCATAGTTTCTGAAGTTTAAAAGCTCCAGCTGTTTTATTATCATCTTTCGACCTTAAAACTCCTGCCTCTGTACTCAACAACATCACCCGGAACAAGCTTCTTACCGCGTCTTGTATCAACTTCGCCATTAACCTTTACAAGACCTGCCTGGATATCTTCCTTGGCATCTGCTCCGGACTGCTCATAACCAGCCTTCTTAAGGGCCTGTCCAAGCTTTATAAAATCGTCTGTTTCTCTTAACTTAACTATATCCATTTCTAACCTCTATTAATCTACTGTGGTAAAGTTTACCGGAAGGATAAGATATGTATAACTTGCATCTGAATCCTTGATAAAGCATGGAGCCTTAGGATTTACAAGATACATATCGATATTGTCATCATCGATCGCACGAAGAGCGTCGATAAGGAATTTAGGATTGAAACCGATCTTAAGATCCTTACCCTGCTTCTCAATATCAACCTTTTCATCCATTGAACCAACAGCAGAGTTGATCTTCATTTCAAGAAATCCGTTCTCGATTGAGATAATAACAGGTCTCTTGTCACCCTCTTTTACAAGGAGAGTAGCACGGTCTATACAATCAAGGAATTCTCTTCTGTTGATAGTAAGCTTGGTCTCATAGTCAGATGAAAGCATCTGATCGATGTTGAAATACTCACCCTCAAGAAGTCTTGATACAACTACAGTCTTCTCAAACTCAAAGAGAACGTGCTTATCTGTGAAGAAAATGCTTACAACTGATTCTGTAGAATCTGTAAGGATCTTGGATACTTCAGATAATGCCTTTCCCGGTACGATAACCTTTTTATAACCATAGCTCTGAGCAAGTTCTACCTTACGGATTGAGATTCTGTGTCCGTCAAGAGATACCATCTTAAGCATGTTTCCATCAACTTCGAACAGCTCACCGCTCATGACTTTGTTAGTATCATTCTCTGAGATTGAGAAAATAGTCTGAAGGATGATGTTACGAAGTGTGTACTGTGAAACATGGATTCCGTCTATTCTTTCGATTGATGGAAGATAAGAGAAGTCATCTCCGCTTCTTCCAAGAATAGTAAATTTAGCCTTTTCGCAGCTGATAGTAACTTTGATATTACCCTCAGAGTTCTGGGATTCAATAGTTACATCGTTATCCGGAAGCTTTCTGATGATGTCAAAGAAGATCTTTGCATCTATTGCGATATAGCCTCTGTCAAGGATATTACCCTCAACTATAGTCTCTATACCAAGCTCCATATCATTAGCTATGAATTTTATTACTCCTTCTGTGGTGTCGATTAATATACACTGAAGAATAGACATTGTTGTCTTAGCTGGAACAGCCTTAGAAACAATCTGAAGTCCACTAACAAGATTTGATTTCGAGCATACAAATTTCATAGCTCCGATACTTCCTTTCTGTCGTCAAAAATTTATATATACAGGTATTTGTTTTATCCACCTAAAAATTTCTAATGGGAGGTCACCCCGGTGAAGATAAAAGAAAAAGAATAAAATAATAATCTAAATAATATAGAATGTTTATAAGTGCAAAACCTTTATTATTATACAATTTTACATGCTTTTTTACAATGAAAAGACTGTTGATAAATAGGACACGAACTGTGCAAAAAAGTGAATAAATAAAATATATTTTCCACTTTTAAGATCTATCAGGATGTCGGTCCAAGCTTTTTCTTGATTATATCCACATTCTTAACAAGATCCTCATCTGTAGAAAGCTTGGCTTTTATACGACTTATACCCGACATGACTGTGGTATGGTCTTTTTTACCAAGGATCCTTCCAATCTCTTCAAGTGATATATCTGTCATCTCCCTGCAAAGGAACATAATGATCTGTCTTGGAAGAACGATCTCTGAGTTACGTTTTCTGGATACAACATCCTCCTGTCTTACGCCGTACTGCTCACATACAGTGTTTACGATAAGCTGCGGAGTGATGATCTTATTTTCTTCAGGAGAGATGATGTCTCTCAAAGCTTCTTTTACATTATCAATATTGATCTCTACATTATTAAGACGAGAGTATGCGATTATCTTATTAAAAGCACCCTCAAGCTCACGGATATTACTCTTGATATTTGTAGCTATATACTCAAGGATCTCATCATCGATGTGATTACCGAAGTTCTCTGCATTTTTACGAAGAATCGCCATTCTTGTCTCATAATCAGGTGCCTGGATATCAGCGATAAGTCCCATTTCGAAACGGGATCTGAACCTTTCTTCGAGTGTTTCCATTTCCTTTGGAGGACGGTCTGAAGAAAGAATTATCTGTTTTCCAGCCTGGTGAAGCTCATTAAAGGTGTGGAAAAATTCTTCCTGCGTAGACTCTTTTCCTATAATAAACTGAACATCATCGACCATAAGTACATCAACTGTACGATACTTCTCACGAAGCTTGGACATTGATTCCTGCTTACCGGAACGGATGGATTCGATAACTTCGTTAGTAAAAGCTTCCGATGTTACATATAAAACCTTTGCAGATGAATTATGCTCCATAATGAAGTGACCGATGGAATGCATAAGGTGAGTCTTACCCAGTCCGGGACCTCCATACAGGAAAAGAGGATTATAGCTTTCTCCTGGAGACTCAGCTACTGCAAGGGATGCAGAATGCGCGAATTTATTATTGGATCCTACTACAAAAGTATCAAATCTGTATTTTGGATTTAGATTTGAATTTTCATAGTTAAGACTTGAGGATTGAGTCTCTTTTTCCGAATCAAAATCAGATGTCTTTTCATTATTAATATTGGCATCTTTTTGAAGTATGAAAGAAACATCAACAGCTTCTCCTATAAGCTCAGAAATAGCGACCTTAAAGAAGTTCTGGTAATGAGTCATTATGTAGTTGTGGGCGATTGAATTATCAGAAGGTATTAGAATAAAAACAACGCCGCCGTTATATTCATAGAATGAAAGAGGTTCGATCCAGGTACGATAAGAAATATCAGTTATGCCTGATTCTTCCCTAACGGCATCTTTAACATGATCCCAGCTGTCACTTAATATTGATGTAATTTCATCGGATAACAT